>NZ_CP032286.1:2732276-3415345 GCF_002165305.2 Acinetobacter sp. WCHA55 | reverse complement strand
GTGAAACCCCTATTCATTCCATCGATAATTTAATAAAAACACTATGTACCCACCGAAGCGGGTCGCCATTCTAACCAAGTTATCCACATCTGTCATGGAAAATTCTGCAGATATTGCTCAAAAAGCCTGCTTATGAAAATAAATTTAAATTCAAATACTGGTGTGGATAAGTTTATCCGCAAACTGTGGATAGAATATATCATAAAGTTATCCACAAACTATTAATTTTATAAAAACAATCTTATCCACACCATATTTTATTGTTTTATATTTAGAAAAGTGTCATTTCCACAGAAAAAAACAACCCTAATAGTAATAAATTTAAATTTATAAATTTGAATTTATTTATAAGAAGGCTGTTTTCTGGGGATAACTGGAGATGCGAAATGAATTTAAATTTAAAATCAGGGAAAAGGGGTGAATTTAAAAACCTGTGGATAACCATGTTGGTAATTCTGTTGGTAACTTATATCACTTTAATAAACAATAGTCTAGATTGTGTATAAGAAAAAAGTACTGTTGTTTAAAATATTGTCGAGAGAAGAGCAGGCTCAAATTGATGTTACAAATAAAAAGGGCTTAATTTCACAAGATAATCGGTTTTCCATTGACAGCTCAAGCAATGAACACTAAAATCGCGAACCTTCATTGAATGATCATTTTTGGAGTTTCGATATGAAACGTACATTCCAACCATCTGAATTAAAGCGTAAGCGCGTTCATGGTTTCCGTGCTCGTATGGCTACTAAAGCTGGTCGCCAAGTATTAGCTCGTCGTCGTGCAAAAGGTCGTCACAGCTTAACTGTTTAATTAATAGTTAACGCTTAAACGATTTTGGGTGTTATGACTACACTTTATGGCTTCAGCACAGAGGTTCGTATTCGCTGTGCTGCCGATTATAAAAGTGTCTTCGATGGTGCGCTTTTTAAAGTGCATCAGCCCCATTTCTTATTTCTAGCAAAACTGACCGAACAACCTCAAAGTCGTTTGGGTATTGTTGTTGCTAAAAAGAAAGTGCGTCGTGCACACGAAAGAAATAGAGTAAAACGTTTGGCTCGCGAAAGTTTTCGCTTGCATCAACAGCAATTAACTTTAGATATTGTGGTTATGCCTAAAATGGGGATAGAAACAGTGCCTAATGCAGAGTTGCACCAGCAATTACAATTTGCTTGGCAAAAATTACAACGTCTTGCCAAAAAGCATCAAAAAATAGCTCCCTCCCTGCAAAAGTAGAGATGGCCAATGGTACGCTTACTGCATTGGTTAATTCGATTTTATCAAATTGCGATTAGTCCTTTACTTGGGCCGCGTTGTCGTTATATCCCTACATGTTCTCAATATTCATTGGAAGCAGTCCATACACATGGTGCTGTGCGTGGTGTGTGGTTGGCTACTAAACGTATTTGCCGTTGTCATCCTTGGGGTGGATCGGGGTATGACCCTGTTCCAAACAAAAGGATTCGTTTTATCTCTTTTCAGCAAATAGATTCTCAAAAGCATCTGGTTGCTGTACCCTTTCGTGATTGTTTCTTGAACCAAAATCACTCTAACCACTTGGGGTAATCGATATGCAACAATGGGCCAGATTTGCCATTCTCGGGGCCATGTTTGTTGTCGCTTATTTGCTCATTTTGGCTTGGCAAAAAGATTATGGACATGCTGAGACTCAGCCACAGCCACAACAGGCTGCAGCAGTTTCGCATGAAGTATCTGCAGATTTGCCAAATGCTCAAACGGCTTCAGCAGCGTCTGATATGCCACAAGCAAATATCGCGACTCAGCAACCAGCTACAGAAGTAAAAACATCTGTAAATCAACAGCTTATTTCAGTACAAACTGACCTTTATCATCTTTGGATTAATCCTAAAGGTGGTGATATTGTTCGTATTGAATTGTTAAACCATGACAAGAGCAAAGACAGTAATGAAGCATTTGTCATGCTTGAAAGTGATGCAAAACGTACTTATGTGGCGCAGTCTGGTTTAATTGGTCTTAATGGTCCAGACAGTAACCGTAGTGGTCGTCCAATGTATGAGATTGAAAAATCTGCTTATACATTGAATGATGCCAAAGCGGTTCAAACTGAAGATGGAAAAAGCATCAAAGTGTTAACGGTACCGATGGTACTGAAAACAGCTGATGGTGTAGAAATCATTAAAACCTTTACCTTCAAGCAAGGTGAATATCCTGTTGTT
Source organism: Acinetobacter sp. WCHA55 (assembly GCF_002165305.2). Classification (NCBI taxonomy): domain Bacteria; kingdom Pseudomonadati; phylum Pseudomonadota; class Gammaproteobacteria; order Moraxellales; family Moraxellaceae; genus Acinetobacter; species Acinetobacter sp. WCHA55. The sequence goes on along the minus strand of NZ_CP032286.1, from coordinate 3,413,150 downwards.
GTGAACCATAAAGTGGTGAACCGCAGTGGTCAAAACTGGCAGGGTCAAATGTTTGGCCAACTCAAACGTGACAACTCTGACGATCCAGGCAAATCGGATCAAGGTATTTTCACGCTGGGCACTTTCTTAGGTGGTGCTTGGGGTTCGCCTGAAGAACATTATAACAAGCTTAAATTTGCTAACTTCAATGAAGAAAAATTGAATGTTGAAGCAAAAGGCGGCTGGGTTGCTATGGTTCAGCACTACTTTGTGAGTGCTTGGATTCCAGGTGACTTAAAATTGACGCAAGCCAATGGTCAACCTTATGTTGCGAAATTAGAGTCGCGTAAGTCAATGGATGATATGAATATCATTGGTTTTACTTCGCCGACGATTACTGTTCCTGCTGGTACAGTGGCTGAGATTGACGCGACCTTCTATTCAGGCCCTAAAGTTCAATCTGAGTTGAAAGAACTCGCAACTGGTTTAAACCAAACTGTTGATTATGGTTGGCTATGGCCAATTGCGAAATTATTGTTCTTGGGTCTTGAGTTCTTCCACGGTTTAGTGGGTAACTGGGGCTGGGCAATTATTTTGTTAACAGTCTTGGTGAAACTGATTCTTTGGCCATTGTCGTCTAAGAGCTATCGCTCAATGGCGAAAATGCGTGTGATTGCACCTGAAATGCAGCGTATGAAAGAAGAGTTCGGTGAAGACCGTATGCGCTTCTCTCAAGAAATGATGGCACTGTATAAACGTGAACAAGTCAATCCGCTTGCGGGTTGTTTGCCATTGTTATTACAAATGCCAATTTTCCTTGCGTTGTACTGGGTGTTGATGGAGTCTGTTGAGCTTCGTCATGCACCATGGTTACTTTGGATTCAAGATTTGTCAGCGATGGATCCGTGGTTTATTTTACCGCTGTTAATGGGCGCAACGATGTTCATTCAGCAGTCTTTAAACCCACAACCGGCTGATCCAATGCAAGCGAAAGTTTTCAAAATCATGCCGATTATTTTCACAGTCTTTATGTTGTTCTTCCCTGCGGGTCTTGTGTTGTACTGGATTGTCAACAACAGTATCACGATTATTCAGCAGACTTTGATCAACAAATCTGTTGAAAAAGACCGCTTGAATAAGGAAAGTGCGTCGAGTTAATCGAGGCAACTTTTCGCGAAAAGCTGAATAAATCCGCTTAAGATGGTAATCTTAGGCGGATTTTTCATTGTGTGACTTTTAAGATTTTTAGGTGAATGTTATGTACAACCGAACCACGATTGCTGCCATTGCAACACCACCTGGGCGTGGTGGTGTGGGAGTCATTCGCCTATCTGGTCCCAAGTCTTATGAGATTGCGCAGGCCTTGACCCAAAAAGACTTGCCGAAAGCGCGTTTTGCAGGTTTTCGCCAGTTTTATGATGCCTCTGGCGAAGTGATGGATGAGGGCTTAGCGATTTGTTTTCCGAACCCGAACTCGTTCACTGGTGAAGATGTGGTTGAGTTGCAAGGTCATGGTGGCCCTGTCATTCAAAATGCCTTACTGGGCCGTTTGTTGGAGCTCGGTGCGATTGCAGCAAAAGCCGGTGAGTTTTCCATGCGTGCTTTTGAAAATGGCAAACTGGATTTGGTTCAGGCTGAAGCGATCGCCGACTTGATAGACGCGACGTCTCAAGCGGCTGCTCGCTCTGCGGTACGTTCATTACAAGGCGCATTTTCAACTAAAGTAAATAGCGTGTTGGAGCAACTAATTCATCTACGTTTGCATGTGGAAGCTGCAATTGATTTTCCTGAAGAAGAAATTGATTTTCTCGCGGACGGGAAAATTTTAAATCTTTTAGATGGCGTTACATCTGCTGTGAACCAAGTGCAACAATCGGCTCGTCAAGGACAGTTGCTGCGTGAAGGTTTACAAGTGGTCATTGCAGGAAAACCGAATGCGGGTAAGTCATCGCTGCTCAATGCATTAGCAGGCATTGAACGCGCCATTGTGACGGATATTGCAGGTACGACGCGGGATGTCTTACATGAAAAAATTACCCTGAATGGTTTACCGATTACCTTAACCGATACCGCTGGTTTACGTGAAACAGGCGATATTGTAGAAAAAGAAGGGATCCGCCGTGCCATTAAAGAAATTGAGCAAGCTGATCTGTTACTCTTGGTCTATGACTTAAGTCAAGGCGAAGACCCACTCAAACTGGCGCAAGCATATTTTGCTGAGCATATTGAACCGAAACGTTTAATGCTGATTGGTAATAAGTGTGATTTGATGGAAACAACATCACATATCGAAGATTTTAACGGCTTCCGTCATATTATGGTTTCGGCCAAGCAAGAAACTGGCGTTCAAGCGCTCATAGAAGCGATTACAGCACATGCAGGCTTCCAGCCAGAAGAAGACACCTTTATTGCGCGTACACGCCATTTGGACGCAATGAAACGCACTCAGCTTTATCTTGCTGAAGCCCGTGAACAATTGGTGGTGTATAACGCAGGTGAGTTAGTCGCAGAGTCGCTACGTTTGGCGCAAAATGCCCTCGGTGAAATTACTGGGGACTTTAGTGCAGATGATTTACTTGGGAAAATTTTTGGATCGTTCTGTATTGGAAAGTAACGCCACTATTGATGAAAAAGCCCTCTGATCAGGGCTTTTGATTTTTAAGCCAGACGTATACTGCTCTTATGTCCAAACCACAGATAAAAACACAATAAAGCGATGGCAATGCAAAAGCTAATGACCCCGAAACTTAATCCAAAGTGATCTGCCAGATATCCGACGGCCACAATGGGCACAATCGTACCCAAATAACCAATAAAAAGATAAGTAGACATCACTGCAGCACGATTTTCTAGGGTGGTCATGGCATGAATGAGACCAAAGGAACCAATCAAGGTCAGGCCATGTCCGACACCAACGAGAAAATCACTAATAAAGAAAAATATACTCAGTTGAAATAGCATACACAGCGCCAAAAGGCCTAGGCTTGCAATCAAGGTGATTAAACCATAGTTGAGACTCTTATAAGCAGGAATGCTTCTGGCAAAATACTGCACCACGGCAGAGACAATGAGAATACTGGTAATGGCTGAACCGCTGATGAGAGGGCCGTGCCACGGCAAAATATCCCGCACAAATGAAGGGGATAAGGATGCAAATAAGCTAAACGCAGCAAAGGCACTAAATGCGGTAAATCCAACTATCAAAAACAACTGATGATATTGCACTTCTGGTCGGAGTAGCTTTGGGGCCATACTAAAGGGCTGTGCGGTAAATGTGGGAGACTCAACCCAAAATAAACCAAAGAAACACAGTACAGCGCCAAGAATAACGGGTAGATAAGGACTGACCAAAGGGTATTCTGAAAATTGAGCTATCAGGCCACCAATTAGTGGGCCTAAGCCAAAGCCTACTGCGGTAATAATTGAACTGAGTTGTGGTGCAATCTGTTGATGGCTTTTGGGCACGGTATACATCAGTCCCAGTAAGGCCGAAGTGGTCATCAAACCAGATGCAATACCAATAATAAAGCGCCCCAAAGATAAAATGAGAGCATCAGGAGCATAAGCGGAAATCACCAACCCGATGCTGATAAAAACCAACCCCACTTGTAAGGTGCGTAAATAGCCAATGCTATTACTGGTCCGACCAAGAAACAGTAAAGTTGCAAGACAACCAAACATATAAGCCACAAAAATATAGGTGATCTGACTCGGCACCAGATGCCATAAAGCTTGATACAGTGGGTAAAGTGGGCTGGCTAAGGCAGTCCCCATGGTTCCCATCATTAAGGCGAGGCTGACCATGAAAAATGGATGCCAAGAAGTGCTTGTTGTCATGCAAATGCCATGTGGCTCTCTCGTTCAAAACAATAATATTTTGATATACAGGAGAAAAAGGATAGAGCGCAACAGTGTATCGGTTTGTGGAAAAAATGGTCAACTAAAAACTTGAAAAAGAACGCAATGAAACTTAGCCATAGCGTTTCAGCAGTTTTAAGAACTCAGCCAGTTCTTCTTCATTGACCTGTTCAGCTTGTGCTAATACATGATGGCGTAAATGTGCTTCAACGAGTTCATTTATCAGTCCATTGACCGCACCTTTAATTGCAGCGACTTGTTGTAAAACATCGATACAACTTGCATCGGAATGTGTAATAGAGAGTTCAACGGCGTTGACCTGCCCTTGTAAGCGTTTCACACGGTTTAAAATTTTTTTATCTTCATGCAAATGACTCAACACATTGCTCCAAAAATAAATATACTAAGGGGGAGTATATTGATGAATGATTTAAAATGCAGAATACCCCATCACGTCAGCATACACATCATTTTGATGACGGTAATCCGCTGGCCCAAAAACGGATATTAATCGCAACTATTTTAACGGCAGTCATGATGTTATTAGAAGTGATTGGTGGATGGATTTTCCAATCAATGGCTTTACTGGCAGATGGTTGGCATATGAGTTCGCATATGCTGGCACTGGGTTTGGCGTATTTTGCCTATCGCGCTGCACGGCATTATGCCCATGATCAACGCTTTAGTTTCGGCACATGGAAAATTGAAATCCTTGCTGGTTATAGTAGTGCAATTTTGTTGATGGTGGTGGCGGGTTTTATGGCTTTTCATTCTGTTGAACGCCTATTTTCTCCTGTACAAATTCATTATAACGAAGCAATTCCAATTGCGATTTTAGGCTTATTGGTGAATTTAATCTGTGCATGGTTGCTGCACGATGGCGACCATCACCATCACCATCACCATCACCATCACCATCACCATCACGCTCATGATCATGCAGCAGAAGTACATACCCATCATCATGATTTAAATCAGAAAGCTGCATTTATGCATGTGGTGGCAGATGCTGTGACATCTATTTTTGCTATTATTGCTTTGATTTTTGGCAAGTATTTTGGTTGGGATTTTCTTGACGCTGCCCTTGGTATTGTGGGGTCAATATTGGTGGCAAAATGGGCATGGAGCTTAATGCAAGAAACCGGAAAAACCTTGTTAGATGCTGAAATGGACCATCATGTGGTGGAAGAAATTCGCGAGGTGGTGGCAGAACTACCACATACGACTTTGACCGATTTACATGTTTGGAAAGTAGGTAAAGGCAAGTTTTCATGTATTTTAGCTTTAGAAACAACATCGGATTATTGTGCAGATCAGGTGCGTGAGATGCTGTCGATTCATGAGGAAATTGTTCATGTTTCAGTCGAGATCAACTCTATTTTATTTGATGTTCCACGTGAAACTTTGGTCGGTTGATCGTTCTGTCATGTTGGGTTTCGGTAAAGCATAAGAAAAAATGATTCAATGCTTGAATAATACACTCTACACTAGCGCCGTGGTTCTCCGATTGAAAGAGCAAAAAGTGATGATAAAAAAACTGGGTTTGGCACTACTCACAAGTGCAATTGCAAGCATGAGTATGGCCAGCGTAGAAAGTGTTCAAGCCAACTTAAAAAAGAATTATCCAAATATTAATGTTCAAAATATTCAAAAAACAGAAATGTCGGGCATTTATAGCGGATCTTTAGATGGCGAAATTGTGTATTTAGGCGAAGCAGCTGAGCATGTGATTGCCGGTTCGATGGTACGCTTAAAAGATCAGAAAAATTTAAGTGCTGCCTTATATGTGCAACAAAATTCGCTCGATTGGAATAAGCTGCCGTTAAAAGACGCCATTAAAATGGTTAAAGGCAATGGGAAACGCCAATTGGCAGTTTTTTCAGACCCGAACTGTCCTTACTGTAAGCAGTTAGAGGCTGAGTTGAATAAGCTGAATGATGTGACCATCTACACTTTTATTTACCCCATCAAGGCACAATCAGTTGCACCATCGAAGCAAGTATTTTGTGAAGCAGACCCTGCCCTTGCGTGGAAAAATTTGATTGCGAAAGGAACTCAGCCGACATCGAAAAAACCGTGTGCTAATCCAATTGAACGTAACTTACAATTGGGACAAAGCTTAGGCTTACAAGGAACGCCTGTGGTTATTTTCTCAAATGGTTTTAAAGTGAATGGCGCTGTGCCTTCAACCACCATTGAAAATATGTGGCGTGAACTGGGTTTATAATAGTCCAAATATAAAAAGCACCTGAAAAGGTGCTTTTTTAATGGATGTTTTAGGCTTTTTTGGTAACTATGTTGTAGATGAATAAAATAATGATGGCCCCAATAACTGAAGCAATAAAGCCTGCTGCCGAGCCTTCACTATAGAGACCAAGTAAACGACCACCATAGGTAGCTAAGAGTGAACCTGCAATCCCCAGTAACGTGGTAACAATAAAGCCTGCTTTATCATCACCAGGATGAATGGCACGCGCGATGAGACCTGCAATAAAACCTACGACAATAGCAACAATAAGTGACCACATGAGCCAGCTCCTTTTTTTATCATGTCTTTGTTTTTACATCATGTGCAAAAATATCATTGGGCATAATGCTATTGTGCAGTAGAGCGAATATGCTAAAAACTGTATGTTTTATGTACTTGGTTAACAGTAAAAAATAAAAAAAGTGGCCTTCGGCCACTCTTTTGTCGATTGATCTTAAAGACCAATTTCACCAATAAATGGCAAATGACGGTACTTTTGGTCGTAGTCTAAGCCATAACCCACAATGAATCGATCTTCGACATTAAAGCCCAAAAACTTCACATCGAGTTCAATTTCACGGCGTGAAGGTTTGCTGACTAAAGTACATAGCTCAATTGAGTTGGGAGAGCGTGTTTCTAAAATTTCTAATACTTTGCTCAAGGTGTTGCCTGAGTCGATGATATCTTCAATCACCAAGACATCTTTACCGCGAATTTCGCCGTCTAAATCTTTTAAAATTTTTACATCACGTGAAGATACCGTACCGCCACCGTAGCTCGAAACCGTCATGAAATCGAGTTCATGCGGTTTTGCAATGGTACGACATAAGTCTGCCATGAAAATGACTGAACCACGTAATAAACCAATCAGTACGAGTTCCTTATCACTGTTTGCATAATGCGCATCGATTTGTGCACCAAGCTCTTTTACTTTCGCTTGAATCTCTTCAGTAGAAATCATTACGCTCATTTGAACGGTCATGGGTAGATACCTAAAAATTAAAAAAAATCAAAAATAAAAAAGGCGTTGACCTGCAACACCTATATATATGCATTAATTTTAATATATCTCTAAACGAGATGCACCCCTTTTGCCCGCTGAAAATGTAATCATTTCATTGCAGGTGAGGTGCAGCTTGGTTTAGAGGCGAAAATCAAAGTCGTTTCAAAACTCGATTAGCTACTTAAACTTGCGCTATTTGCTGATTAGTTTTGCACATAGGCTTTCTGACCAAAAATATAAGTCGCATGAATATTGCGGTCATCACCCATAGTCATCAGAGCAAATAAAGCATCTTCAATCCCTTTTGCACGTTGCTGACGTAATGCTTGCAATGCGGTTGCTTTGAGATCGAGCACCACAAAGTCGGCTTCTTTGCCTACATTAAAGTTACCGAGTTTATCATCCAAACTCAGTGCTTTGGCACCGCCCAGCGTAGCGTGGTAGAGCGACTCAAATGCGGACAATTTATCGCCCTGAAGTTGCTGCACTTTATAGGCTTCATTCAGTGTTTGTAGTTGGTTAAAAGAGGTTCCGGCACCAATGTCTGTACCGAGTCCAACTTTTACCTGCTTTTCCCAAGTCTTGTCCAATGGAAATAAACCGCTGCCTAAAAAGAGGTTGGAGGTCGGACAGAAAGCAATGGCTGAATCCGTCTGATGCATGCAGTCCCACTCAGCGTCCTCTAAATGCACGCAGTGGGCAAAGACTGAATGTGAACCGGTTAAGCCAAAATGATGATAAACATCGAGATAACCTTGCTGTTCTGGGAATAAGTCTTTCACCCAAGCAATTTCATTTTTATTTTCACTTAAATGCGTATGCACATATACATCTGGGTATTCAGCTTTGAGTTGACCTGCTTTAGCCAATTGCTCTGGTGTTGAGGTTGGAGCAAAACGTGGCGTAATTGCATATAGATTACGGCCCTTGCCATGCCATTTCTCAATCAGTGCTTTAGAGTCTGCATAAGCACTTTCAGGTGTGTCGCACAGACCTTCAGGTGCATGACGGTCCATCATAACTTTACCTGCAATCAGGCGCATCTGGTGCTGCCCTGCCGCTTCAAATAGTGCATCTACCGATTCGGTATGCACAGTACAGAAGACTAAGGCTGTGGTGGTGCCATTTTTCAGCAGTTCTTGCACAAAGAATTGGGCAATCTGGTCGGCATAGGCTTTATCTGAAAATTGTAATTCGGTGGGGAATGTATAGGTATTGAGCCATTCGAGTAGCTGTTCACCATAGGCCCCCACCATTTCTGTTTGCGGAAAATGAATGTGGGTGTCGATAAAACCGGGCACAATCAATTGTTCAGGATAGTGCTGAACTTCGACGCCAACAGGAAGGTGCTGTTGCCCCTCCTGCCAAGATCCAAACCATTGGATTTTGCCATTTTGGCTAATCAGTAAACCATCTTCTACGTAACGCACTTGGTCGTGAATTTCACGCGCTTGGGCAACCGTATTCTGAATATCTAGGAAGCGACCGCGAACCGCCGTCGTTGCAACTACAGAAGACATTTTAAACCTGCGTTTTGACTTTTTTTCGATTGATTGTACCGCAAACTGGATTTTTTTCACGGCTATTTACGGAAGTTTTTTTATGCTATGCATAAGCACTAGTTTTGAACTTAAATGATTCAATCTATTCGCAAAATTTTGCTGAGAAAGTCTTTATCTTTAAATGCTGAGTCAGTACAGTGTCGGCATTGATAAAATAAGAGACCATGATCGGCATGTATTTTTGGAATACCAAAGCATTAGCACATGAATTATCTAGCAATACCCTCGATAAAAAGCATTATAAAAATTATTACCTAGTCACCGCCTTACTGATTTCAGTGGTGTATTACTACGGTATGTATTCACCCTATGGTGATGTTCGTGTGATTGGTGTTGAGGGACTTTTGACTTTATTGATTATGTTTATTGGGATTCAAAGCGCTTATAAAGCCAATGGTGGCGATGATGGCGAGCATTTCTTAGGTCGAATAACAGCATTGTCTTTTCCCATTTTAGTACAAACCACTGTAGCTGGTGTTGTATTTGGTGCAGTGTTATTGGGGCTTTATTTTGCTTTTAATCTAGAAGGCACGGCGTTTGACGATTGGTATGAATGGACTATTTCGCTGTTTACCATCTTCCTGCAAATCTTGTTTTTCACGCGTTTGGTGTCTTATATGAAGCGGGTTAAAGCGCATACCATTTAAACTGGAAAAAAATATTGTCTTCGAATCTATGCCTGTCAGCTTTAGAGTTGACAGGCATTTTCTTTTTCAATTTAAACTTTATTGGATAGACGTAAATGTCATCCACAACCTGCGTAGTGTTTGGAATAGATTGTTTTTGCAACACAAATTTTTTAATTATAGAACGTGAGCAGGTTTTGCGGAGGAGAAATGCTTTCTTTACGAAATTTCGCTTCTCATTTGGCGAAACAAAAGAATAATTGAGCTCCCAATATCAAACTTGAAAAAGATAAGACTCCGCCGTGAATAACCTAAAAGTGATAGTGCTTCTACTAAAACGCCTGAAAAGACCCGCATTAATCTTTGGACATCTATTTTAAATAGCTGATTTAGAGCGCCACTTTATTCCACAAAATAATGCGCAGCAAAATGTGCATCATTGCCAATCACATCAAACACATCTTCACGCAGTGACATCCCAGCACATTCATCCCCGACCATCCAAAGTCCCAAGGTGGGAAGCATGCCTTCATGCAAAGGCGTTTTTACCCAGCGTTGCATGACATAGCCATATTTGTCGTAGTCATCGAAGTAAAAACTACCTGAAGCTGCGCCACAATCGACATTGTTTTGTAGGATATGAATATTTGCGCCTTCGCGCGCTAAGATGGGCTTACGCACCCATTTCCCTGCATAGTGAGCGTGTGCATCATAAGCATGGGTTTCTAACAACAATGGATGATTCGGAAAGCGTTTCCATAGCTCGATCAACAGGGCTTTATTGGAGAGTAGCATTTTCCAACACGGTTCAATCCATTCGGTTTCAGGTTTGAGAAACTGCGAAAAACTTTCTTCCCAAATCCATTCCCACGGATACAGCTTAAATAAATGCTGAATCTCTTGCTGATGCAAATCGACAAAGGCTGTGCCATTCCAACCGATGTTTTCCATCGACAGTTCGCTGACATTTAAGCCTGCCTGAAAAGCAGTATCCATGAGATATTCTAAATTGCCCCAATCTTCACGCCCTGCTTCTTGGCAGGCTGCAAAATGGACACGGCTACGCGCAGGATAGAGCTGTTTCCAACGCTCAATTAGCTTTTCATGAATGCTGTTGAATTGATCACGGTTTGCTATGTTTTCGACCTGTTCAATCCAATGCCACTGTGCAACAGAGGCTTCGAGTAAACCCGTTGGCGTATCGGCATTGTATTCCAGCATTTTGATGGCTTGACCATCATAGGCAAAATCGAAACGGCCATAGAGCATCGGCGCTTGGTTTTTCCATGAGTCCTCAATCAAAGGAATCGCTGCTGGTGGGATTTTAAAATATTCGGGATAATGACCGCGCTGAATCATATCCCCTGCCACTTCAAGGCACATCTGGTGTAATTCGTTCGAGGCATCTTCTAGCTGTTCAATTTGCTTGAGGCTAAACTCATAAGCCACCCCTTCTGACCAATACATTGAACCATCTCGGGATGGCAAGTTGTAGTAGTCAAAACCAATCTCTTGATGCGCCTGTTGCCAGTTTGCACGCTCAGGCAGTAGAACTCGTTTCATGTATTAACCTCCAAACGAGCCTCCGCCACGGCCGAAGCCTCCACGAATCGGCTGGGATTTGGCATGGCTAAAAACGTGAGTCGAGATTTTGGGTGCGCCTGTCGAATGTCGTCCACGTGCTTTTAAGACTTGGCCCATATAACGGACTTTACGGTTGTTTTTATAATATTGTGGGCCGATATAAACCCCAGTAGAGCCGCTATAGCTTGATTCGCCATTTTCGTTAGCAGGTTCGCACAGTTCAAAATGCCAGTCTTGGTAGCAGTTGTATTGGTTATTGTAAACATCCTGTTGTAGGGTTTTAGAACCGCTACATGCCGTGAGTAAAACGGGCACCACAACAAGAGTTAATTTTTTGGTACGCATGGATGAGCAACCTTCTGGTTGTTTTATTTTTACAGGTAAAACCAAGGGTTTTAAGCCCGCTTATCATAGGGAGCTGTTTGCATAAAGTACAGTGCATTTGCACCGAAAATCATAGGATTAAGTCTTGTGTATACTAAAATTTGGTCATAAAAAAGCCTTCACAGTGGAAGGCTTTTTTAAAACATTAGAGGGTGGTTTGATGATGTTTCTTACTGTATCGAATCGATAGGATCGCAGTGATGGTCAACACCAACACAATAAAGCCCAGTGAAATCCAAATTGGCATGTGGAACACATCGAGCATGAGCATCTTAAAGCCGATAAACACCAAGATAATACCTAAACCATACGGGAGATAATGCATCTTGGTTGCTGCACCAGACAACAAGAAGAACATCGCACGTAGACCCAAAATTGCCATTAAGTTTGCTGTTAACACAATAAATGGATCAGAGGTCACCGCGAAAATTGCAGGAATGGAATCCACCGCGAAAATTACATCCGACGCTTCAACTAAAATCAACACCAAGAACAGCGGCGTTGCCCACAACATCCCATTTTGACGGACGAAGAATTTATTGCCGTGCAATTGCGGGGTAATCCGCATATGTTTACGTAGCCATTTTAAGATCGCCATATCTTCGATATTGGTTTCTTCTTCGTTTTGTCCTTTGAAGAATTTGAAGCCCGTATACACCAAGAACGCACCGAAGATATACAGAATCCATGAGAACTCTTGCACAAACCACGCGCCAATAAAAATAAAGATGGTACGTAGAATAATCGCGCCCAAGACACCGTAAAGCAGTAATTGGCGTTGTAGTGCAGGTGGGATGGCAAAAGCAGCAAAGATCATCAGCCAGACAAAGACGTTATCAACGGCTAAAGATTTTTCAAGTAAATAACCTGCGAAGTACTCCATGACCTTGGTATTGGCCACAGTGACACCTGCAGTTTGTTGTAGATACAGCCAGAGACCTGCACCAAAGAGTGATGCGACGGAAACCCATGCAATACTCCATAACGCGGCTGTTTTGATTTTAACTTCTTGGCCTTCTTTTTGTTTAAAGCCTAAAAAGTCGATCAGTAGCATCACGGTAACAATGCCGAAAAAAGCAAGGTATAGCCATAAATTGCCGATAGATTCCATGAAATCCTCCACATCCAGCAATCGGCCACAAAAAAACCTTGACCTGCTGCCAGATGAAATAAAACATCTGTGACAACATGATCAAGGTCTTGCCTACATTTTAGCGTATGTCTTTTGTGCGCTAAAATGCTCAGATACCGACTTTTTGCAAAGTGTAATGACGATAATCTGACACGTGAAAGTGATGCATAGCATTGATTTTTCACGTTTGGAGGAGGCTACTCCCCTTGTTCAACATAAATTTGGTTTTGGATTTGATCCAAAAGTGGGCTAAGCATCGCATATTTTTATGGTTTGAGCAAATATTAAAGAAAATTGTAGATGAAATATAAATGAGACAAAATTTTGATTCAATTTATGGCAAGCTAAAAAACAGTAAACTAAAGAGGAATAATAATGAAAATTCAACATCAAGAAACAGGTAGTAAAGGCGAAGTTTTTGTTGAGCAAGAAAACGAACGTGTGGCGGAAATGACCTACAGTTGGGCTGGGGACGATAAATTTATCATTGACCACACTTGGGTCAGTGAGTTGCTCCGTGGGCAACATGTGGGTCGCCAGTTATTGGACGTTTTGGTTAACTTTGCTCGTGATAAGGGTGTGAAAATTTTACCTTTGTGTCCTTTTGCCAAATCGGTATTCGACAAAGATCCATCTATTCATGATGTTTTATTCCACTAAGATAGATAACCATAAATCAATCCATTCAACGAGTGTGCTATGCAATTTCAACATGTAGATCGTGATCAAAAAGGTGAGTTTTTTTTAAATAATGCAGACGGTCAGCGCATTGCTGAAATTAGCTATATTTGGCGAGATGACACAACCATTGATGCCAATCATACTTGGGTCGATGATTCACTGCGGGGGCAAGGCGTAGCACGTTTACTGTTAGATACTCTGGTTGATTTTTCACGTGAGAAAAACCTTAAAATTATCCCGACCTGTTCTTATGTCGATGTGATGTTTCGCCGTGAGAAAAGCTTTGAGGATGTTGCAGCTTAAGTGTTCATGGCATTCACTGCGGTTTTAAGCGTTAAGCTAAAATGAGATCAATATAGTTGCCATTGCATCTCTATTTTGTACTTTGTAGTGCTGAAGATAATGGAATTAAAGTATATGAAGACGCTTTTATCTATTGGTCTATTCAGTTTAGTTGCCCCCTTATTGCATGCTGAAGACTGTGTAAAATTTGAGGAAAAGGCCGAACAAAAAGAAGTCCAGATCATCCCACGTTGGGGTATGAAAGTGATTGTTCCAACCAGAGTGTATTTTCATTCAGCACCGAGCAATGCGTGTAAAATCAAAGATCTGTTTATGATTAAAAATGACCATATCACTGCTTATAGCACCTATGATGATGGCCAAGAACAGTGGGTTTCGATCATGTATTTCAGCAAGCGTTTGGGAGACACGGTTCAAGGTTGGGCAAAACTAAAAGACTTTGAATATACGGGCACGATGTCTGGTTTTTAATTGAATAAGCTTGTAAAAAAACCGCAGATTGAACTGCGGTTTTTTTTCGACTAAGAGAGAACAGTTTATTCTGCGTTTAAGGCGCTGATCAATTTCTGGTGTAAACCACCAAAGCCGCCATTAGACATGATCACGACCGCATCGCCCTCACCTGCATCACTGACAATGGTCTGGATAATGTCATCCAATGTACGTGCAACTACGGCCTTGTTCGGTGCAGCCGCAATGACAGGTTGTAAGTCCCAATCCAAACCTTCTGGTTGATACCAAATCACTTCATCGGCCAAACGTGCAGAGTGCGCAAGTCCATCTTTATGGCTTCCCATGCGCATGGTATTTGAACGTGGTTCAATAATCGCCCACAATTTACGCTCGCCTAAACGCTTACGTGCACCTTCTAGCGTAGTATCAATTGCGGTTGGGTGATGGGCAAAGTCATCATACACTTCAACGCCACGTACCGTGCCTAAAAGCTCCATACGGCGCTTCACACCACCAAAGTTAGACAGTGCTGTGCACGCTGTTTCAATGCTCACGCCCACATGTTCAGCCGCAGCGATAGTCGCCAATGCATTGGCCACGCTGTGCTGCCCTGTCATGTTCCATTGCACGATGCCTTTCACCACGCCGTGTTGGAGTACTTTAAAATGTGAACCATCCGCACTCAGTTGTTCGGCATACAATTCAGACTTGTCGTGAGCCTCTAAAGAGGTACGAACCACAGGTGTCCAACAGCCCTGTTCTAAAACTTCATCAATATTGCTTTCAGTAATCGGCGCAATGATACGACCTTCGCTAGGAATGGTACGAACCAAGTGATGGAATTGTTTTTGAATCGCTGCTAGATCATCAAAAATATCGGCATGGTCAAATTCAAGGTTATTTAAAATTGCTGTTTTGGGATGGTAATGCACGAACTTCGAACGTTTGTCGAAAAAGGCAGAATCATATTCATCAGCTTCGACACAGAAGTATTTGCCAGCACCTAAACGTGCACTTTCAGAGAAACCTAAAGGTACACCGCCAATGAGGAAACCTGGCTCTAAACCCGCCTGATCCAATACCCAAGCCAACATGGTGGTGGTGGTGGTTTTGCCATGCGTGCCTGCTACGCCAAGTACGTGTTTACCTTGAAGTACATGATCGGCCAAAAATTGCGGGCCTGAAATATAGGGCAAGCCTTCATTGAGCATGTATTCAACGGCATCAATCCCACGTTTCATCGCATTGCCCACGATGACCAAATCTGGATGAGGTTGTAAATGACTACGGTCATAACCTTGCATTAAGGTAATGCCTGCATTTTCGAGCTGGGTGGACATAGGAGGATAAACGTTCAGATCCGAACCTGTCACTGTATGGCCAAGATCACGTGCTAAAAGCGCTAAAGACCCCATAAAGGTGCCACAAATACCCAAAATATGCAGATGCATTCCGCCTCACTCCACTGCTTTTATAGACACATCACGTATTGTTGGTGCTGTTGTCGTGATTAATTCGATGTGAAAGCAACCATAGCAAGGCGCTTAGCGAAAAGATAGTGATTCTTGTATCTAATCGTTTAATTATTCTGCGGCTTGAACAGCGCTTATATTTTGTAAAAAAAACATCTGAAAAGTGCAATATTTGCTGAATTTTCTAGCAAAAAACGTACAATAAAATGCTCCTAAATTCGGCGATCTTGCTTCATGTCCCTGCCCTTTATTTTATTGATTATTGCCAATTGTTTTATGACACTTGCATGGTATGGACATTTAAAATTTTTACCGGGTGTGCCGCTTTGGCAAGCCATTTTATTTAGCTGGTTCATCGCGTTGGTGGAATATAGTTTTATGATTCCTGCGACCCGTATGTTGTCACAGCAAGGCTGGTCGATGGGCGAAATGAAAATTACCCAAGAAGTGGTGACGCTATTGGTTTTTGTCCCCTTTATGCTTTTCTTATTCAAACAGCCTTTTAAGCTCGATTATTTGTGGGCGGGACTGTGTTTATTCGGTTGTGTGTATTTTGTTTTTCGCAGCCAATAAGTCAAAAAATGAGCTACTGCCCTATTTTTATTTAAGTTTTATGCTACGCCATAAAAAAATAAGAAAAATCTGCATTTAGTTCTACGGTTAAATTTTGGAGAGCTGAAAAATCAGTCTATAATACGGGGCTCTTATTAAAGCTTGGCGCTAGTCGAGATTTATCTCTCTTAACTATCTCTGGAAACATTGCAATGAATGCGGCCGCTTCACAAGACACTCCTCTCGTTGGAATTATCATGGGTTCTCAATCAGATTGGGCCACTCTCGAACACACTGCCAATATGCTTAAGCAACTTGGCGTCCCATTTGAAGCGGAAGTTGTGTCTGCGCACCGTACGCCAGATCGTCTTTTTGAATATGCTGAACAAGCACGTGACCGTGGTATCCAAGTGATTATTGCAGGTGCAGGCGGTGCGGCGCATTTACCAGGAATGTGTGCGGCGAAAACTGATTTACCTGTACTTGGTGTACCAGTGAAGTCTTCGATTTTAAATGGTGTTGATTCACTGTTATCCATTGTACAAATGCCAGCAGGTATTGCAGTGGGCACCTTGGCGATTGGTCCAGCAGGCGCAACCAATGCCGCGATTATGGCAGCGCAAATTTTAGGTCTAACACGTCCTGAGATTGCAAAAAATGTAGCAGATTTCCGTGCTGCACAAACTGACAAAGTCGCAAGCAACAATATTCCAGGCCAAGCTTAATACGGGGCATTCCTCATGAATAAAACCATCGGTATTTTTGGTGGTGGGCAGCTGGGTCGCATGATGGCGCAAGCGGCTTTGCCACTAAATATTCAATGTACATTCTTTGATGTGAGTACAGACTGTCCTTCAGCGGCTTTAGGAACGGTGATTTCAAGCAAAACTGAAAACGGTTTACAAGATTTTATTGCCAGTGCAGATGTCTTTAGCCTTGAGTTTGAAAATACGCCTTTGTCTGATGTTGATGTTTTGACCAAGCAAAAAGATATGCATCCGCCACGTCAGGCTTTAGCCATTGCACAGCATCGCTTGTCTGAAAAAGCGTTATTTGATGCGCTTGAGATCCCTGTTGCACCTTATAAAGCGGTAGATTCACTAGAAAGCTTAAACGCTGCGGTTGCTGAGTTAGGTTTACCGATTGTGCTGAAGACAGCCACAGGCGGCTATGATGGCAAAGGTCAGTTCGTATTGCGTTCTGAACAGCAAATTGAACAAGCGTGGGCTGAATTGGGCCCTGCAGGCAGTTTAATTGCAGAAAGCTTTGTGACCTTCTCGCGTGAAGTCTCAATTATTGCGGTACGTGGTCAAAATGGCGATGTGAAAACGTGGCCATTGGCTGAAAACCATCACCATCATGGTATTTTGTCGCACTCGATTGTCCCTGCGCCGAATAGTGCGGACTTACAACCCGTTGCACAAGACTACATCACTCGCCTATTGAATCATTTGAATTATGTTGGTGTGTTGACCTTAGAACTGTTTGTTACAGACCAAGGTTTATATGCCAATGAGATGGCGCCACGTGTGCATAATTCAGGCCACTGGTCGATTGAAGGCGCAGTATGCTCTCAGTTTGAAAACCATATTCGTGCAGTCGCAGGCTTACCCTTGGGTTCAACTGAAGTGGTTCGCCCTACGGTCATGATCAATATTATTGGTCAGTATCCGCAGTCTGAACAAGTTTTGGCCTTAGAAGGTGTACATCTACATCTTTATAATAAGGAAGAACGTGAAGGTCGTAAGATTGGTCACCTGACTTTAATGCCGAATGACACCGCTCAACTCACGACGTTATGTCGTCAGTTGGCGAAAATTTTACCGAATCCATTGGCACTGAGCGAAGATATGACCATCTAAAGCTTCAGTTGTTGTTAAAAAAGGCGATCACAAGAGTGGTCGCTTTTTTATTTGGATTCATTCAGGCATGATTGCGCCTCTTCGAAAAAAGTGACCGTTAATCGGATCAAAATTAAAATAAATTGCGTGTTTTTTATCCGTTTAGATAAAATCAGGGCATCGAAAAATAAACGGAAAGCAAAATAAAGCGAGTTTTGTGCAGAGAAGCATGTTTAAAAAAACAGAGTCCATAATTGAATGTGACACTGATTTTCACCTAAAAAAGCTGAAACAGCAGAAATCTCAGTTAACTTGAGTCTGTGGATATCTTTTTAGGTGTGTTTTGAATTTAAAAAATAGAAGTAAAAAATTTGAATTCAAAAGTGCATTTTAAATTTAAATCGAATGTTTAAATTTAAAAGTCTAGATGCTGTTTGAATTTAAATTCAAAACAATAAATTTAAAGACTAGTGAATGAATTTGAAAGTTTGAATTTAAAAATATTGAGCTTGTTTTTTGATGGTTTATTCTTTTTATATTATTGATTATTAACATTAAAGATGGATTGTGGATAAATAAATTTAAATCAAGATGATTGAATTCAAAATACTTATTGGGTCGGAATTTGTTTTTGAATTCAAAGGTGAAGACTTGTGGTGCTGTGGATAAGTGAGTTTAAATTTAAAAGATGATTTTGAATTTAAACTAGAGTGAATATTCATTTACGTTTTGATTCAGAAAAGTGAAATTGAAAGTGTTAAGGTAAAACGCATAATTTAGAGATAAAGAATCATTAGGGATTTTATGCACCGTTTTGCTTTTCTTTTAGGTTCAATTTTTTTAGCGGTGACTCAGGCAAATGCTGAGCTCATTATTAATGGTCAAAAAGTTTCGGGCAGTTCAAATGTCGCAAGCTCCGATTATAGCCCTCAAAACTCATTTCAAAGCTGTATTGCCAACTTAAAAAGCCAAGCAATGGCGAATAGTGTGTATGCATCCACTTATGATCGCTACACGCAAAATTTAACGCCTGATTATTCTGTGATTGAAAAATTAAATTACCAACCTGAATTTTCCACGCCGATTTGGGATTATTTGTCAGGATTAGTCGATGATGAGCGTGTTGCGGTCGGTCAGCAAAAATTGGCGCAGCATCGGGAAGTGTTGAATCGTGTTGCGGCAGTGTATGGTGTACCTGCGGAGACAGTGGTTGCCGTGTGGGGTGTTGAAAGTAATTTTGGTGATATTTCAGGTAAATATCCATTATTACAAGCTCTGGGCACATTGAGCTGTGAGGGGCGCCGTCAAAGCTATTTCCGTGGTGAGTTTTTTGCCGCGATGCGTATTTTGCAGCGTGGCGATTTAACTGAGTCGCAACTGAAAGGTTCGTGGGCAGGTGCGTTTGGTCATACCCAGTTTATGCCATCGACGTATGAAGAACTGGCGGTCGATTTTGATGGTGATGGACGCCGTGATTTGGTGTCAAGTACCACAGATGCTTTGGCATCAACAGCCAATTTCCTCAAAAAACGCGGTTGGCAAACTGGGCAACCTTGGGGATTTGAAGTAAAAAATCCGCAAGCGATCTCTCTGAGTGGTGAAAGTCGTCGCAATAAGAAGTCCTTATCTTATTGGATGCAAAATGGCTTGGTGCGCGCAGATGGCTCGGCGTTAGTTCAAGGCAATTTATCCTCTAGTTCTCAAGCGGGGTTGATGGCACCCGCTGGTGAAAATGGTCCACTGTTTTTAGTCTTTAAAAACTTTGATGCAATTTATAGTTATAACGCAGCAGAAAGTTATGCATTGGCGATTGCGCATTTGTCAGACCGCTTACAAGGGCAAGGCGGTTTTGCTACAACTTGGCCAACTGATGATGCGGGCACTTCACGTTCTGAACGCCGTGAAATTCAGCAATTTTTACTAAATCGTGGCTATGATATTGGCGCGGTGGACGGTTTGATTGGCGATAAAACGCGCCAAGCGATTCGACAGGAGCAGATTCGTTTAGGCTTAAGTCCGACAGGACGGGCGGGGCAGCAAATTTTAAAAGCTTTTCGTCAGGAAAATGCCAAGTTGATGATGCGTTAACATTAAAAGTGAAAAAATTGTTGATGTAGATAAAAAGCCAGTCAAGTGAATAACTGACTGGCTTTTTTGATTTGCTCGGGTTGCGACTAAAAGGTCAGAAGCGCTTTGATGTTTAAACCGCGGTAATCGTCCCGAGAATACGATCACCCTGTGCGCCTGTGACTGCGGGTAAGTTGCCACTGCGTTGTTGAATAAAACGCATAGCCAACCAAGCAAAGGCAGTGGCTTCCACCCAAGTTGGAGCTAAGCCAATCGCGGAGGTCGTTTGTACAGACCAATTGTGCTTACGTAAGCGCCAGCGTAATTGTTCTAAAAGATGCGAGTTATAGGCACCACCACCACAGACGTAGACTTCACCAGTATCCATATCGGAGCGATAGATGGCTTTTTTAATGGCACGTGTGGTGAGCTTCATTAAGGTGGCTTGAACATTTTCAGGACTGTCTTCAAGCTCGTCATATTCAAGGTCATTGCGCCAGTCAGCAATTTGTTCATCTAACCATTCGAGGTTGAAGTCTTCACGGCCGGTACTTTTTGGCGGTTCTTTGGAAAAATATTCATGGGATTGTAGACGATCAAGCAGGCTGCGAATCGGATGGCCGTAAGCTGCCCAATTGCCATTTTCATCGTAAGGCTGCCCAGTAAAGCGTTCACACCAAGCGTCCATTAAAATGTTGGCTGGGCCTGTATCAAAACCGTAGACCTGATCAGGTTGGCCTGCGGGCAACATGCTGACATTGGCGATGCCACCTAGGTTTAAGATGACGCGATGAATGCTTTCATGTTGGAACATATCTTGGTGAAACGCAGGAACCAGCGGGGCACCTTGTCCACCTGCGGCCATATCACGACGTCGAAAGTCTGAAATCACCGGAATTTGGGTGATTTCAGTGATGATGTTTGGGTCACCAATTTGCAGGGTAAAGCCATGCTCTGGGCGGTGGCGAATGGTTTGTCCATGTGAGCCAACAGCTTTGATTTGACTACGATCTAAATGACTTTGTTCAATCAGTTGATTAATGCCTTCGCCAATCATCTTTGCTAAAGCCACATCTGCCTTACCCATACGGTCGATTTCGTTGTCACTAGGCAAAGTAAGTGCCATTAGTTCATCACGTAAATCGGAGTCGAAAGAAAGAGTGAGGGTGGCGTGAAGCTGCAATGGATCAAAAGAAGCAGCAACAATATCAACACCATCCATGCTGGTGCCAGTCATTACCCCAATATAGATCGCTGTCATGATTATTCTAAAGCCTGCAATGTGCTGAAAAAGTGTTAGTATATCGCACAAATTGAATAACTGATGTGTTTGGGTTTTGTGATGTCAAATTTCCTGCCGGCTGAAGAACAACTTGCTCTCATTCAACGAGGCACGCATGAAATTATTTCTGAAGAAGATCTTCTGAAGAAATTAAAAGAAAATCGTCCTTTAAAAATTAAAGCGGGCTTTGACCCGACTGCGCCTGACTTGCACTTGGGGCATACGGTTTTAATTAATAAACTGAAAACTTTCCAAGACTTGGGTCATGACGTGACCTTCCTGATTGGTGACTATACTGCGATGATTGGTGACCCGACGGGCAAAAGTGCAACACGACCACCATTGTCGCGTGAGCAAGTACTTGAAAATGCAAAAACGTATCAAGAACAGGTGTTTAAAATTCTTGATCCGAATAAAACCAAAGTGCGTTTTAACTCAGAATGGTTTGCAACCAAAACAGCGGCTGATTTAATTCAGTTGGCATCACAGCAAACGGTTGCGCGTATGCTTGAGCGTGATGACTTTACAAAGCGTTATAACAACCATCAACCGATTGCAATTCATGAGTTTTTGTATCCATTGGTTCAAGGCTATGACTCGATTGCCCTTGAGGCGGATGTTGAGTTAGGTGGTACAGACCAAACTTTTAACCTATTGATGGGGCGTACACTTCAGGGTCGTTATGACCAAGAGGCGCAAGTCTGCATTACGGTGCCAATCCTTGAAGGTTTAGACGGTGTGAACAAAATGTCTAAATCTTTGGGTAACTATATTGGGGTATTTGATGCACCAGGAGCGATGTATCAAAAAGTCCTTTCGATGCCAGATGCCTTAATTGAACGTTATTTCGATTTACTCAGCTTTAAATCCGTTGAAGAAATTAAAGTCCTACTAAACGAAATTGCTGAAGGGCGTAATCCACAAGAAGTGAAGAAAATTCTAGCCCTTGAGTTGGTAGAGCGTTTCCACGGTGCGGAAGCTGCGGAAAATGCACATAAAGGTGCAGGCAACCTGATTACTGAGGGTGAACTACCCGAAGGGACACCTGAAGTGATGATTTCACGTGCAGAATTCGGTGGAGAGTTATTTATTGCAACGATTCTTCGCGTAGCGGGCTTAAACCCAAATGCTGCAGCAGCAAAAGATGCTGTGGCTCGTGGTGCGGTCAAAGTCGATTGGAACGTAGTCGATATGAGTTTCTCGGTTAAAGAAAATGTCACTTTAATTATTCAGTCGGGTAAAAAAGCTATTGCAAAAGTCACTTTTACGGACTAATGCTATTCGTCTATAAATGTTAAGTTGTTGAAATAAAAGCAGGCTTCGGTCTGCTTTTTGTTTTTTTGTACGTTATAAAAAAATCAAATAACCAAATTCAAAAAAAACCTTATAAAAACAATGCTTAATTTTTTCCAAAAATCTTGCAATTTAAAATGAGTGTGTATAAGATTTTAATGTCTAGGTGGTGCTTTTAACATTGCTAGAAGGGTCACTAAGAATAACTCTCCACAGTTTTCGAGTCTCTTCCTCAAGGGACTTTTTTTAAGATAACTATAATAATGACATCTATGGATCAGATAACGATCTAACTCCGAGGAAGAGGTTTTGGGAGAGATCTCTTCCTTTTTTATTGGCAAAAATTTAGTTATTTAAAATCCTTGTCTTGCAGACAAATAACGAGCTGCCATAGAAAGTCAGGTTCAACAAGCTTTTAAGTAAAGATGGTCTTCACCCTTACATGTATATAGCGCTGTATTTTCTACTGATATCCAGATGCTTTGTATCATCAAGCTTTATCTTAGTTATTGTTTCAGCTCTGTCTTGAATTATTTTGACCTGATATAGATAGAAGAGGGCTTTGCTATTACGCGAATGAAATAAAAACAGACTAAGCATTCCATTTTTACTAAATATGTAGTGCTTTTATAGCGCTGTGAAGGTTTTTTAGCTTATACGCGTATTAACTATAAAAGAACTACCTCTTTAGAAAGATGATTTATCAAAAATACAGAGGTGAAAGAAATACAGAGTGGTTTTAAGTCTGAAAACGTGGCTAGAAGATTGGTAAGACTAGCACTAAAGAAAAAATAAATGCTCAGGTTGAAGTTTTAAGCTTAAAAAAGACTTTTAAAGATTGGAAATGAAATGCTCATGTTGAAAGAAATAAGAGAAAAAATTATAAATATGATCAAAAAATAGATGAAAAATACGGTTTTTCTTAATTTTTGTAGAAAAAAACAACGCCCGTTTCAAATAAGTGAATTTGGGGGTTGCAAAGCTTTAGAAATGGTCTAGAATGCACCCCATACCGACGAGATAGACAGAAACGAACGAAGCACGAAGTGCTGAGTTGTTGAGTATATTGAGTCCAGCTTCTATCACTGACGAGGTAATAGAAAGATCATTAAGAGATTATGAAGAACAACTTGTGTGGATTTTTACTGATTGATCGATCGAAAATATTTCATTGATTGAATGGTAGAAATTACTCGAAGTTTATTTGAGAAATTAATGTCAGAAAATTGATGAGCCAAGATTTGTAGCCATAAGCTACTAATGATTTTAACTGAAGAGTTTGATCATGGCTCAGATTGAACGCTGGCGGCAGGCTTAACACATGCAAGTCGAGCGGGGGATGTTGCTTCGGTAACTGACCTAGCGGCGGACGGGTGAGTAATGCTTAGGAATCTGCCTATTAGTGGGGGACAACATTCCGAAAGGAATGCTAATACCGCATACGCCCTACGGGGGAAAGCAGGGGATCTTCGGACCTTGCGCTAATAGATGAGCCTAAGTCAGATTAGCTAGTTGGTGGGGTAAAGGCCTACCAAGGCGACGATCTGTAGCGGGTCTGAGAGGATGATCCGCCACACTGGGACTGAGACACGGCCCAGACTCCTACGGGAGGCAGCAGTGGGGAATATTGGACAATGGGCGGAAGCCTGATCCAGCCATGCCGCGTGTGTGAAGAAGGCCTTTTGGTTGTAAAGCACTTTAAGCGAGGAGGAGGCTACTGAGACTAATACTCTTGGATAGTGGACGTTACTCGCAGAATAAGCACCGGCTAACTCTGTGCCAGCAGCCGCGGTAATACAGAGGGTGCGAGCGTTAATCGGATTTACTGGGCGTAAAGCGTGCGTAGGCGGCTTTTTAAGTCGGATGTGAAATCCCTGAGCTTAACTTAGGAATTGCATTCGATACTGGGAAGCTAGAGTATGGGAGAGGATGGTAGAATTCCAGGTGTAGCGGTGAAATGCGTAGAGATCTGGAGGAATACCGATGGCGAAGGCAGCCATCTGGCCTAATACTGACGCTGAGGTACGAAAGCATGGGGAGCAAACAGGATTAGATACCCTGGTAGTCCATGCCGTAAACGATGTCTACTAGCCGTTGGGGCCTTTGAGGCTTTAGTGGCGCAGCTAACGCGATAAGTAGACCGCCTGGGGAGTACGGTCGCAAGACTAAAACTCAAATGAATTGACGGGGGCCCGCACAAGCGGTGGAGCATGTGGTTTAATTCGATGCAACGCGAAGAACCTTACCTGGTCTTGACATAGTAAGAACTTTCCAGAGATGGATTGGTGCCTTCGGGAACTTACATACAGGTGCTGCATGGCTGTCGTCAGCTCGTGTCGTGAGATGTTGGGTTAAGTCCCGCAACGAGCGCAACCCTTTTCCTTATTTGCCATCGGGTTAAGCCGGGAACTTTAAGGATACTGCCAGTGACAAACTGGAGGAAGGCGGGGACGACGTCAAGTCATCATGGCCCTTACGACCAGGGCTACACACGTGCTACAATGGTCGGTACAAAGGGTTGCTACCTAGCGATAGGATGCTAATCTCAAAAAGCCGATCGTAGTCCGGATTGGAGTCTGCAACTCGACTCCATGAAGTCGGAATCGCTAGTAATCGCGGATCAGAATGCCGCGGTGAATACGTTCCCGGGCCTTGTACACACCGCCCGTCACACCATGGGAATTTGTTGCACCAGAAGTAGGTAGTCTAACCGCAAGGAGGACGCTTACCACGGTGTGGCCGATGACTGGGGTGAAGTCGTAACAAGGTAGCCGTAGGGGAACCTGCGGCTGGATCACCTCCTTAACGAAAGATTGACGATTGGTAAGAATCCACAACAAGTTGTTCTTCATGACGATGTATCTGAGGGTCTGTAGCTCAGTTGGTTAGAGCACACGCTTGATAAGCGTGGGGTCACAAGTTCAAGTCTTGTCAGACCCACCAAATCTGACTAACCGGTATTATTAAATGCTGAATACAGAAAAACAGAAACATTGACTTATTGATAAGCTGGGGACTTAGCTTAGTTGGTAGAGCGCCTGCTTTGCACGCAGGAGGTCAGGAGTTCGACTCTCCTAGTCTCCACCATAGATTATAGAATTTAGTAAGTTAAAGCTTATTAACTTCTGTGATTTATCACAGTTTCCTGACCTGACGAAGGCTGGAAAAATCATTAACAGAATATATTTGAGTTGAAATAATTTGTTCATACTCGTTTTAAAGATCGACATTAACAGTGATTTATTACTGATTGATGAAGGTTGGAGAAATGAGTTACTAGCGAAATTAACTGAATCAAGCGTTTTGGTATGTGAATTGAATTGAAGCTGTACAGTGTTTAAGTACACAGAGCAACAAACTGTAAGGAAGTGATGAGGAATCATCATAGACTGTCTTAATCCTACTTGTAGGGATTAACGACTGTTTGGGGTTGTATAGTCAAGTAATTAAGTGCATGTGGTGGATGCCTTGGCAGTCAGAGGCGATGAAAGACGTAATAGCCTGCGATAAGCTCCGGGGAGGCGGCAAATATCCTGTGATCCGGAGATTTCTGAATGGGGAAACCCACCTGTCATAAGGCAGGTATCGTATGATGAATACATAGTCATACGAGGCGAACGAGGGGAAGTGAAACATCTCAGTACCCTTAGGAAAAGAAATCAATTGAGATTCCCTCAGTAGCGGCGAGCGAACGGGGAAAAGCCCATTAAGTCATATAAGTTCTAGTGGAATGCTCTGGGAAGTGCAACCATAGTGGGTGATAGTCCTGTACACGAAAGGGCTTATATGATGATGTCGAGTAGGGCGGGGCACGTGAAACCTTGTCTGAATATGGGGGGACCATCCTCCAAGGCTAAATACTCCTGACTGACCGATAGTGAACCAGTACCGTGAGGGAAAGGCGAAAAGAACCCCTGTGAGGGGAGTGAAATAGATCCTGAAACCGCATGCATACAAGCAGTGGGAGCCGACTTGTTCGGTGACTGCGTACCTTTTGTATAATGGGTCAGCGACTTACATTCAGTAGCAAGGTTAACCGTATAGGGGAGCCGTAGAGAAATCGAGTCTTAATAGGGCGTTTAGTTGCTGGGTGTAGACCCGAAACCGGGTGATCTATCCATGAGCAGGTTGAAGGTTGGGTAACACTAACTGGAGGACCGAACCCACTGTCGTTGAAAAGCCAGGGGATGACTTGTGGATAGGGGTGAAAGGCTAATCAAACTCGGTGATAGCTGGTTCTCCCCGAAAGCTATTTAGGTAGCGCCTCGGACGAATACCATTGGGGGTAGAGCACTGTTTCGGCTAGGGGGTCATCCCGACTTACCAAACCGATGCAAACTCCGAATACCAATGAGTACTATCCGGGAGACAGACTGCGGGTGCTAACGTCCGTAGTCAAGAGGAAAACAATCCAGACCGCCAGCTAAGGCCCCAAAATTATAGTTAAGTGGGAAACGATGTGGGAAGGCATAGACAGCTAGGAGGTTGGCTTAGAAGCAGCCACCCTTTAAAGAAAGCGTAATAGCTCACTAGTCGAGTCGGCCTGCGCGGAAGATGTAACGGGGCTAAAACTATATGCCGAAGCTGCGGATTTGCAATTTATTGCAAGTGGTAGGGGAGCGTTCTGTAAGCCGATGAAGGTGTATTGAGAAGTATGCTGGAGGTATCAGAAGTGCGAATGCTGACGTGAGTAACGACAATGCGAGTGAAAAACTCGCACGCTGAAAGACCAAGGGTTCCAGTCCAACGTTAATCGGGGCTGGGTGAGTCGACCCCTAAGGCGAGGCCGAGAGGCGTAGTCGATGGGAAATTGGTTAATATTCCAATACTTCTATGTAATGCGATGAGAGGACGGAGAAGGTTAAGTCAGCCTGGCGTTGGTTGTCCAGGTGGAAGGTTGTAGGCATGTATCTTAGGCAAATCCGGGGTACTCTATGCTGAGAACTGATAGCAAGCTGTACTTGTACAGTGAAGTGGCTGATACCATGCTTCCAGGAAAAGTCTCTAAGCTTCAGTTACATAGGAATCGTACCCGAAACCGACACAGGTGGTCAGGTCGAGTAGACCAAAGCGCTTGAGAGAACTCTGCTGAAGGAACTAGGCAAAATGGTACCGTAACTTCGGGAGAAGGTACGCTGCCGACGGTGATAGGATTTACTCCTTGAGCTATTGGCAGCCACAGAAACCAGGCCCCTGCAACTGTTTATTAAAAACATAGCACTCTGCAAACACGAAAGTGGACGTATAGGGTGTGATGCCTGCCCGGTGCTGGAAGGTTAATTGATGGGGTTAGCGTAAGCGAAGCTCTTGATCGAAGCCCCAGTAAACGGCGGCCGTAACTATAACGGTCCTAAGGTAGCGAAATTCCTTGTCGGGTAAGTTCCGACCTGCACGAATGGCATAATGATGGGGGCGCTGTCTCCAGCAGAGACTCAGTGAAATCGAATTCGCCGTGAAGATGCGGTGTACCCGCGGCTAGACGGAAAGACCCCGTGAACCTTTACTGCAGCTTGACATTGAACTTTGATCTTACTTGTGTAGGATAGGTGGGAGGCTTTGAAACCGAGACGCTAGTTTCGGTGGAGCCAATCTTGAAATACCACCCTGGTAATATTGAGGTTCTAACTCTGTCCCGTTATCCGGGACGAGGACCATGTCTGGTGGGTAGTTTGACTGGGGCGGTCTCCTCCTAAAGAGTAACGGAGGAGTACGAAGGTGCGCTCAGCGTGGTCGGAAATCACGCGTAGAGTATAAAGGCAAAAGCGCGCTTAACTGCGAGACCCACAAGTCGAGCAGGTACGAAAGTAGGTCTTAGTGATCCGGTGGTTCTGTATGGAAGGGCCATCGCTCAACGGATAAAAGGTACTCTGGGGATAACAGGCTGATACCGCCCAAGAGTTCATATCGACGGCGGTGTTTGGCACCTCGATGTCGGCTCATCTCATCCTGGGGCTGAAGCAGGTCCCAAGGGTATGGCTGTTCGCCATTTAAAGAGGTACGCGAGCTGGGTTTAGAACGTCGTGAGACAGTTCGGTCCCTATCTACCGTGGGCGTTGGAAATTTGAGAGGATCTGCTCCTAGTACGAGAGGACCAGAGTGGACGAACCTCTGGTGTACCGGTTGTGACGCCAGTCGCATCGCCGGGTAGCTATGTTCGGAAGGGATAACCGCTGAAAGCATCTAAGCGGGAAGCCTACCTCAAGATAAGATTTCCCTAGGACTTTATGTCCTCTAAAGAGCCGTTGAAGACTACGACGTTGATAGGTTGGATGTGGAAGCATAGTGATATGTGAAGCTGACCAATACTAATTGCTCGTGAGGCTTGACTATACAACACCCAAACAGTTGGTGTTGTGGTTCAAATCACTGCAAACAACTTGATTTAGTTATAAAGCTAAGTAGAATGTGCAAATTAAATTAACTCAGATGTTCTGTTATGAACGATGTTCAAAGCACTGCTTTGAACGAGTGCAAGATTTGGTAGAAAGCGAGGCAATCATAAGACCTAGCGAGTATCCATAAACAGTTGTGCTGGCGACAATAGCAAGAGTGAACCACCTGATCCCTTCCCGAACTCAGAAGTGAAACCTCTTAGCGCTGATGGTAGTGTGGAGTTATCCATGTGAGAGTAAGTCATCGCCAGCTCATTAATTCAAAAACCCCCTCCGCTTAATGCAGAGGGGGTTTTTTTATCATGCGGTTAGCGAAATGGTGAATTTATTATCATTGATTTTTGATTGAAGACGGTTGATGAAATCGTTTAATCACACACCGTAAACGTCTAAGTACTTATAGTAAAAGAACATGAATTTGGCAGAACTTTGATCAAATTTTACATGATGCTCAGAATATAAAGTGGCATAGAATTGCCATAGAGATTATTCGGCAATATGAGAAGAAGAAATAAAATTCTTTTCCAAAAAAGAAACCCCGACATCCTGTCGAGGTTTCTTTGTATTTCAGTGCTTAGATACAACTCCTGTCATATCTCACATCCTGATGCTCAAACTAATTATTGTTGTTTTTCGTTTGGGAAACGTCCTGTCTCCTGATGTATTTAATATATGTTGTAAACTGTTTTAAGGCTAGTGGTCACTTTCTTCAGTATTTGTAAGCTTCAACTTACGCAGATTCATCTTGTTACCAAAGCAGATAACCTTGTACTGATGATTTCTCTACAATGAATGGTGATCGTGCATTTAATGGGAAAGGCAATGCTGAGAAAAAAAGCTTTTTGTTTGTTGATGACAGTGAGTGCATTTTTTGGATTAATGGCATGTCATGTACAAAGACCAGCGGAGTCGGCGGTACATGAACAACAGGACAGTTCTGCTTCTTTAGGCACATCTATGCAGCTAAAGCGTATCGCTGAATTTAATGAGCCATGGGCATTAGCGGTATTGCCCGATGGGCGATTATTAATTACAGAAAGATCGGGACAGTTGATTTTATTTAATCCTATAGATCAGAAAAAGACTTTTATTAAAAACCTACCCAAAGTGGCTTATGGTGGTCAGGGTGGATTCGGGGACATTGTTTTACATCCTAAGTTTGCACAAAACCATCAAATTTATCTCAGCTATGCAGAAGCAGGGCAAGGTGGCTATGGTGCAGTGGTGATTCGTGCAGATTTGAATTTAGATCAAGCACAGCCACAATTAGATAATATAACAACCATTTGGAAACAGGTACCTAAGGTTCGTGGGCAAGGGCATTATGCACATCGTGTACTGTTTGATGGTTCTGGAAAACTATGGATTAGCTCTGGTGAGAGACAGAAATTTGATCCTGCCCAAGACTTGACATCGAATCTTGGGAAAATCATTCGGATTAATGATGATGGCTCAGTGATAGTGGATAATACTTTTCAGTCGCAAGGTGAAGTAGCGAAACAAGTCTGGAGTTTGGGGCATCGTAATCCTTTAGGTATGGCTTCTGATGAACAAGGTCAACTTTGGGTGGTTGAAATGGGCCCGAAAGGTGGGGATGAGCTTAATTTAATTCAAAAGGCTAAAAACTATGGCTATCCAATCGTTTCGAATGGTGATCATTATAGTGGTTTGAATATCCCCGACCATGTTACGCGACCTGAGTTTGAAGCGCCAAAATTAGACTGGACACCCGTAATTTCTCCATCGAGTTTGATTTTTTATACGGGACAGATGTTTCCAAAGTGGCGGGATAAAGCCATCATTGGTGGGCTTTCATCTGAAGCATTAATTATTGTGGACATCACAGCACAGCCAGTAAAAGAAATCCAACGGATAGATATGAAAGAACGTATCCGTGGTTTACAACAAGCGAAAGATGGCAGTATTTGGGTGATTGAGGATGGGAAACATGCTGATTTAATTCAGCTGCTTTCACATTAATCACCCGAACAGAGTGTTGCTAGGGCAGGCTGTCTTAAAGTGCAGCATGTTGATTGGCATTGAAGACATTGGCTTGAATTTGAAGCAAGTGATGGTTTTCTTTCCAATCATTGATACGCCAATGTGCAATTTTAATATTATCGACTAAGGCGATATCTCCTTGTTGCCATTGAACTAAAAGTGCATCACGATAGAGTGCATCAAAGTATTGCTGTTTTTCTTGATGCGTCCACTCAATTTTTTCACCTGTGTGTGTGAAGAGTTCCCAAGATAATTGCATGTGATTCGCTGCAAAACCTGATTGAAGTGATCCGCGATGCTTACATATAGTTTGTGTCGTGTGATGTGCAAAGGTATGGGTATTATTGGCAAAGACCCATGGTTGGATCGCTAGTCTTTGAGTATCAGGATGGGTGATGACGAAGGGAGAGCGTTTTAAGGTGAGTTTGGCTCTTTTATTGGTTAGCTTGCTTAAATGAAATGGGCTGTTCTTTAATAGTAAACGGTCTAATATATTGAGTTTCCGGATTGAAATATAAGAAAAATGGCTCCACGCGCCTAAATATTTTTTTTGAATACTGGTTGGAAAGTGGTTCCAAATTTTTTCTAAGTCATTAAAACCTGTTTCAGCCAGATGAGTGGAAGTCCGTTGGCAAAACAGCGCAACATAACGTGATCGGGTTGAATGCATACTTCCTTGGATATGTAAGTTTTGAATGGCATTCTCACGAGGTTTCAATTGTACGATATTGTGATTGTGGTACAGCTTCTCATTATTTATACCGAAAAGTTTTTCACTGTGCTTACGCATAAGTGTGGCAAACCAGCCCTGCGTATTGGGAGTAATACTATTCCTTGGTTCAAGTTGTAAATGTTGTTCAATAAGTTCGTAGAATTCATAGCTGCGTTCTATCTTGAAACCGCGGAATAATAAAATCCCATGCTGATGGAGTTGTTGCATGATTTCAGTACGATGAACTCTACAATAGGCTGCTAAAGCATCTGCCTGCGTATATTCAGGGTCTGCGACATAGATTTTGCAATAATCAGTTAAATATGTAGTACTCAGTTGCATGAGGTGCTCTCTGTTCTTCTTGTTTTTAATTGATTTTATATAAAAACGTTTTGCGCAAAACTGCCCGACGTTCAGATGGGCAAAAGTATAGAACGTAGTGCGTTATATTGATGTAATATTTGGTTGCTATGCCTGATATAACGATAAACGGTCAGCTTAATCGCACTGTGGTTACGAATATCAAAAATGAAAAACTTTAATAATAATTTAATAATAAAAGAATAGAGGATGTGTGATGCCAAGTACCCAAATTCATGTTCGTAAAAACTATAGTCAGGATGAAGCGCGAGCGATAATTGAAGCAGTCCATACGGCATTATCTACTGCGTTTCAACTCCCCCAATATGATCGCAATATTCGTTTAGTTGAGCATGCACCTGAGCATTTTGCGTATCCACTTTATTTAACACAACCCGCTTCTTTTACTTGGATTGAAGTTGATTGCTTTGTTGGAAGATCGCTAGAGACTAAACGAAGACTGTATCAACTCCTAGTTCAGCATTTAGCAGAGTTAGGTATTCCACAAGACCATATTTCTATTTTAATTCGTGAGTCTAACTTAGAGAATTGGGGGATACGAGGTGGTCAAGCCGCATCTGATGTTAATTTAGGATTTGATGTGAATATTTAAAATATCAAACTAGAATTAAAAAGCCCCCAACATCCTGTCGGGGGCTTTTTAAATTCTTTCAAACGGTATAACTCCTGTCCTACCGATCAGCATCCTGCTGTATATTTTATTATTTTTGTTTTTAATTGAGACTTCCTGTCTCTGTATGGTTTAACTATAGCGTCGATACTGTTGATTGAAAAGCCGACAAATACTTAAGTTACTGTAAGCAATAGCGTACAGAAGAATCTCATGCTTATGCGCTGACATATTTAATGAGTTTATCAATTGCTGCTTTTAGATTTTTCTCATCAAAAGGATTTGGTTCAAAATCTTCGGTTTTATTGCGTGAAAAAATGTCCCGAATTTCAATCACGGCATTGGTATCGACTAGGCCGAGTTGAGTACCGACTTGGCGAATTTGGTCGATGGAGCGTGAGCCATTAGTCCCGCCATAACTGATATAGGCTGCAGGTTTGCCTTGCCATTCTTTGCCTAAGTAGTCCAATGCATTTTTGAGTGCTGGACTATAGCCATGATTGTATTCAGGACTAATAAAAATAAAGGCATCGCCTTGGACAATGTGATCGGCCCATGCTTGTTGTTTGGGTTGATCATAAATGCCCGTCATAGGGGGATTTGCACCTGAAAAAATTGGCAAATCCCACTCTTTTAAGTCGACTAGCTCGAGTTGGACCGTATTGAGCCCAAGTTGTTCAAAGCCTTTTTTCACCCATCGAGCAACTTTAATGGCAGTTCGACCTTCACGCACACTGCCTATAATGACCTGAATTTTCATGAAAATTCCTTGGGAAATAAATGTGATTACGATACGGTAGTATGAAAATTAGGCTTTGCATAGATTGAATATGTATCTGATCGACCAATGTTTGAGGCATTAAAAAAGCCCCCGAAGGAGCTTTGAATGGCATACAGACGGCTGATCTGTGGCTTTACATAATTTTGATGCCTTGTTGGCCAGCAGGCGTCACTTTGAAGATTTCCACTTCAAAGGTAATATCTTTACCTGCCAATGGATGGTTAAAGTCGACTTCAGTGATGTCATCACCTACAGTTTTCACTACGCCATACAGGCTTTGTTTGGCTTTGTCTTCAAATTCAATCATGTGCCCTTCAATAGGACGTTGTTCAAATTTGACCGTATCAAACTGTTGTACGTTTTCAGGGTTCCAAGGGCCAAAAGCATCTTCTGGTGGTAGGCTCACCGTACGGCGGTCACCAGCACGTAAACCGAACAGGGCTTTTTCAAAACCAGGGAGTAAGCTACCATCACCCATTACCAAGCTCACAGGCTCTTCGCGGCTACGTGTGTTATCAATTTCTACGCCATTTTCAATGCAAACAGAAAAATGTAACTCTACTTTTGAACCTTCGCTAACGCGAGTTTCTTCATTGGGATTAATAAAATCAGTCATGGTTTACTTCGGCACGTTGGATACGGTTTTTTTCGAGAAAAAAGGTATCGATCAACAAAAGGATTGTTCCTAGCGTAATCGCACTATCGGCAATATTAAACGCTGGGAAGTGGCTGTTTTGATAGTACACATGAATAAAATCAACCACGTAGCCTAAGGTTACACGGTCAATCAGATTCCCTATAGCACCACCTAAAATAAGAGCAATTGCGATGGGCAGCACTTTCACGGTTTTGGGCATACGCATTAACCAAAACAGGAAAATGACAGACACAATGCCTGCAAGAGAAGTAAAGAAATAACGCTGCCAGCCACCTGCATCGGACAAGAAACTAAAGGCTGCGCCATAGTTATGCAATAAAGTCCAATTTAAAAAGGGCAGGACTGGTACTGGATCTGCATAATTCAGATGGGTACTGGCAATCCATTTGGTCCATTGATCTAAGACAATAGCTAGAATCGCCAAACCTACCCACACCAAATTGTGTGGATAGAATTGGAATAAGCCCTTTTTCTGTTGAGGGTTAGGCATATTTTCTCTCTTCGCCTTGGCCTGTAGGAAGGTTGATAATACAACGTCCACATAAACCTGGATGTGTAACATGTGTATTCACATCTGGCAGCACATGCCAGCAGCGTACACATTTTTCACCATCAGCCGCTGAGACTTGTACATTCAGACCAGCTAGATCAGAGGTTTCGCCTTGAGTTGCATCGAATGCATTCACAAGTACTTGTGATGTAATCAGGACAAAGCGAAGTTCATCACCTAAACGATCTAGTACGTTTTTGAGTTCTGCATCTGCCCACAGTTCAACTTTGGCAGAGAGATTTGAACCCACGATTTTCGCGGTACGCGCAGTTTCGATGAACTTGTTCACCGCAGACTTCACTGCAATCAGCGTTTGCCAATCGGCTTCAGACAACAGGTTTGCTTTTGATGCCACAGGAATGTCATACCATTCCGTAGTGAATACGTATTTATCAGTTTGTTCTGGAATCAGTGGCCATGCTTCTTGCGCAGTAAAGCTTAAGATTGGCGACATCCAACGTACAAAAGCTTGTACCAAGTGATACAACGCAGTTTGCGCTGAATGACGGGCTTGCGAATCCGCTTTGGTGGTGTACTGACGGTCTTTGATGATGTCGAGGTAGAAACCACCTAAGTCATTAATACAGAAGTTGGTCAAGGCATTGGTGACGATATGGAAGTTCATATCTTCATAGGCTTGTTGAATGGTTTTCTGTACATCTGCTGCACGTTGCAAGATATATTGATCAAGTGCAATCAACTGGTCGACAGGCAGGGCATCAGTGGATGGTTTGAAACCATTGAGGTTCGCCAACAAGAAACGTAGCGTGTTACGAATACGACGATAGCCATCTGATGCACGGTTAAAGATTTCTTTACCTGCCGTCATTTCATAACGGTAATCTGCTGAGGCAATCCAGAAACGTAAGCCGTCGGCACCCATGTCTTTAATGATGTCTTGCGGAGTGATGATATTGCCCAAAGATTTTGACATCTTACGGCCTTTTTCATCCACAACAAAACCATGCGTCAGCAAGCCTTTATAAGGTGCGCGCTCGTTGATGGCAACAGAAGTTAATAAGGATGACTGGAACCAACCACGGTGTTGGTCCGAACCTTCAAGATATAAATCAGCAGGATCGGTGAGTTCTTCGCGTTCACGCAGCACGGCATAGTGCGTTGTGCCTGAGTCGAACCACACGTCTAAAGTGTCACGCACACAATTGTACTGTTCCGCTTCATCACCAATAAAGTCTTTAGCTTCACGGTTATACCAAGCGTCAATTCCTTCTTGTTCGATCAGTTTTGCCACTTCTTCGATCAGCTCTGCTGTGCGCGGATGTAGTTCGTTGGTATCTTTATGCACGAAGAATGGGATTGGCACACCCCAAGTACGTTGACGTGAAATACACCAGTCTGGACGACCTTCAATCATGGCTTGAATACGGTTTTTACCCCAATCTGGTACAAAACTGATCTCGTTTTCAATCGCATTTAAAGCATTGTTACGTAGACCTTTCGCATCCATGCTGATAAACCATTGTGGGGTCGCACGGAAGATGATTGGAGTTTTGTGACGCCAGCAGTGCGGGTAGCTGTGTTTGATTGGCTTGTGTGCCCACAATTTGTTCGCTTCGCTTAAAGCCGCGATGATTTGCGGATTGGCTTTGTAAATGTGTTCGCCAGCAAAAATTGGAGAGCTTGGTAAGTAGACACCGTTACCACCGACTGGGTTGTCGATGCTCAGGTTATAAGTTAGACCAACTTTATAGTCGTCTGCACCGTGTGCTGGTGCGGTATGAACGGCACCTGTACCGCTGTCTGCAGTGACGTGTTCACCTAAAATTACTGGTACTTGACGCTCAGCAATGAGTGGGTGTTGTAGGCTTAAATGTTCAAGTGTGTTACCCGTGAACTCGGCTAACACTTCAACACTGTTAAAACCATAACGTTCAGTTGCAGATTCAACTAAATTTTTCGCCAAGATAAAGTTTTGTGGCTCTTTTTCTTCGCCACGGGCTTTCACCAACTGATACTCAAGCTCGGCATGTAAGGTCACAGCTTGGTTGGCTGGTAAGGTCCAAGGCGTGGTCGTCCAGATCACGATGTCGGTGCGGTCAGCAACGGCTACGCCTAAACGAGCAGAAAGATCAGCTAAATCGACAACGCTAAAGCCAACATCGATGGCATCAGATTTTTTATCTTCATATTCCACTTCAGCTTCAGCAAGTGCTGAACCGCAGTCTAAACACCAGTTCACAGGTTTTAAACCCGGTTCGATATGTCCCGCTTTCGCAATTGCGCCTAAAGAACGTACGATGTCCGCTTCTTGTTTGAAGTTCATGGTGAGGTACGGATTGTCCCAGTCACCAAACACACCCATACGCACAAAGTCTTTCTTTTGCAGTTCGACTTGAGTGTAAGCATATTCACGACACGCTTTACGGAACGTTGAGGCATCGACTTTGACACCAACTTTACCGACTTTTTCTTCGACTTTCAGTTCAATTGGTAGACCGTGGCAGTCCCAACCTGGAACGTAAGGTGCATCAAAACCATCGAGGACACGACTTTTAATAATAATGTCTTTGAGTACTTTGTTGACGGCATGACCTAAGTGAATCTGACCGTTCGCATACGGAGGGCCATCATGCAGCACATATTTTTTCTTGCCAATACGCGATGCGCGAATCTGCTGATAAATGTTGTCGGCATACCACTCTTCTAACCATTTTGCTTCACGTACTGCCAGATTTGCTTTCATTGCAAATTCAGTACCTGGGAGGTTTAGTGTGGCTTTATAATCCACTGCATTTTCAGGAGTTTGCTTATCGCTCATGCAAGTTGTCTTCCAATTTAATCAGCTTTGAGTCTGACGCGTTTTACATTAAAAATTTTCGGGATTAAATGGGAAAAGTTGGGTTGTTGTGACGAAACTCAAGAAGTTTCTCCACATCATCATCAATTCCCGCTTTCAGTGCTTCCAGCGAAGGGTAGTTCTTTTCACCATGTAAATAGTTTAAGAAGGTGACCCGCATTAACAAGCCATACAGATTAGCAGAAACATCAGGGAAATGTACTTCTAATCGCCATTCTGGCTGTGCTTGTT
The DNA here is from genome assembly GCF_002165305.2 of Acinetobacter sp. WCHA55. NCBI lineage: Bacteria > Pseudomonadati > Pseudomonadota > Gammaproteobacteria > Moraxellales > Moraxellaceae > Acinetobacter > Acinetobacter sp. WCHA55. The sequence continues at coordinate 3,375,696 of NZ_CP032286.1, read as the reverse complement.
TGATGGCAGGTCGCGTTCCGACATGACCCGCACCAAAAAGCGCTGAATGGTCATATCCTGCAATCCCTAATCGATCAGGGTGGTCTGCTTTCACTTTGTCGCGTAAAGATGTGGTTTCACATATCACATCTACACCAAAAATGCCGTTTAAGCAGGGTTTATGCCGGTTTAAACGTACATTAATGGTTGGAAAATCAAGAGTTCGGCCAATTTGGTCGCCATATTGTACGCGACCCGTAATGCTATAAGGGCGCCCTAATAACTGAGCAGCCAGCGCCAAGTTCCCTGCGGCCAGTGTTTGGCGAATCCGAGTTGAACTGACGCGTTCACCCTCTGAAAGGATGGTTTCTAGATTGTGGACTTGAAAACCATAATTTTCGAGAAATTCGCTGTTACCTTGGCGGTTTTTACCAAAGTGAAAGTCATCGCCTAAAACCAGACTTTGGGCATTGAGTTTTTCTTTTAAAATATCGGCAAATTGTTCTGCACTTAAACTTCGGAAGCTGTTGTCAAACTTCGCAACCGCAATATAGTCCACACCCAGCTCAGTTAAATATTCGACTTTCTCACGCAATGACGAAATACGCGGTGGAGCATCATAACCTTTAAAGAATTCAAGTGGTTGAGGCTCAAAAATCATCACTACTGTTTTTAGATTTTGTTGTTTTGCAACGGCTTTGAGCTGATGAATCATGGCTTGATGACCCAAATGCACCCCGTCAAAATTACCGATGGTGACAGCGGTTTTTTCTAATTGGGTATTTGAGGGCAAAGCATTTAGACGGAGCAGCTTCATGGGCAAATCAAGTGCTTGGAATTAAGAACGGCTTATATATTGCCATATTCTTGGGCATTCGTCTTGTGGTTGTTTTTTGACAACGCAAAATTTAGTGCAAAGTATATTTATATTAATTTTATTGATTTATTTAATATAAATTAATCAATTTTTCTTATTTATGGATTTGATTAGTATAAATGTAGATTTTAAATGAGGCCAAACTCATGCAAAAACCATTTACACAACTTGGACAATGCCACAATATCATTCGTCAATTCACCCCCAACTGGTTTACCGTCAGTATGGGAACAGGTGTCGTGGCGTTAATTGTATCAGAGTTTCCGATGTTCAAGGCACTCACATGGCAACTGGGCACAGGGCTGTGGTATTTCAATATTTTACTGTTCATCCTTTTTAGTGTGCTATATGGCTTACGTTGGGCATTTTATCCGCACGAAGCCAAACAGATTTTTCTGCATCCAAGCATGAGCCTATTTTTAGGGACGATCCCGATGGCGATGGCCACCATCCTCAATGGCTTTTTAAAGTATGGCCAGCCTATTTATGGCGACACAGCTATACAGATTGCGCAAACGCTTTGGTATGCAGATGTGGTCTTGGCGCTCTTGGTGGCGTGGGCAGTTCCTTTTGCCATGTATCGACATCAGGAGCATGCTTTACAGCAGATGACCGCGGTGTGGCTGTTACCGATCGTGGCCTGTGAAGTTGCGGCCAGCAGCGGTGGTTTATTGCTGGGGCATTTGGCAGCAGATACTCACACCGTTGCGATTTTATTGGGCAGTTATGTGTTGTGGGGTGTTTCAGTATTACCTGCCTTTGCTATTTTAACGATTTTAATGTTGCGATTGGTCTTACATAAACTGCCTGAAAAAGAGTTGGCGGTCAGCAGTTGGTTGGCTTTGGGGCCGATAGGGACTGCTGCTTTGGCGTTATTGGTTCTGGGGCATCAGGCACCAATGCTGATGGCAAGTTTAGGTTTAGCCCAACTGGGTCAGTTCTTTCAGCAGGCGGGTATTTTGACCAGTTTAATTCTGCTGGGTTTTGGGCTGTGGTGGTTGGGAATTGCGGTACTAACGACTTTGCACCATGCCAAACAGAACTTACCGTTTAATTTGGGTTGGTGGGGACTGACTTTCCCATTGGGCGTATATACGCTCGCAATCTTAAACTTAGCCCAACAACTCAATTTGGCTTTCCTGTACGCCGTTGGCTATGCTTTTGCAGCCATACTGATGTTGTTATGGAGTTTGGTTGCAACCAAGACGGCACAGGGTTTTTATCAAGGTCATTTGTTCTTTTCGCCGTGCTTAAAAACCTATTTAGAACAGCAATATAAATGAGGCCAGAAGTCGTTTCAGTTTAAAGCGCCATTTGATTTTATGTACATTGTTTGAGCAAAGACCAGAGGCGCTTTTCTTTCAGACTGATTTGTTTTCTAATGGCACGTATGAAGTCGGTTATTTGAGTATTTTATGTCGGATGTTGCACTGATCATGGCTTTGCCAAATGAGTCTAAAGGATTATTTGAGCAAGCAGGGATTGAAGTTCACTACAGCGGTATTGGAAAAGTCAACGCGGCCTATAAAGCCTTTGAAGTGATTCAAAAAACAGGCTGTAAAACCTTGATTAATTTAGGTACAGCAGGCAGTACTTATTTTGATAAGCACGAGTTAGTTGAAGTCTCCCAATTTGTACAACGCGACATGGATGTCTCCCCACTGGGTTTCGCTGTCGGTTTTACCCCATTTGACACCATGCATCCTGCAGAAATTCACTTAGAACCGTTTTTCCAACAACTCCGTACCGGCATCTGTGGAACAGGGGATAGCTTTGAAACGGGTGAATCTAAAGTGCCGTGTCATTTGGTTGATATGGAAGGATATGCACTGGCAAAAGTCTGTAAGAAATTGGGTGTTCGCCTGATTTCGGTCAAATATATTTCAGATGGTGCCAACGACACCGCGCATTTGGACTGGGAGGACAATTTGTTATTGGGAGCTCAGAAATTATTAGCATTATTTGAAAGTATCTGAGGCTTTGATTCTGTCTTTTGAAACTCGGCGACCATAGAATGCTATGGTCGTATGCCAAAATTACTCAGCTTTGAATAATTCAGACGGTGTTCGCGGGATCACGCCATACAGCATCATATGTACGGTATGTTGAATGACTCGTTGTTGCATACTGCGGTTACGTAGGGTTTTACCTGTCACCATTTCCATTTGTGTGGCAAAGTCAGCATAGTTTTGCGTCAAGGCCCAAATATTGAGGATTAATAGCTCAGGGTCAATTTCAGTTGAAATTTTACCTTGCTCTTGCCAATTGCTAATGACTTTGGCTTTACGTTTGACCAGCTTCTTTAAAGGCCCTTTAAGGATTTCCAAAATATGTGGCGCCCCTTGGATCACCTCTAAAGCAAATAAGCGAGATGCTTTCGGTTGAGTCCGAGAAACCTCAATCTTTTGCAATAAGTAGTTGGTGATCGCTTCTTCCGGCTCTAAGTCAGCTTCTAACATTTGTAGTGGGGCTAACCATTTTTGTAAAACCGTCGTTAAAACTTCAACGTACAAAGCTTCTTTATTTTCATAGTAATAGAAAATATTCGATTTGTGCATTTCAGCAATCTGTGCGATTTCATCTAAGCTTGCTCCATTAAACCCATAGAGCGAGAAGACGTCTAGTGCAGCATTCAGCAGCTGGTGGCGTTTTTGAGTACTCTTTTTCTGTTCCATTCTCTAATTTAAAAAACAATAAAAAGGGGGAAGGACAAATTGTACGGCAAATCATCAGATTTGTGCACAAAGTGGAAATTTAATTTTTTGAATAATGATCATTTATTCTGTAGATTGGCTCTTAAATTGCGATAAATTCTAAAAGTTGTCCAATAAAATATAATTATATAAAAACTATTTTGTCTAAACTATATGAAATGATTCCATGTGAAGTGGCATGTTTTGATAAAAATAACGTGAAATTTAATACATTGTTTAAAATAAAGTATGCTTAAGTCATATGACAGTCTTCTGTTTTTTTACTGAAATCCAGCATAAAAAATCCTTAGCTCCCCAAGCTAAGGATTTTTAGTCTACTTATGTGGCTAAAACTGCATTTAACACTTGTTGTTCAAGGGTATTGAACGGCATATTTTTGACGCGAGGGCGAGGCAGGTCGACTTGAAATTCTTTAGCAATATGGCCACGGTCTAGCAAAATAATCCGATCGGCCAGTTGAACAGCCTCACTGACATCATGGGTGACTAAAATGGCGGTAAAGCCTTGTTCTGTCCATAATTTTTCAATCAAATTCTGCATGTCTAAGCGGGTTAAGGCATCGAGTGCTCCCAAAGGTTCATCGAGTAATAAAATCCGCGGTTTATGTGATAAAGCCCGTGCTAAAGCGGTTCGTTGACGCTGTCCCCCAGAGAGCTGCGAAGGCCAAAGCCCCGCTTTTTCTTTGAGTCCGACTTTTTCTAGTAGACCCGAGGCAGTGGCATGTTGTTGTTTTGGCAGCCCCAATTGTACATTTTGTTCAATGGAGCGCCATGGTAGCAGTCGTGGATCTTGGAACATGACCCGTATATCGTCTGCAGTAATCCCTTCTCGGAGGTGTCGCGCGGATTTAAACTTAATTTCGCCGTAGCTTTGTTGTTCTAAGTTGGCAATCAGGCGCAGGAGAGTACTTTTACCACAACCACTGCGTCCGACAATGGCTAAAAACTCACCTGGTTGAATATGCAGGTCTAAGTCTTCAAGGACTTTAACTGAACCATAAAACTTATGCAGTTGCTCGATAATAATTTCGGCCCCAAGCACTGCTTGAGGGTTGATGTCTTGATTGCTATTTGGCTGCGATGTAATAGTGGCATGGCGACCAAGGCTTAAATCAGTCATCTCAGACTCCTTATTTTTGGTATCCTGCATGCCAACGCAGCAGGTATTTTTCTAATGTGACGGCCAGTACATCAGCCAGTTTTCCAAGTAGGGCATACAGTAAAATCCCCACCAAGACGATGTCAGTCTGTAAAAATTCACGCGCATTCATGGTCATATAACCAATGCCCGCTTGTGCCGAAATGGTTTCGGCAACGATCAGCAGAACCCAAACCAAACCCAGTGAAAAGCGCAGTCCGACTAAAATAGAGGGCATCGCACCCGGTAAAATAATTTCTTTGTACAATTGCCAACGGGTCAAACCATAGCTTTTCCCCATTTCAATTAGTTGTGGATCTACCGAACGTATGCCGTGATAGGTGTTGATGTAAATGGGAAAAAAGACCCCGACCGCAACCAAAAATAGCTTGGCGGTTTCATCAATCCCGAACCATAAGATCACCAACGGAATAAGTGCCAGTGCCGGAATATTTCGGATCATCTGTAGGGTGGTGTCGAGCAGAGTTGATGCTGTTTTTGATGAACCATTTAGCAAACCCAGAAATAGTCCTAAGCCTCCGCCCACCAATAAGCCGAGTAATGCACGACCTGCACTGACTTGCACATGCTTCCAAAGCTCTCCACTCAGTAACAGGTGCCAAAAAGCAGTAACTACCGCCGTTGGTGCAGGTAAAATCCGACTTTCTAAAAGTCCTGTGCTGGAGGCAATTTGCCAAAGCACAATCAAGCCGATAGGAAAGAGCCAAGGCAGCAATAGCTGCCCTAACTGAGTTCCACGTGAAACCTTTTCCTGCTGGAGGGTTTGCACTGAAACGATTTTGGACATTAGGCAGGCTCCTGAATCACTTTTGCTTTTTTGTTTTCATCAGGTGTGTAGTTGTTTGCCACAATCTCGCCAAAGGGGCCTGTTAAATTTGGCTGAGCCAACTTTGCTTGAGTTTCAAGCGGTAGGAGTGGAAACACCAATTCGGCAAAACGAATCGACTCTTCAAGATGTGGATAGCCTGAGAAAATAAAGGTGCTGATGCCCAAATCTGCATATTCTTGAATACGGGCTGCAACCGTTTCAGGATCGCCGACCAATGCCGTACCTGCCCCCCCACGAACCAGACCTACACCTGCCCAAAGGTTTGGGGACACTTCAAGTTTGCTACGGTCACCATTGTGTAGTTCGGCCATACGACGTTGACCGACCGAGTCCATGCTCTTAAATTTGGCCTGTGCTGCTGCAATGGTGGCATCATCGACATATTGAATGAGCTCTTCAGCCGCTTGCCAGGCTTGTTCATTGGTTTCACGTACAATCACATGCAGACGAATACCATAGTTGAGCGTACGGCCTTTGGCCTCGGCTTTGGCACGTACAGTGGCAATTTTTTCTTTAACCGCAGTAGGGGGTTCACCCCATGTGAGATATGTGTCGACCTGATCCGTCGCCAACTCGATGGCATCATCCGATGAGCCACCAAACCAAAGAGGAGGGTAGGGCTGTTGTACAGGTGGATACAGCAGTTTAGCATCATCTACGTTTAGACGTTCGCCGTGAAAGCTAAAGCTTTCACCTGTATGGGAGCGGGTTAAAATCTCACGCCAAATTTTGACGTATTCATTGGCTGTTTTATAGCGAGTGGAATGGTCTTCATAAACACCATCGCCTTGCAGTTCTTTTTCATCGCCACCTGTCACCAAGTTCAATAAAACTCGACCATTGGAGAGACGGTCAAAGGTGGCTGCCATCCGTGCAGCCAGTGCCGGAGTGGTCACGCCTGGACGTAATGCAACCAAGAATTTTAATTTTTTTGTGGCATCAATCAGACTGGCTGCGGTCAACCATGGATCTTCACATGAACGACCCGTTGGAATCAGTACACCTTCATAACCTAAATTATCCACGGCAACCGCAATCTGTTTCATATAAGCATGGTCCACTTGACGAGCACCTTTGCTGGTACCTAAGTAGCGACTGTCACCGTGAGTTGGGATAAACCAGAAAATTTTCATTTTTAAAAATCCTTAGATAGAGTCGTTTAAGGTTTGCTCGGTGCAACCCAAACGGTACTTTGAACTTGAATGTGTTTCGGAATGAGCTGGACTTGTTGGAACAAATCGGCAATCTGTTGTTGGGCTTGTACCACTTCAGGCGTCAGGGTTTGAATCGGAGACGGTTTCAGACGTTTGTCGATGACCCGTTGAGCAATAGAGGGCTGTAAACCCGTACTTTGGGTATAGACCGAAAGTGCTTGTACTTGGTTTTTCAGCACCCATTGATCGGCCTGATTCAAGCCGTGGATGAATTGAGCGGTCGCTTCAGGATAGGCCTGAATAAATTTTGGATTGCCAATATAAAAAGAATAGGTTTGTGGAAATGCTGTGCCATCAATCAAAACTTTGGCATGAGCATCTTGTTCTGCTGCACTGAGGTAGGGTTCCCAAATGGCCCATGCATCGATGGATTGTTTATCAAACGCGGCACGTGCATCCGCAGGGGGCAGCCAAATCGGTTGAATGTCCTGCCAACTGAGTCCTGCTTTTTGTAAGATTTTCGCCAACAACTCATGCGCGCTTGAACCACGCTGAACGGCAATGCGTTTGCCTTTTAAGGCTTGGATTGAACCAATGCTACTATTTTTAGGAATTAACAGGGCTTGAGAGTTAGCGGGTACTTGTTCGTAGCCGACATAACTGAGTGCTTTGTCAGCAGCTTGGGCAAAGATCGGTGGGGTATTGCCCACAGCACCAAAATCGACAGCACCAACGGATAATGCTTCTAACATTTGTGGACCAGCAGGAAATTCTTTCCATTCAATTTTGGCTTGAGGAAATTGCTGCTCAAATAACTTTTGCTCACGCGCGACCAATAGGTTCAAAGACGACTTTTGGTAGCCAATCGACAGTGTTTTAACTGGAGCTGCTGCCTGTTTTTCTGGCGTGTTCGGTACTGCTGTGTCTTGCTTTTGGCATGCCCCGAGTCCAAGACTCAAGCTGACGATGCCAATACTAGAAACTGTTTTCAGTGTTTTCATGATGATCTCGTTATTTTTTATTTAATAATGGCAGCGTCAATATTCAGCTTGTTTGGAATGAGTTTTTGTTGATAGAAAGCATCCGCAACGTACTGCTGTTTTTTTGCGACTTCCGCTGAAATGGGTTGAACGCCAAAGCCCATACGACCAATCGAGCTTTGTAAAATGTCTAAAGACAAGCCTGTCGGTTTTTCTAACAACTGGGCTGCTTGTTGTTGATTTTGTTTGACCCACTGTGTGGTGGTGTTGAGTTCATTGACGACCGTTTTTAAAACTTCTGGATGGGTTTGGGCAAATTTACGATCGGCCAAATAGAACTGATGATTACTGACTAAGTTTTCTCCCGTAGCAATCACACGTGCTGAGATTTGGTGTTCAGCGGCAGCAAAGAATGGATCCCAAATGACCCATGCATCGACTGCACCACGTTCAAATGCGGCACGTGCATCCGATGGGGGAAGATACACCGCTTCAATATCAGAAAGTTTCAGGTTATTCGCTTCTAATACTTTGAGTAGCAGGTAATGCACATTTGAACCTTTGTTGAGTGCAATCCGTTTGCCTTTTAAATCTTGAATGCTTTGAATCTTTGAGTCTTTTTGTACAATCAGTGCTTCTGCTTTAGGTGCAGCAGGTTGGTTGGCAATGTAAACCAAGTTCGAATTTGCAGCTTGTGCGAAAATTGGAGGCGCTTCCCCTGCTTCACCAAAGACCACACTGCCGACATTTAAGCCTTCGAGGAGCTGTGGACCTGCGGGAAACTCGACCCATTTCACTTGGACATTTTGTGCTTTAAGCGCCGTTTCTAAAGTGCCACGCTCTTTGACGATGGGCAAAATGCCATATTTTTGAAAGCCAATATTGAGTGTGATGGTTTCAGCTTCTTTTTTCCCACATCCAGATAACATCATGGCACCCACGACTGCTGCAGAAAGAACGCTTGTTTTGATCCAGAACTGTGCTTGAGAAGTGCTCATGTGTTTCATAACTCCAAATAAATAAGGTGAGTGAGTTGGTGAACACATACGCTAATGGGCATTTCTTTTCAGAAAAAATAAGAAATCGGGCTTTAGACATGAAAAAAAAAGATAAAAATAAAAGTGCAAAACTTATGCAAAAAACAGCAATATAAAAAACATAAAATATAAAATTTATTGATATTAACTTATTGATATTTATTATTTAAAAGGTATTTTTATTTTTGGAATAAGCTTAGTCTTTCACGCAATATAGATTTGAGCAATTTTTGCAGTATTTTCTAGATAAAGATATGAGAAATAAAGATATTCATAATTTTGCAAAAGCCACTTAAAGTGGCTTTTTAAAGACGAGCGAGTTGCGCTGATAGTTGTATAAGGCTTGGCGTGCATTCGGAAGTTCATCGACATTGGCCGTTTCAAAGCCATGTTCTAAGAACCAATGAGCAGTACGTGTGGTCAGTACAAACAACTGTTGAATGCCCATACTGCGGGCTTTACCTTCGAGATAATGCAAAATTTGGCTGCCGCGATTAGATTTTCGATAGCTAGGATCGACTGCGACACAGGCAATTTCAGCGCTACGGATTTCACCCTCTGCCGCTGGCAGTGGGTAGAGTGCGGCACAGGCCAAGATCATGCCGTCACGTTCAATCACCGCAAATTGGCCAATTTCGTTTTCGAGACGTTCACGTGAGCGATAAACCAAAATACCTTCTTCTTCAAGTGGGCGTAATAGGTTAATCAGTCCGCCGACATCTTGAATGTTGGCCATACGGACTTCTTCATAATGGGCATCGGTAATCATGGTGCCCGAACCATCGCGAGTGAAGAGCTCTTCAACCAAGGCACCATCATAAGCATAGGAAATCAGATGGACGCGATGGACGCCATGCGTGGAGGCCTTTTTGGCACCGCGTAAATGCACGGCAATGTCTGGATTCGAATCTTGGTATTTCTCAATTTGCGCATCGAGCTTGTGGGGCGAAATTTCGCGTTGCAACTGACCATGTTCATTGAGCAGACCATGTTGTTTGCCCAAGAAAATCAGTTTGTCCGCTTTAAGATGAATCGCTGTGCGGGTCGCCACTTCTTCAGCTAGCAGATTGAATACTTCGCCTGTGGTGGAATAGCCGGTTGGCCCGAGCAAAACAATATTGTGATTATCCAAATGGCGTTGGATGGCATCGGTGTCGACCGTACGGACTTCACCTGTTAACTGAAAATCGACCCCATCGCGAATGCCATAGGGCTTGGCTGTGACAAAATTCCCTGAAACCACATCAATGCGTGCGCCATACATCGGTGAGTTGGCCAGTCCCATCGACAGTAAGGCTTCAATTTGCAAACGAATCGAGCCCACCGCATTCATCACACAGCCCAACGATTCTCGGGTGGTGACGCGACAATACTGATGGAATGGCGTTTGTAGTTGACTTTGTTTTAAGTTGTGGTTGATTTGCGGTCGTGCGCCATGCACCAAGATCAGACGAATTCCGAGTGAATGCAGCAGGGCAATGTCGTGAATAATATGTTGAAAGTTATCATGCTGAACGGCTTCACCATCGAACATAATCACAAAGGTTTTATTACGGTGAGCATTGATATAAGGCGCAGAATGTCGAAACCAATGCACATACTGCAAAGTTGTACTGTGATGTGTTTCGATGGGATTCGCGTGCATGCCTGTCTCAAAATGAACTGCTTAGCATGATTTTAATCAAAAATTGCAGAAGAGGAAGTCTTAAATAGAAAAACACCTGATGCAACGTTCAGGTGTTTCATTGGTTATGCGACACAAACCAGAATTAGCCGATAATACGCAGGATACGGTTATTACGCTCATTGACTAAAACATAGTCACCATTGACCTTATACCACTGTTGGTAGCGTCCAGTGTTGGGTAGGCGACGTGCTTCTCGGTCACTGACGTGATAACGCGATGAGTCATAGCCTCGTGGTAAATATTGACCTGAGCGCCAGTCACGGCTTGGGTTGACACGTTTGTTTTGGTAGCGGTTGTCATTGTCCCAACGACGGTCATCGCGATGATCCCAGCGCGAGTCATGATCGTGCGAGCGGTCATAGTATTGTGGTGCTGCCATAGCAGATGTTGCCATGAGCGTGCCCAAAGAGAATGTGATTGCAGTCAGAATTTTTTTCATTGCCTTCATCCAGTATTAGTCTTGTTTCGATGATTCAAAATTAGCGAATAACTCTAGAGAAAGCGTGAGGGCTATTTAGGTGAATTGTGAAATGTATGAAGAGACTGAGGAGATTGTGGTTTTTCTGTAATGCTTGCAAACAAAAGTTTTGGCACATAAAAAACCTGAAACAACGCCTTACATGCTGTGCTGGACTGTGGTCTCTTGAGAGGAATACGTAGTCGCGCTAAAGCGAGTGAAAGTGTGCTGATTCAGGTTTCAATAATGTCGCTACGTTGTACAAAATGAAGCGCAGATTAAAGCCCCATAATCCGCAGAATATTGTTGCTGTCTGCGTCGACTAAGATGTAGTCATTATTGATTTTGTACCACTGCTGGTTTCGGTTTGGCTTTGGAAGATTATGGTCTTTATATTCGACTTTATAGCCATTACCACGGTAATGCTGTGGCATAACATAACCTTGTTGCCATTTATGCTGTTGTAAACGTTTGACACCGCGCTCTTCGCGCATACGTCGACGATCTTGCTGATCGTCATCATCAGAATCGCGAAAGTCACGTCCGCGTGGCTCATTGCCATAGCGTGGATGGTCGTGGTCAAACTGAGGGGCAGCAGTACTGAGACTGCTTGCCATCAAAGCACTGAAAGAGATTGCCAATACTGTCAAAATCTTTTTCATGTTGAATCCTCATTAAGGTAATTTCATTCTTTCCTATAATGTACGAAAAAAATGCAGAGAAACTGTGAAGATGAATTGGGTATTTATTAACAAATGCATAGATATTAAGAAGATTATGCCCAATTCTAAGCCTGAATTAAATCATCAATTGCGCCAAAGTCCAAAGCAAACAGCCTGTATCTTCTGATTTTTGACTCATTTTTATCGTTCTTCACTCCTTTTGTCAAAGAATGCATAGCACATGATTTAATTCCACTGCTGGGCCAGATGTTGTAATGAACGGATTGAATGAACTACTGATTCAGCTTGGCTGGCATCCTCCAAAGCACAAATCAGGCTTTCGGGTAGTTGTAAATTATGGATATGACGAATGGTGTCATGTTTACGTTGTAAATCAGCCATACTGCATCCTTATTTTCAATTCTTGATCAATCAGAATGATAAATAGGAAATTTAAATCTGAAAAACTGAATATTTTTATTAAAATGATTTAAAAATACGATTTAAAATATACAGCTAGCCAAGCTGAGTTTTCAACTTGGCTGATTCGGCTTAATAGGCGTAGTTGAGGTCGGTATAATCACTCAATGACTTCTGCACATGGGCTTGGATAAACTCACGTACATCTGCTGCGGTCATCGGTTCACCATTTTTACTGATGGCGTGCTCAATATCGGGCTGACCTTCAATTTTGATGCGATAGACAAAGCTTTTCTTGGCTTTGTATTGTTCATCATTCTTTGCAATGACGGTGACGTAGTGATAGCTATGTTCAAAGTTTAAGTCGGTATGAGCAAAAACAAACTGGTCGAAAAGTTTCAGTGTGGCGCCATTTTCCAGCGCTTGAAGTTCCTCCACAATACTGGCTTCAAACTTCATTCCATATTTCTCTGAAATCGGCTGTTGGTCAATCAATAAGCTGACCATACCATCTTCAGTGTGTTGTACAGTGATGTTGCTCAAGTCCGTCATGGCATATGCTTCAAAAATGGAGTTGGGCATCAGTATCCGCAAAAATTGAAAAAAGACAACCTCTTCTTGAATCTGAGATCATGCTGACGATGACAAAGTTCCAGTTTGATGCATAAAAAAAGGAAGCCGAAGCTTCCTTTTAAATGAATGATTTTAGTCTTGTGCATCAATGCTTTGACCATTCATATGTAAGCTGTCATCACCCATCAAGTACAAATAGGCAGGCATGATATTTTCAGGTGTTGGCAGTGTTTTTGGATCTTCATCAGGATAGGCTTTGGCACGCATTGCAGTGCGCGTCGCCCCTGGATTGATACAGTTAAAACGGATATTCGGAGAGGTATTTTCTTTGGCAAACAGTTGGCTGACCGCTTCAATTGCGATCTTAGACACGGAATATGCGCCCCAACGTTCACGCGTTTCACGCCCGACACCTGAGCTGGCAAAAACTACGGAGGCATGTTCAGATTTTTTCAGTAGGGGCATTAACTCTTGAGTCATAACGAATGGCGCACGCAAGTTGACGGCCATGACATCATCCCAGACATCGACAGGATAATTTTCCAGTTCGGTGCGCTCACCCAAAATGCCTGCATTATGTAAAATGCCATCTAGCCGCCCAAATTGGCGCTCTAAGGTGTCGACCAATAATTCATAATCACGAGGAGAGGCGCTCGATAGCTGCAAGGGTAAAATTGCAGGTTGTGGCGCACCTAAGCCTTCAATTTCATCATAAATGACTTCGAGCTTATTTAAGGTACGCCCATGCAGCACCACCGTTGCGCCGTGTAGGGCATAACTTAATGCAGCAGCACGACCAATACCATCGCCCGCACCTGTAATTAAGATGATGCGATCTTTGAGCAGATCGGGGCGAGGTTGATATTCTGAATATTTCATCATTACCTCCTCGTTATTTTGATTTTTTAATTGTGATCAAGTCAGTGAGTTGGACGGTGTAGTTTGACTCACGAGAGATTGAATAACATCGTCCAATTCAGCCACAGTCTTCACTATACAATCTGCTTGCCACGCTGTTAAGTCATCTTTGTGCGCGAATGGTAAATAACCATAAGCCGCCAAAATGGTATACATCTGTGCGTTTCGACCTGCATCGATATCACGCGGATGATCACCGACATAGATACAGTCTTCAGGCGCAATCGCAATCTGTTGGGCTGCCAAATACATTGGTTCAGGATCAGGCTTGGTTTTGCTGACATCTTCTGGACAGACCAAAACAGCGCAGCGTTCTGTCAAATCCAGTGCATCTAATAATGCTTCACTGAGCCAGCGGGGTTTGTTGGTGACAATGCCCCAAGGAATCTCTTGGGTTTCAAGTTTTTCAAGTAGCGGATACATGCCCGAAAATAGGTCGGTATCTACTGCAATATCCGCCCCATAGATGTCTAAAAAACGCTGACGATGTGCCAGAAAAATTGGGTCTTCGACTTCCAGTTCTGGATAAACCAATTTCACCATCGCCCGTGCACCTTCAGAGACTTGGCTACGGATCAGGTTTGCATCGACCACAGCAACACCTTTTTCACGGCACATGTCTTGAATAATACGAATAAAGTCGGCGGCAGTGTCGATTAGGGTGCCGTCAAGGTCGAATAAGACGGCTTTCATACAGCACCTTCTTTGACAGTGTAGACCATATAGTTGACGTCGACATTTGGTGCTAACCAATAGCGTTTGGTCAAGGGATTGTAATGTAAACCCGTCATGTCTTTCAGTTTGAGTCCAGCACCGCGAATATCATGTGCCAGTTCAGAGGGCTTAATGAATTTTTGATAATCGTGGGTGCCTTTGGCTAACATGCGCAGTACATATTCAGCACCAATAATGGCAAATAGATAGGCTTTAGGATTACGGTTGATGGTGGAGAAGAACACATGACCGCCTGGTTTCACCAGTTTATGGCAGGCTTCAATGATTGAGGCTGGATTGGGTACGTGCTCCAACATTTCCATGCAGGTCACAATATCGTATTGTCCAGCTTGTTCTTCTGCAAGCTGCTCCACTGGAATTTGGCGATATTCGATATGCTTAACACCTTCTTGTTCTGCATGTAAACGTGCCACATTCAGCGGGGCTTCGCCCATATCAATACCGAGCACATCTGCACCACGACGTGCCATACTTTCAGCTAAAATTCCGCCACCACAGCCGACATCAAGGACTTTTTTTCCGCTGAGTCCACCTGCATGTTCATCAATCCAGTTTAAGCGTAAAGGGTTGATCATGTGTAAAGGACGGAACTCCGAGTGCTGATCCCACCATATGGCAGCAAATGCTTCAAATTTGGCAATTTCTTGTGGATCAACATTCAGTTGCGACATCGTCGGCACCTCAATTTAAGTCATAATATTTAAAATGTTCAATAGAGCTTAGTGTAGCGTTTATTCTAGAAAAAGCGATAAAAGCCTGAAAAAAGTTCACAGAATGAAAACGAATTTGGCATATTTGATTTATAGTATTTGCATAAACTTATCATAATGATTTTGAGGACAATAAGTTCAATGAAAAAACTCCTTTTGAGTGGCTTAGCAACCGCAGTTTTCGCGATTTCAGGCAGTGCAATCGCTGCAAATTTTGTGGCAGGTAAAGATTATACGGTCGTACCGACCCCAGTTCAGGTGGAAGTGCCAGGAAAAATTGAAGTCCGTGAGTTCTTCTGGTATGGCTGCCCACACTGTTTCAAACTTGAACCACATATGCAGACTTGGTTGAAAAAGTTACCGAAAGATGTCCGTTTTGTGCGTACACCTGCAGCGATGAATCCGGTATGGGAACAAGGTGCGCGAGCTTATTATGTGTCTGAAGCTTTAGGCGTACGTAAGAAAACACATTTGATGTTATTGCATGCCATTCATGAGCAAAATCAACCGATTTTAGAACAACCGGCTTTCGCCAAATTCTATACTCAGTTTGGTATTCCTGAAGCGAAATTTAACAGCACTTATAAATCATTTGCGATCACTTCAAAAATCGCACAAGCACAAGATTTGGCCAAGCGTTATCAACTCAGTGGCGTACCTGCGGTGACAGTCAATGGTAAATATATTGTGCAAGGTGAAGACGAGAAAGTTGTTCAAGTGGTGGACTACTTAATTGAAAAAGAACGTGCTGCAAAATAAGCTGAATCTGTTTTAAGTCCTTGACCCATAAAAAAGCCTGCTGATGCAGGCTTTTTTATGGGTCAACGATGTTTATTGCGCAGCTGATGCTGGCTGCAATAAATCCTCATAACGCAGCTCAATTTTTCTTAAGGTTTTTAAGCGCCAAAGTTGATGACGGGCTTCAGCCTCATAACCATTGAAAGCCAAGAGTTTGGCAAACTTGGTTAAATCATAAGGAATCGGGTAGTTCAACACCATTTCCTCATAGTCATGAATTTGCTCAGGGCTGACTTTGCTATATGGATTTAACTGAATCCATTCAATGCGACGGTTAAACTCTGACAGCAGTAAAATGTGATCTTGATTGGTAAACTTTTCAGGGGTGTGCTCATAACGTGAAGCCTCATTCAGCTTTGGTACCATCAGCTCGTAGTCACGAATAATCAGTGCGGCCAAGACCACACAGACAGTAAATGTGATCGGCATGGCAAAGCTCGGTAAAGTCCACGTTTTCACTTTTTGCTGTGCTTGAATGATGCCTAGAATCAACCCGAGTGGTAGCAAGAAATAAGCGTAGAACAACGGAAATTCGAGCATACCGTGAATCAGCAAAGCGCCGACCATCAGGAGGCCAATCACAGATTCGAGCGATGTCGCATGCTTTTGCAGTTGATAGCCCCAATAGCTGAGATAAGCAAAAAATGGAATCGCAATTACCAATCCATTCCACACAATAAAGTCGAGAATGAAGTTGTGCGCACTTTTCACCCAAACTGGGCCTTGAAACTGATCACTGATGAGGGTGTAAGCCACACTGGTTTGATGCCAACCATAGCCAAACCAAGGTCGCTCAGCAATGGCATGGAGCATCTGTTGCCAAATGGCAAGACGTGACATATCACCCGTTGCCCGCGCAACTGCATCACGGGTTTGGGTCACTTCGACATTAGACAGTTGAGCCAACAGGTGATTGAGCTGTGGAATAAAGGCAGTAAATGCAATGAACAACGCAAACCATGCAAGGGCACTATACCACTTCAGTTCAACCACACCCTTGTACTGCTGATAGAGCAAATACAGCAGTACACAGATACTTGCGACCCATGATGTGCGAGACTGACTTAGGGCTACCGCAAATAACATCAATGCAGCACTTGTGCACAGTAGAATCGAGTTGAGTTTTTTCTTTTCAAATAGGTAAAGCGTGCCGAGTAAGGACAGAATGAGAAAGCTTGCCATATTGTTCGGCTGAGCAAAGTTGGCATAAGGACGATCGCCTTTTAAGGCGGTCATGCCAGGAATATACTGTTCAATATTGAGCCATTGGCAAGTGGCGATGAGCGCTGTCACCAGACCGACCGACCAAAATACACTACACAGACCACTAAATAATTGCTCACGTTCTAAGGGTTTTTGGCTCAGGTTAAACCCTAAAACGATACTCAGCCAGAATGCAAAGATATATAAGCCACACATCAGTGCTTTGCTGAAAAAGAACAGCTCGCCAAAACCGTACTGAATGAAGGGCACCAGACTCAATAGCAATAGTGGCAGACTCACTTTCGGGAGCAAGAGTTTTTCTTTTAAAAATAAGGCAGAGAGTGCAAATAAAGATAAAAATGCAAACAATTCACCTGTATAGGTGACCCAAGGTCGATAATGAATGGGCAATAGCCATGCCAAGGCAATACAGACACTCGCGACTAAAAAAAGAAAAAAACGCATAGGAGCTACAGATGAAAAAACTGGCTCTATGATAGTGAAAAAGCATCCAAGTTTGAGTAAAGCGCATTAAAAATTTTGTAATACAGCAAAAATTACGTCTGTGAGCGGCTTAATGTAAGGTCGGATTGGCGTGTTTGGTTTGAGCAGATGGTCGTTGCCAATTGGAGATTCCACGGAACATGAGTTGAATCTGCACGATGGTTTGCAGTTTAAATGCATCCTGTTGCTGTTGGAGTTTCTCGGGAGCTACATCTCGACCCAAACCAATCCAACGCATGGCCCAGTTAAAGGAGGCATCCATTAAAATATTGGCCAAAACCTTGAGGTCTTCGCTGTCATGGATATGTTGCATGCTTTCAATACGGGTTAATTCATGCGCGAAGTCATCGATTAAAAAGGCAATTTCTCGCTCAACGGCGGCACGGATCAAGGCAGAACCACCCCAACGTTCTCCAATCAAGAAAATCCACTGTTCAGGATGTTGCTCTACGGCATGAAAAAATAGGTCTAGACTATGCTCAATCGTGGCATGTGGGCCATAAACATAGCTTTGTCCCAGTTGCGTTAACATACTTTTGATGTGGAGCGCCGCTTGGTCGACCAGTTCAAGTCCCAGCTCATCCAAATCATTAAAGTGACGATAAAAAGCGGTCGGTACTAAACCCACTTGGCGAGTGACTTCACGGAGGCTAATGCGACCAAAGGAGCGTCCCGAGGTGCTGAGTTGTAATGCCGCATTCAGCAAAGCTTGGCGGCTTTGTTGTTTACGCTCTTCCCGAATAGACATAGATGATCGCCTCAGCCTCTTTTAAGCTTTAGTTTAACAAAGAATATGGACGGTTAGGGAAGCAGGCGATCAATTACAAATGCAATGCAGTCAGACAAATGCTTTGGGTCTGCTTCTGCTATACTATGCACCAACCTATTTAGTCAGATGAAGGGCGTATTATGCGTATCGACCAACGAACATTAGATCAATTACGTGATGTCACCATTACTCGTAACTACACACGTTATGCGGAAGGTTCGGTATTGGTTGAGTTTGGTCATACCAAAGTTCTTTGTACTGCAAGTATTGATAACTCAGTACCACGCTTTTTAAAAGGCAAGGGGCAGGGCTGGGTAACCGCTGAATATGGCATGCTGCCACGTTCGACGCATACTCGTAGTGACCGTGAGGCTGCACGTGGTAAGCAAAGTGGTCGTACTCAAGAAATCCAACGTTTGATTGGCCGTAGTCTACGTGCCATGGTGGATTTAAAAAAACTCGGTGAAAACACCATTACCATCGACTGTGATGTGATTCAGGCAGATGGCGGTACACGTACTGCTGCAATCACCGGTGCTGCGGTGGCTCTGATTGATGCGATGAATACGTTGCTTGAGAAAAAGAAAATTAAGCAAGATCCATTAAAAGGCTTAGTGGCTGCAATTTCAGTTGGTATTTTCCAAGACGAAGTGCTGTTAGACTTGTGCTATGAAGAAGACTCGAACTGCCAAACGGATTTAAACGTGGTCATGACTCAAGCTGGCGAATTCATTGAAATTCAAGGCACGGCAGAAGATAAACCGTTTACCCGTGTACAGTGTAATGCCATGTTAGAAATGGCTGAAAAGGGCATTCAAGAATTGGTAAAAAAACAGCAGCAAGCACTGGGCTGGTAAGTTTTAAGCCAATAAAAAACGCACTCTAGAGTGCGTTTTTTATTGCGTGTCGATTGAATACAGACTAGTGGAATTAAGCATTAAAACGCATAGAAAGGTCGACTGCTTTGACATCTTTGGTCAATACACCCATCGAAATATAATCCACGCCTGTGGTTGCGACTTCACGTAAGTTAGCAATGGTGATATTCCCTGACGCTTCTAATTTACAACGTCCTGCAACATGTTTGACCGCATCAATCATTTGTTGTTGGCTAAAGTTGTCTAACATCACGATATCGGCTTGGGCTTCTAATGCTTGCTCTAATTCAGCCCAGGTTTCGACTTCGACTTCGACAGGTTTGCCTGGGGCAATTTGATGTGCTTTGGCAATGGCTTGAGCGATGCCACCTGCCGCCATGATGTGATTTTCTTTAATTAAAAAAGCATCGAATAAACCTAAACGATGGTTTTGACCGCCACCGACCGCGACCGCATATTTCTGGGCAATACGTAGACCTGGTAGGGTTTTACGTGTATCGAGCAACTTGGTGTTTAAGCCATCTAGCTGTTTGACATATTCCGCCGTTTTGCTGGCCACAGCAGATAGCGTTTGTACAAAGTTGAGTGCAGGGCGTTCAACCGTAAGTAAGCTGCGTGCTGAACCCGCCAGTTTAAAAATGATTTCATTGGCACGAACCAGATCACCATCATTTTTTAGCCAAGTGATTTTGACACTTGGATCAAAAGCTGTAATTAATGCATTGACCCAAGGTTGACCTGCAAGAATCATGTCTTCACGGCTAATAATGGTCGCAGTCGCTTGTTCATCTTCAGGTGTTAAAAGCGCCGTAATGTCACCATCACCAATGTCTTCTTGTAATGCCTGTTGAATATTCAGTTGAATAGATTGTTCAAGCAGTTGCTGCGATATGCTCATCCGATTGTCCGTATCTTTTATAGAAGCCATGAAAATTGCGCAATATATTAGCATTTTTCCTGAAAAAGGCGTGAAAATTTCAGAATCAAACGCTGACCAATTTGAGAAATGACTGGGAAAGATTTAGCATGAGAGACATTAGAAAAGATTGCCCGAAGGGCGCAATGGGTTTAAGGAATAAAAATATGCAGGTCATTCCGCTGTTTGAAGTGCAAGCAGGACAACTGCTGGGAGCAAGACAAATTCCATCGCCTAATTTTAACGCACGTCCTGCTGCTACTGAAATTCAACTGATTGTCATCCATAATATTAGCTTGCCTCCCTCACAGTTTGGTGGCGGTTATATTGAACAGTTTTTCCAAAATCAATTGGATTGGTCCGTACATCCATATTTTAAAACCATTCAAGGCATGCAAGTCTCAGCGCATTTATTGATTTTAAGAAGTGGCGAAGTCTTACAATTTGTCAATTTTAACGACCGTGCGTGGCATGCAGGACGTTCAAGCTATTTGGCCAAGAAAGAGTGTAATGATTATTCGATTGGCATTGAGCTTGAGGGCAGTGATGACTTGCCATTTGAAGATGTCCAATATGAAACATTGGTACACGTGACGGCCTGTTTACAACAGGCCTATCCTCAAATTCAGCAGCATTTGGCAGGACATTCCGATATTGCGCCAGGACGTAAGACCGATCCAGGCGCATTTTTTGATTGGTTAGACTATCGAAATCGTTTGCAGCAGTTAAAAAGTCAATGAATTGAGAGTCGACAACAACATTAAACAATCAAATATTCGCTGAAGTTTCATTACAATAGCGGCAAATGAAAAACTAGGTGGATACGATGGCGCTGTGGCGGTCAACCGTAATTGTAAGTGCAATGACCATGCTTTCTCGGGTCTTGGGTTTGGTACGAGACATTGTCTTACTGAATGTCTTTGGTGCAGGGAAAGATTTCGATACTTTTGTAGTGGCCTTTCGTATCCCGAACTTCTTCCGTCGGCTGTTTGCTGAGGGAGCATTCTCACAGGCATTTATTCCAGTACTGACCGAATATAAAGCTGGGCGTACCCATGCGGAAGTTCAAATTCTGATTAGCCGTGTCTTTGGTTGTTTGATGACCGTTATGACGGCTTTAACCTTCCTCGCTATGGTCGCCGCCCCAGCAGTGCTATACATCTATGCACCAGGCTTCCATGCCGATCCAGAGAAGTTCGACCTCGCGGTTTCAATGTTCCGCCTCACTATTCCTTACTTATTGTTTATGTCGTTGACGGCATTTGCCAGCAGTATTTTAAACAGTTATGGTTCCTTTGCTTCGCCCGCCTTTTCACCAGTATTGCTGAATGTTGCAATGATTGCGGGGGCATGGTGGCTAACGCCGTATATGGCAGAACCGATTATGGCACTCGGTTGGGCGGTGATTGCTGCGGGCGTATTACAACTGGCGATCCAAATTCCTGAACTCTGGCAGAAAAAGTTACTGATTCCACCGAAAGTCGATTTTAAACATGAAGGTGTGGATCGCATCATGAAATTGATGCTGCCTGCGTTATTTGGTGTTTCTGTCACGCAAATCAACTTACTTTTGAACACCATTTGGGCTTCGTTTATGCAAGATGGTTCAGTGTCATGGTTATACAGTGCGGAACGTATGACTGAGTTGCCTTTGGGCTTGATTGGCGTAGCGATCGGCACGGTGATTTTACCTGCCTTGTCGACCCGTCATGCAGAGCAAGATATGTCGAAGTTCCGTGGCATGATGGATTGGGCTGCCAAGGTCATTGTTTTAGTGGGGGTACCTGCGAGTATTGCGTTGTTTATGTTATCGACTCCTATTATTCAGGCCTTGTTCCAACGTGGTCAATTCACTATTCAAGATACACAAATGACGGCTTTAGCGTTGCAATGTATGAGTGCTGGGGTGATTTCATTCATGTTGATTAAAGTCTTTGCACCTGGTTTTTATGCGCAACAAGACACCAAAACACCAGTCCGTGTGGGGTTAATGGCCGTTGCCGCAAATGCGATTTTAAACGTGGTGTTTATTGGCTTCTTTAAACTGATTGACTGGCAGGCAGAGCATATGGCGTTAGCTTTAGCCTCTTCGGGCTCTGCTCTGGTGAATGCGGGGATGCTGTATTTCTATTTACACAAGCGCGATATCTTCCGTTTTGGCGCACACTGGAAAAAACTATTTATCCAGTTTGGTATTGCTAACACCATGATGATTGCGGCATTGTGGTATGCATTGAGTTGGTATAATGGTGACCTGTCACAGTGGATTCGCGTTGTCGAAGTGGTCGGGTTGTGTGTAGTTGGCGTCGTGGCTTATGCGATAGGTTTGCTCCTTACAGGTTTTAGACCACGTCACCTCAAACATGAAGCATAAAACAAGGTAATGCTTTGTTTTATGCTGCAAGACCGACCAGCGAAGCGCGTAGCTTAAACAGCATGGCTTGGTTTGAAAATAGATTGAAATCAATAAAAAGCCTGATCACGAAGATCAGGCTTTTTATTTTGTGTGTAGTATTACTTTTGCATTGCTGCCTTATTTTGGCAACACTTCAATCAGTTCCACATCAAAAATTAAGGTACTGTTCGGTTCAATCACATCGCCTGAGCCAATTTGACCATAACCCAGTTTAGATGGAATAAAGAAACGGTATTTCGCCCCTTCTTTCATCAGTTGCAAACCTTCAGTCCAACCTTGAATCACTTGGCTGACTTGGAATTCTGCAGGTTGTTGGCGGGCAATCGAACTGTCAAAAACCGTTTGATCAATTAAACGTCCTTCATAATGGACTTTGACTCGACTGTTGGCCTTGGGTGACTTGCCTTGGCCTTGTTGTAAAACCATATATTGCAGGCCTGAAGCCGTGGTTTTCACCTCGGGTTTTTTCGCATTTTCAGCTAAAAAGGCTGCACCAATTTTGGCATTTTTATCAGCTAATTGTTTAACTTCTAATAACTGTTTTGCCTCTGCTTGGCGTTTATATTGGGTAAGTACTCGCGCCATGTCTTCATCACTTAATGAAGCAGCTTGACCTTTAGATGCTTCACGTAAGCCTTGCACAAAAGCATCGAGATCTAAATCTTGAATAGACTCGGCATTGCTCCGACCCATGAGGTATCCGAAGCTATAACCGACTTGTTGGTTGATGCTGCTTTTATTATTAATCGGTGCAGCAAAAACAGGTGTAGAAAGTAACAAGCCACAGAGTAATGTTGTTTGAATTTTCATATTGTATTCTCAATAAAAATAGGAGAGCAAAAGCTCTCCTTTGATTGACTTGTCTTATTTTACTTTGATCAGTTCAACATCAAAAATAAGCGTGCTGTTGGCTGGGATCATGCCAGGTACACCTTGTGGGCCGTAGCCTAAGTTAGAAGGGATGTAAAGTGTCGCTTTTCCACCTTCTTTCATGAGTTGTAGGCCTTCAGTCCAACCCGGAATCACTTGGTTTAAAGGAAACTCAATCGGTTCGCCACGTTCAAGCGAACTATCAAACACTTTACCATCGACTAGTTGACCTTTGTAATGTACGGTCACGACAGAGCTGGCAGAAGGTTGTTTGCCTGTGCCTTCTTGCGTAATTTTGTACTGTAAGCCTGATGCTGTGGTTTTCACCCCAGGTTTTTTCGCATTTTCAGTTAAGAAGCTGTCACTGGTTGTTTGTGCTTGCTTCGCATCATTAGCCTGCTTTTGCTGCATTTCTTGTTGGAACTGCTCATAGGCTTGTTTTAATTCTTCTTCAGTATAGGCGGGTTGGCTACGGGCATGACCTGCGCGAACACCGGTGACAAAACTGTTAATATCGAGTTCTGGTGGAGTTTGATGAGCAACTTCATAGCCCAGTGCATAGCTAATTTTTTCTACGGCAGATGCATTTTTTGAAACTTGGGCTTCGGCTGAAGCTGGGTGTTGAGATGCATAATAAACGGGAACAAGTGCAGCACCGCCTAGAATAACAGCTACAGCAATGGGTAAGGCTTTACTCATGTGAAATTTTTCCTAATTCTATTACATTCAGAAAGTTTTTTAGCATCTTAGCAGACTTCATGAATGACGTGTTTTGTACCGCCAGTACATTTTCAAATTAATATATGCCGAAGTCCTTAAAAAAACTATAAGGATTTGAATATATAAACGTTTGTCATACAAAATAAAAAGCCAGAAATCAAGTTCTGGCTTTTTATCGGTGAAAGGATGTATTTAGTCTGATTCTTTATTGGCTTTATAGGCATAAGCATAGTTATAGCCATAGCCATAGCCATAGCCTGCACTTGAACGCTGAATATCGTTTAGAATGAATCCATTGACTTTTACACCGGCTTGTTCGAAGCGATTGAGGGTCAATTCAAGCTCCTTCATCTGTGTTTTCGCATAACGGGCAATCACTAAGTTAACACCTGTGTATTGAGAAATAATGATGCCATCCGTCACAGCTAAGACTGGTGGAGTATCGATAATGACATGATCAAATTTCTCTGACATTTGCTCTAATAGATTTTTGAACTGGTTAGAGCTTAGTAGTTCAGAAGGATTCGCTGGACTTTTTCCGCGAGAAATTACACTTAAGCCTGGCACTTCTGTATGGCGAATAACCGTGTCTAAACTTTGTTGACCATTGAGTAACTCTGTTAAGCCGGGTTGTGTGTCGAGATTAAAATATTTGTGTAAATAACCACGACGTAAGTCTGCATCTATGATTAATACGCGTTTGTCACTTTGTGCCAAAATTGTGGCTAAGTTGGTTGAGATAAAGGATTTACCAACTTCAGGTGCTGGACCTGAAATCGTAATCAGATTATTTCGGGCAGAGCTTAGAGCGAAATGAATCGCTGTACGCATACTTCTTAAGCTCTCAATAGCAATATCATCACTATTTTTAACAGCCAGAATAGGAATATTCTTTTTCTTCTTTAAAATATTAATACGGCTTTCTTGCACAGGTGAACGAGGAACCGTTGCATACACGGGCAGATCCAACTCATTTTCAATTTGAGAGGAGTCTTTGATCCCTGAACGCATCATATTACGTAATAATGCCAAGAGTGTACCTAGGAAACCACCTAAGAAAATAGATAGAATTAAAATCTGTAATTTTTTCGGTGCAATTGGCTCAATCGGTTCCACAGCTGTATCGACAATACGCACATTCCCAATCTCGCCCGCTTTTGCAATTCGTAGCTGTTGATAAGAGTTAAGCAGGGCAGTATATAATTGCTGTTTGACTTCAACTTCACGGTATAGCTGTAAATAACGACGTTGTAAATCTGGCAGTTCTTTTAATGTCGCATTTAACTCACCAATTTTTTTATTAATAGCTCCTAGTTGCGCATTCATTTGCTGCATGACTGGATGTTCAGCAGTATATTTGGCACCAGCTTCAGCCACTTGTTGTTCAAGTTGTGCTTTTTGCGTCTCTAAGGTTACGCTTTGGGTTAAAAATAACTCAGATTCTTTCGTAACATCTACGGTGTTATATTGTTGGCGAAATTTATTGAATTCACGCTCAGCTACATCAAGTTGTTGTTTCAGCTCTGGTAGTTGTTCATCTAAGAATTTAAGTGTTTGCGCTGTTTCAGCTGAACGACGTTCAATGTTTTGTTGGCTATAAGAAACCAGAATAGCATTGAGTACTTGGGTAATGTGAGTTTTGTCTGTACCTTGATAATTGAGCCCAAGAATACCTGTTAACTTTCCTTTTTCTGCGACAGAATAATTTGTCAAGATATGATTGACTGCAGCAGGTAGAGATTGTTTTTGAATGAGATAAACATCATTTAGCTGGTCTTGTGTATAAATAGAAATATTCCACAAGCCATCGGCAGTTCGTAGAGTATTCGCTTGGTTCGTTTTGCCTGTTAAAATGACTTGTTCAGTTTGCGTATTCGTTAAGCTAAACTGACCATCTTTAAAGCGAAGTTCAAGACTTTTATCACGGAAGTTCGATGGAACATTAAACTGACGGATGTCAAAGGCTTCATCATCATCTTTAAACAGCACCGATTTCGGCTGGTACTCTGTTTGATAATGATGTGGAGACAAGAGGCGGTCAGTAAATGAATTTTCCGTGCCTGAAATTTTAAGATCTAAATTCAGATGTTGAATGACATTGCCTAAAACTAAACGCGATTTTAAAATTTCGATTTCTGCTTGAGCGGGTTGTTTTTGCTCAACCATGCTCGAGAGATCACCTAATAGAGCTGCGGAAGCACCTTTATTTTCTTCTACTTGTACCAAGGCATCGACCGAATAAGTATCTGGAGTTGCTCTTAAGTATAGTAGGGCGCAAATTAGACTCAAAAGGATACACAGCGCAATTAACTTCCATTGTGCGATCAATGAGAAAAATAATTCTTTTAAATCAATAGTGTCTTCTGTATTTGTAGTTTGGCTCATAATCGTACATCAAAGTTAAATATGTTTAGTCCAATCTGCTACACAGGCTTGTATAAGCAGGGAAGTTTCATCAAAAAAAGCTTGATCATGTTGATAGGGGTCAGGAATGTTTTTACCTTGCCAATGACCTAAGCGAAATGTTTTTCCTTTTGCAAATGGCCATGTTTGCTCAATATGTTTTTGTTGATTTTGGCTCATGACTAAAACCAGATCGGCTTGTTTAATGTGTTCTGCATTTAGCTTTTTAGCAATATGGGGCTGCATGTCAATGCCCACATGCTGCATACACCGTTGTGCTTTTTCATCGGCTGGATGGCCGACCACACCAGAAATACCCGCAGAATGAATATTTAATTGCGGATAATGCTGTTTGAGTAAGTACTCGGCCATTGGACTCCGGCAGATATTTCCCACACATACTATCAAAATATTTTTAAATTTCATTATTGCCCCACACGATCAATATTATAAATCACGTTTGAGAATGGAATGACTTGATTGATGACACGTTGCCAACGTGTTAAACCTGAGGCATCGATGTACACAATATCATTGCTTTGCATTTGAAATTTATTTGCCAGTCCAAAATCACCAATACTGGTTAAATCTAGG
Source organism: Acinetobacter sp. WCHA55 (assembly GCF_002165305.2). Lineage (NCBI taxonomy): Bacteria > Pseudomonadati > Pseudomonadota > Gammaproteobacteria > Moraxellales > Moraxellaceae > Acinetobacter > Acinetobacter sp. WCHA55. Next base: position 3,348,735 of record NZ_CP032286.1, on the reverse strand, counting down.
TGATAGACATCAGTGATCCCTGCATCACGATGACTACGCACCACATAAATTTTGCTTCGACTGCCTGAAAGTGGATTTAAACCGAGGCTTTCCCCAATGACATCACTTAAGCTAATACCCTGATCTCGCATCGGGATTGGTTTGTTTTGTCCTGATTCACCCATTACGTAAATTTTCTGATTTTCTTTTGAGTTTACATAAAGTGTATCGTTAGGCTGAATCAATAAATTGTGTAGTGAATAACCAGCCTTTTCAAGCGAAATGCTATTGAGATTATAAGTTCTACCTTGGCGGACAAGTGTAATAGAGGTGTTATCTCCTAACTGAGGATTGATACCGCCAGCTAAACCTAATGCAGTATAAACACTTGTGGGTTGGTCAGTTAAAGTAAACTGTCCACCTTTCATGACACTGCCTTGTACAGAGTAGCGTTGTCCTTGATACGATAGAACACGAGCAATGACGTCGGGTGTTTTTAAATAACGTGAAAGTTGGCTGCGTAATTCTTGGTTGACTTGTGTTAAAGACTTTCCTGCGGCTTTGTAGCGACCAATAATAGGAAACTGGATATAACCGCTTTGGTCAATTTGATAACCGTTCGATTTGATCGCTTCTTCATTACTGATGGTATTCGTTGGTGGGGTAATCTCAGGATAAGCCCAAAGATAAATGGAGAGAATATCTCCGGCACTGAGCTTGTAATTTTTTTGAGGAATATTGAACAAATGAGAAAAATATTCTTGATTGTATTGGGCAGGTTGGACAGCTGGTAATGATGTTTGGGTGAGTTTCACAACATTGACTTGTGTGCCTAACTCTGTCTGATACATACCTTCCGCAGGTAAATCATAAGTTTGTAGCCCAGATGTCAGAGCGCATCCAGTAGATGTCATGATAAAGGACAATAGAATTATAGATTTAAAATGTCGCACAAAAATTCCCATTTTAGATTTTTTAAAATCATTTCAATTAAACAGCATTTTACCGAACTTAGCTTTAGGGTATATAGCAAATTGTAATCAATTTTTATAGTAAGAATTTTTGTTGATTGCTATGGATACATATTTTGCGAATTTTACTATATTGAGCAAAATAGCAGGATCTATCTAGTCTCTAAGTTTAATCAAACAGGACCGAACTAAGAATTTGGTAAAAAATCATAACAGAAAGTTCATGTTTTTCTGATAGTATTTCTGCCGATTGATTCATATTCATAACAGAAATAAATAAGGCGTTAAAATGCTACAACTCTCTGATCTGAAAATAGCAGTGATTGGTTTAGGCTATGTTGGTTTGCCATTGGCAGTTGAATTTGGTAAAAAAGTGCCGGTTGTTGGGTTTGATATCCACACAACACGGATTGAAGAATTAAAAAGTGGGCAAGATCATACTTTAGAAGTATCTGCAGACGAGTTGAAAGAAGCAACTTATTTAAGTTATTCATCTGATTTGGCTGATTTACATAGTTGCAATTTTTTTATTGTGACCGTACCAACACCTGTTGATGAGGTGAATCGTCCAGATCTGACGCCTTTAAGGAAAGCGAGTGAAACATTAGGTAAGGTCATTAACAAAGGTGATATTGTTGTCTATGAGTCAACCGTCTATCCTGGTGCTACAGAAGAAGTATGTATTCCTGTGCTTGAGAAAATATCAGGCCTAAAATTCAATCAGGATTTCTTTGCTGGTTATAGTCCTGAGCGTATTAACCCTGGCGATAAGGTAAATACCTTAACCAAGATTAAGAAAATCACCAGTGGTAGCACGCCAGAAGTTGCTGATAAAGTAGATGCAGTCTATGCCAGCATTATTACTGCGGGTACCCATAAAGCTTCAAGTATCAAAGTTGCAGAAGCTGCTAAGGTAATTGAGAATACACAGCGTGACTTAAATATTGCTTTGGTGAATGAACTCTCAGTGATTTTTGATCGTTTAGGTATTGATACCATTGACGTACTTGAGGCCGCTGGCAGTAAGTGGAATTTCCTACCATTCCGCCCTGGTTTGGTTGGTGGGCATTGTATTGGTGTCGATCCTTACTACCTAACCCATAAAGCAGAAGAGGTCGGTTATCACCCACAAGTGATTTTGGCGGGCCGTCGTATTAATGACAATATGGCACGTTATGTGGCACGTAATACTATCAAGCGTATGTTACAAAATGGTATTGATGTGCCTCGCGCAAAAGTAGGGGTACTTGGCGTTACCTTTAAAGAAAACTGTCCCGATATCCGTAACAGTAAGGTTGCAGACTTAATTAAAGAGTTTGAGGCTTGGGGGGCTCAGGTGGTTGTGTTCGACCCTTGGGCAGATGCTGACGAAGTAAACCATGAGTATGGTATTGAGTTGGGGCTGATTGACGCTGAACACCCTGTCGATGCACTTGTTGTCGCTGTTGGACATAATGAATTCCGTAACTTGTCTGCTGCTGAGCTAAAAACATATGTGCGCAGCGATAAGCCTGTTCTTGCAGATGTCAAAGGTTTATTCGACCGTACAACTCTGGCTGAACAAGGTTTTACAGTATTCCGTCTCTAATTTAAAAATTGAAAAGAAGTGAAACGATGAAAAAATTTGCTCTTATTGGTGCGGCTGGATATATCGCACCACGCCATCTTAAAGCGATCAAAGAAACGGGTAATACTTTAGCTGTTGCCATGGATGTAAATGACTCTGTGGGGATTATGGACAGTCATTTTCCTGAAGCGGAATTCTTTACTGAATTTGAAGAGTTTGAAGCCTATGTAGAAGACCAGAAATTAAAAGGAGAAAAGCTGGATTACGTTGCAATCTGCTCACCGAACTATTTACATGCGCCGCACATGAAGTATGCGTTGAAAAATGGCATTGAAGTCATTTGTGAAAAACCATTGGTATTGAATTCAGAAGATTTAAACATGCTTTCTGAATATGAAAAACAATATGGTGCCAAGGTAAACTCAATTTTACAATTACGTTTACACCCATCTATTATTGCATTGCGTGATAAAGTACAAGCTGCGCCTGCAGATAAAGTATTTGATGTCGATTTAACTTATCTGACTTCACGTGGTAAATGGTATTTAAAGTCGTGGAAAGGCGTGGACAACAAATCTGGCGGTGTAGCAACTAATATTGGTGTACATTTCTACGATATGTTGCATTTTATTTTTGGAAAAATCGTTAAAAATGAAGTGCATTTCCGTGATGAAAAAACCTCTTCTGGTTATTTAGAATATGAGCGTGCACGTGTGCGTTGGTTCTTGTCAATTGACGCGAATAACCTTCCGGACAATGCGGTACAAGGTGAAAAACTGACTTATCGCAGTATTACCATTGAAAATGAAGAGCTTGAGTTTTCAGGTGGTTTTACAGATTTACATACGCAGAGTTACCAACGTATTTTGGAAGGCAAAGGCTACGGTGTGGAAGAAAACCGAGCAGCAATTGAAACAGTGGAAGTCATTCGTGTTGCTCCTATTGTAGAAAATCCTGCGAACCCTCATCCATTGTTATTTAAGGTCAAAGCATAATGAAAATTACAAATGACTTAGTTTATCAGGCAACCAATGTTGTATTGGAAAATGATTTTAACTATGACGGATTAGGCCTGTTGGTAACCTTTTCGAAAGGTAAATTACTGTCCTTTATTGAAAATCCAAAATATATTGTGCAATTAAACCAAAATTCTAGTATTCATGGTATTTTTTGTACAAAAGAACTCGCAGAGCTTAACGCATTTAGAAATGATATAGATGTAATCATTGTCGATGATCCCAAATGGTTCTTTTTTTCTTTAGTTGATTATTTAGCAAAAAATAAAAAAAGATTAGAGACGGCTATTCATGAAAGTGCTCAAATAAATTCTACAGCTTATATTAGTCCTCTTGGGGTTGTAATTGGTAAAAATTGTATTATCGAGCCTCATGTTACCATTCATTCAGATGTTACACTTGGTGATAATGTAATTGTGAGGGCTGGTACAGTATTGGGCGGTGAAGGGTTTGAGCATAAGAAAACTCTTAAAGGTATCTTGTCTGTTACTCATAATGGTGAAGTTATAATTAATAATAATGTCGAAATAGGTGTTAATTCACATGTTGCTAAGGGCTTCTCATACCGACCGACAGTTATTGGGGAAAGTACAAAATTAGATGCTTTTGTTCATTATGCTCATGGTGTGCAATGTGGAAAAGAGTGTCTAATTGTTGCACATGCAATGATTGGTGGTAATGTAGATATTGGTAACAATGTCTGGATTGGGCCTTCAGCAGTGATAACAAATCGTATCACTTTAGAGGATAATTGTTTCATTACTTTAGGGGCAGTTGTTACTAGAAGAGTGAAGAGTGGTGAAACGGTTTCTGGAAATTTTGCAATACCTCATCAAAAATTTTTAAATAACTTAAAAAGATCACTTGCTAATGATTGAATTTATTGATTTAAAAGCACAGCAAGCCCGTTTGAAAGATAAAATTAAAGCGGGTATTCAAAATGTTTTAACCCATGGTCAATATATTTTAGGCCCAGAAGTTGGAGAGTTAGAAGAAAAGCTTGCTGCTTATGTGGGTGCAAAATACTGTATTACATGTGCAAACGGTACAGATGCTTTGCAAATTGCTCAAATGGCTTTTGGTATTGGTCCGGGTGATGAAGTTATTACGCCTGGATTTACCTATATCGCAACGGCTGAAACAGTTGCAATATTAGGTGCAACGCCAGTATATGTAGATGTAAATCCAAAAACATATAATTTGGATATTGAACAATTAGAAGCAGCAATTACACCGCGTACTAGAGCAATTATTCCTGTTAGTCTATATGGTCAATGCGCAGATTTTGATGCGATTAACGCGGTTGCTGCAAAGCATGGCATTCCAGTAATAGAAGATGCAGCACAAAGCTTTGGTGCAACGTATAAAGGTCGTAAAAGTTGTAACCTGACCACTGTTGCTTGTACAAGTTTCTTCCCTAGTAAGCCTTTAGGTTGTTATGGGGACGGTGGTGCGATTTTTACCAATGATGATGAACTGGCAAAAGTGATTCGCCAAATTGCACGACATGGTCAAGACCGTCGTTATCATCATATTCGTGTAGGTATGAATAGTCGTTTGGATACATTGCAGGCTGCAATTCTTTTACCAAAATTAGAAATTCTGGATGAAGAAATGCAAGCACGTCAGCGTGTTGCAGAAACCTATACCAAACTGTTTAATGAAGCGGGTGTTGATACTACGCCATGTATTGAAGCGCATAATCAAAGTGCATGGGCGCAATATACCATTCAAGTTGAAAACCGTGATGAAGTACAAGCCAAGTTAAAAGAGCAAGGTATTCCTACAGCGGTACATTATCCAATTCCATTGAATAAGCAGCCAGCAGTAGCCAATGCGAATGTAAGCTTACCTGTTGGTGATGCAATTGCTGAGCGAGTAATGAGTTTACCAATGCATCCTTACTTGACTGTAGAAGCTCAAGAAAAGATTGTTGCGGTATTTTTGAGTAAATAAGTTGTGAAAAGCCTTCTTGAAAAAGTTAATGCAAAGTTAAATGCGCAAGGAGGCTTTTTAAAGTCTATTACGTTATTGGCTGGTGGTACAGCATTTGCTCATGCAATTACAATTTTAGCCTTACCATTTATTACAAGACTATATGCGCCGGAAGACTTTTCGCGACTCGCAATTTATACAAGTTTATTGAGTATACTTTCGGTAATAGCTTGTTTGCGATATGAAATTGCTATCCCATTACCAGAAAGTGATGCTGAAGCAGAAAGACTCCTTATAATATCCATTATAAATTGTCTTATATTCTCAATAATTTTATTTCTTTTTTTATGCTTTTATAATCAAAAGGTACAGACATGGCTTGATAGTAAATATTTTTCACAAATCACATGGTTATTACCTATAGGTGTGTTCTCTGCGAGTTTATACTCTGCATATAAGTTTTGGTGTACGCGGACTAAAAATTTTAAGGCTATAGCCAAGACCAAATTTGAGCAAGCGATCTCCTCCGTTATTTCCCAATTGAGCTTAGGGTGGCTGGGAATGACATCAATCGGTATGCTGGTGGGTCAGTTTTTTTATAATAGTGCTGGAGTGTTTAGTTTAATACGTAAAAAGAAAAAATTCTCAAGATATAGTTTAAAAGAAATAATTCAAACATATAAAAAATATAATAATTATCCTAAATACTCTGTAAGTGAAGCTCTATTTAATACAGCAAGTGTGCACTTACCTATGCTACTTATCGCTATTATAGCTGCATCGGAAGAGGCTGGATATTTATTGTTAGCTTCAAAAATTATGATAATACCAATGGTGCTAATAGGGACAGCTGTTTCACAAGTTTATTATGCTCATGCAAATGATGCAAAAAATAAAGGTGAATTAGAAGAATTCACCAAAAATTGTATGCTAAAACTACTAAAAATTGGTTTTATACCATTAATTGCTATTGGATTAATTGCACCTTGGGGATTTTCTTTAATTTTCGGTGAAGATTGGAAGCGGGCTGGCGAGTTGGTTGCATGGATGACTCCATGGTTTTTAATACAGTTTATAGTGTCGCCTGTCTCCATGGTTTTTCATGTTGCAATGAAACAGAGATTAGCCCTTATATTACAATTTATAGGTTTTTTTCTAAGGGTTGGCAGTATTTTTTTAGCACTTATTGTTTCTGAAGATTTAGTAAGTGAGTTTTATGCATTGAGTGGATTTATGTTTTATTTAATATATTTAATATTAATTCTATATATACTGAAAGATATTGATAATAAGAGATTTTTTGATGAATAAATTATTCTATTTTTTAGAAAGCAAATATGTATATTTGCTTTTCTCTATTATGTGGAAAATAATTTTAGATCTTTCTTATGTTTTGTATGTTGGAAAATATTTTGAATATGCAGGTTTTTTAAATAACTTTGACTATTCAACTTATATATTAAGTTGGATTTTATGTTTTATTGGATTGTTTTTTTCATCAAAAGTCATTAATAAACCATCAGATTTTTTCATTTGCTTTTTCTTGCATATTGCAATATTTCCTCTTTTAACATTTATATCATTTAATGCTATTTATAATTATTTAACGGTTGTTGTTGTTTTTCTTAGTTATATATTAGTTTATTTTTATTGTAATTATAAATTTTTTAAAGTAGCTAGAGTTGCTAATGTAAAAAATGGACCAATAATATTGAAATATATTTCATTTGCATTAATAGGTTATTTGATTTTTTGGTATCTTATTTCTGGTGCTGTGAATAATTTTAATTTAGATTTGAGTAAAGTGTATGAATTTAGGGAGATTAATGCTGAATTAACGAATGTTGGTTTCTTGGCATATTTAAACTCTTGGGTTTATCAAATTTTTACTGTTGCATTAATGTGTTATGCATTGCTCAAAAAAAATTATCTTTTTTTTGGTGTTTTATGTGTAATTCAAACTTTTTTCTTTGGGGTAAATGCACATAAATCTATTTTATTTGCTCCTTTAATGATTTACGTTATTTATTTTTATTTTTCAAGTACTAAGGCGCTTTCTATACTGCCTTTATTACTCTCTATAATGGTCGGTGGGATGTTGGTTTTATCTTTTTATAATCCAATTTCAATTTTACCATCTATGTTTATTCGACGTACTTTTTTTGTTCCTGCATTTTTAACATTTAATTATTTTGATTTTTTTTCAAATCATTCATTTAATTATTGGTCAAATTCAATTTTAAAAAGTTTTATTCCAGAAATATACCCCGAGGGCGTTTCAAAAGAGGTTGGTAATTATCTGGGATCAGGAACCAATGCAAATAATGGCTTTATAAGTAGTGGTTATGCTCAGTTTGGTTATGTTGGTGTTTTTATTTATGTTTTAATCTTCTCATATATTTTAAAGTTTTGTGATTATTTGTCTGCAAGAATTGGTAGTAATTGGTTTTGTATATGTTTACTTATTATACCAATTAGGAATGTTTTCTTATCATCGGATTTATTCACAACACTGTTAACTCATGGTTTATTAGTCTCTATATTTATTTTAATTTTAGTTCGCTCTCCAAATGATAATGGGTATCAGAAATGAAAAAAATTGCGCATCTTACATCCGTTCATCCAAGGTATGATGTCAGAATTTTTGTTAAAGAGTGCTCATCTTTAGCGAAAAAATATCAAGTTAATTTAATTGTTGCTGATGGTAACGGTGATGAAATAATCAATGATATTCAAATTCATGATGTTGGAAAATTCAATGGCCGTTTAAATCGTATGTTAAAAGCAACACAAGCTGTTTTTCAAAAGGCAAAATTTATTGATGCTGATATATATCACTTACATGATCCGGAGTTGATACCTATTGGCCTAAAATTAAAAAAACTTGGAAAGAAGGTCATTTTTGATGCTCATGAAGATTTACCTAACCAAATAAAGGCTAAGCACTACTTACATCCAGTTTTTAGATCTTTATTGTCAATGAGTGTTAAATATTATGAACAATATGCTTGTTCAAGATTAGATGGAATTATTGTTGCGGCTGAACCAATTATTAAAGATAAATTTTTAGCAATTAACCCTAAAACAGAAGATATTAATAATTATCCAAAGTTAGAGGAACTAGCAGATATATCTGAATCAAAAAGAATTAACAATCAAATATGTTATGTGGGTGGTATTACTCGAGTCCGTGGTATTATTGAAATGGTTAAGGCTATTCAACTAACTGAAGCTGATTGTCAATTAGTCATAGCAGGGAATTTCTCAGATAGTAGTTTAGAGGCTGAAGTAAAGTCTTTGCCAGGATGGAAGAGAGTAAAATTTTTAGGTTATGTTGACCGAGCTGGTATTAGAAACATAATGGAAACTTCATGTCTTGGCTTGGTTACGTTACACCCTACAGATAGCTACTTAAATTCTATGCCAATTAAAATGTTTGAATATATGTGCTCTGGTATGCCAGTAGTTTCATCTGACTTTCCTTTATGGCAAAAAATTATCAATGATTCTCAAAGTGGGAAATTTGTAGATCCATTAGACTCACTTCAAATTGCTAAAGCAATTGATTTCTACTTATTAGATAAGGAAGAGTCATTAAAAGCTGGTCAATTTGGTCGAGAGTTCGTTTTAAAAAAATATAATTGGGCCAATGAAGAAGAGAAATTATTTAACTTTTATGATGACATCCTCGGTAGAAAATAATGTTAGAAAGAAAAACTTTTTGGATTATTAATCAATATAGCTCTACTCCTGAAATAGCTATGGGGGGGAGACATTATTATATTGCTCAGGAATTGGCTAAGAAAGGACATAAAGTCTATGTTGTTGCTGGTTCTTATAGTCATTTACTAAGAAGCCCTAAGATATTTGATGAAGAGTTTCTCTTTGAAGAAAGAGAGCCTAATTTTACTTTTATATGGGTTAACTTGCCTAAATATTATGGTGCACACGATAAAAAAAGAATTATTAATGAATTTATTTTTTCATATAAAATTAAGAAATTAAAAAAAATTATTAAAGATAAACCAGATGTTATCTTACATTCCTCGCCTGCGCTTATTACTTATTTTGGTGCAAGTTATTTAGCTTCTTTTTTTAAAGTACCTTATATTTTTGAGGTTAGAGATCCTTGGCCACTTACATTAACGGAAATTGGTGGCTATTCCAAAAATCATCCATTTGTACTTTTTTTACAATGGATAGAAGACCGTGCATATCTAAGAGCGGATTTTGTTTTCTCTAATTTTTTTAATGCGATTGAGCATATGCAATCTAGAGGGTTGGATCGCACGAAATTTCATTGGGTTCCAAATGGAATTTCTTTACCAGAGGTTGAAAATAAGGAAGCTTTAGATATATCGGTATTAGAAAAAATACCAAAAGATAAGTTTATCATTGGCTACACCGGTACTATAGGAACTGCAAATGCAATGAATTACCTTATTGATGCAGCCGAATACCTAGTAAATAATTCTTCCATACATTTTGTTTTGGTAGGAGATGGAAAGGAAAAAGTTAATCTAGAAAAACGTGTGGTTGAAAATAATTTGACCAATGTGACTTTTATTTCATCTATACCAAAAAAACAAATTCAAAGTATGCTTGAAGTTTTTAATGCTTGTTATATAGGTTGGCTTGATCATAAGATGTACAGGTTGGGAATTGCTGCTAATAAATTACCTGAATACTTATATTCAGGAAGACCTGTCATACACTCTTATTCTGGAGCTGGTGATTTTGTTCAACAAGCAAATGCTGGGATAAGCATCGAAGCAGAAAAACCTAATTTAATTGTTGACTCTATTTTAGAATTATACAGGTTACCTATTGAAGAGAGAACAAGTATGGGTGCGCGAGGGAAACAATTTGTTATTGAGAATTTAAGTTATATGAACATAGCTGCCAAACTTGAAAGTATTGTTTTCCAAAGTGATTCCAATTAATGAAAAGATTGCTTGATATTATTATTGCCTCTATTGCGCTTATTCTCCTTTCTCCCTTATATGCATTTGTTGCTTATAAAGTGAAAAAGAATCTAGGTTCGCCGGTATTATTTCGTCAAGTGCGCCCAGGTTTAAATGGTAAGCCATTTGAAATGATTAAATTTCGCACCATGAAGGATGCGGTGGATGCTGAAGGCAATCCTCTACCAGATAGTGAGCGTTTGACGCCATTTGGTAAAATGCTGCGTTCAACGAGTTTGGATGAAATGCCTGAGCTTTGGAATGTCATAAAAGGTGATATGAGTGTGGTTGGCCCACGTCCGTTACTTATGGAATATTTACCTTTATATAATGAAGAACAGGCAAAGCGCCATAATGTGCGTCCAGGTATGACTGGTCATGCACAGGTGAATGGACGTAATGCCATTAGTTGGGAAGAAAAATTCAAATTAGACACATGGTATGTCGAAAACCAGTCAACAGTATTAGATTTTAAAATCATGTTTAAGACTGTGCAAAAAGTCATTGCAAAAGATGATATTAGTGCGGAAGGTGAGGCGACAATGACTCGCTTTACAGGATCAAACAATAAGGATGAAGAATAATGTCGGATAAATTGATCGGTGTTTACGGTGCAAGCGGATTTGGCAAAGAGGTCATGCCGCTGGTACGTGCACAATTTATTGAGTTAAGTAAAGAAAATTTTGTATTTATTGATGACGGTCAGACAAATACAGATTTAAACGGATATCAAGTACTAAGCTACACTGATTTTATTAATGATTTTAAAACCGATAAACGTGTGACAATTGCAATCGCAAATAGCCAAGTACGTGAAAAATTGGTGGCTCGTTTAAATCAGGACAATGTTCAACATTTAGAAATTCAAGCAGCGAATACAGTTATTTTAGATGAAGTAGAAATGGGTGAAGGGAGTTTACTTTGTCCATTCACTTGTTTGACTTCAAATATTAAAATTGGCAAGTTTTTCCACGCTAATATCTATAGTTACGTTGCTCATGACTGTGTGATTGGTGACTACGTGACCTTTGCTCCAGGTGTGAAATGTAATGGCAATATTCATATAGAAGATCATGCCTATATCGGTACTGGTGCTGTGATCAAACAAGGTACACCAGATAAACCATTGGTGATTGGTAAAGGTGCGATCATTGGGATGGGTGCAGTAGTAACCAAAAGTGTTCCCGCAGGTGTTACCGTCGTAGGTAATCCAGCCCGAATTTTAGAGAAAAAATAAAGATTTTTGTAAGAATTTAACTAGGAAAAAAATATGTTAAACACTGCATTTGAACCATGGCCAAGCTTTACGCAAGAAGAAGCAGATGCTGTATCTAAAGTACTGTTGTCGAATAAGGTAAACTATTGGACGGGTCAAGAATGCCGTGAATTTGAAAAAGAATTTGCAACATTTGCAGGAACACAATATGCAGTGGCTTTAGCAAATGGGACAGTAGCGCTTGATGTTGCATTAAAGGCTTTAAATATTGGTGCTGGCGATGATGTTATTGTTACTTCGCGGACTTTCCTCGCTTCAGCAAGCTCGATTGTAACGGCTGGCGCTAATCCTATATTCGCAGATGTTGAATTAGATTCACAAAATATCTCGGCTCGGACAATTGAAGCTGTACTAACGCCAAATACTAAAGCGATTATTTGTGTTCATTTGGCAGGTTGGATGTGTGATATGGATCCAATCATGCAACTTGCAGCTGAGCGTGGTTTGTATGTGATTGAAGATTGTGCGCAAGCACATGGCGCAGAATATAAGGGCAAACCTGCGGGTTCTATTGGGCATATTTCTGCCTGGTCTTTCTGCCAAGATAAAATTATGACTACTGGCGGTGAAGGCGGTATGGTCACCACCAATGATGAAGCATTGTGGAAAAAAATGTGGTCTTATAAAGATCATGGCAAAAACTTTGATAGTATTTATAACAAGCAGCATCCACCAGGTTTTCGTTGGCTACATGACTCTTTTGGTACCAACTGGCGTATGATGGAAATGCAAGCGGTCATTGGTCGTATTCAATTGAAAAAAATGGCTGAATGGACTGAAATTCGTAATCATAATATGCAGCGCATTTATTCAGCATTTGAAAAGACCCCATATATAACCGTTTTTCAGCCTTCGAATGATTATGTACATGCCGCTTATAAGTGTTATGTTCAAGTACATGTAGATCAATTACCGGAAGGGTGGTCTCGTGATCGTATTATGAATGAAATTGCTGAATTAGGTGTTCCTTGCTTTAGTGGTTCTTGTTCAGAAGTGTATTTAGAGCATGCTTTTGACAATACGCCTTGGCGTCCTGCACAACGACTTCAGAATGCACAAAAACTAGGTGAAAGTAGTTTAATGTTTTTAGTTCATCCAACTTTGAGTGAAGATAGTATTAATCGAACTATTTCTGCTATTGAACAAGTACTTACTAGAATTTAAAGGTTCTGATGTAAAGTGGATGTTTCGGTTTTGCATTCACTTTACATTTTTACATTTGTTTGTGGGTATTAAATAACTTAAAAACACATTTAGTTTACTTATATAAATAGCATAGAGAAGACTCACCCTGTGAAATCAGTCATTCTGCCTTTGGTTACATCGCCACGATATGCCAAACAATTATTTTTAATCCTTTTGGATTTTTTAGTTTTTCCTGTCTTGATTTGGTTGAGCTACGCATTACGTGAATTTAACCTAGGGGCAGAAGTTGTTCCTAATATCTCATTTGGGTCACTCTGGGTAAGTGTTTTAGCAATCACTATGTTATTGATTTGTGGAACATATCATTTTATTGTTCGTACATTCAATGAGGTGTTCTTTACACGCTTAGCGATTGCAACAGGGTTAACTGTTCTTGGGCTTTTTGGGCTAGCCTATTGTACAGAGGCTTTTATTCCGACATCAATTCCTTTGATGTTTGGCTTCTTTATGTTTTCCTGGGTTTGGTTCAGCCGTGGTGCTATTCGATTTATTGTGCGGGCATGTTTGCAAACGGATATTCCAAAAAGAAAAATCGTGATTTATGGGGCTGGATATGCAGGCCAACAAATTGCAGCAATGTTGAATCGTTCTGATGCCCATTTTCCTTTATTTTTTATTGATGATGATCATTCTTTATCAGGTCAAATTATTGGTGGTTTGAAAGTTTATAATGCTGAACATGCGCTTAAACGTCTGGAAAAAGAAACAGTTGATGAAATATTGATTGCTTTACCTTCTGTGGGGCGTATGCGCAAAAGTGAAATTGTTCAATTTCTTGAACCTGTACATATTAAAATTACAGAAATTCCGGGTTTAACCAAACTGGTTGATGGGGATATTAAAGTCTCAGATATCCGAGAAGTGGATATTATCGATTTACTTGGACGTGACCCTGTTCCGCCGATCCCAGAATTATTGGCCAAAAATATTCATCATAAAGTGGTCATGGTGACTGGTGCAGGCGGTTCGATTGGTTCAGAACTGTGTCGACAAATTATTAAGAATGATCCGCAGAAATTAGTTATTTATGAGCTTAGTGAATTTGCACTGTATAGTATTGATAAAGAGTTACGTCTTAAGTCACAAGTAGAAATTATTCCGATTTTAGGAACGGTACTGGATGAAGCTAAGTTAGAACGTGTCATTGAACAATACGGTGTTCAGACGGTATACCATGCGGCGGCTTATAAGCATGTTCCATTGGTCGAGTGTAATCCCATTGCAGGACTAAAAAATAACTCTATTGGTACGGCCTTTAGTGTGAATGCGGCGATTAAAAAAGGTGTAGAGACTTTTGTACTGATTTCAACAGATAAAGCCGTCCGTCCGACCAATGTAATGGGGGCATCTAAGCGAATGGCTGAGCTTTACTGTCAAGCGATGGCAGAAGCACAGCAGCAAACTCAAATTAGTATTGTTCGTTTTGGGAATGTATTAGGTTCTTCAGGCTCAGTGGTTCCTCTGTTCAAACAACAGATAGCAAAAGGTGGCCCAATTACGGTGACGCACCCAGAAGTGACGCGTTATTTTATGACGATTCCAGAAGCATCACAATTGGTCATTCAGGCTGGTGCTCTAGGTGCTGGTGGAGATGTTTTCTTATTGGACATGGGAGAGCCTGTTCGTATTCAAGATTTAGCACGTCAAATGATTGCACTCAGTGGCTTGAAAGTCCGTGAAGAAGGCGCAGATATTGGTGATATTGCGATTGAGTATGCTGGACTCCGCCCAGGCGAAAAGCTGTATGAAGAACTGCTGATAGATCATGAGGATACTGAGTTAACTCAGCATAGCCGAATTTTACGTTCTTTTGAAAAACATTATCCTTTAGATGAATTGTCTGTGCTTTTTGAGCGGCTTTATAGTTTAACTGCTGTTGATCAAGATATTGACTGGGCACTTACTCAGTTAGAACATTATGTTGATGGCTATCACCGAAGTCGAGAAGTTAAGGTAAACTAAGCTTTAATGGCTTAATGAGCACAAATTTTTGGATCAGTGATGACAATTAAAAAGGCAATTCTTCCTGTAGCAGGTCTAGGAACCCGCTTTCTACCTGCAAGTAAATCTATTCCAAAGGAAATGGTGACTGTTGTTGATCGCCCAGCGATTGAGTACGTTGTAAAAGAGGCTGTTGCGGCGGGTATTGAGCAGATCATTTTAGTCACACATTCATCTAAAGCATCGATTGAAAACTATTTTGATCGTAACTTTGAGCTTGAAACAACGCTTGAGCAGAAGCAAAAATTTGATTTACTCAAAGAGATTAAGGATATTCTGCCCGCACATGTCAGCGTAGTCAGTGTGCGCCAGCCGCAACCCTTAGGACTTGGGCATGCAGTTTTATGTGCAAAGTCGATTGTGGGAAATGATGATTTTGCTGTGCTGTTACCTGATGTACTAGTTAAAAATGCTGATCCAACGAATGATTTGAGTTTAATGATTCATCGTTTCAATGAAACACATGCTTCGCAAATTATGGTGGAAGCAGTGCCCGATCAGCTAGTCGATCAATATGGGATTGTTGACGTAGCTTCTGTACCTAATGAAGGTCAAAGTATAGTGATGCAAGGTATTGTTGAAAAACCAGCAGTGGGTTCAGCACCTTCTAATTTATCTGTGGTCGGACGCTATGTTTTGCCCGCTCAGATTATGCAACTTTTGGAACAAACACCGAAAGGTGCAGGCAACGAAATTCAATTAACCGATGCAATTGCCATGCTACAACAGACCAATACGGTTGAAGCCTATCGTATGAAAGGTCAAACTTTTGATTGTGGCAGTAAACTGGGTTATTTAAAAGCCGTTCTACATTATGGGGTTGATCACCCGACGTTGGGTGAGGCATTTAAAGTGCTTATCCAAGAGCTTTAATGATCGGCGGGAAACTCTTATGAAAATTGCAGTATTTGGACAAACCCTCTACTCAGGTGTTATGGCGGCATTGCTAGCTGAATGTGGACATCAGGTCTTTTGGTGCGATATCTTAAAAAGGTCGGCTTCAGAGCAAGCCTATACCCAAGATGATGCTGTGATTAATCTACTCCATAAGCAAGAAAAAAGTGGATTTCTGCAATACTGCAATTTTAATGCGATTCCTCTTGATATCGATGCTTACTTTTTTAGTCTGAGTCCGACAGAAGAATCACAAGGCATCGAAATTTTAAAAGAACTCAAACAGCGCCCTATTATTCATCCTAAATTGATGATCAATGCATCGACTTTAGGGTTACATGGCACTGAAAAATTTGAAAAAATTTTATCGGACGATGATTGGGTGTATTTGCCTGACGTCATCCAAGAAGGTAATGCTTTACAAAGCCTAGTGCAGGCAAAACAACTGACAGTGGGCTGTTCAAGTGAAACGAGTCAAATCAAAATTCGAGAGTTACTTCGTCCTTTATTTCCAAGAGAACAACAATATTTGTTTATGCCTGTTTTAGATGCCGAGTTTACTAAACTCAGTGTTTCAGGCATGTTGGCAACCCGCATCAGTTATATTAACGATTTGGCCGTGGTGGCTGAAAAGCTAGGGATCGATATTGAGCATGTACGTCAAGGCTTGGCGGCGGATAGTCGAATCGGGGCTTCATATCTTTATCCGGGAGCTGGCTTTGGCGGTGAAAACTTCTCTCATGATGTCTTAACATTGGCAAATACTGTTTCAGGGACTGGAGCGAAGAGCCAATTATTGGCACAAGTTTGGGATATCAATGAACAGCAAAAAGAAATTCTCTTCCGTAAATTATGGAATTATTATCATGGGGATTTAGCGGGTAAGGTGATTGCGATTTGGGGTGCATCATTTAAAGAAAATACGTCTCGCATTCAGCAATCTCCAATTCATGCCATGTTAAAAGCACTTTGGGCACAAAATATGGTGGTCAAATTGCATGATCCTCAGGCCTTAGCCGAAATTGAGAAACATTATGGGCATCGAGATGATTTGATTTACTGTACCGATCAATATGAGGCCGTTGAGGGAGCACATGCTTTGTGCTTATTAACCGCTTGGAAGCAGTATTGGAGCCCTAATTATCCAGAACTACTTAAAAAAATGCAGCACCCATTGATTCTAGATGGTCGCAATATTTATGATCCATGCTATGTCAAAGCCCAAGGCTTTGCCTATCAGGGAGTAGGGCGATGAAGCATCAAAATAAACCATATCCCGTTGAAGATATTAATACAGCCATTGCCCGACTGCAGGGCTTGAAAGCTCATTTTGAACAGCATCATCTGAAAGATCTTTTTGCAGATGATTCGACTCGTTTTGAGCAGCTTTCTGTCGTATTAGAGCCGATTATTTTTGATTTTAGTAAACATCGTATTGATCGAAGTGTAATTGATTCTTTAGTACAGTGGGCGCAAACACGAGATTTAAGCAATTGGATTAAAACCTTATTTTCAAGTACAGCAATTAACTATACTGAACAGCGCTCAGCTATGCATTGGGCGTTACGTTTACCAAAATGTGATCAACAGCATCAGGCTATTGCTGATCAGGTTCATGAACAACTGCAAAAAATGTATGCATTGGTCAACAAAATTCACGAGGGCCAATACCGTGGCGCGACTGGTGAAGTAATTCAAGATGTGGTCAATATTGGTGTAGGGGGGTCTGACTTAGGGCCGCTGATGGTTAGCCATGCTTTATCTGATTTTAAAAAATCGACACAAAAGCCTTTAAACCTACATTTTGTTTCAACAATAGATGGTAGTCAGCTTTCAGAACTTCTGCATAAGCTTCGTCCAGAAACCACATTATTTATTATCTCGTCAAAGTCATTTGGTACGATTGATACACTCTCCAATGCTCAAACAGTACGTCTGTGGCTTGAAAAAGCATTAGGTCAAGAGGCTCAAACCTTAAAGCACCATTTTATTGGTGTATCGACCAAGCCTGAAAAAATGACTGCTTGGGGTATCACGCCAGAGAATCAATTTTTATTGTGGGATTGGGTGGGTGGTCGTTATTCTTTATGGTCGTGTATTGGACTTCCAATTGCTTTAACTATTGGAGTGAATGGATTTAAGCAGTTTTTAGCGGGTGCTTATACCATTGACCAGCATTTTCAAAATGCACCATTTGAGCAGAATATTCCTGTCTTGATGGGGCTTTTAGGGGCTTGGAATAATAATTTCTTAGACATTCAAACCCATGCTGTTTTACCTTATGACGGTCGCCTCAAGTACTTTGCATCCTATCTACAGCAGCTTGAGATGGAATCGAATGGTAAGTCGATCCAACGCAATGGTGAAAAAGTTGAATGGGATACCTGTCCGATTGTATGGGGCGAGGTGGGACCCAATGCGCAGCATGCATTTTATCAACTGTTGCATCAAGGGACACATTCGGTGAGTTGTGACTTCATTGCACCAATACAACGTTATAACGCAAATCAGTTTACCTATGTGGATAATGCTGAGGCATTAATTGAGCAACATCATTTGGCACTTTCAAATTGTTTAGCACAGTCACGTCTATTGGCATTTGGTAATCAAGCACTAGATCAGAGTGAATTGGTCTCTTTGCCTGAATATAAAAAATATGAGGGTAACCAGCCAAGTACAACCATTTTAATGCAAGAGCTTAATCCTTATAGTTTAGGTATGCTCATCGCAATGTATGAGCATAAGGTATTTGTACAATCCGTACTATGGAATATTAATCCTTTCGATCAATGGGGCGTTGAAAAAGGCAAGGAAATTGCCAACCAGTTACTGCCCATTTTAAATGGTCAACAACAGGATCTATCTACTTTAGATGTTTCGACTCAGGGTTTATTAAAAATTTTGTTAGGAAAAATAGATGGCTAATATTTTAGTGACTGGTGGGGCGGGTTATATAGGTTCACATACCTGTGTTGAACTCCTTGAAGCTGGACATGATGTGATTGTGCTCGACAACCTTTCTAATAGTTCGGAAGAGTCGTTAAAACGCGTTCAAGAGTTAACTGGGAAAACGCTTAAGTTTATTCAGGGCGATATTCGTAATCAAAGTGATTTAGATCAAGCTTTTTCTTCCAATCACATTGATGCAGTGATTCATTTTGCAGGGTTAAAAGCAGTAGGTGAAAGCCAGCAAATACCACTGACTTATTTTGATCATAATATTTCAGGTTCAATTCAGTTAGTGCAAGCGATGGAGCGTGCACACGTTTTTAACTTGGTGTTTAGTTCATCTGCAACCGTTTATGGAGAAGAAAACTCACCGCCATATCAAGAAAATATGGTTTTGGGGATGCCAAACAACAATTACGGCTATACCAAATTGATTGTAGAGCAGTTATTAGAAAAACTGTCGAAGGCAAATGATGATTGGTCAATTGCTTTGCTACGATATTTTAATCCAGTGGGTGCACATAAAAGTGCTCAAATTGGTGAAGATCCTCAAGGAATTCCAAACAATTTAATGCCTTATTTGACACAGGTTGCAGTAGGATACAGAGAAAAACTGTCTATTTTTGGACAAGATTACCCAACTGATGATGGGACCTGTCAAAGAGACTTTATTCATGTGGTTGATTTGGCAAAGGCACATGTTTTAGCTGTTGAGAATAGACTGAAGCATAAAGGTTGTCGTGCGTGGAATATTGGGACAGGCATTCCAATTTCAGTATTAAAAATTAAAGAGACTTTTGAAAAAGTGAATGGTGTTATTGTTAATTCCGAGTTTGTGGAGCGAAGAGCTGGTGATTTAGCATGCTTCTATGCAGATGCTTCAAGGGCCAATCGTGAATTAAACTGGACAGCGGAATTGACATTAGAAGATATGTTAGCAGACAGTTGGAATTGGCAAAAGCAGAATCCAACAGGCTACAAAGCATAGTTTCTATAATATTTTTCCGCATAATAAAAATAGGCACTTAAAGTGCCTATTTTTATATTTAAAACCGAGAAATTAATTTTGAATTAATCGTGTCAGTTCATCCACATAATCTTGCATTGGCTTTGGATGTTGGTCTAAACGACTTTCAATATTTAAACGTAATAAAGGCTCTGTGTTTGAAGCACGTACGTTGAAGCGCCAAGCACCAAAATCTAAACTTACGCCATCTGTTTGGTCAATACTTGGATTCTGATCTGCAAAATGGTCAAATAGTTTTTGAATCGTGGCTTGAGTATCTGCGACTTTGAAATTGATTTCCCCTGAGCAAGGAAATTTAATGATCATTTCTTCAACCAATGAGGACAAAGATTGTCCCGTTTCAGACAGTACAGAAACAACCAACAACCATGGAATCATTCCACTATCGCAATAAGAAAAATCGCGGAAATAATGGTGTGCAGACATTTCGCCGCCATAAACGGCATTGTGCTCACGCATGGTGTCTTTAATAAAGGAATGCCCTGATTTCGACTGAATAGGGGTGCCTTGATATTTCTCTACGACATCAAAAGTATTCCAAATCAGACGCGGGTCATGGACAATTTTCTCGCCTGATTGTTTCAGTAAGAAGGCTTGTGCTAAAAGACCAACAATATAATAGCCTTCAATAAACTGTCCTTTTTCATCAAACAAGAAGCAGCGGTCGAAATCGCCATCCCATGCAATGCCCATATCTGCACGATGTTCAAGCACTGCATGACGTGTGCTATCGCGATTTTCAACTAAAATTGGGTTAGGAATGCCATTCGGGAAATGACCATTGGCTTCATGGTGAATTTTGATAAATTCAACAGGGATATTTAATGCTTTAAATTTTTCTTCGATCGCATCAATGACATGACCTGCTGCACCATTTCCTGCATTCACGACCAATTTTAATGGGCGGATTTTAGCAGGGGTAATATACCCCATGAGATGTTCAATAAATTCAGGCAGAATATTATAAGGTGTGGTTGAACCTTTTTGCGTGACTTCCGTAAATGCTCCCGATTCTGCCAAGGCTTGGATTTCCGCCAGACCGCTATCTGCGCCAATAGGGCGCGCTTGTTCACGAACCAGTTTCATCCCATTGTAATCCATGGGGTTGTGGCTCGCCGTAATCTCAATACCGCCTTGAACATCGAGATGAAATGCGCCAAAGTAAACCTCTTCGGTACCTGTCATACCAAGATCAAGGACATTCACCCCAGCATCATTTAAGCCCTGAATAGTGGCTTGTTTGAGACTTTCACTGGTCAGACGGATATCGCAACCGATAACTACAGTTTGGGGTTGATAAATTTGCCCATATGCACGGCCAATTTTATAGGCAATTTCTTCATTTAGCTCTGTCCCGAGCTTGCCACGAATATCATAGGCTTTAAAGCAGGTAAGTTGCGACATATCCAATTCTCTATTTTGATAAAGAATAAAGGCTGGATACCCAGCCTTTATTTAAATTAATTATTCTACAGTGACCGATTTAGCGAGGTTTCGAGGTTGATCGACATCCGTACCACGAAGGACTGCAACATGATAAGACAGCAGTTGTACCGGCACGCTATAAACAATAGGTGCCAGTATTGGGCTAATGCTTGGTACATAAACCACATGCTGACGGTCTTTGGCTTTAATACCGCTATTTTCATCGGCAAAGACAAAGAGTTCACCACCACGGGCTTGAACCTCTTCCATATTGGATTTGAGTTTATCGAGCATGTCATCTTTCGGTGCGAGAATCACCACAGGCATGTCATTGTCCACTAAAGCGAGCGGACCATGTTTAAGTTCACCTGCGGCATAGCCTTCAGCATGGATATATGAAATCTCTTTGAGTTTCAATGCGCCTTCAAGTGCGATTGGGAAATTTGTGCCACGACCTAAGAATAAGCAGTGCTGCTTCTCTACGAAAAGTTCAGATAAACGTAAAATTTCAGGGTCATTACGTAAGGTATCTAAAATTACTTTAGGGGTATGCCAGAGTTCAGCCGTAATCTCCGCCACATGCTGTACAGAAATGCTTTTCTTAACTGTACCGATTTTGAGTACCAATAACATCAGTGCTGCAAGCTGCGTGGTAAACGCTTTGGTCGATGCTACACCAATTTCAGGACCTGCCAGCGTAAGCAAGCTATGATTGGTTTCACGTACCATAGACGATGTTGCGACATTACAAATAGTCATGGTGGTGATGTTGGCACCTTTTACTGCAGCACGCTTTTGGGTATCACGTAGTGCGGCTAAAGTATCAGCGGTTTCACCAGATTGTGAAATGCAGACATAAAGTGTGTGATTGACAATGACAGGGCTACGATAGCGGAATTCGCTGGCAATTTCCACTTGGCATGGTAAATCAATCAGTTGTTCAAACCAATATTTGGCAATCATTCCTGCATGGTAGCTGGTCCCACAGGCAATGATTTGGATTTGATGAATTTTTTGGAAATCCACGACTGCTTTGGAAAGAAAATCTTCCCGCAGTGCATTGCCATCTAGGGCTTGAGAAATGGTTTGTTGAATCGCTTCGGGTTGCTCATAAATTTCTTTGAGCATGTAATGTTTATATTCACCTTTAGATGCATTACTGACGGCAGCATCTAATTCTTTGATTGGGCGCTCGACCCGTTGACCAGCGACAAAAACTTCAATGCTATTGCGAGTTAAACGAGCAATATCACCTTCTTCAAGGTAAATAAAACGATTGGTAATCGGTAGTAAAGCCAATTGATCTGAACTGATAAAGTTTTCACCAATGCCGACGCCAATGACTAAAGGTGAACCTTCACGCACGGTAATTAATTCATCTGGATGGTCCGTATGTACGATACCCAGTGCATAAGCTCCTTTAAGCTGAGGCACGACTTGTTGCACAGCTTCCAGTAAGCTTGGAGTAGACTTTAAGGCATCCTTCACTAAGTGAGCGACCACTTCGGTATCGGTTTGTGAGGTAAAGACATAGCCTAGAGCTTCAAGATCATCTTTGAGTTCTTGGTAGTTTTCAATAATACCGTTATGGACTACAGCAACATCGCCTGAAATGTGCGGATGTGCATTATCTTCAGTGGGTTTACCATGGGTTGCCCAACGGGTATGTGCAATACCCAGAGAACCGAGAATACCCGATTGACTAACAGCTTCTTCTAAATTTGAAACTTTACCGACACGTCTTTCACGTAAAACTTGACCTTGATTGACCAGCGCTAAACCCGCAGAGTCATAGCCACGATATTCAAGGCGCTTTAAACCTTCAATTAAAATATTGGTAATACTACGTTCTGCAACGCCACCGACAATACCGCACATAAACTAATCCTCTTATTTCTTCATCTTTTGTGGACGTTGATAGTTTTCTTTTTCAACTTGCTTAGAGCGTTCTACCGCTAAACTATTCTCTGCAACATCACGGGTAATGGTTGAACCTGCGCCGACGGTTGCCCCATTGCCAATCGTGACAGGTGCAACCAATGAGCTGTTGGAGCCAATAAATGCAGCATCACCAATGATGGTTTTAAATTTATTTGCACCATCATAATTACAGGTAATAGTCCCAGCACCAATGTTCGAGCCTGCACCAATTTCAGCATCACCTAAATAGGTAAAGTGGTTAGCTTTTGAACCGAAGCCAATGCTGGTGTTTTTGACTTCAACGAAGTTACCAATATGCACTTCAGCTGCCAGTTTTGCACCTGGTCGTAAACGAGCAAAAGGACCAATCTGCGCATCTTCACCAACCATTGCATTATCAAAAATACTATACGGCTGAACTTTTGTACCTGCTGCGATCTTGGCGTTTTTGATGATACAACCTGCACCAATTTCTACGTGGTCACCGAATTCACATTCGCCTTCAATAATCACATTGATGTCAATGCGTACGTCCTGTCCAACGGTTAAATTTCCACGAAGGTCAAAGCGACTTGGGTCAATCAGATGGACACCTTGCTGCATCAGCTTTTTGGCTTGATCTGTTTGAAATTGACGTTCTAATGCAGCGAGTTGGATACGATCATTGACCCCTTCAACTTCGAAGGCTTGTTTAGGCTCAACCGATGCCACTTGCATCCCATCAGCCAAGGCCATTGCAACGATATCCGTGAGGTAATATTCACCTTGTGCATTATTATTGCTTAAGCGTGGTAACCACTCATGTAGTTTGGCATTGCTGACACAGTAGATACCCGTATTAATTTCTTTAATCTGATGCTGCTCTGTAGTCGCATCTTTATGTTCAACAATCGCTTGAATTTGACCATTCTCACGCACAATACGGCCATAACCTGTTGCATCGGCTAAAGTTAAAGTCACTAGACCAATGCCTGTCTCGGCTGTTGCATTGAGTAATTTTTGTAGCGTATTTTGAGAGATACAAGGTACATCGCCTGATAAAATCAGTGAGCTGCCTTCCTGTGGAAGGACAGGGAGTGTCATTTGCACCGCATGGCCAGTTCCGAGTTGCTCTGCTTGTTTCACCCATTCAATCTTTTCATGAGTAAACGTTTCTTGAACTCGCGCACCGCCGTGTCCATAAATCGTAATAATATTGGCTGCATTTAATTTTTTTGCAGTGTCGATGACATGACCAAGTAAAGGACGTCCTGCAAGTGGTTGTAGTACTTTGGGTAAAGAAGAACGCATACGTGTTCCTTTACCTGCAGCAAGAATAATAACAGTCGTTGACATGTTCTAATCCTAAAAATGGCCTAGGCCACAGTGAAATAAAAATAAAGCCCAATACAAAGCGCAGCCCATAGCCCTGCAATCAGGTCATCGAGCATAATGCCAAAACCACCCTCGACTTTTTGGTCAATGACGCGAATCGGCCACGGTTTCCACACATCAAAAATACGAAATAAAATAAAACCCAGCAGTAGCCAGAGCCAATTCATTTGCCCTAAATACAGGACAGGCAAAAAGGTGATGGATTGGCCAGCAAACTCATCCCATACAATACGTCCATCATCATGTACGCCCATCACTTTGGCAGTATGCCCACAGATATAAATGCCAATCAGAGACATCAGGATGATGGCAATAATGGTGCTGGATAAGCCAATTGCAAGCCAAATCGGGACAAACAGCAACGCGAATGCAGAACCAAACGTTCCTGGTGCTTTGGGGGCTAGCCCTGAGCCAAACCCTACACCGCAAAACACGATGAAACGGTCATACCAAGACATCTGGCGAAAGAGAATCGGGGGCTTATGCAAAGTGTTGATATCCAGTAAATTGCAAGGAATGGTCTAAGCCATTTTGTTGAAAACGCAGACCACTTTCGGCATCAATTTTTCCAATGACTTTGATGCTGGTATGGTTTTGTTGTTGCAAAAGTTTTTCATAATTCTGCGGACTTATTGTAAAGCATAATTCATAGTCATCGCCACCCGCCAAAGCATATTGCCATTGTTGTTCTCGTGTTAAATCTTGTAGCGTGGAGTTGATGGGCAATTGATCAAGCTGTAGGGTCGCGCCCACATGGGATGCTTTTAAGATATGACTTAAGTCTTGTGCTAAGCCATCGGACACATCAATCATACTATGCGCCAAACCTTTGAGTGCTTGACCCAGTTCACAGCGTGGGGTGGGGTAGTCTAAACGTCGTTGCAGAGGATGGCCCAAGTGTTGCAAGGCAAAAGCAGCATCTCCTACAGTGCCACTGACACAAATCAAATCACCCACTTGAGCGGTAGCGCGAGTGACTGCTTGACCAATATCGACCCAACCCAGTGCAGTCACTGAAATGGTGAGATGTGGACTTTGGGTGGTGTCTCCACCAATTAAACTCACGCCAAATTGATCACAGCAATCATATAAACCCTGACTAAAGCCTTTGAGCCAGTCATGATCAATTTGGGGTAAGCTCAAGGCCAGTAAAATACTCTGAGGTTTCGCGCCCATTGCGGCGATATCAGATAAATTGACTGCGACAGATTTCCAGCCAATCGCATGGGGGCTGGTATTAAGAGGGAAGTGACGTCCAGCAACCAAGGTATCGGCACAAATGACCAATTGTTGCTGCGGTGGTGGGGTGAGCAAGGCTGAGTCGTCACCGACGCCTAAATCGACAGAATGAGAACTCTTACGATTAAAATAGGTATCAATGATCGAAAACTCAGCCATACAACAAATCTACTACTGTGAGTTCGCTTGTTGTTTTTCTGCTGCACGTAAAGTTGTTGCTAAACGATCTAATACACCATTGATGTATTTATGGCTGTCTGCACCGCCAAAATGTTTAGCAAGCTCGATCGCTTCGTCTAAAACCACACGATATGGAATTTCAAGATGTTCCTTGAGTTCATATGCGCCTAAACGAAGGGTCGCAAGTTCAACGCCGTCAAGCGCAGAAACGTCGCGATCAAGTACAGGGATTAAGAGCGCATCCAATGCTTCATGATTGGCAACCACTTGGGTTAACAATTCATGATAATAGCTCAGATCCACTTTGTGCATGGCATTTTCCACACGTGTACGTGCTTCAATCTCATGGACTGGATTGTGGCTCATTTGCCATTCGTAAATTCCTTGTACAGCAAAGCGACGTGCTTTACGTTTTGCTGCATAAGTTGCTTGCAATGTTTGCGACATAGCGTTAAATAGCCTTTAACAAGTTAACCATTTCAATTGCAGTAAGAGCAGCTTCACCGCCTTTATTACCTGCTTTTGTACCCGAGCGTTCAATCGCTTGTTCAATACTATCCGTAGTCAATACACCATTAATCACTGGAAGACCAGATTCTAGACCAACCACGCCTAAACCTTTGGCACATTCACCTGCAACAAAGTCGAAGTGAGGTGTGCTACCACGAATCACAGCACCCAGTGCAATGATGGCATCGAAGCGTTCAGACGCTACTAATTTCTTAGCCACGACAGGAAGTTCCCACGCGCCTGGTGCATGAACAACAGTGATATTATCCTCTGATACACCATGACGTTTCAATGTATCAATTGCACCTTCTAATAGATGTTCGACAACAAAACTATTAAAACGACCCACTAAAATCGCATAACGGCCTTCGCTAGCGAGATGTAACATACCTTCAATACGGCGAATTGCCATAGCAACCTCGATGATTTTTTAAGTTGTGTGATGTGCGGTGATATATTCCACCACTTCTAAGTTAAACCCAGAGAGTGCATTAAAGCGTAAAGGTGAGCTTAAAAGCTTCATCTTTTCTACGCCTAAATCACGTAAAATTTGTGCGCCAACCCCAATGGTTTGGTACTGCTGAGATAAAGCAGCATTGGATTTGGTTGGTTTTGGTGCTGTCAGGCTGTCTAAGGCTGGGCCTAGGTCTTGTAAGTGACGTTGACCAATCCAAACCAAAACACCCCGATCGCTACTTGCGATTTCTTGCAGCGCTTTGTCGAGATTCCATGCTGGCTCGCCGTCCTTTTTATTGAATTTAAGCAAGTCACGAACAGGGTTGAAACCATGAACACGAACGGTGGTTACTCCTTCTTTTGGTTCACCTTTCACCAAAGCCAAGTGAATATCTGGGTTGCCCAATTCGCGGTAACGATATAAGTCAAAAGTCCCATATTCGGTATCAATGCTTTGCTGATCAATCCGTTCAACCGTTTGCTCGTTGGTCATACGGTAGTGAATCAGATCCGCGATGGTGCCAATTTTTAAACCATGCTTTTCAGCAAAAATTTCAAGATCGGCACGACGCGCCATTGTGCCATCTTCATTGATGATTTCACAGATGACTGATGCAGGCTCTAAACCCGCTAGGCGAGATAAATCACAACCTGCTTCGGTATGCCCAGCACGGTGCAGTACACCGCCAGGCTGCGCCATCAATGGGAAAATATGACCCGGTTGAACGATGTCTGATGGTTTGGCATGTGCCGCTACAGCCGTTTGAATGGTATGCGCACGTTCTGCAGGTGAAATCCCTGTAGAAATACCTTCTGCCGCTTCAATTGAAAGCGTGAAGTTGGTGCCATGTTGTGCGCCATTGGCATCGACCATCAATGGAAGATTCAATTGTTTACAGCGATCACGGCTGAGCGTTAAGCACACCAAACCACGTGCGTGGGTGATCATAAAGTTGATGTCTTCTGCGCGAACATGTGTCGCTGCGATAACTAAATCACCTTCATTTTCACGATCTTCGTCATCCATCAGGATGACCATTTTACCTGCACGGATATCTGCAACTAGCTCTTCTACAGTATTGAGCGGCATCAACCTTCACCTTCATTGTTGTCGTCATGGACGACGTATCATTTGTTTTCATTGGCACATAGTTTAAGCTTTTTTCAGGCTTTTGCCTATGCGCGAATCATTTCCCTGAGTTGTCCATTGTTATACACAGTCAATCTCAGCTTGAAAAGAGACCTTTATTTTAAAAAGTCGAAAAGTGCTTAGTCTTTAAACAATTGAAAAGCATAAAAAAGAACAATCTTATCGAAAATAAGTCAATCGGCGTAGTAGATAAAGGGTCTAGACAAATGTTGTGTTATTGGTGGTGTGTCGTTGAGCGCTCAAGTCATTCTTTTTTGCATTTGAGCATCAGGTTTAATGCGAGATGGACACGGCAATTGAGTAATCAGAGCAGGGGGGTACTCATCGGGTAGAGGGTGAGTTAACGAAATATTAAATGTGCCGTAGTGAATAATCAGACGATTCGTCATCTCTTTTTGATTTGTACTATAATTCTTCTTTTTTTAATCCTCTGGATTATTTCTCCTGTGATGTCTTTACTTGCTCAATATTTTGCACAGCAACAATTTTGCGTATTGGTTGAATACTTAAGCGCACAGCAAGCCCAGTGGCCTGTCAAAACTCAATTTGCAGGTTTTCCTGTGGCTATGACGCTGGCCGATCGGGTACATGCGGATGACGATGAAGCGCCTTTAATGGTTGCCAAGCAGTATCCACAAGAGATTGAAAAAGTCATTCACTTTTCGGGGAAAGCGCGAGATATACAGGACTTTGAGCAGTTTTTGCAGGATGCAAAAACACAAGGTCAAAAGAACCTGCTGCTCTTAACGGGTGATAAATTAAAACAGCACCACTACAGCCATGACGTAGAGCCACGGACACGTTATTTGGAGTCTGTGAATGCTGTCATGGAAGCCAAACGCCAAGGCGGTTTTCATATCGGTGTGGCGTTTAACCCGTTTAAATATGCGGAAGCGGAAAAAGAGGCACAATATCTGAAACTGCATAAAAAGATGAAAGCAGGGGCGGATTATGTGATTACCCAATTGGGCTATGACATGGCTGCTTTACAGGATGCACATGTATTTTTAGCGCAACATCAGTATGCGCAGAAAATTTTAGCCTGCGTTATGCCACTGACCTTGACGCGGGCTAAGTTTATGCTGAAGCATAAAGTGGCTGGCATTGTGATAACCCCGCATATGTTGCAGGTGTTGCAACAGGAAAAAGAACAGGGTTTAAGTGATCGCGTCTATGCGCGCTGCGCATTACAAATTCTAATGTGTCGACATTTAGGCTTTGCGGGGGTGCATTTATCGGCTTGCCATCAGCCTGAAGAACAAATGTTGTTGGAAAGCTATATTGAAGAATATTGGCACTTGAGTTCTGCTGAGTGTGAACGACTTTGGAATACGCTTTGGCAGGTGCAAACAGGTACAGAATTTCATCCGAAGCTGACTTATTATTCACGGCCTGCGACCTCAAGTCAGATCATTAAATACCAACATCTGCATCTGATGCATGATGCTTTATTTGAATCTAAACTGGCCAAAGGAGTAGGGCGGTTTATTTTTAATTTTAATGTTTGGGATCGAACTAAAGCCAACAATGCATTACTGAAAACAGAACATTTGAGTAAGCATGCGGTGGTGGGCTGTGAGAGTTGTGGTCAATGCCGTTTAGGTGAGACCCTGTATATTTGTCCAGAAACCTGTCCTAAAGGCTTGGCTAATGGGCCTTGTGGTGGAACCAGCTTAGACCGCTGTGAATTTGGTGACCGTGAATGCATTCATTCCGTCAAAGCACGCTTAGCTAAAGCGGTTGGACAAACAGCGATTTTAAAAGAAAAGCTGATTCCGACCGTGTCGATTGCGGTACGTGGAACCAGCTCTTGGAAAAATTGGTATGCGGAGTCTGCAGACTAAAATCAGTTGTCCGGATCCATAGCATTGGAATAGAACTTTTCTCCGAGTTTGATGCGCTCACGGCCTTGGCTCATGCGCCAGCGGTTGCTATCCCGCAGTGAATACACGCAACCACAGTATTCTTGTTGATAAAATTCTTCACGTTTGCTGATGTCTAGCATGCGTACCGCACCGCCATGTTTGCGCCAGTTATAGTCCCAGTACTGAATGCCTGCATAATGTGAAGCAGAACGGTGTCCGCATTCATTGATCTGTTGCATATTCTTCCAACGGGAAATGCCGAGAGAGCTACTGATTAGGCTAAAGCCATGTTCTGCCGCATATAACGCCGTTCGTTCAAACCGCATATCAAAACACATGGTACAACGAATGCCTTTCTCTGGCTCATTTTCCATCCCTTTGGCACGTGCAAACCAGTTGTCTATATCGTAATCACAGTCAATAAATGGAATATGATGTTTTTCTGCAAAGCGAATATTTTCTTCTTTACGAATTAGATATTCCTTCACGGGATGAATATTGGGATTGTAAAAAAAGATGGAAAAATTGATACCTGATTCAATCAGGGTTTCCATGACTTCACCTGAACAAGGTGCGCAGCAGGAATGCAAGAGTAGTTTGTCATGGCCTGTGGGGAGACTAAGTTTTTGACGTTCGAGCTTCGACATATTGGCTAGGTTTTATATATTTAAACCTCACAGTTTAAAACGTCTAACGAGCTGATTAACGGCGATTGGATGAAGAATTCTCAGGATAAGCTGATGAATTCTCATGATTAAAATCGACTTTGGCCGATGATTAAGACCTGTATGAGCGTTGAAGATGGGTAGCGAGAGAACATTTGAGAGGCCCAAACTTGCATAATTGAGCGAGATTCGTCATCATTTACACAAAGGGTGTTTAACAGTTGTGTTAGATAGGTATTCGTTGAAGGCGGGCCACTTCAACAGCAAGAAAGAGAGTATCTAGCTGTGCTTCATTTTTTTACTACGCCTTCCAATAAGGAATTGGAGTGTCGTCATAACTTTCAGTATGAGACCGATATGCGTTTGATCCAACGCTGCAAATTCCTTGAAGATCAAGATGAGAAAAAAGCCATTCAACATCTTCTAAAAGAACGGGGTTATACCAAAGCTGAGATTTTAAAGCTCACGATTGATGGTTAAATCTTAGATTTAAAAAAGCTTCCTATTTTGGAAGCTTTTTTGTTTTACAAGTTCTGCTTTGAATCTCATCAGTTTGAGAGACAAGCGACTTTGATTCGATATTTGCTAATGCTTCACGTGGAACATAAAAAATCCCGAAGACTAGGGTGGTGAGAAGTTCTGCTGTCAGCACGTTTTGCTTTTTCAGCGCTTTAGCCTGCTCAATGTGGATAGCAGATGAGAATCATCAGTTCTCAATATTTGAGCTGAATTTAACTCAGCTACTAGAGCATGTTGCTTGCTGTCAAATGATTGCGTTGTATCAAAGTAGAGATATCACGACAATTCGAGGTGTGGTACGAGTTAAATAGGATAGTTGGTGGGCTAGATTTGATGGTTATGCATTTCAAAAAATTGAATAAATCATGCTTTAACTTAGGCATGACTAAGAGAAAGATTCACATTTACCCGCAGTTATAAAATAAACCCTTACTTCAATTGCTAATCATGCGCGGATCATGAATTTGGATGTTTAAATTTTTCATTCTCCGTGAGATGGGGCGAATATTGCTGTTGTAGCTCATAGATTTTAAGATGAGTTAAATTAATTAATTTTACATTAAAGTGAAAAATAATAATTTAATTTGGCTTTTATAGGTTAAGCTATGTTGCATTCATCAAAATTAAAAATTGGGCCGTGTCAGATGTTAGAACTTCGCCATTTAAAAACCTTAAC
Organism: Acinetobacter sp. WCHA55; assembly: GCF_002165305.2. NCBI lineage: Bacteria > Pseudomonadati > Pseudomonadota > Gammaproteobacteria > Moraxellales > Moraxellaceae > Acinetobacter > Acinetobacter sp. WCHA55. The sequence goes on along the minus strand of NZ_CP032286.1, from coordinate 3,316,971 downwards.
CGCTTTAAGAGAGCATGGCTCATTGGTGGCGGCTGCAGGAGATTTATGTTTAACGCCTTCAGCTTTGTCACACCAGTTGCGTGAGTTAGACCAGTGGTTTGGCGTAGAGATAGTGAACCGTCGTAGCCGCCCTGTTAGTTTTTCTAATGTTGGACAGCGTTTATTAAAACTGGCTGATGAAGTATTGCCGCAGGTACAAATTGCACAAAGCGATATTACCCGTATTGTGCATGGTCAAACTGGACGCATTACTTTTTCCTCAGAGTGTCATAGCTGTTTCGATTGGTTAATGCCGTTGTTAAATCAATATCGCCAACAGTATCCAGATGTTGATCTGGATTTCGCTTCAGGTTTTGAGGCCAATCCGCATGAGTTATTGCAGACAGGTGAATTTGATTTATTGATTACGGCCGACCCAATTGCGTTAAAAGGGGTGGAGTATTTCCCTATTTTTGAGTATGAATCTCGTTTAGTTTTATCCAATACCCATCCTTTGGTTCGTGCCAAAGATATTACGGTGCAAGAACTTGCAGAAGAAACTTTGGTAACCTATCCAGTGGATAAGCACCGTTTAGACATTATGTCGCGTCTGTTTATTCCGGCCAATATTCTGCCGAAGCAGATCCGGACCACAGATTTAACCCAAATGTTGATTCAACTGGTGGCAAGTGGGCGTGGCATTGGGGCATTACCCGATTGGGTGGTGAACGAATATGAACAAAAGGGTTGGGTGACTTCGCGTCGTTTGGACTGCGTAGCCCCTGAAGGTTTGCGTCGTACTCTTTATGCAGGCTATCGCACTGAGGAAAAAGAGAAGGATTATTTCGAAGGTTTTTTAAAGCAACTGGATAAATTTGCCAAGAAAAGAACGCAATACTACATCTAGTCGCGCTTGTTTCAAGGAGGAGGAGCAGCGTTGCTGCATCCCCCTTTTTTGAATCTATCTGCGCTTGTTATTTTTTGTGAAAAATGTGGCTCAGTGCTATAATTGCGCGCCTGATAATTTGTCAACTTTTAAACACTGATCATGATGATGCAACTCCACGTATCCCGCTTGAATATGAGCTTGGTTGATCAAGAATTATCAGCTATAGAACACATTCCTGCCATGCAACGCCGGCGCTTATCGCGGCTAGCAAAGCTGGCTTTGAATAGTGCAAAGCAGACTTTAAATACCCACAAAGTCGATTATATTGTGTGGGTGTCGCAATATGGCGATGAATCAAAAACACTAAATATTTTAGAAGATGTGTTAAACGAGCAAACGCCTTCACCAACGCAGTTTTCAACGTCGGTCCATAATGCAATTTCCGGACTTTATTCCATTTTATGTCAGGATGCGACGCCTGCAACCAGTTTGGCGGGTTCGTGGAATGATGGATTGATTGAAGCCTATGCATGGTTAAAAACAAGGCCAGAAGCTGGTCAGGTTCTGCTGGTGTACTATGATGAAGCCCTGCCAGACATTTATATCGAGCATCAGCCATTTGCTGCTTTTGCAATGGCTGCGATGATTTCATTAGCGCCTGCAAATTTGATCTTGACACCAAAACATACAGATTCAACGCCAGCCTATCAGCAGGCTTTGGCATTTAATGCATTTTGGAATAATCCTGAGCAAACTGAATCAGAAGCGTGGACGAAATGCTGAAATTAAATCGAATCAAGCAAAAAGCCAACTATGCGTGGCGCGTAGGCGCGACAGGGTTTAGTTTTGCCAGCTTTGGCTTAGGCGGCGTGGCGATTGGCGGTTTGGTTGCGCCACTGGTCAAGCTCAGTTCAGCCGACCTTGAGCTTCGAAAGCAGCGTACTCAAAAGGTGATTAAACACAGCTTTAAAGGTTTTACCGAAATGATGGTGAAACTGGGCATTATGACCTATACGGTTGAAGGCTTAGATAAACTACAGCACAGTCAACAAGAGCTGGTGATTGCCAATCATCCGACACTAATTGACGTGGTGGTTTTAATTGGTTTAATGGAACAAGCAAACTGCGTGGTCAAGCAGGCGCTGTGGTCGAATCCATTTACCAAAGGCCCTGTGCAAAGCGCAGGCTATATTTTAAATGCAGGTTCTGAACAGTTTATTCAGGACTGTGTACACAAATTACAGCAGGATCATGCAGCGTCCTTGTTGATCTTTCCTGAGGGGACGCGAACAGCAAAAGGCGAGCAACTGAATGACTTTCAGCGTGGTGCGGCCAATATTGCCCTGCGTGCAGGTGTGCCGATTCGTCCTGTGCTGATTAGCTGCACGCCATCGACCCTGACCAAAAATGAAAAGTGGTATCACATTCCAGAACAGCCTTTTCATATCCATGTGAAAGTGCTGGATGCGATCCGAGTGGAAGACGTATTGGATGACGTAACGGTCAATCCAAAAAATGTACGTCAATTAAATCAACAATTACAGTGGTTTTTTAACCAAGAGTTATCCCTAAATGAGCAATCTTGCTGATGAATTAAAGCAAATGATTATTGATGTCCTTGCCCTTGAAGACATCCGTATTGAAGATATTGATACAGACGCACCTTTGTTTGGTGATGGTCTGGGTTTGGACTCGATTGATGCTTTAGAACTGGGTTTGGCATTGAAAAAGCGTTATGGCATTCATCTAAATGCAGAGTCTGCAGAAACCAAAGAACATTTTAAATCAATTCAAAGCTTAGTGGCTTTGGTTGAAGCACAGAAAACAGCATAAGAGGTTGCTATGCTTACACAAGAAACCGTGTTAGAAAAATTACGTGAGTGGATGGAAGAGCTGTTTGAAATTGCGCCTGAAGATGTGCAGTTAGAATCAAACTTAGCTTCAGACCTCGATGTTGACAGTATTGATGCCATTGATTTGGTGGTAAAAATTAAAGAGTTGACAGGCAAGCAAGTCAATCCTGAAGACTTTAAAAACGTGCGTACCGTACAAGATGTGGTGCTCGTGATTCAGAATATGTCGGCTGCATGAACAACATTTTAAAAGGGATAGCAGGGGTCGGATTGCTCCTCTATCCTTTTTTTGTGGCTTATGCTTTAGCGCATGGACAGTATGTCTGGGTCAGTGCAGTACTGATTGCACTGGGTATCCTGCGTTTATTGAGTAAGGGTAATACTTTGCTGTGGCCATTGACGGGTTTTGCAATTTTATGTGGCGGGTTGAGTTTGATTTTAAAAGATCATGCGTGGCTTAAACTCTATCCTGTCTTTATGAGTCTCGGTGCGCTGTTTATTTTTGCCAGCACTTTGATTCGACCGCCTTCAATGATTGAACGTTTTGCACGTTTGGCAGAGCCTAATCTGCCCGAAGAAGGAGTAGAATGGACCCGTCAAGTGACCAAAGTTTGGTGTGGTTTTTTTTGCATCAATGCGGTCATTGCCCTGATCACTGTTTTCTTTGCACCGATGAAGATTTGGGTGCTGTATAACGGTTTGATCTCTTATATCTTGATGGGTGGACTGTTACTGGGTGAGTTTGTGTTGCGTAAACGCCAGCAACGACTGCATCAGGCACAGAAATAACAGCATTTCCGTCAGGGCAACTCAAACAGTGGCCTCGAACTATAGCGATTAGAAATACGGTTTTTAAAAACAAATTTTATGTCTTGTCATTTTCAATACCATCTCCATTCATTGCGTCCCTTGTGTATTCAGGCGGACTCAGGTTTTGTGTCCTTTCACACTTTTTGGTTGGATGTAGCTGTGCAGGCTACGCAAATTCAGCAGTTGGAACAGCCGGTATGGGCGCTTTGGCAAGAAGACAGTTATGAGTTTTTGGTATTGTTGTTTGCAGCCTTGCAAGCAGGTAAGCAAGTGCTGTTGCCGCCGCATCGGGTCAGCGACTTAGAAAAAGAATTGGCTGAACAGCAGATTTATTTTTTAAAACGTTTGCCGTCGACAGCCGCGTCAACCTTTGAGCTTCAATTTGATGCTGCCTTTCTCAATCAGGCACAGCTGTATTTCTATACTTCGGGCTCAACAGGGCAGCCGAAAAAGATTCCGCGCACCTTGCAACAATTGTTCAATGAAGTCTGTGGTTTGGAAGCCAGTTTTGATTTGCCTGAGCGGGCAGTTGCGATTGCCACGGTGAGTCATCAGCATATTTATGGTTTGTTGTTTAAGCTGTTGTGGCCCTTAGCCAGTGGACGTAGTTTCTACCAAAAACAACAGGCCTTCCCTGAAGATGTGGTCGATCTTCAAAAGAAAATTTCCCATTTGCAACTGCCCAATTACCTGATTTCAAGTCCTGCATTGTTGAAGCGCTGGACCACAGATGTGGTGTTGCAAGACTGCCATCGGGTCTATTCCTCTGGTGGAAAGTTGGATGCAGGTGTGCGTCCTTTGCTGAACCGTCCCATTACTGAAGTGTTTGGTAGTTCTGAAACAGGCGGGATTGCTCACCGTCAGGCGGATGATGCACTATGGACTCCCTTTGCGAATGTCGAAATTAACTGCGCCGAGCAACAAGAGTTAGCCGTTAAAACCAATCATGCTTTTAGTACGGATTGGATTTTGACTGGAGATAAAGTGCAGGTCGTGGATGCAGATAATTCCAAAAGTCCATTCCAGTTATTGGGGCGTTTAGACCGCATTGTCAAACTTGAAGAAAAGCGGTTAAGTCTCGATACGATTGAAATAAAAATCGCTGAATTGGTCGAAATACAGCAGTGCCATGTTTTAATTCATGAAAAAGAACAGCGTCAGATGTTAGCGGTGGTGGCTGTGCTGACCGAAGAAGCTCGGGCACTGCTTATTGAACAGGGCAAAGCCGTACTCACCGCACAACTGAAAAAACGCTTACAACTGAAATTGGAAAGTATCGCAATTCCACGGCAATGGCGCTTCTTAACGCAAATGCCACAAAATGCACAATCGAAGCTAAACAAACAGTATTTAAAATCACTCTTTCAGCCGATGACCTTACCTGTAGTATTGGCACAGCAGTCTCAGGATATGCAGATCAGTTATGCTTTAGAGTTTGTGCCTGAGTTGGAATGCTTTAAAGGGCATTTTCCGAACTTCCCGATTTATCCAGGCGTAGGGCAAATTGGATTTATTCAACATTTTGCCAAACAAAACTGGGCAGATTTACTGTGGTGCAATGGTTTTGAGCAGTTAAAATTTCAAGGACTAATCCAACCCTATCAAACGGTGGAACTGCTACTCAGCCGTAAAGCGCATAAGATCAGTTTTGAGCTGAAAAATCATGACAAAATATTGGCATCAGGACGTTTGCTGTTTGCTGTCCCTGTAGACGTTTAAGCCGAGAGAAAAAATGAAACACTGCTTTGTGATTCCTGTGTATAACCATCCGCATTATTTGGCTGCGTTACTGTCACATTTAAGTGCTTTTGAGTTACCCATCATTATGGTGAATGATGGCAGTGATGCCGCTTGTACCGCAGTGTTACATCAGCTTGCGCAGGACTACCCAAGGGTCGATTTGGTTGAACATACCCACAATCAAGGGAAGGGGCAGGCGGTGATCACGGGTCTCAAGCATGCCTTTCAATGTGGCTATAGCCATGCTTTGCAACTGGATGCGGATGGACAACATGATTGGCAGGATGTGCAACGCTTTTTAGACACCTCTATCCAGCATCCCAAAGCCATGATTATTGGTCAGCCGATCTTTGATGCGACTGTTCCAAAAAAACGTCTCTATGGCCGTTATGCAACCCATATTTGGGTGTGGATTAACAGTCTGTCTTTTGACATTAAAGACAGCATGTGTGGCTTTCGTGTTTATCCTTTGGCGCAGACGGTGAACATTCTAAATACAGCCAAGTTTCAACCGCGGATGGGCTTTGACTCGGAAATTTTGGTGCGTTTGAAATGGGACAATGTGCCGTTTATCAATTTGCCCACGCATGTGATTTACCCTGAAGGTGGCATTTCACATTTTGATGTGTGGCGTGACAATTTGGGCATGGCGCGCGCGCATAGTCGCTTGTTAGGTGGCATGCTGCTGCGGTTCCCCAAACTGATTTATCAGAAAGTTAAAGGCTAAGGCGGTCAGAGAAGCATATGCAGAAATGGAGCGCCGTGAAAGAGCGGGGCGGGATGTTGCCGCTGATGCTGATGCTGGGTTTCTACCGTTTAGGTGGGCGCTGGCTGTGCCGAGTCATCTTGTACTTTGTGATTTTATGGTACTGGCTCTTTTCCAATACCGCGCGTCAGGCTTCTCTGTTGTACTTAAAAAAACTGCATCATTTTACAGGTGCACAGTCTCCGTTTCAGACTGAGCCGCAGCTGTGGCACAGCTATACGCATTTGATGCAATTTGGCGAATGTATTTTAGATAAAATTGAAGGTTGGCTTGGGCATATTCCTGAACAGAACTTAAAGCTACATGGTCATGCGCACTTTCGCTCGCACTATCAAAAAGGTGCGGTGATTGTGGTATCGCATTTTGGCAATATTGAATTGCTGCGCGCCGTCAAAGCAGAGCATCCGCAGAAAATTAATGTGTTGGTCTATCAAAAACATGCCACCAAGTTCAATGCATTTTTAAAAAAGCTGAATGAACATGCCGATGTCAATTTGGTTTCGGTGGATGAGTTGGGAATTGAAACAGCACTGATTTTACAGGATAAATTGGATCAGGGTGAATGGGTGATTGTGGCGGCAGACCGCGTACCTGTGCAGTCAGATCGGGTACAATCGATTGCGTTTTTAGGTGAGCAGGCGCTGTGGCCGCAAGGCGCTTGGATCTTGGCCAGTTTGCTGAAAGCTCCTGTGCTGGCAGTGTTCTGCTATCGAGTCGATACACATTTTGAAGTGCATATTCATCAAGTCGCGGAGCAGTTAAACTGGCCACGTAAAGAGCGTTTACAAGCCATGCAACAGACCACACGACAGTATGTGGCACTGTTGGAACAGCATTGCATACGCGCGCCCTATCAATGGTTTAATTTTTATAATTTTTGGAATAAAGGATAAGTCTTGTGTTAATTGTTGGGGAAACTCCGCTCAGTATTGAAGATGTTGTGGCTGTAGCGCGTAAGGAAAAACAGGTGGCATTGCCTGCCTCTGCTGAATGGACAGCATTGATTCAACGTGGCGCAGATTTCCTCGATCAGCTGTTGCAAGACGAAGGCGTCATTTATGGTGTGACCACGGGCTATGGCGATTCGTGCTTAGTCGAAATTCCAGCCCATCAAGTGCATGAGCTACCACTACATTTATCGCGTTTTCATGGCTGTGGCATGGGACAAAACTTAGACTTAATTACCGCACGTGCTGTCGTGGTGGTGCGTTTATGTTCTTTGGCGCGCGGCTATTCGGGTGTTTCGCATGCCTTGTTACAGCGTTTGGTCTGGATGCTGAATGAAGATGTCATTCCTGTGATTCCCTCAGAAGGTTCGGTGGGTGCCAGTGGGGACTTGACGCCTTTGTCTTATATCGCTGGGGCCTTGGTCGGTGAGCGTGATGTGTACTATCAAGACCAGATCGTACCGATTGCACAAGTGTATGCCGAAAAAGGTTTGGAGCCTTTGGTGATGCGCCCTAAAGAAGGCTTAGCCCTGATGAATGGTACAGCGGTTATGACCGCGATTGCCTGCCTGAATTATAAAAAAGCCGAACAGATTTCTTTTGCCAGTACTTTGATTACTGCCCTGAATGTCTTGGCTTTAGAAGGGAATCCAAGCCATTTTGATGAAGTCTTGTTTGCGCAGAAACCACATCCGGGACAGCAACATATTGCAGCTCAGTTACGTGACTGGTTAAACAGTGAAGTGCAGACCGAGCACCAAAGTTCGCGCCTGCAAGACCGTTATTCACTGCGCTGTGCACCGCATGTGATTGGGGTGTTTGAAGATTCTAAAGTCTGGTTGCGTCAGTTTATTGAAAATGAGCTGAATTCAAGTAACGACAACCCATTGATTGACCCAGTGAACCTGCGGGTACTGCATGGTGGACATTTCTATGGCGGACATATTGCCCAAGCCATGGACAGCCTGAAAATTATGATCGCGAATATTGCCGACTTGATGGATCGTCAGTTGGCACAGTTGGTCGACTATAAAATGAACAATGGTTTGCCGCGCAATTTAACCGGTTCAAGCCCTGAGCGTTTGCCGTTGAATCATGGCTTTAAAGCGGTGCAAATTGGGGTTTCGGCATGGACAGCAGAAGCCTTGAAACAAACCCTCGCTGCGTCGATTTTCTCACGCTCAACCGAATGTCATAATCAAGACAAAGTCAGTATGGGTACCATTGCTGCGCGTGATGCCAGTCGAGTGATTACCCTGACTGAACAAGTGATTGCGGCACTCAGCTGTGCAGCGGTTCAGGCGGTCAAACTCAAAGGGGTAGATACAGAACTCAGCCCTGTTTTAACAGCATTTCAACACTGGGTGCTTCAGAGCTTCACCTATGTAGTGGAAGATCGTCCTTTGCAACAAGAGCTTCAGGCATTGGTTCATCGCTTTGAGGATTTAGAACTGTTAGACAGCATTGCTGTTCAATATTCATAGGAAATGAGCATGCATGCTGATGTAATCATTGAAGTGCCTTTTCATGATGTCGACACCATGAATGTGGTGTGGCACGGGCATTATTTAAAATATTTTGAAATTGCGCGCTGCAAATTGCTGGATCAATTTCACTATAACTATAACCAGATGCGTGACTCGGGCTATGCATGGCCGGTGATTGAAAGTCATGTGCGCTATGTACAAGGCATCGAGTTTGAGCAAAAAATTCGTGTGCGTGCCATTTTAAAAGAATGGGAAAATCGCTTAAAAATCGAATATCTGATTTTCGATGCAGTTTCAGGCAGAAAGTTGACCAAGGGCTATACCTCACAAGTGGCGGTACACATTGAAAAACGTGAAATGTGCTTCCAGTCGCCACAGGTGTTGCTGGACTGTTTAAATGCATGGCCTGAATTTAAAGCGGAGTAATGCAAGCATGATTCGATACAATTTTTTTAAGTTGATTTTGGTTGCGTGTACAGCTAGCGTGATGACACTGCTTGCTCCTACAGTGAATGCACAAAATACTGAATTGAAGCAGGTGTTTGCTCAGCTCGGTGCAACGCCTGTGGTGCGTGCCCAATTTGAGCAACAGAAGAAACTGGCCACTTTGAATAAAACCTATGTGTCCAAAGGCACGGTACTGTTCAGCAAAAACCAAGGCGTGCTGTGGCAGATTCAAAGTCCAGTCAAAGCCGATTTGGTGGTGACACCGCGTAAGCTGGTACAAAAGACACAGCGCACGTCCAGTCAAATTGAAGTCGATAAAACCCCGTATGGCTCTGTAGCGACGATGTTTTTACAGTTGATGTCGGGCAATGAAGCGGCACTCGCTAAAAACTTTAATGTGGTGTCTGCCAATTACAGTCCGACGCAGTGGAATGTCAGCTTAACGCCGAAAAGCAGTCTATTTAAAAAGCTTTTTGTCCAAGTCGATGCGCAAGGTCAGCGTTATGTGGACCGTATTACCATTTTGGAACAAGCCAATAATCGCACCATCATTCGTTTTAGCCAGCAAACGACTCAACCTCAAACTTTAACGGCTGCGGAAAATGCGCTTTTCCAATTGGCAAAATAAATTTAGCGGCCTGTGGTTGTTGCTGTTGTGTGTCATTGCTTTGGCACTGGGTGTGGCTTGGCTGAATAAAGGCATTAAGATTGAGACCAATATTTTTGCTTTGTTGCCTGAGGCCCATCAAGATGCTCATCTGGAACAAGCACAGCAATATGTCAGTCAGCAGTTAAATGACAAAGTTTTTGTGGTGTTGGATGCCAAAACAGATCTGCAATTAGAACAGGCAACGCAAGCACTCAAAACCCAAGCCGATCACAGTCAGCTGTTTTTACCCGTTCGTCCGCAGCTTGATCCTGATCAATTTGCCCAAGCGCTGTATCTACACAAAGCGGGGTTATTATCCAAGACTGATCAGCAGATTGTGCAAGGGCAGGATCATACCGCACTGATAGAGCAGGGCTTATTGCAACTGATGAGTCCGGGCATGCCAATCACGGCTGAAATGCTCAAGCAAGATCCCTTGTTGCTATTCCCGCGTTATGCAGTGGGTTTAAGCGCTCTACAAAGTAATGCCGATGTCAATTTAGAGCAGGGCTTTGCGACCATTCGTGATGAGCAAGGTATCTCGCGCCTGATGGTACTTCAGCTCAACAACAGCCCTTATAACATTGCCTACCAAGAGCAGACTGCTGCTTTTATTCAAAATATCAATCAGCAGCTTAGCCAGTTGCAGGTTAAACCGCACTGGACAGGCACGCTGCTGTTTGCACAGTTCGGCACCAATTCTGCCAAAGAGGAAATCTCGACTATTGGCGTGGGTTCGACCATCGGAATATTACTACTGGTCTGGTTTGGCTTCCGTTCGATACGCCCGATGCTGACGGAAATGGTCGCGGTCGGTACAGGCAGTCTGGTGGCCTTTGCGGTGACGTATTGGGTTTTCGGTGAAATTCACCTGATGACACTGGTCTTTGGCGCCAGTCTGATAGGGGTTTGTGTCGATTTTTCATTTTACTTTATGGCCATGCAGTCTCAGCACCGACAGGTGGATGGATTTGCAGTTTTAAAACCATTATTGCCAAGCCTATTTGTGGGTTTGATGACTACATTGTTGGCTTATGTAGTGCTGAGTTTTACCCCATTTCCGGGTTTTAAGCAGATTGCGGTCTTTTCCATGGTTGGACTGAGCGCCGCATGGGTGACCAGTATTTTATTGTTGCCACGTTTGCCTGCGCTGAATGCGGAACCTGCGATACGTGCTTTGGGCTTTATTGGCAAAGCACGCAGTTATGTGCAGAGTCGAAATACGCTGCGTTATGGCATGATTGCACTGATTCTACTGGTGATGGGTAGTAGTCTCGCCTTGCTGAGAAGCAATGATGACATCCGTAATTTACAAAGTATGGATGCCACCTTAAAGCAGGAAGATCAATATATTCGTTCGCGTTTTATGCAACAGCAAAGCAGTGAATACTTTGTGGTACAGGGCAGAACCCCAGCAGAGTTGGAGCAGCGCGAACAGCAACTACTGGCAGAGCTTGCGCCCTTGCAACAGGCTGGCAAGTTGGATGCTGTACAAGCTTTAGGGCAGTGGATTCCATCACTTGAGCAGCAAAAACACAATATTGCAATGTTGCAGGCGATTCCCCAGCCCGCTTTGGTGGAATATGCGCAAGCGTTACAGCTCAACGCAGCCGATGTTTTAAACTGGCAAGCGCATTTAAAAGACCAGCCGTTGCTGACCGAAGCCGTCTTTAAAGATCATCCTCTGTATTTTTTGCAGATGAGTCCGACACAACGTTTGGTGATGCTGCAAAATGTGCATGATGTCAAAGCTGTACAACAGCTTGAAAATGCTGATGTACAACTGTTACGTCCCGTTCATCAACTGTCTGAATTGTTTAAACAGCACCGTGAGCAGGCACAGTGGTTATTACTCAGCGCTTTGGTGATTTTAGCCATTGGCTTAGGGGCACTATATGGCAAAAAATCAATTCTACCGTTGGTGTTGCCTGTCAGCATGGCCTTAATGACCACGTTTGCGATTCAAGCATGGCTGGGGGTCGAGATTAATTTATTCAGCATTATGGGTACCTTCCTAATCATTGGGATTGGGGTGGACTATGCGATTTTCTACCGCCACGGACATGATCATCCGCAGGTGGTGGGGATGGCTTTATTCCTGTGCATGATGTCGACGTTCTTTAGTTTTGGTTTGCTGTCCTTTAGTCATACCTATGCCATTCACAGTTTTGGCTTAACAGTGTTGCTGGGCGTTATTTTTTCATTTATTTATGCCACACTTTTTACATCCTCCGATGCAAAACATGTGGTGGTTCAACAATATCAGCCAAAGAGCTGAGTCAAAGGGTACAGTGCTATGAGCACCATGCAACAAACAGATGTTTTAATTATTGGGGCGGGACCATCAGGCAGCTCAGCCGCAGCTTTGTTGCGCCAAAAAGGTTACCAAGTCACGGTGATTGAAAAGCAATATTTTCCGCGTTTTTCCATCGGTGAGTCTTTATTGCCACAGTGTATGGTGTTTTTAGAAGAAGCGGGATTGTTGGAGACAGTGCGTGCCCATGCCGACGAATATGCTTTTCAGTTTAAAAATGGCGCGGCTTTTTTAAGAGGCACACAGCGTAGTTTTTATGATTTTACTCAAAAGTTTAGTGAAGGCCCAGGCACCACATGGCAGGTACGACGTGCCAACTTTGACCAGCTTTTGGCAGTGCAAGCCGAAAAAATGGGCGCGGATATCCGTTTTGGTCATGAAGTTTTGGCGGTCGATGTCGCAACCACACAGCCGATTTTGACGGTCAAAGATGCGCAAGGCGACAGCTACCAAATTCAAGGCAAGTTCCTCTTAGATGCCAGCGGTTTTGGCCGTATTTTGCCGAAGTTTCTCGACTTAGAAAGCCCGTCGGACTTTCCTGTGCGCCGTGCAGTCTTTACCCATATCGAAGATGGTTTGTTGGATGACCCTGAGTTTGATCGTGAGAAAATTTTAATTACCGTACATGAAAAAGATCATCGTGCGTGGTATTGGCTGATTCCCTTTGCCGATGGGCGCTCTTCATTTGGCATCGTGGCGGAGCAAGATTTCTTTGAAAAATATGGTTATGACGGCAGTGCAGATTATGACCTAGAAGCTTTGCAAAAACGTATTTTGGCCGATGATGTTAGCTTATCGCATGTATTACGCCATGCCAAACATGATACTCCTGTGCGTACTTTGGTGGGCTATTCTGCCGATGTGAAACATTTGGCATCAAACAATTATGCGCTACTGGGTAATGCGGGCGAGTTCCTCGATCCTGTCTTTTCTTCGGGGGTAACCATTGCCTTAAAATCGTCCAGTCTAGCCGTACCATTGGTCGAGCAAGTGCTGCAGGGTCAGGCAGTAGATTGGATGGAGCAATATGAAAAGCCACTACGTAAAGGCATTCAGGTATTCCGTGCCTATGTCGAGTCATGGTATTCAGGTGAATTTCAGGATGTGGTGTTCTCCACTCATCAGGATGAAAAAATCCGCCGTATGATTGCTTCCTTACTGGCAGGTTATGCGTGGGATGCAACTAACCCGATTCATCGTAATGCCAAGCAACGTCTGAGCACTTTGGCCGAATATTGCCGAGAAGAACAACCGCAAAAAGAGTCGCTGACCGATGAAACTTAAGCTACGTTTGAAAACTGTCAGTTGGCTTTTAGCCAGTGCTCTGCTCTGTAGTGCCTGCCAAAGCTGGATCCCCAAGGCGCAGGGACTCGTGACCCCGCAGTGGGCTGCGCAAAATTATCAACGTCAAGATCAAATTGAAGTGCAGTGGAAAACCCAGAGTTTCAGCTTTTTACTGTATCAGCAACAACGGGGGCAGTCACTTGATATGTTAGCGCTCAGCCTCACAGGGCAACAGTTGTTTAAGCTCAGTTTTGATGGTCAAAAGGTCGAAGTTGAACAGCGGATTGATCCAATGAAACGGTTGCCTTTTGATTATGTGGTGCGTGATATTCTGTATGCCACGTATCCAAATTTTGCTACCTTACATACTGCTCAAAATACGGTCGTGCAGAAAGACGATACCATTTATATACAGCAGCAACCCGTGTTGAAAATTCAGCAAAATGAAGGAGCAATTGAACTGAATAATTTGCAAGTGCCTTATCAAATGGTGATCAGCACGGTGAGCAATACTTTAGAAGATGATCAAGGTGACCATCATGACTAAAAATCTACAGCAGGTTTCAGCCGTGGGTATTCAGTTCAGTGTGGCGCTGTCGGCTTTGGGGCAAAATGCCACTGAGCTTCAGCATGCCTTAACCAATACTGAAAATACTTTGTCGCAACGAGAGGATTTGATCGCGGGGCGTTCGGTCTGGGTCGGTGCATCTGATCAAACCTTAGTTCAAGCTGTGCCTGAAAGCTTGAGCGGTGCAGATTCACGGAATCTACGCTTTGCCCTGACAGCTTTGGCGCACATTGAAACTGAAATTCATGCTTATACAGAACCGTTTGCTAAACAACGTCTTGCTGTGATTATCGGCACGTCAACCTCAGGCATCGCGGATAATGAGCCTGTCTTAAAAGTCCAGTTTCAACAGTCTGTACCGCAGTCTGTACAGCACCAAAAGCAAGAAATGGGCAGTTTAGCGAAAGCCTTACAACAGTATTTGGGCTGGGAAGGGCCTGCCTATACCATTTCTACCGCTTGTTCCTCAGCAGCCAAAGCGCTGGCGGCGGGGCAACGTTTGCTGAATGCCGATCTGGCCGATGCTGTCTTAGTCGGTGGAGTCGACACCCTATGCAAACTGACCTTAAATGGTTTTGATAGTTTAGAAAGCTTATCGAGCGGAATTTGTCAGCCCTGTGGTGCCAACCGTGACGGGATCAATATTGGTGAAGCCGCAGGACTGTTTTTACTTTCCAAAGCGCCCGCTCCTGTGATGTTACTGTCGAGCGGTGAGTCAATGGATGCATGGCATATTTCAGCACCGCATCCAGAAGGGCAAGGGGCTGCGGAGGCGATGCAAAAAGCTTTAGATATGGCACAGCTTGAAGCAGGCGATATTGGGTATTTGAACTTACATGGGACTTCTACACCGCAAAATGATGCGATGGAGATTAAGGCGGTACAGACTGTTTTCTCAGATGCAGCTGTGGCTTTGAGCAGTACCAAACATAAAACAGGGCATTGTCTGGGGGCAGCAGGTGCAATCGAAGCCTTTATTTGCCAGCAGGTTTTATTGGACCAATCCTGGTTGCCACTGCATCATGCAGGTGAATTGGACGATGCTTTGGCTGGGCAAAATTATGTGCTTACGCCGCATTTGAATATACCCATTCGCTATGCGATGAGTAATTCTTTTGCTTTTGGCGGCAGCAATATCAGTTTAATTTTCGGGACAGCTTTGCCATGATGGATGCAGTACAGTTTATTCCGCATGCGAAACCGATGGTTTTTGTGAGTCATTTGATTGAAGCCAATGATACGTTTGCGATTGCAGAACTTCACATCACACCTGATTTGATGTTTTGTGGGCCAGATGGCTTACCCACATGGAGCAGTATTGAGCTGATGGCGCAGACCATTAGTGCCTATGCAGGCTATAAAGGGCAAACCAAAGGATTGCCACCGAAAATTGGCTTTTTATTGGGAACGCGTAAAATGCAGTTACCCTGTGCCTATTTTAGTTTGGGTACAACCGTGCAGATTCGGGTCGAACAAAGTTATCTGCACGAAGGTTTGGGGCAGTTTAATTGTGAAATTGAATATCAAGAACATCGGTTCAGCGCTATGTTGAGCGTATTTGAGCCTGAAAATATGAATGAAATCATTGGAAAATTAGTGTGAACAGAAGAGTTTTAGTCACGGGTTCGAGTCGTGGAATAGGTAAAGCGATTGCTTTAGAGTTGGCAAAGGCAGGCTTTGATGTCACGGTCCATGCCCGCTCAAGACAGTCTGAGGCCGAAGCAGTGGCTCAGGAGATTCAAGCGCTTGGACAGGCGAGTCATGTACTGATGTTCGATGTGAATGAGCGTGAAAAGATTGCTGACATTTTGGAGCAAGATATAGCACAGCATGGTGCTTTTTACGGTGCGGTGTTGAATGCAGGACTAACCCGTGATGGTGCTTTCCCCGCATTGACCGATGAAGACTGGGATGATGTGGTCTCGACCTCTCTGAACGGTTTTTATAATGTGCTGAAACCCCTGATGATGCCGATGATTCGCTTGAAAAAGGGCGGACGTATTGTGACTTTGTCTTCAGTGTCGGGAATCATGGGCAACCGTGGTCAGGTGAACTATAGTGCTGCTAAAGCAGGCCTGATTGGTGCGACCAAAGCATTGGCACTGGAATTGGCCAAACGCAAAATTACGGTGAACTGTGTGGCTCCGGGCTTGATTGAAACCGAAATGGTCACGGAAGAAGTGAAAGAACACGCTTTGAAAATGATCCCGATGCAGCGCATGGGGCAGGTGGAAGAAGTCGCCAAAGCAGTGAAGTTTTTATGTAGTGATGATGCCAGTTATATCACCCGCCAAGTGATTTCAGTCAATGGAGGCTTAATCTAATGAAACGTGTTGTTGTGACAGGCATGTCAGGGATTACCTCTTTGGGTGAAACCGCAGAGCAAATTTTTGAGCAATTTGCACAAGGCAAAAGCGGTATTCGCTATATGTCTGACTGGGAAATTTATCCTGATTTACGCAGTAAATTGGCAGGCCCCGTAGAGTCCTTTACCGTACCCAAGCATTTTAATCGTAAAGTGACCCGTGGCATGGGGCGCGTTGCTTTGATGTCTGTGGTTTGCGCAGAAAAAGCATTGGAAGATGCGGGCTTGTTGCATGCCGATATTTTAAAAAGTGGCGATGCAGGTGTGGCCTTTGGTTCCTCTGCGGGCAGTGTGGATGCTGTACGTGAGTTTGGTGCAATGTTGATTGAGCACAATATGAGCCAACTGAATGCGACAACCTACATTCGTATGATGTCGCATACCAGTGCAGTCAATATGACGGTGTATTTTGGCTTAAAAGGTTTAACCTTACCGACTTCGAGTGCGTGTACTTCAGGTTCTATGGCGATTGGTCAAGCTTATGAAGCGATCAAATATGGTAAGCAAACCGTGATGATTGCAGGCGGGGCAGAAGAGCTCAGTGCAGCGGGTTCAGCCGTGTTCGATGTCCTATTGGCGACCAGTGTGCAAAATGACCATCCAGAGAAAACCCCACGTCCATTTGATGCAAGCCGAGATGGTTTGGTGGTGGGTGAAGGTGCAGGTTGTTTGATTTTAGAAGAGTATGAACATGCGCAAGCACGTGGGGCGACCATTTATGCCGAGATTGTGGGGTATGGCAGCAATACCGATGGTCAGCATGTGACCCGACCTGATTCTGAAATGATGGGCCGTTGTATGCAGTTGGCACTCAAAGATGCACAGCTTACAGCCGAAGATATTGATTATGTTAATGCGCATGGTACCTCGACCGATCAGGGGGATATTGCTGAATCACAAGCGACTGCGCGGATCTTAGGCAAAAAACCGATTAGCTCATTAAAAAGTTATTTTGGGCATACGCTTGGGGCGTGTGGCGCCATTGAAGCATGGCTCAGTATTGAAATGATGCGACGCAATCAGTTGGTGCCGACTTTAAATTTAGATCAGATTGACAGCGCCTGCGGTGATCTGGATTATGTGGTATCGGGCATGCGTTCAGCAGAAACGCAAACCATGATGAGCAATAATTTTGCTTTTGGAGGGATTAATACCTCCTTAATTTTTAAACGTATTTAAATAGATAAGGGTAGAGCGATGTTATTCAAAAATACTTGTGCAGTTGCTGTGTTGTCTTTCGGTGCAATCGCATCGGCTCAAGCGGCAGACAAAATGTATGATTTTAAATTTCAAGATGCAGTGAACCGTGCTGTTGCAGATGGCGTGCTAGATGGCTCGGTAAAATTTTATTTGGCGGGAACCAAATCAGGTGGCAAGGTGATTGAAAAAGGCTTAGTGACCAATAAAAAGACCAATGGTTTTGCCAAATCTGCGGAAAGTTCATGTGACCATGTACTTCGTTCAGCATTGATTCAATTCCAAAATACAGCCAAAGCCAATGGTGCAAATGCTGTGACCAATCTGGTAAGTTTCTATAAGTCGAATGAAACCCGCAGCACGACAACCTACCAATGCGCGAAAGGCACTGCGATGGCGGGTGTGGCATTGAAAGGAGATTTGGTGAAGTTTTAATGTGTTTGAATGCGTAAGATGAATTTCCAAATAAGAACAATCTAATTCCAAGTTCATTGTATAGCAGCAGTATTAGGATGGATTCTTACAACGAGGGATGCTCTATTTTTAAACATCCCTCGTTGGTTCGATGTCTTAATTCAGCATTTTTTGATTGTCAGATTTAGTATTGCTAATTTGAGTAAGGTTCAGAAATACATAAAAAAGCCCCCATCTTTCGATGAGGGCTTTTTTGAATTTTGGAGCGGGAAACGAGACTCGAACTCGCGACCCCAACCTTGGCAAGGTTGTGCTCTACCAACTGAGCTATTCCCGCATGTTGAGCAGTTTTTATAAAAACTTACACTGAAAAAATTTGGAGCGGGAAACGAGACTCGAACTCGCGACCCCAACCTTGGCAAGGTTGTGCTCTACCAACTGAGCTATTCCCGCGTATTGAGCAGTTTTTATAAAAACTTACACTGAAAAAATTTGGAGCGGGAAACGAGACTCGAACTCGCGACCCCAACCTTGGCAAGGTTGTGCTCTACCAACTGAGCTATTCCCGCATAGCGCTGTATGATACAGCATGCAAGTTCAGGGTCAATAGCTTTATGAAAAAGCTGAGTTTAATTGCATAAAATAAAGCCAGTTTTAGACTGTGCTTTGAGCTTTTTTTAACTTTTACTCGCGAAACGTTGTGCCTCATGCTAGTGAAAAGAGTTTTACGCATTCAACATCTCGAAGGAACAGGTATACTCTGAACGAATCATTATTTTTGGAGACAGGTATGAGCTTGGAGCAGCAATTGATTGAACGCTTACAACAGCTTTCCCCATCACATTTGGAAGTCGTGAATGAATCTTCTGGTCATGGCGGCTATTTTCCGGGTAAAGAGTCACATTTTAAAGTGATCGTGGTGAGTGATATTTTTGCAGGATTACGTTTAGTTCAGCGCCATCAAAAAATATATGCAGTAGCAGGAGATTTACTTAGTCCAGGTAAAATTCATGCTTTGGCTATTCATGCCTTTTTACCCGAAGAATGGCAAGGGCAAGACACTTCTAGTCCGAATTGCGCACATGCCCCGAAAAGCTAAGCAGAGATTCAGTCATGGAAACACAATTATTGATTAAGATCGTACATATGAGTGCGGTAAGCTTGGCATGTATAGTAATTTTGGCACGTGCCATGACGTTATTTAAAGGCGTCCAAGGCAATCAGCCCAATCCGGCAGGTCGAACAGCTTTTGTAGCCCTTCAGCACTTAAGTATGTTGGTGATTGTACTGACGGGGATTGCACTTTTGGTCATGAAAAACTTTGATGTGCAAACATGGTTTTATGCCAAAGTGGTTTTATTTTTAGTGATGTTGTCCTCTTTGTCGAAAGCTTATAAAAAAGAAGACAGCATTTTACTTGCGCAACGCCGAGCGGGATTATTCTTGGCCGTGGTAGCGATGATTTCCATTTTAGGTTTAGTCATGATTAAACCAAACTTTGGCTAATTGTTAGACATAATCATCGGCACAGCGATTGTTCTGCGCTACACTGCTATCTATAGCGGAAAAATAACAAGAGGGAGGGGATTTCATGCATACACGTGTGGTATTTAATCAAAAAGGTGGTGTTGGAAAGTCCAGTATTGCAGTGAATTTGGCGGCAATTAGTGCACATCAAGGCTTAAAAACCTTACTGATTGATCTCGATCCGCAAGCGAACTCGAGTCAGTATGTGCTGGGCGATGACGCAACGTACTCGGCAGACAAGCCAGCTTTAGAACCTAATATTGAAAACTATTTTGAAGAAGTTTTGGGTGCTACACAAAATAAAAGCTTGCTCGGTAATGCGATTGGTTCAATTCTCAAAGGACGTGCTAAAGGCTTAGAAAGTTATGTGCATCAATCCCCTTTTAAAAATTTGGATGTGATTCCAGCCAGCCCAAGCCTCGGGGCATTGGCTTATGCTTTAGAGTCAAAACATAAAATTTATAAACTGCGCGATGCATTACAACAGCTTGCTGGAAAATATGATCGTGTTTATATCGATACACCACCAGCCTTTAACTTCTTTACTTTGTCGGCATTGATCGCAGCCAATAAAGTCCTGATTCCGTTTGATTGTGATGTCTTTTCTAAACGCGCACTGCAAACTTTGATCGAAAATGTGCTCGAAACCCAAGATGATCATAATGATCATTTGGAAATTGAAGGCATTGTGGTGAATCAGTTCCAAGCGCAGGCCAAACTTCCGCGTGAAGTGGTGCAACAGCTGAAGGATGAAGGTCTTCCAGTACTAGAAAGTATGTTACCCCCATCGGTGTTGATGAAAGAATCGCACCACAAAAATTTACCGTTAATTCATTTGGCACACGATCATAAATTGACGCAGGCCTATCAATCATTGTTCAATGAGATTGAGAATAATAAATTGCGAGATTCAGCATGAAAAAGATCACAATTGCTTTTTTAGTGGGCAGTACGCTGTTATTGAGCGCCTGTGCTACAACTGTTAAACCGACTTATGTCTCTCCAACACAGTATCAAGCTTTGAACTGCCAACAGTTACAAGCGGAGTATAATCGGATTCAACAACATTTAGATGAAGGTGTACCTACTGCGAAACGCACTGGTATGGGAGTCGATGTAGGGCTGGGTGGTGGTTGGAGTCATGGTGGCGGTTGGGGCTTTGGTCCAAGCGTTTCACTGAATATGGGACAATCATCGAACACCAAAAGAACTGAAATTTCACGACTTTTGGGTCAGCAAGAGGCGATTGTACAGGCTGCAAAATTCAAAGGCTGTGCGATTACCGTGCAAAATAAGACGAGTTAATGCTGAATTTATTCATTCTGCTGAAGGGGTCAACCTTTCAGCAGGCATTAAAATATTAGCAAAATGTTTCTAAAATATTTTATATAAAACAAAATATTATAGTTTTATAATGCACTTTTCTACCTCATGGGTTCTGTATTTTTTTCGGCTTTGACTTGAGGAAACCGTTCTTTTTCGGCTAAATTGCGCATCTTTAATGCTGTTGTTGGATGTCTATGATTGAGAGTTGGCTGTTTGTATTGGCAATGATTGCTGTCTTGATGATTCCGGGACCAACCAATGCTTTACTTGCAAGCTCTGCACATCAGCAAGGTCTGGCGAAGACCAGTTTACTTGTACCAGCAGAACTGTTTGGGTATTTCTATGCCATCAATTTATGGGCACTCCTGATTCATCTCAGCACACCGACTTGGCCCTATCTGATAGATCTTTTACATGCACTGAGTGCAGTCTATGTGTTTTGGCTGGCTTTTCATTTATGGAAAAGCTCGCACTTAGAAAAACATAATCAACGTTTTACCTCGATTCGACCTAAGCAATTGTTTTTTTCGACTTTGAAAAATCCGAAAGCGGTCTTGTTCGCTGCAGGTATTTTTCCCTATGAAGCTTGGGATAATCCTACCAATTTCTTTTTGGTGTTTGCGGTGTTTAGTCTGGTGTTACTGCCAACGGCACTGTTCTGGATGTCTTTTGGCCGTGCCATTTTATCGGGCGAGTCGAAACAAATAAAAGCCGATCTCTTATATAAAGGATCGGCCATGTTGTTGGTGGTGTGTATGTTTCCTGTGATTCTACGTTTTTTTGCTTAAGCTTCTGTGGTTGATTTTTTCTTTAATTTTGCACGAATAAAACCAATAATCCCCGGCAAGACACTAATAATAATAATGCCGAAAATCAGATGTGTGAAATTGTCTTTGACGACAGGCACATTACCAAAAATATAGCCTAAAGTAATGAATGAACCAATCCAGCAGAATGCTCCAATCAGGTTATAAGACAGGAAAAATTTGTAGTCCATTTTTCCTGCACCTGCTACAAAAGGTGCAAAGGTACGTGCAAAAGGAATAAAACGCGCAAAAATAATAGTTTTACCACCATGTTTTTCAAAGAATTTTTGTGTATTAATCAGGTGTTTTTTATTGATGAAGCGTGACTCAATTTCAAAAACACGCGGTCCAATATAACGACCAATGTGATAATTCAGGGTATCACCCAGTACGGCTGCGACAAAAAGTAAAACACCAAGGAGCCACGGATTCATTGCACCTGTGGATGCTGCTAAGGCACCTGCAGCAAACAATAAGCTGTCGCCGGGTAGAAACGGCATGACCACCAAGCCTGTTTCCACAAAGATGATGAGAAACAAAATTGCATAAATCCAAACCCCATAGTTGGTGATAAACTCAAGCAGATGGTCATCGACATGTAATATAAAATCAATCAGTTCCATGGGGCACAAATAAGCAAAAGAGTGCGGAAATCCTAGCAGTCTCATTGTCAGAAGTCAGTATTAAAACGTAAATAAATTTAGCCATCAATGTTCTTATTTTGAAACGATGCATAATGTAAATGCATATTTATTCTAAAAATAGAGATTATTAAGATAGCTACAACTTCAAATAAAACGTATTTAAAGGTGTAAAAATGTTTAATCCAAATGTTGTGGTCAAAAATATTGTCAATCAACCTAATACCGATGCAGTTTTAGCTTTAATTGCACGCGTACTGATGGCTTATATTTTCCTTGTCGCAGGTTGGGGGAAAATTACAGCTTATAGTGCAACTGTAGGGTATATGGAGTCTATGGGTGTTCCTGGAGCGCTATTACCATTAACTATTTTGGTTGAGTTTGGAGGTGGTTTAGCGTTGCTGTTTGGACTCCAAGCGCGTTTTGCTGCGTTTGGTTTGGGTCTATTTAGTGTGATTACCGCGTTTATCTTTCATGATGGCACACAAGACAGTATTAACTTTATGAAAAACTTTGCCATGGCAGGAGGTTTGTTTTTTCTGATGCTGCATGGTGCAGGAAAAATGAGCCTAGATCATCTGATGGAAAAATAATTCAAAATGAAAAGCAGCATTCACCATGCTGCTTTTCAAATTCGAAGATTTACAAAAAAGTACGGTGTAGACTTTCATTTTTTGTTTTGATGAATAGCAATAAGACATGAGGAAAAATAATATGAAAAATCTTCTAAAAATTGCGCTTTGTGTGAGCAGTTTAAGTCTAGCCGTAGGCGCATGGGCAAATGATGACCATATCATTTTACAAGAAGCAGCAAAGAATCATGTCACTGTTGCAGCCATTGCAAAGCTCAAAGATGAAACGGCGGTCACCTTAAAAGGCACGCTGCTGAAACATCTCAATGAAGACCACTACGAGTTCAGCGATGGTACAGGGGTTATTTTGCTGGATATTGATGACGATCTATGGAAAGCATCTAATATTAAAGCAGGCGATAAAGTGCAGGTTGTAGGTGAGGTGGATACACATCGTTATAAACCGACGGATATTGAAGTCGTTAAAATAGAAAAAGTTTTGAAATAAACAACAGGCACGCGAAAGCGTGCTTTTTGATATAAAAACCATTAGGTTTTAAGCATTGTATAAAGCTTGTCCGAATTATGTGCGTTATGCGCGGAAAAATGCTAGAATACGGCGCTTATATTCGTTTGCCTTTCATAGTTGTTTGTCATGACTACCAATACTCAAATTACTGAAGATCGTATCCTTATTTTGGATTTCGGTTCTCAATATAGCCAGCTTATTGCACGCCGCGTACGTGAAGCTGGCGTATATTCTGAAATGTATGCCTATGACATGTCTGAAGAAGACATTCGTGCATTTAATCCAAACGGTATCATCTTATCAGGTGGTCCTGAGAGCGTACACGAAGAAGGCAGCCCACGTGCGCCAGAAGTTGTGTTCAACTTAGGTGTACCCGTTTTGGGTATTTGCTATGGCTTACAAACCATGTCTGCACAGCTTGGCGGTAAAGTTGAGCCGGGTACTGTGCATGAGTTTGGTTATGCCGAAGTCAACATCCAAGTCCGTGACAAGTTGATTGGTGATCTTGAAGACACCAAAGACCAACTTAAAGTTTGGATGAGCCATGGCGATAAAGTGACTGCGATTCCTGAAGGTTTCCAAATCACTGCAAGCACACCAAGCTGTCCAGTGGCGATGGTTTCTGATGAAACACGTCGTTTCTATGGTATTCAGTTCCACCCAGAAGTGACGCACACTGCAAAAGGTGCAGAGTTATTATCGAACTTTGTACATAGCATTTGTGGCTGTCGTAGCCTGTGGAACTCTGAAAACATCATCGACCTACGTGTTGAACAATTACGTGAGCAAATTGGTGATCAAAAAGTTCTTTTAGGTCTGTCTGGTGGTGTGGATTCATCCGTTGTTGCGGCGCTTTTACACCGTGCGATTGGCGATCAATTAACTTGCGTATTTGTAGACAACGGTCTGCTTCGTTTGAACGAAGGCGAGCAAGTGATGGACATGTTTGCGAAAAACATGGGTATCCGTGTGATTCGTGCCGATGCTGAAAATCGTTTCTTGACTGCACTTGCTGGTGAAGTTGATCCTGAGAAAAAACGTAAAATTATCGGTCGTGAGTTCATTGAAGTTTTTGCTGAAGAAGCGCGTAAACTGGATGGCGTAAACTTCCTTGCTCAAGGGACGATTTACCCAGACGTGATCGAATCTGCTGCAACCAAAAATGGTAAAGCGCATGTGATTAAATCTCATCACAATGTGGGCGGTTTACCAGATGACTTAGCGTTTGAATTGGTTGAGCCAATCCGTGATTTGTTTAAAGATGAAGTGCGTCGTTTAGGCACAACTTTAGGTTTACCGTTTGAAATGCTATATCGTCATCCATTCCCAGGTCCAGGTTTGGGCGTGCGTATTTTGGGTGAAGTGAAGAAAGAATATGCAGACATTTTACGTCTTGCAGATGATATCTTCATGCAAGAGCTTCGTGCCAGCGGTTGGTATGATAAAACTGCGCAAGCCTTTGCTGTATTCCAACCGGTGAAATCTGTTGGCGTCGTAGGTGATGGTCGTCGTTATGCATGGGTGATTGCGCTTCGTGCTGTTGAAACGGTTGATTTCATGACAGCGCGTTTCGCACATCTTCCTTATGATCTTGTAGATAAAATCTCTACACGCATCATGAACGAAATCAAAGATGTTTCTCGTGTTGTGTATGACGTGTCGTCTAAGCCACCAGCAACGATTGAATGGGAGTAAAATCGGGGTTTTAAAATGCGACGCATTTTACCGATTTTACGCCAAAGGCTACGCCTGCGGCAGTGAGGGCTTTCAAGAAGCGAAGCTTCTTGCCTAAATTACGCCAAGCGCTTTGCACGCGGCAGTGAATGAGAAATTACTCTTTGAAAAGGACGCTTAGGCGTCCTTTTTTATATAACGAGGTAGGGAGAGAGGGATGAATTTTTATCATTGGTTAATACAGAATAAGAATCTTTCAAAGGCTACGGCTTTAAAATATGATTTAGTTATAAAAAATAGAATTAATGAGTGGTTACCTAGTTATGAGTTACCTCAAAACAGCATTGAGTTTGAAGCATTAAAGCAGACAATTTTTACTTTAGATATCTATCAAGATAGAAACCGAGTGGGGAATAATATGTATTCTTCTGCATTGAAGCATTATGGTGACTTCTTAAAAGAAATTGATGTTAATGATGAGTCAATATTCACAGAAAAACAAATATTTACAACAGATGCTGAGCGTTTAGTTAAAGTCAGACTGATTCAAAATAAGTTCAGGAAAAAGCTTTTTGATTTTTATCCCTATTGTGCAGTCACAGGCTTTAGTCATAGTAGATTGTTAATTGCATCCCATATTAAGCCTTGGGCAAAGTGTGATGGAAATGAAAAAGTAGATGTTTATAATGGATTCTTATTGTCCCCTAATTTTGATCGTCTATTTGATCAAGGGTTTATTACTTTTCTTGACACGGGGATAATTCAACTTTCGAAAAAGCTCAATGAGTTTGATAAAGAGTTCTTTTCTATTCCAACACATTTAAAATTGCACTTGGATGTAAAACATCTTCCTTATCTACACTATCATCAGAATGAAATTTATATGGGATAGGCATGAAAATTGAGAAATCTGTATATTTCATTTATCAAAAGTGCTTACACAATAATATTTTTCTTATTTTCAGTTGGTCGTAATCTTGAAAAAAATAAAGATGTAACAACATTTTTACATCCACTCATTGCCTTGTAGTTAAGTTTTGAAAACACAAGATATTGTCCCAAGTTTAAGAATCAGCATTCTATTTTTAGGGATGTGCAGTTGGGAATCTGCTTGTTATGATCTAGGACATATGGATCTGTAATGAGTAAGCACATGACGAATAATAACTATACTGAACTTTCACATTCGGATGACTGTGAAAAATACGTAAATCAATTCATTCAAGAGTTTCCACTGAGAAGTGCGGAAATAGGCCAAGGGACGGTCATCAAGCGTGCACTACCAAGTCGCCATAAACGAATGATTGGCGCATGGTGTTTCTTAGATCACGCAGGTCCTGTAACTTTCCCACAAGGGGACGGTTTAGATGTTGGCCCACATCCACATATTGGTTTGCAAACTTTTACATGGATGATCGAAGGCACCATGATGCATACCGACAGTTTGGGCAGCAAACAACTGATTCGTCCAAAACAGGTCAACCTCATGACGGCAGGACATGGGATTTCCCATACGGAAGTCGCACCAGATACAGAAACCAAAATGCATGCGGCACAGTTGTGGATTGCATTGCCCGATGCACAAATTGCTGTTGAACCCCGTTTTGAGCATTATCCAGAGCTGCCTGTGGTGGAAAAAGATGGGGTAGCATTTACCGTTTTGGTCGGAGAGTTTTTAAATACCACCTCACCTGTGAGTGTTTATACCGAGCTGTTAGGGGTGGACTTAAGCGCAGCAGAAAGTACCAAAACCCGTTTAACACTCAATCCAAACTTTGAATATGGATTTATGGCTTTAGAAGGAACGGCTACGGTCAATGGGCACGAACTGACTGAAGACAATATGGTGGTGCTCGAGCAGGGTGTAAGCGCGATTGAAATTGAAATTCATGCGGGTAGTCGCTTGTTACTGTTAGGTGGTGAGCCGTTTGAAAGTCCAATTCTACTGTGGTGGAATTTTGTTGGACGTACTCAAGAAGAATTGAAAATTGCACGTGATCAGTGGATTGCACAAGATGAACGTTTTGGTTCAATTCCTGACTATGAAGGCCCGCGTTTAGAAGCACCAGCATTTCCAGACCAAATGCGCGCTTCAAAATAAAGGGAATACTGCGAAAAATCGTTCATCAATAAAATAGGTGGACAGTCTCATTACTTGAAACCTATTCAAAAAAGATAAATGAAAAATAGGATAATAAAAAAATGGCAATCATTGCGAATGCAGAAGTGAAAACATGCGTCGAAGCATGGTCTGGTGAAGTAGGTAGTGGGCGACATCAATTCATTACCGATAAACCAGCGTCTTTTGGCGGTCAGGACAAAGGCCCTGCACCTTATGACTTTATTTGTACAGGCTTGATTTCCTGTACCATGATTACCCTACGGATGTATGCGCAGCATAAAGGGATCGAGTGGGGCTCTTTTAGCGTCGAAGCAGACTTTAATGCCAATAAAGAAGGTCGAGAATGGATTAGTCGTCGTTTGTCGTTTGAGCAAACATTGACAGAAGAAGCACGCCAAAAAATTTTAGATATCTGTCAAAAAACACCAGTCACTAAAACTTTATTACGTTCTGTTGAGATTGAAACCTCAATCGTTTAAGTCACTGGGCTGTTTTTAGAGGCGGTAAAGGATTTTGTACGACTAGAGATTCATGTATATCTACAGGTGCAAAATCCAAATTTTCGCGTAAAGTGGGTGCTAGATTTCAATTAAAACAAAAGGCAAAACAATGATCACTCTGCACCATTTGGAACATTCACGTTCTTTACGCATTTTATGGGCTTTGGAAGAGTTAGGGTTGGAGTACGAGGTGAAGTTTTATAAACGGCTACCGACCTATGCTGCGCCACCTGAGTTAAAAGACATTCATCCCTTAGGCAAAGCCCCCGTTTTGACTGATGGTGATTTAGTGATTGCAGAATCTGCGGTGATTTTAGAATATCTGCAAGCCACTTATGATACGGCGCATAAGTTTAAACCGCAAAATCCAAAGGACTTAATGCAATATAATTACTGGATGCATTATGCCGAAGGGTCGTTGATGCCCTATTTGGTCATGACCTTGGTGATGACCAATGTACCGAAACATGTTCCCTTTCTAATTAAGCCGATTGCCAATAAAATTTGTGATGGGGTGAAAGGCGGTTTTATTAATCCACGCTTGAAAGAGCACAGTGCATATTTGGAACATTATTTATCTCAACATGAATATTTTGCAGGTGATTTTTCCTTTGCCGATATTCAAATGAGCTTTCCTGTGGTGGCGATGCAAGAGCGAGTCAAAGCCCATAATCCTCAAATGGTTGCTTATGCACAGCGTATTCAGCAACGCCCAGCCTTTAAAAAAGCCAAAGAACTTAGTGGATTCTAGTGGATGGTGATGGTTTGAACCTGATTTTTTTGCCCGGTGCATCGGGCAATACGGCATTTTGGCAACCTGTTATCCAGTGTCTTCCACAGGATGATTCAAGCATGGTCGTCGCTTATCCGAGCTTTGGTGGCTATCCTGATGATGTGAATGTGCAGAGTTTTGAGAGCTTACAAGATGATGTATTGAATCAAATCAAACAGCCTTCTGTGGTCATTGCACAATCCATGGGTGGCATTTTTGCAGTGCAAGCTGCCCTACAAAAACCTGAGCAGGTGCAGGCCTTGGTGCTTGTGGCAACCTCAGGCGGTATTGATTTAAGTCCTTTTCAGGTGGCGGATTGGAGAGAGGATTATCAACAGACCTTTACGGTTCCCGATTGGTTTGTTCAGCATCAGTCTGATTTAACGGGCAGTCTGGAGCGTATCTGTTGTCCTGTTTTGCTGATTTGGGGTGATGCAGACCCGATTAGTCCTGTTGCGGTGGGGCAGGCCTTACACCGTCAAATACCACATGCTGAATTGCACATCGTGTCACAGGGACAACATGATTTGGCTTATGTGCATGCAGAGCATGTTGCGCAATTGATTCAAAATTTTCTCGTCAAACTCAGAGTATAAAAAAGGATGCCGGGGCATCCTTTTATTTTTTTAGCGTTTGACCACAATTGAGTCAATGCCACTATGTTGTAGGGTTTGTTGTGCAATCACCGCAGCTTCTTGCGAGTCATACGGCCCTGAAATCACGCGATACCATGTTTGGCCACTTTCAACGGTTTTGACTACATCGGCAGAGAGACCATTTAAGATAATTTCTGCACGACGTGCATCGGCACTGTCTGGGTCAGGGTAGCTACGCACTTGCAAAATAAAGCTTGGTGCTTGCGGTGTTGGTGCTGCTTCGGTTAAACCCGGTTCAGCAGGGGTGCTTTCTTCGGCAGCAGGTGCTTCCACTATCACGACTGTGCTTGGATTGTCTTTAGTTTCAGGAATGGCTTGATCTGGAATCGGCGTCACTTGCTGCTGTGGCAGTAAGTCGTAGAAACGGTAGTCTTTATTGGTTTCTTCTTGATAATGTTCCGAGGTGATTTGACCTTTCGGCTTCACTGGCGCCCAAGGCTTCCACAGTAACAGTGCCACAGCAAAACAGAGCACGATTAAAATGACCACAAGTGTACCGAGCCAAGCTGGAATCAGTGGCTTTTTGGGTTTGTTCGGTCTTTCAGATACACCGCGCTGCGTTTTTCCAAACACGTGGAAACCTCTTTTCTTCTAATCAATATGAAGGACTGGCCCATTCATTTCTTTATTTTAATACTTGGCCTCAAGGGATTAAAAGAGGCGTCATCGTAAAATAAAGAATCGCTTTGCAAAATTCAAGTTTCGCAAAGCGAACAATACATCAGGGGTAATATCGCTACTTCGGGCATAGCCCTTAGTCTTGCGACGATGTGCAAAGCGTTGCTTTGCTATTTACATCGTCTCAGGTGCAGACACACCTAGTAACTCTAAACCATTACGCAAAACTTGTTGTACGTTTATTGAAAGTAATAAACGGGCTTGCGAAAGGGCAATATTCTGTTCGTCGATAATTCTTGTATTATCCAAGTTATACCAACCATGGAATAATGCTGCGAGTTCTTTCAAATAGTTGCCTACTTGGTGTGGTTCATAGCTATTTGCAGCACGAAGCACAATTTCAGGATAGGCTGCAAGTTTGGCAAGAATTTCAGTTTCAGCATCAAGCGTTAATAAGGTCGCATCGTAATCAGCTGCTTTGCTCCGATCAAAAGGAATGCCTTTTTCAGGGGCTTTCACATCGATCATGCGGTTGACACGTGCATGCGCATATTGGATGTAGTACACCGCATTGTCTTTGCTCTGTGAAACCGCAAGGTCTAAGTCAAAGTCAATGTGTTGCTCAGACTTACGCATCACGTAGTAGAAACGCGCGGCATCGTTGCCCACTTCTTTACGTAGGTCACGTAAAGTCACGAACTGACCAGAACGAGATGACATTTGTACCATTTCACCACCACGCCATAGGCTGACGAACTGAACCAATAGAACGGTGAGTTTTTTCGAGTCATAGCCCATTGCATCAATCGCGGCTTTAACCCGTGAAATATAGCCGTGGTGATCTGAACCCCAAATATCAATCAGGTCGGTATAGCCACGTTGTAATTTGTTGAGGTGATAAGCGATGTCAGAAGCAAAGTAAGTGGTTTGTCCATTACGACGCTTCACAACACGGTCTTTTTCATCGCCAAATTCAGTTGATTTGAACCAAATATTGCCGTCTTTTTCGTATAAGAAACCACGTTGTTCTAAAGTGGCTAACGCTTCATCAATTTTATCCGTGAGTGATGCTTCGCTGAACCATTGGTTAAATGTTACGCCAAACTCGCCTAAGTCATCTTTAATGTCATCTAAGATCGCGTTAAGCGCCGCTTGGTGGAATACGCGGTAAGCTTCACCGATTAAGCTTTGTGAATTATGAATTAAACCATCAATGTGCTTTTCTTTGTCGCCTGAAAGGACAACTTTATTACCTTCTGCATCGAGTTCTTCTGCATATTGCACATCTTCAGGGACATCGTTATAGACGTCGGCTACAGGGCGAACGTAGGCATCACCATCAGCATCGATAATACTTTGCGCGATTTCTTTAACATAATCGCCTTGATAGGCATTTTTTGGGAAAACCAGTTCCTGACCTGTTAATTCGAGGTAGCGTAAATAGGTGGATGTTGCAAGGATGTCCATTTGACGGCCTGCATCATTCACATAATATTCACGGTCTACCGTTGCACCTGTTGCTTCAAGCAGGGTTGCAACGGTCATTCCATACGCTGCGCCACGGCCATGACCAACGTGTAAGCTAGACGTTGGGTTGGCAGAAACGAATTCTACTTGGATTTTTTTCGCAGCATTGGCTTGAGTGCGACCAAATTGCTTGCCTTGCGCTTGAATTTGCTCAAGCACAGCAAAACGCTGGTCAGCATTTAAAAAGAAGTTAATAAAGCCAGGGCCTGCGATTTCTGCTTTGCTGATGTCTGCCACTTCAGGCAGTGCAGCAAGAATTTTTTCGGCTAAATCACGTGGCTTCATCCCTGCAGCTTTAGAGGCAATCATCGCGATATTAGACGCGAAGTCACCGTGGCTTCGGTCTTTGGTACGCGTCAAATTGCTGCTGTTGTTCCAGTCTGCTGGAAGGATGCCTTCAGCTTGAAGGTTTTGCACTGCGTGCTCGAGAGCTGCTTGGATTGCCGTGTTCATATTCAGTCGAAAATTTAATGTCGCAGAAAAACGCTAAATATAGCAAATTTCCACGTCTTTAGGTGAATCCATTTTCATAGAATAAAAAATGTTCGAAAACTGCTAACGATTGCGCTGCAATAAACATGAAAAGCGCAGTATGATGAAAATCAAAACGCATACTTTTAAGGATAAAACGTGTCTGAACAGCGACCGATGATCATTGGGAATATTCCCAAGTTACCCGCAAAATATGCCATGTTTATTTTGCCATTTTTTATCTCATTTTTTATGAGTGGTATTATCTCAATGATCAATCTTTGGCGCAATTTGGGTTGGGTAGACAATTTCCTACAGGTTTGGCTGTCCGCATGGATGATGTCTTGGGCGGTGGCTTATCCTGT
This sequence comes from Acinetobacter sp. WCHA55, assembly GCF_002165305.2. Taxonomy (NCBI): domain Bacteria; kingdom Pseudomonadati; phylum Pseudomonadota; class Gammaproteobacteria; order Moraxellales; family Moraxellaceae; genus Acinetobacter; species Acinetobacter sp. WCHA55. The sequence goes on along the minus strand of NZ_CP032286.1, from coordinate 3,285,156 downwards.
AGTGCTCATTGTACTGCCGATTGTGCGCCGTTTGACTGGTGTATTTGTCGATATGTCACATTTGAACCCACCCAAATAAGCCCTATTTTAGCTATGTTCACGGCATGAGACAGGTTTGCTAAGTAGTTCTGCATTTTGGTTTTGAAAACGATACAGTTTGCCTGCATGAAAGAGCTTAATCACTTGGGCACTGGCAAGCTGTTGTTGAAAATGACTTAGGGTTTGACGTTGAAATGGATCAAAGGGATTGCCATAGTTTTTGTTGTCGAGTAAAAACTGAATCTGTCCTGCTTCTTTATCATAACCATATAAAATACGTTTGCCGTGCGCATCTTGAAGCTCAAACGCAGGCGGATGACTGCTGATTTTACAATTCAAACGCATTGAGAGCACAAAGCCTTCGGTTGATTTGTTTTGTAGCTGATAAATCCCTTGTTTTTCATTCTCCAGATAGACCCATTGGTTCAACGGTAAATTTGCACTGAGTTGCTCATATTGCTCGATTGTGGCTTTACTGATATCGACAATACCTTTGGAGTCGATTTCAGGCAGTTTTTCGTGATGACCAAATAGTCCTGTAATTTTATTACTCACGGTATTTTGAGCCTTAGAGACAGATTGGCAAGCGGTCAGTTGAGCGGTAACAACGCTTATGAGGCTCAACAAGAGCATTAATTTTTTTATTGTCATTTTTTTGTGGATAGAGAACTACGAAAGGCGCTAGCTTAGCTTGTGTAATAGTGAAGTTCAATTTTTATCCATTTTGAATTTTGCGAAAAGTCTGCTTCAGTCCGTATTTTTAGTTGTATGACTCAGTATTTTTATTTTCAGACTAAATCGCTTTGATAATTGCATCACGCTTATAAATATCAAAAGACGAGCAAATGGCGCTAAGCTAGTACCTGAATTAGATGCATAGATTCTCCCCATAGGTTCATCTAAATCTATGTATAACGAGATAGGTAATGACGACAGAATATTTAAAGACAAAACAACCCTTATACATCCCTTATGCGGGCAATACCTTACTTGAGTTGCCGTTGCTAAATAAAGGATCCGCGTTTACGGAAGAGGAGCGCACTCGCTTCAACTTGCATGGTTTAATTCCGCATGTTGAAGAAAGCATTGAAGAACAAAGTCAGCGTTCTTATCAACAGTACTGTGCTTTTAATGATGCGATTAATAAACACATTTACTTGCGTAACATTCAAGACACCAACGAAACATTGTTTTATCACCTCATTGAAAACCATTTAAGTGAGATGATGCCGATCATCTATACTCCAACGGTGGGTGAAGCTTGTCAGCGTTTCTCGGATATTTATCGTCGCCATCGTGGCACATTTATTTCTTATCCAGACCGTGCGCATATTGATGACATCTTGCATAACATCAACAAGAAAAATGTCAAAGTTATTGTGATTACTGACGGCGAGCGTATTTTAGGCTTGGGCGATCAGGGTATTGGCGGGATAGGTATTCCGATTGGAAAATTGTCGCTATATACCGCTTGTGGTGGTATTAGCCCAGCCTACACCTTACCAATTACTCTCGATGTTGGCACCAATAATCAGCAGTTACTCAATGACCCGATTTATATGGGTTGGAATCAACCACGCATCAGTGGTGATGAGTACTATGCTTTTGTCGATGAAGTGATTGCGGCGATCAAGCGCCGTTGGCCGAAAGCCTTAATTCAATTTGAAGACTTCGCGCAAAATAATGCCATGCCTTTATTGAATAAGTACCGTGATGAAATCTGTTGTTTTAATGATGATATTCAAGGTACAGCAGCCGTTTCTGTGGGCAGTTTGATTGCTGCATCACGTGCGGCAGGTAAACAGCTCAAAGATCAAACTGTTGCCTTCTTAGGTGCGGGTTCAGCAGGCTGTGGTATTGCTGAGCAAATTGTTGCGCAGATGAAAGTTGAAGGTTTAACTGATGCTGAAGCGCGTGCACGCGTATATATGGTCGATCGTTTTGGTTTAATCACTGAAAATCAGCCTAACTTACTTGATTTCCAACGTAAATTGGCACAAAAGCCAGACGTGATTGCGCAATGGGGCAATGCCGAAGAGGTGATTTCACTGCTCGATGTTGTGAAAAATGCCAAACCTACCGTGTTGATTGGGGTGTCGGGTCAGCCAGGCTTATTCACTGAAGAAGTAATTCGTACTTTGGCTTCGAACTGTGAGCGTCCGATTGTGCTGCCCCTATCGAATCCAACGTCGCGTGTCGAAGCTGTACCAGCAGATATTATTCACTGGACGGATGGCAAGGCTTTGATTGCGACAGGCAGTCCTTTTGCTCCAGTCAACTATCAAGGCAAAATTTATAATATTTCGCAGTGCAATAACTCGTATATCTTCCCAGGCATTGGGTTGGGCGTGATTGCAGCCAATGCAACTCGTGTGACTGACTCTATGCTGATTGCATCGAGTAATGCTTTGGCAGATTGCTCACCGATGTTGGTTAATCCTGAAGCAGACTTGTTGCCTGAAATTGATGAAATTCAGAAAGTCTCTCAGTTAATTGCCTTTAAAGTCGCGAAAGCAGCAATGGATGCAGGTGTAGCCCCGATTGTTAGTGATGAGCAATTGCAACATGCAATTGAAAAGAACTTCTGGAAGCCAGAGTACCGTCACTATAAACGTGTCGCCTTCTAAAGTTGAAATGAGATCGAACAAAAAGGAGCAGATTGCTCCTTTTTGTTTTGAGAGCTATGTCTTCATTAACATTATTTTACTAGATTAAAAAAAAGACATTTTGTACACTCCGCGCACAAGTATAAAAACCAATAACTTAACAATGATCATGTTCAATTCTATTTATAAAATGCTGGAATCCTTTGGATTTGGTTCGCAAAAACGTGCTGTGCATATTCATTTTTCTAATCCAGCTTTGAATACACAGGTGTTTATTCAACGCATTGAGGGTGAACATCGCATTAATCAGGGCCTAAAAGCTGAAATTCTATGTCTATCGACCAATGCTTATTTGCCTTTAAAACAGTTCATTGGTGGGCGAGTCGCGGTTGATCAGGTCACAGATGTGGGACAGCTTTCTCGTCTGACGGGCGTGATTACCAGTGCCAGTCAGGGGCAAAATGATGGCGCGCTAACTGTTTATAAACTGACGATTGAAGATGCAACTGCGCTGTGGCATAAGCGCAGAAACAGTCGTGTGTTTATGAGTAAAAGTGTTCGTGAAATCACTGAAACTCTGTTTAGCGAATGGCAAAGTCACAGTGCATTATTTGCAGCCAGCTTAAGCCTGAACTTAGACGGTTTGAGTCGTGATTATGATGTACGTCCCTTTGTCATGCAGTCCAATGAAACCGACGCTGAGTTTCTCACTCGACTATGGCGGAGTGAAGGGATTAATTGGTTGATCGATGAACAAGCTCTGGTGGTGCTCAGTTCGTCCGAGCCGATTCAGGCACAGCAACTTCGGTTGATTGATGATAATCAAGCTTTTAGAGCGCTGGGCCGCCGAAAGATTCGTTTCCACCGCAGCCATGCCACCGAGCCTTTTGATAGTATCACCAGTTTTATTGCTGAACGTTACTTACAGTCCACCACGGTACAGACGCAGCGTTGGCAAGCGCAACATTTAGCTCAAGATCAGAGTCAGCCTGTATCGAGTGCGCATCAGCACAGTGATCAACAAGACAATGAAAGTTTGGGTCTGGAACAAGTTTGGTGTGTCAGTCCGGCATGGGAAGGTGATTTACAGGGTGAGGATCAGGCCACACCTGCCAATAGCAGTCAACTAGATCGTCTCAACCAACAACTGAACCAATATCACGAGCTTCAGGCCAAATATTTCATGGCAAAAAGTAGCGTTCGAGATGCGCAAATCGGCTATTGGTTTGAAATGGTGGATCATCCTGAAATAGACCAGCATGTGTCCGCAGAGCGTGAATTTCTCATTTTAGGTAAAGTCTTTTATAACCAAAATAATTTACCCAAAGAGTTATTGCAGCAAATCAATCTGTTACTAAAAGGAAGTTGCTGGCAAGGTCTGAGTGAGGAACGACAGGCCAATGAGCTCTTTGTCGTACGCCGTGAGGTCAAAATTGTTCCTGAATATCAAGCGTGGATCCATCGTCCAGTAGCCTATCCTTTACGGGCCAAAGTCGTCGGGCCTGAAGGGGAAGAAATTTATGTGGATGCCTGGGGACGGATTAAAGTTCGCTTCATGTTTACGCGTAGTGATGACCATGCTCATGATGGTGGTGCGGGTGCAAATGATAATGACACGGACTCGGCTTGGGTCGATGTATTGACCCCATGGGCAGGCGAGGGATATGGCGCACGTTTTCATCCGCGTGTCGGAGAAATTGTGGTCATCGACTTTTTTGAGGGGGATGTCGATCGACCCTTTGTCGTAGGGCGAATTCATGAAGCCGAGCGTCACCAAACCATGTTTGATGTGAAAGGGGCATTGCCTGCGACGAAAAAGCTCAGCGGAATCCGTTCACAAGAGGTTGCAGGGCAAGGCTTTAACCAACTGCGTTTTGATGATACGACTGGACAAATTAGTGTGCAGCTCCACAGTAGTCATGGAGCGAGTCAGCTCAACCTTGGTAACCTGAGTCATCCAAAAGAAACTGAAAACAGTGATGGGCGTGGTGAGGGGTTTGAGCTAAGAACGGATCAATGGGGAGCAATGCGTGCAGGAAAGGGTCTCTTAATTAGTACCTATGCTCAGGATCAAGCGGTCGCAGATCATTTGGCTGCATCAGAAGCTCAGTCCATCTTGCAGCAAGGTCATGACAGTATGCACATGCTGAGTACTTTGGCTGTCAAACAACAGACTGATGCACTGAATGTCGTCAATCGTCTGCCTAAGTTGATTCAATCTTTAGAGTTAAAAGGAGCCAATCAAGCACTCCAAGCAACTGTTGGTTTATTTAAAACGGCAGTTAGTCAAGATCCGATTTCGGCACTAAAAAGCTGTGGTGGCTTCATTGAGGATATTCAAAAATTTGGTCAAGACACAGACAATTTGATCAATGAATTTAAAGACTTCTTTCAAGACGCGAATAACTCAATTGAAAACTTAAAAGCCTTTATTGATAATCTCGAAGAACACGGCTCAGATGCTTTGAAAAGTCAGTTGCAAAGTGTCAAAGAAAAATTGAATGCGGATCCCTTCTCCGCTTTAAAAGATGTTGGCAAAGTGATTGCTAATGTCGAGATGAATGACTTTGATTTGACCAGTGTTTGCGGAAGCTTTAATAAAGGCAGCAAACTGAATGTTAATCCCATGCAGGCATTGGGCTCCATGCAAGGCTTTATGGAGACATATGCTCAAGAGGCAGAGCAAACGCAGGATACTCAGAATCAAGCTCAAGCGAAGATTTTTCGTCAGGCTTTAATGTTGCTGGCTTCTCCCAATGGTATTGCCCTCACGACGCCTGAAGATATTGTTTTACAAGCTACTCAAGACATCGCTGAAAGCGCACAAGGCTCCATTAATTTAAGTGCTCAGAAGAATATTATTGCTCATGCACTGGATAAGGTGAGCTTATTTTCTGCACAAAAAGGGTTAAAGGCATTTGCTGCAAAAGGAAAAGTTGAATTACAGGCGCAAGATGATGCGATAGAGGCGATTGCGCGTAAGGTGATTAAGCTCATCTCAACTGAAGATAAAATAGAAATAACCAGTCCAAAAGAAATTGTGCTCACTGCTGGTGGTTCGCAGCTCAAAATCAACGGCGATGGGATTTTTACGACAACAGGTGGAAAGTTTGAAAGTAAGGCGGGTCAGCATCGTTTTGTGGGTGGGGCTACAGTAAATGCTGAATTACCTAATTTACCAAGTATGTTTTATGGAAATTTTCTTGTTAGGGATCAGCAAAATAATCCAGTAAAAGGACAAAAATATAAATTAACCTTACCATCTGGACAACAAATTTTAGGAGCGACAGACGATAATGGTATGACAGTAACTGGATATTCCTCATCAAGTGATGAAAATTTGAATTTGGAAATTATTGAAGAAGTAACCCAAGACATTTGGTTCCAACCACAAACAACGTATGAGTATGAACAGCTTAATCATATAGATTCTCCGCTAATTGATGAAGATAATGGTGAAATAAATGAAGAATAACTTTTTGGTTATTTTCTTGATATCGATAGTGGTTTATGGGTGTAACTCTTCTGATTTATCAGATGGAGGGAGTTTAAATTATAAAATATATGAATCAAAAGAAATAAAATGTGGGAAGAAAAGAGTTAAAATTCTTTCCAGTTGTTATGATTCTGAGGAGGGGCTTGTTGATAGAGGTAGTGGAGGAATCGTTAGACAATGTAGAAGTAGTAAATTGTTAATTGATGAAAAAACCGTAATTAACCTACCAATAATAGATAAAATAAATAATAAAGAAAAAATAATCTTAGAAGAAGGATATTTAAGCCCTATTAGTTTTTCATGTATAGAACATGAAAGAAATAGTTTTGTTCTACTAAATCAAGGTGTTTCAAATAACATCAATGCAATGACTGTTGAAGAGGCTAATGAATTTAGAAAGCCAGTTATTTTAAATTTAAATGGAGTTATTACTTCAAAAAAAGACGCTAAAAAAATTATAGATAATATTAAAAAAATAAAAGTTATATCTGCTAATGCGGTTTATGGGGAAGAATAATGTCTAATATATATGAGATATTGCGTCCAAAAAAAGGCTATGCTTATACAGATGAGCAAATTGTAGATTACTCTTTGATCGGTATTCCTATACCAACCAATAAAAAAATTAAAGGAAATTCTAGAATATATGGTGATATTGAAGAGGCTAACTTTAAGAATATAGTGGCTTTGTTGCACAAAGCTGTTCTTAAGGGCTTCTTCAGCAATATAATTTCCAAATGAAGAAGCCTACACACAAAATCTACCGCACAACCAATTGGCCCGCATATAACCGAGCTCTCATTAATCGTGGGAATATTGCCATTTGGTTCGATCCAAAAACACAATGGTATGCAGAACCTCAAGGCAAACAAGGTCGAAGTCAAACCTACTCCGACATAGCGATTCAATGCTGTTTGATGATCAAATCTCTATTTAGACTTACTTTACGCATGGTCACTGGCTTTGTTCAAAGCTTAATTAAACTTTGTGGATTAGATTGGACAGCACCAGATTACAGTACGCTTTGTAGAAGACAAAAGCATATTGATATTGCAATTAGTTATCAGAAAAACAGTGATGGGCTTCATCTACTCGTAGACTCTACTGGCTTAAAGTTTTTGGGCGAAGGTGAATGGAAACGTAAAAAGCATCAGTCTGAATATCGTCGCCAATGGTGTAAACTTCATATTGGTATAGATGCTAGAACCCTGCAAATACGAGCCGTTCAGCTCACGACCAACAATGTAAGTGATTCACAGGTGCTTGGGGATTTACTCAATCAGATTCCATTGGATGAGCAGATTGACTCCGTATATACCGATGGCGCTTATGACACCAAGCAATGCCGACAGGTCATTGCAGATCGGCAAGCACATGCAGTGATTCCACCTAGAAAAAATGCCAAGCCTTGGAAAGATAAAAAAGTTCATTCGCTAGAGCGAAATGAATTACTTCGCACTGTTAAACGTTTAGGCAGGACACTATGGAAAAAATGGTCGGGCTACCATCAGCGAAGTCTGGTTGAAACCAAGATGCACTGCATCAAATTATTAGGCGATAAACTCAGTGCTAGGAACTTTCAAAGCCAAGTCAACGAGGTACATGCTCGTATAGCCATTTTAAATAGATTTACAGAATTAGGCCGACCTCATACCCAAGTTGTCACTTAAATTTGAGCAACTTAGGAAAGCTCTATCTTTAAGGGCTTTATGCAACAAAGCCACTCCAGTAGCAAAAGAAGCGATTAATAATCAAAAGGTAAAAGAGCCTCCAAAAATTGATAAAAATAAAACGCAATTGAATGGGAATACAAAGGATGTGAAAGTGAAAATATCTGATGGGATGGCTGTTATTTATACATTTCAAGATATGGATTATGGCCCGTTTGAAGAGCCCAAAGATGGATATACTGTTTTCTATGATCATTTAGGTAACAAGATTTTTAGTTTCAAATCAGGAAGTAGAGTGTCTAGTAAAGCTAAAAGTAATGCTGATGGGACGTTCACTGGATTTTATACAATTATTTCTGGTGGCACTAGGACAAGTCAATTGGGGGCAGCATATGGAACTACAAAAATTCGTAGTACAGATACAAGGGCTCGTTGGGTTCATGGAGGAGGCTCTGGCTTAAAAGATCCTTATGCTGAAAAGCAGGGTTGGCGGGTTACAATGGGTTGTACTCGTGCGCAGAATAAGGATGTTGAAAATTTGGCAGAAAAAATCATAAGCTTTCAGCGTCAATATCCTAATATAAAAATTAAATACATTCGCGATAAAAAAGGAACTTACCCTAAATGAGCAAAAATAAAATGAATTATGTCTTTTTTCCTTTTTTAATGACAATTAGTAGTTGTATTTATGCTGATTTCGGATTAATTCAAGATAAGGATGGCTATGTTAATGTTCGTGAATTGGCAGATTTGAGCTCTAAGGTTATATCTAAACAGAAGAATGGAGAAATAGTTTCATGTGTAGATGATATTGTGAATAATTTTTGTTTTATTAACTCATCGTCTGGTGTGAATGGTTATATTTATAATAATAGAATTAATAGATTCGATGGTTATAACAAAATAAAATTAAAAAAATATGATGTTAGAACTGCTTTATATAGGAGTTCTTTATATACAGTTGAGATCTCATCGAAGGATGCAGATTTGAATTCAAAAAATTATTCCAAAAGTTTAAAGGGGAGGGAGTTATATAGTTTGTATAAAGGGAAGGCTTTTTATGGTACGGATGGTGACCTCCCTACTGCAAATTTTCTTCAGTTGAATAGAATAGTAGTTAAAATACAAGAGCAAAAAATTATTATTAATTCAGATCAATTGGAAAACTATTTTTTTCCAAAAGATGGGCTCAGTAGTAAGAATGAACTTGCTGATTTTCAGATTTATGAGAAAAATAATGATTTATACATAATCAACTCATTAAGTAGTGGTGGGGCTGCTCAATATAATATTGCATTACATATTAAAGATGGGAAGTTGGTGAAAAATAAAGTATGGAAGACAGAATTGTAAAAATTAGCTTAACTACAGTAGACTCTTACTGTAGTTAAGCATTAAAAATCACCCTTCCAAAACTTCTTCCAGCAACTCCTCACTCGGTGCAAAATAATAAGCACCATCAACAGGAGTCACAAAATGAAGCATGCGGTCATGAATTCCATCACCGCTGGTGCCAAACATACGCAATAACATCGCATCAATAATGCTTAAATCTTTCGTATAGGCAATAAAAAATAAGCCTTGCTCACCTTTACCATCGCCATAAGGAAGAGAGTGACGTAGGATTTCCATTTCCTCGCCCTCATCGTCTTCAACCACGACACGTGCAACGTGAGAATTTTCAGGTTTAACGTCATCATCTAGTTCAATACTTTCAAGTTTTGTCCGTCCAAAGACTTGTTCTTGAGCATCAACTTTTAGCTTTTTCCACTTTTCCAAATCATGGCAATAGCGCTGTGCAAAGATAAAAGAACCGTCTGCGAATACTCCGGAATTTTCACCTAATAATGCTGTTTCAGCACGATCATCGGGGAACTGCGGGTTTTCAGTACCATCAATAAACCCAGTCAAATCTCGACCATCAAAATTGCGGAAACAGACTCGTTCATCTAAAACATCCACTTTATCTTGGATGCCTTCAAAGAACGATTGGCTAAGGGCAAAACAAATATCGGTACGTTGAGCCGCAATATGAATTAAAACATCCGCAGGTGCGACAGGCATATTAAAAGAACCGTAAATGGGCTCTAGCTGTTTAAACCCTGCAGGCGCTGTAGGATGAAGTTGTGCCCAAAGTTCAGGGCCAAAAGCAACCGCTGTTTTAATTTGAGCATGTGGATGTTGAGTAATAAGACGATCACGGGTTGAAAATAAATCTTCTAATTTTTCTTTAAGTTCTTCAATACTTAAATCTTTTAAACGTAAAACAATAAAACGGGCATGATCTGAAGGTAATGGTAGGATTACAGATTGGGCGGTCATTCATGGCTCCTAAAAAAATTGTTATTTCTATTGGCTACACTTATTGTGCCTTATGCCGTTTCAGCTTCATAGCCTTAAGTGTTAAATTCATTGATGAATAACAAACCCTAAAAGCATGAAAGATCATATAATTGAGTGGTCATTTTCTCTCAATATCTTTTATGTCATTTCAAATTTGGCTAGGCTTTGTACTCGCATGTTGGATCATTAGTCTTTCTCCAGGGGCAGGGGCCATTGCGTCAATGTCAAGTGGCCTTAACTACGGTTTTCGGCATGGTTATTGGAATGCGCTCGGTTTACAACTCGCCTTGTTGGTACAAATCGGTATAGTGGCGGCTGGGGTAGGGGTGCTCTTCGCGACAACGCCTTGGGCATTTTGGGCCGTGAAGTGGTTTGGTGTGGCTTATTTGTTGTATTTGGCTTATTTACAATGGGTGGCACCCATCCAATCGATTGACATTCAACAAGAACAACCGACTAAGTCACGCTCCAAATTGGTGATGTATGGATTTTTAATCAATATGAGCAATCCCAAAGCAATCGTCTTTTTATTGGCAGTTTTACCGCAATTTTTGGATTTGTCTAAACCACAGTGGAGTCAATATGCGGTGATGGCCGCCACGATGGTCACGATTGATTTGATTGTGATGGCAGGATATACAGGGTTAGCAGCGAAAGTTTTAAAACTCTTAAAATCCCCGCGACAGCAAAAATATCTTAATCGTACTTTTGCCGTGTTGTTCAGTTGTGCGGCGGGATTGCTTAGTTTAGTGTATCAGTAAGTTTAGTCTGCGTCAGTTCTGCTAAAAATTGTTGCTCGGTAACCACATGTATACCGTGCTGACGAAATAGGGCGGCAGTGACTCCTTCTCCCGCAATTTTTTGCCCTGTAAATGAACCATCATAAATACCATCGCTACCACAGGATGGGCTATTGGCTTTGAGCACGGCATGAGTGACATGATTGGCTTGTGCCAATGCTAAAGCTTTGTAGGCACCTTGAATAAAGACATCGCTAATCTGATAGCCATCTTCGGAAAAAACTTGTGCGTGACCGAATAAAACATCAGCACCTGACCCGTGGCGAATTTCTGCTGCGGGACGCGGGGGTTGGAAGTCCTGCACTGACTTCAGGACATAAGCTGACATAATTTTTATCGATCAAAGCTTGAACTAACTGAGAGACTACGCAGTCTTTGCCGTCATAACGGACTTTTTGTCCGAGTAGACATGCGCTGATAAAATAACGTTTATGGCTCATTTAGTTATGTCAGTTTTTTAAACTTCTGTGCGATAAAAATCAGTGCAAATAGAATCGACATAGTTAAGACAATACTAAGCCCTGTAGAAGTATTCAGCCCCGCACTGGACCATAAACCAACCGTCACCCCAATTTGCGCAATCACAAAGGCCCAAATCACCATTTGTTTTGGAGAGTGAGCAAGCAGTCGAGCGGTAAGTGCTGGAATGACAAGCAAGGCCCCCATCAGTAAAGAACCCACTGCACGAAGCGCTAAAATAGTAAATAAAGCCAGTAGCAACATAAAAATCAAGCGTTGCCATTTCGCACTGACGCCTTCACTAACAGCCATATCAGGATCGATCGCGATTTGAATTTGAGCCTGCCAACTTTTATAAAGCACTGTCAATGCAATAACAATAACAGTGGCAAAAACGGGCAGGTCTGCCCATGTAATTGTGAGCAAATCACCAAATAAATAGCTGAGTAACTCAGGTCTTAAACTTGGAATGTGTTGAATAAACATCAGACCCGAGCAGAGTAAGGTCGCAGAACAGAGTGCGAGTAAGGCATCATTCGGTAAACGTGGATCATGTAAAACCCAAAGGATCGCCACCAACAAGCCCGCAATAAAAGCCACACCCATCCACAGGGGTAATGCCATTGCTCCTGCAATCGCGACACCCAGTAGTGTGCCATGAGCCATGGTGTCGGCAAAGAATGACATACGACGCCATAGCATCAAACAGCCCAGCGGTGCAGTCAAAAAGACCAGCAGCGTGCCCATAATCCATGCAGGTAACAGCAGTTGTAACCATTCCATCATGACTTAAGCTTCCGGTTCAGGGTGAATGTGTGGGCGAGCGTCATGTTGACAAGGCGTTGCACTATCACCATGCGCACAGTGATCATGATGATGTTGATAGAACACGCGGTTGGTACCAAAAATAGCTTGGTACTCAGGGTGTTGTTGCACGTTTTCAGGTAGGCCACTACAGCAAATGTGTTTATTCAAACACACCACTCGATGCGTCCCTTGCATGACCCACTGCAAATCATGTGAAACCATGAGTACAGCACAACCATATTTGGCGGGTAAGCTGCGCACATAGTCGTATAGCTCAGCCTCAGACTGAATGTCTAAGCCCTGCATTGGTTCATCGAGAACTAAAATATCGGGTTGACGTAATAGTGCACGCGCCAGCAAAACACGTTGTCGTTCTCCGCCTGAAAGTTGCTGCACTTTGGCGTTTTCAAGTTTGCTGATTCCAGTATCGCAGGTAATTTCTTGCTTGATTGTAGGATCACATTTTTCCAAAGCCAAGAGGTCTTTCACTCTAAGCGGTAGGCTATGTGAGGGATTAAACTTTTGTGGCACATAGGAAAATTTGAGGGACTTTGTCGTTTTAATTTTGCCAGCATTAGGATGCACAATACCCAACAGCACTTTAATAAGCGTGGATTTTCCAGCACCATTTGGGCCAATCAGAGTCACAATTTCCCGTTCATGTAAGACAAAATCGACATGCTTTAAAATGTCGCGCTCATCGATACGAACACTAATTTGGGAGAGTTCGACCAGAACAGGATCGAGGCTTATTTGTGGCGACACTGCTGACAAATTCCTGAAATTTCGATAATGCTATGTTGTGCCGTAAAACCATCGGCTGCGGAAAGTGCATCGAGTTGTTGTAATAATCCTTGAGCAGAGGCCTCTGTCACTGATTTGCAATCAGTACAAATGAGAAAGGCTGCTTGATGGCCTTCACGGGGATGGCAACACGGAATATAGGCATTAATCGAGGTGAGTCGGTGAATGAGGCCTTTTTCTAATAGAAAGTCTAAGGTACGGTACACCGTCGGTGGGGCAGCAGGGCGGTCCGCATTGCTTTTAATTTTAGCCAACAAATCATACGCACCCATCGGGCCTGTTGCATTCAGGATTAGTGCCAAGACTTCTTTTCTCAAGGGGGTTAGGCGCGCACCAGTTGTTGCGCACAAGACTTCTGCTTCAGCCAAACGCGTCTCAACGTTGTGATGACCATGCACATCATGTAAAGCATGGTGGTGTTCGTGAGAACAAGCGCTCATAACAAACCTCAAGTGCAAAATTTATAAAAGAAAAACGACATTAAATCTTAACATGAAGTGCAGAGAGTTTCGATTAGGCATAGGTATTTTTGTCGATTTGTTATATTATAACACTAATTGTATTTCTAGTGATTGCTCCCCATGTCCCGTTTCTTGGCTTTTTTTGCGTTTGCGCTGTTTAGTAGTGTTGCTTGGACGCAAGACTTGGTTGTTTCTACACAGCCGATTTACTTGATTGCACAGGAAGTGACGAAAGGCATTGAAAAACCAACCTTATTGTTGGCAGATCAATCTGGACATGATGTGAGTTTGACCCCAATGCATCGTAAAATCATTCAGGATGCAGGCCTGGTTATTTGGTTGGGGCGAGCACATGAAGCACCGCTGGATAAACTCCTGACCCCCAATGATAAAGCAGTTTCTATTTTAGGTTCAGGCATTATCAATGCCTTACCACTACGCAATACCCGTGGTGATGCCTTAAAAAACACCATTGATACTCATGTTTGGCTTGACCCAAACAATGCGGTACGCATCGGTTTCTTTATTGCAGGCTTGCGTTCACAGCAAATGCCTGAGTATAAGGAGCGCTACTGGAACAATGCCAAAATCTTTGCTCAGAAAATGTTGCAAGCCTCGGCTATATATAGTCAAAGTACCCAAGCTCGCCCATATTGGTCTTTTCATGATGCCTATCAATATCTGGAGCGACCTTTAAACTTACGCTTTGCAGGTGCTTTGACAGATGACCCGCATATTGCGCCTACGGTTGCACAAATCAAATACTTAAATGACAGCCGTCCTTATTCAAAGATGTGTCTTTTGGCCGAAGTGCATGCCAGTCAAGCACAATATCAAAAGTTGAACCCATTGGTTTTTCAAGCTGTTGACGAAAGCATGACTAGGGCAGGGGATTTTGTCAGCGCGTGGAAGCAATTGGCCGATCATGTGCATAAATGTGTGCTAAATGCGCGAAAGTAACCCAAAAATTAAACAATAATTGATTAGTTTAAAAGCAATTTAAACATAGAAAAAAACTCGACTTAGGTCGGGAAAAGATTGCATGTTCAGGGGTGTAACTCTATAATGCCTGCGATTAAAAATAATCATCAGCTAAACTTGTCAAGCATGATTGTTGTGAGTGAATAAATAATGAGCCGAACTAGTCGCTTGATTGACCGACGATTAGCGAAAGCTTTAGTCCTCTTACAAGCATGTATGATTCCTGTTTCAGCCTTGATCGGCTGGGTCGTGAAAGACTCAACCGCAGCCCTGAGTGCAGCATTAGGTGCGCTCGTGTGTTGGCTTGCGACTTGCTATTTTTCATGGCAGTCGTTTCGAGCAGCAGGAGCTCGCGCTTCTAAACAAGTTCTTGCGAACATGTATAAAGGCATGATGGGTAAGTTTGCAATTGTGATTGTTGGTTTCATTTTAATTTTAAGCAATGTCAAACCGTTGTCAGCGGTGGCGTTGTTTTGTGGTTTTATGCTCGTTCAAACCATGACGTGGGTTGCTCCATTTTGGGTGTCGCGTCAACAAAAACGAGTTTAATAAGCACTACAAAAAATTGAAAAGTTTTTTAGGAGATGAACGAGATATCAAGCAGCACGCGATGTTCGTTCTCTCTATTTGTATTTGACATTGACCAGGTGTGATTTATGGCTGCTGAAGAACATGCCCTTACTTCGACCGAGTATATCAAGCATCACTTGACCAATATGACGTATGGCAAAATGCCAGACGGTTCATGGAAGTTGGCTGAGACTGCTGAAGAAGCTCAACAGATGGGGTTCACTGCTATTCACTTGGATTCAATGGGTTGGTCTATCACTCTTGGTGTGATTTTCTGTTTGTTGTTCTGGTGCGTAGCGAAAGCTGCAAACTCTGGTGTTCCAACCAAGTTCCAGTCTGCAATTGAAATGATCATTGAGTTTGTGGACTCAAGTGTTCGCGACACTTTCCATGGCAAATCACGCTTAATTGCGCCACTTGCATTGACCATTTTCGTGTGGATTTTCCTCATGAACGCAATGGACTTAATCCCTGTTGACTGGATTCCATTCTTAGCTCAACAAATTGGTGCAAGTGTATTTGGTATGGATCCTCATCACGTTTACTTCAAGGTTGTACCTTCTACAGATCCAAACATTACCCTAGGTATGTCTTTATCTGTATTTGTATTGATCTTGTTCTACAGTATTCGCGAAAAGGGGATTGGTGGTTTCGTTGGCGAATTAGCACTTAACCCATTTAATCCAAGTAACCCAGTTGCAAAAGCGTTATTGATTCCAGTGAACTTAATTCTTGAATTAGTAACATTCCTTGCACGTCCAGTTTCATTGGCTCTGCGACTTTTCGGTAACATGTATGCAGGTGAGTTAATCTTCATCCTTATCGCATTATTACCGTTCTGGATCCAATGGGCGTTGTCTGTGCCTTGGGCGATCTTCCACATTCTTGTTATCACGCTACAAGCATTCATTTTCATGATGCTGACTATCGTATACTTGAGCATGGCAAGCGAAAAGCATTAATGGTAATGCCTAACTATCACTGGATGGTTGGGCGCACAATTTTTTAATTTAATTTGGTATAAACCTAACCTCTGAGGAATTATCATGGAACTCACTTTAGGTCTAGTTGCAATTGCATCTGCTATCTTGATCGCTTTTGGTGCTTTAGGTACTGCGATTGGTTTTGGTCTTTTAGGCGGTCGCTTCCTTGAAGCTGTTGCACGTCAACCAGAATTGGCTCCACAACTTCAAACTCGTATGTTCTTAATCGCGGGTCTTCTTGATGCTGTGCCTATGATCGGTGTTGGTATTGGCTTGTTCTTCATCTTTGCTAATCCATTTGTAGGTTAATCAGCTTAATTCCTAAATTAAACTATTGAGGAATAGCAATGAATATCAACCTCACATTGATTGGCCAAGCGATTGCATTTGCGATGTTTGTCGCATTCTGCATGAAATTTGTATGGCCACCACTAATCAATGCGATTAGTGAGCGTCAGCGTAAAATCGCTGATGGCTTAAACGCTGCTGAAAAAGCAAAAGCTGATCTTGCGGATGCGCAAGCTCAAGTGAAAGCTGAATTAGATGCAGCGAAAGCGCAAGCGGCTCAATTGATCGAACAAGCGAACCGTCGCGGTGCACAATTGGTAGAAGAAGCTCGTACTCAAGCGTCAGCTGAAGGTGAGCGTATTCGTCAACAAGCAAAAGAAGCTGTTGATACAGAAATCAATTCTGCTCGTGAAGAATTACGTCAACAAGTTGCTGATCTTGCAGTAACAGGTGCTGAGAAAATTCTTAGCCAAAAAGTTGATGCTGAAGCTCACAATGCCATGCTGACTCAGCTGGCTGCTAAACTTTAAGAGAGGCGGATTATGGCTGAACTCTTGACGTTGGCACGCCCGTACGCTAAAGCAGCATTTGCTTACGCTTCTGAGCAAAATGCAACTGACTCTTGGTCATCTGCATTGAACTTGCTCAGTGCTGCGGTGCAAGACGAAGCATTTTCAGCTTTCTTAACTCGCCCTGAGCTTACTCCTGCTGAGCAGGTAAGTCTTTTTGCAAAAGTATTAGGCGAAGACCAAACTGCAGCAGTGTCAAACTTTTTGACATTGCTTGCTGAAAACAACCGTTTGGCGCTTCTTCCTGAAATTTCTGCTGAATACGAGCAGCTCAAATCACAGAATAACAATACTGTGGATGTAGTCATTGAATCTGCATTCCCATTGACTTCTGTACAAGAACAATTACTTGCACATGCTTTAGAGAAAAAATTCGAAGCTGCGGTAAATGTTTCTGTAGAAGTTAAACCAGAGCTTATTGCTGGTGTTGTTATTCGTGCAGGCGACCAAGTGATAGATGATTCTGCGCTTAACAAGCTAGAAAAAATGCGGACTCGTCTTCTTGCTTAATTGCATATGAAGACTGAACTTTAAAAAGATTGAGGTATAGCGCAATGCAACAACTGAATCCATCCGAGATCAGTGCGCTCATTAAACAGCGTATCGGCGATCTGGACACCAGCGCGACCGCTAAAAACGAAGGAACCATTGTTATGGTTTCCGACGGTATTGTGCGTATTCACGGCCTTGCTGATGCAATGTACGGTGAAATGATCGAATTCGACGGCGGCTTATACGGTATGGCACTGAACCTAGAACAGGATTCAGTGGGCGTCGTTGTTTTAGGTAACTACTTAAGCCTTCAAGAAGGTCAAAAAGCGCGTTGCACAGGTCGTGTATTAGAAGTTCCGGTTGGTCCAGAACTTTTAGGCCGTGTCGTAGACGCTTTGGGTAACCCAATTGATGGTAAAGGCCCAATTGATGCAAAATTAACTGATGCTGTTGAAAAAGTAGCACCAGGTGTAATTTGGCGTCAATCAGTGGATCAACCTGTACAAACTGGTTATAAATCAGTAGATACAATGATCCCTGTAGGCCGTGGTCAGCGTGAGTTGATCATTGGTGACCGTCAAACTGGTAAAACAGCTATGGCGATCGATGCGATCATCGCTCAGAAAAACTCTGGCATTAAATGTGTATACGTAGCTATTGGTCAAAAACAATCGACTATTGCTAACGTTGTACGCAAGCTAGAAGAAACTGGCGCTATGGCGTATACCACTGTTGTAGCAGCAGCTGCAGCCGATCCAGCAGCAATGTTGTACTTGGCTCCATACTCTGGCTGTACAATGGGTGAATACTTCCGTGACCGCGGTGAAGATGCACTAATTATTTATGATGATTTGTCTAAGCAAGCTGTTGCTTACCGTCAAATTTCATTGTTATTACGTCGTCCACCAGGTCGTGAAGCGTATCCAGGTGACGTATTCTATCTTCACTCTCGTCTTCTTGAGCGTGCTTCGCGCGTTTCTGCTGACTATGTTGAGCAATTCACGAATGGTGAAGTTAAAGGCCAAACTGGTTCATTAACTGCATTACCAATCATTGAAACTCAAGCGGGTGACGTATCTGCATTCGTACCAACGAACGTAATTTCGATCACTGATGGTCAGATTTTCCTTGAAACATCATTATTCAACGCAGGTATTCGTCCTGCTGTGAACGCGGGTATCTCTGTATCTCGTGTTGGTGGTTCAGCGCAGACTAAGATCATCAAAAAATTGTCTGGTGGTATCCGTACTGCTTTGGCGCAATACCGTGAATTGGCAGCGTTTGCTCAGTTCGCTTCTGATCTTGATGAAGCAACTCGTAAGCAACTTGAACATGGTCAACGTGTAACTGAATTAATGAAGCAAAAACAATATGCTCCATATTCAATTGCTGACCAAGCTGTTTCAATTTATGCATCTAACGAAGGCTACATGGCTGACGTTGAAGTGAAGAAAATCGTAGACTTTGATGCTGCGTTAATCTCTTACTTCCGTTCAGAAAATGCTGCGTTAATGCAAAACATCGATGAAACTGGTGATTACAACAAAGACATCGAAGCTGCAATCAAAGCAGGTATTGAAAGCTTTAAAGCGACTCAAACTTACTAATTTCAACTTCAGTTGGATTTAGTTTTGGTTTGGTTCACGGATCAACCTTCGAGGGCTCGAAAGGGCCTTCGAATACTAGGTTAAGCGTATGGCAAATTTAAAAGAAATTCGCGCCAAAGTAGCTAGTATCAAAAGCACGCAGAAAATTACTCGCGCGATGCAGATGGTAGCAGCTTCTAAGATGCGTCGTGCGCAAGAGCGCATGGCTCAAGGCCGTCCGTATGCCGAAAATATGCACCGTGTAATTGCTCACTTGGTTCAAGCGAATCCTGAATACAAACACCGTTATATGGTTGAACGCCCTGTGAAGCGCGTTGGCTATATCATTGTGTCTTCAGATCGTGGCCTTGCTGGTGGTTTGAACATTAACTTGTTCAAAAAAGTGGTTAAACACGTACAACAGCAACAAGAGCAGTCAATTGAAGTTCAATTTGCTTTAATTGGTCAAAAAGCGGTTTCGTTTTTTAAAAACTACGGCGGTAAAGTGCTGGGTGCTACGACAAATGTCGGTGATACACCAAGCCTTGAACAGTTATCTGGTTCTGTACAGGTGATGTTAGACGCATTTGATAAAGGCGAGTTAGATCGTATTTATCTTGTGTCAAACGGCTTTGTCAATGCCATGACTCAAGATCAAAAAATCGAACAACTTGTTCCTTTAGCAACTGCTGAAGAAAACAAGACACTTAACCGTCAATACGGTTGGGATTATATCTATGAGCCTGAAGCTGAAGAGCTTTTAAATGGCTTATTGGTTCGTTATATCGAGTCTGTGGTATATCAAGGCGTGATCGAAAACATCGCGTGTGAGCAGTCAGCTCGTATGGTTGCAATGAAAGCTGCAACGGACAACGCAGGTGATTTGATCAAGAGCCTACAACTTATTTATAACAAGCTGCGTCAAGCCGCGATTACTCAGGAAATTTCTGAGATCGTTGGTGGTGCCGCTGCCGTTTAACATTATTTTGAATTGAGGAGACAGCAATGAGTAGCGGTCGTATCATTCAGATCATCGGCGCGGTTATCGACGTCGAGTTTGAACGTAACAGCGTTCCTAAGATCTATGACGCTCTCCACGTTGATGGCACTGAAACTACATTAGAAGTTCAGCAACAACTTGGTGATGGCGTAGTTCGTACTATTGCAATGGGTTCTACTGAAGGCCTTAAGCGTGGTTTGAACGTAACGAATACTAACGCTCCAATCTCTGTACCAGTGGGTACAGCGACTTTGGGTCGTATCATGGACGTTCTTGGTCGCCCAATCGACGAAGCTGGTCCAGTTGCGACTGAAGCGCGTTTGCCGATTCACCGTCAAGCACCTTCTTATGCTGAACAAGCAGCTTCTACTGACCTTTTAGAAACTGGTATTAAAGTCATCGACTTACTATGCCCGTTTGCTAAAGGTGGTAAAGTTGGTCTGTTCGGTGGTGCCGGTGTTGGTAAAACTGTAAACATGATGGAGTTGATCAACAACATCGCTAAAGCGCACTCAGGTTTATCTGTGTTTGCTGGTGTTGGTGAGCGTACTCGTGAAGGTAACGACTTCTATCACGAGATGAAAGACTCAAACGTTCTAGACAAAGTAGCAATGGTCTACGGTCAGATGAACGAGCCACCGGGTAACCGTTTACGCGTAGCGTTGACTGGTTTGACCATGGCTGAGTATTTCCGTGACGAGAAAGACGAAAACGGTAAAGGCCGTGACGTACTATTGTTCGTAGACAACATCTACCGTTATACACTAGCAGGTACTGAAGTATCAGCACTTCTAGGTCGTATGCCATCTGCAGTAGGTTACCAACCGACACTTGCAGAAGAGATGGGTGTTCTTCAAGAACGTATTACATCGACTAAGTCTGGTTCGATTACGTCAATCCAAGCGGTATACGTACCTGCCGATGACTTAACAGATCCATCGCCAGCAACTACGTTTGCTCACTTAGACGCAACTGTAGTATTGAGCCGTGACATCGCATCTTCTGGTATTTACCCAGCGATCGATCCACTTGACTCAACTTCACGTCAGTTAGATCCACTTGTAGTGGGTGCTGAGCATTACGAGATCGCTCGTTCAGTTCAAAACGTTCTTCAACGTTATAAAGAATTGAAAGACATCATCGCGATTCTTGGTATGGACGAACTTGCAGAAGAAGATAAGTTGACTGTTTACCGTGCGCGTAAAATCCAACGTTTCTTCTCTCAACCGTTCCACGTAGCTGAAGTGTTTACTGGTGCTCCTGGTAAACTAGTACCACTTAAAGAAACGATTCGTGGCTTTAAAGGTCTTTTAGCTGGTGAATACGATCACATCCCAGAACAAGCGTTCTACATGGTTGGTGGTATTGACGAAGTAATTGCTAAAGCTGAGAAACTTTAATTAGTTACCTAATTTAGGAGATTCTCATGGCGACTATGCAGTGTGATGTTGTTAGTGTTCAAGAGTCGTTGTACTCGGGCACTATAACGATGCTAATTGCTAAAGGTGCTGGTGGTGAGTTAGGTATTATGCCTGGCCACGCGCCGCTAGTAACTTTACTTCAACCGGGTGCAATCCGCGTTCTGTTGGAAAACGGTACAGAAGAGTTGATCTATGTATCTGGTGGTGTTCTAGAAGTTCAACCGCATGTTGTTACGGTACTTGCAGATACTGCAGTCCGTGCAGAAAACTTAGATGAAGCAGCAATTCTTGAAGCGCGTAAACACGCTGAACAATTGCTTGCAAATCAAAAGAGCGACTTGGACTCGGCTGCTGCTTTGGCTGCTCTTGCAGAAACTGCTGCGCAGTTGGAAACCATCCGCAAAATCAAAAACCGCGCTCAGTAAGAGACGGTTTGAGATTAAAAAAGCCACCCGAAAGGGTGGCTTTTTTATGTCTATATAAAATTGTGTCAATTGCTTGTTTCATATAGATTTAATGATTTTGGGTTGAAGTCGTTCAAATGGATTGGATCGGTCTCTTGCATAGGCACAATCTTTGTTTTGCATGATAGTGCTTCGTCTTTTAACTGTACGCTGGCTTCTAAAATATTTTGAATACTTAATTTTTGAACCTCAGCTGAACCATCGTTCCTATGCTTGATTTATTTCGTTAAGCAGGGGCACGGTTATCTAAAGTTGCATATCTTTTATTCAATAGAAGTTATATTTTGAAAGCTTCTCTGTGAGGGTAGGTGAAGATGAACCTGATTGCGCATGAATCCCACTTTTGGGAACTTTACCAAGATTTTGAGCATTATTATCTGAGTATCGCAGTCGATATGAGTTCAGTGGTGTCGTGTTGGGACTTGGTGCTAACTTCAGAAGAAATATTACAATATGAACATCGGGGTCGCGCGAGCATTCAGGAGCTGACCAAAGCCATAATTGAAGCAGCTTACAAAGGTGATTTCTCAATGATGGAAGCACGTTTAGCCAAGCCATATGAGCGTCACGCTATGCAAAAGGCTTTTAAAGATTGGTTAGCGCAGAGCAAAACTCAGGAACAGTCTTCGTATTAATGAGGTATGAACTCAAAGCATTGTTTTAAATATCTTTCAAAAAGCTTTGACGCAATTGGCTGAACATCATGCGGCTAACGGTATCGTGCTGCGTCTCAATCAGCTTTTTGATTTGTTCAACCTGAGGCTCATCTTCAGGAATCACAATCTCTGGATCGATTTCGATATCCGAATTTGACATGGTGTTGGACGGTTGTACCTGCAAATTTGAAGATGGGTGTTCGGCATGCCAAAGCTGTGTTTCAAGTGACATGATGTACTTATATTCATCAGTATTTGGGTTAAACCGTTTATAAAGTCTTAAGTCTTGCATTGCATCTTGACGGCTTCGTCGACGAGGCATATCCGTTTCGACTTCTAACCATTCAGAGATAACTGGATGGATTTCATGTTGCATCAGTTGGTAATAAAGCCAATCACTGAGTAGGCTATGATCGATGTCAGACAGATATGGGCTGTCTTGTTGCAGCAATTGTTGTAAGTGTTCGAGAACCAGAACTTCTTGCTTTTGTAAGGCATAGCGCGCTTCAGCATCAAATTGTTGGTATTCTTCAACTGGAATTTCGGTGAAATGTTGCTGTTCTACGAAAGCATCTACAATATGCGTTTGAAATAAGGTATTCCATTGCTCTAGCGCATGAATTTCGAGCTGTTGTAGCTCTTTAAACGCTTTGCTCTGATAGTGGCTGAGCTGCAGGCGCTGAATATTTTGCTGGTTGAGCTCAATTTTTTGTTTGATGTATTCAGCATAAGCGCCTTGTTGTTTTGGGCTGACAGGGCTTGTAACATCGACCAAAAGTAACTGCTGCTGTTGTTTGTATTTGAGCCAATCCTGAATACGTTGAACTTCTTTATGCTCTTTAGAAAAAAACTGGGTTAAGTGTGGCGTGGTTTTTTCAGGCATTAAAAAGTGCATCCCGCCAAAGACGATGATTGCTAAACAGGCGATCACAAGAATGACTTTTTTCATTATAAAAATGTTTTTCTGTGTTTCTTATTTGTACATGTTAGCTTAAAAATGAGAAATAGTTAATGTTTTTTCATCAAAGCTTCAAATCTATATGGATGAAATTGAAAATTCACCTTGCCCGAGAATACGAACTTTATACAGTGCATCAAAGCCTTCAGTGTAGTGTGCTGGTTCAAATTTTTGAGCGGTGGCTCTGATCTTGACTTCAGGAATGCAGGCTTTCCCTTCACGTAAGTGGTTGCGTAATAGTGCATCTTTGAGCTCAGTCTCAAAGAAATAGCCAACAACTTCAAAACCCGCAGCCTGAGTACTCGCAATATAAAGCGCCCGATCGGCTAACGTAGGGTTGGTATTATCAATCGCCATTTTGGTTTTTGAGGCTAGCCCTGCTTCAAAAATAATTTTTTCACAATGCAGTGTTCTCAGCATATCGAGGTTGATGCGCAAATGGCCATGTGCCAAATTCAACAGATAATAGCTCGATTTTCCTGAAGCTTGGATGCCCATAAAAATAATCAGCTACATGTGAGAAATCGTGCCTCAATCAAATTAGGAGAAAACGGTTGTAGTCATTTTCTCCTACTTTATCGCTGAAAACACCAATATCTAAATGTTTTAAGATTGGTCTGCGTTTGAGCTATCATTCTCAGCTTGTTGCGGAATCATCATTGAAGCCAATTTCAACATTTCAGATTGAATCGTGCCCATTTGCTGTTGCATCTTTTTAAAGTCGACTTGGCTAAAATCCACCTGCCCATTTAAAAAAGGCGAAGCTAAAACTTGTTGGTTGGCAGACAGTAGTTTTTCACGGATATCATTGATTTCTTGGGTTTTAAGATTTAGGCCGTTTAAGGCACTATTGAAACCTGTGAGCTGTTGTTGTAAAGCTGTCGCGGCGTGTTGCAACTGTTGCTGATCGTGCTGTTCAACTGCGGCCTGCAAATCACTTTGGGTTTCTTGCAGTTGAGTGACGTATTCACCTGCTTTTAATTGCATATCTGCCACATCACGCACGATATAGAGCATGTTGCCACTTTTCAATTCAGCTTTGTCAGGGCTTTGTGTAATCGTAGATTGGCTTTGCTCAGTGGACTCAGTCTGGGTGTCTTGCTGATTCGGCTCTGTTGCTTGCTCACAGCCAATGAGAAGAATGCCTGAACTAAACAGTGCAAAAGGAAGAACTAAGTTTTGTAAAAGCTTTTTCATCATCAAATCAATATTGGGCTATGTATTTTTTAATATAAGGGCAAAATGTGTAGATAAAATGCTGGGTTTCAAAGTCATAACAAAACTTTTTAAAATAAAAAAGAGTGCCTGAGCACTCTTCATTTACAGTAGTTTAACCAGCAATGATTTTAATAATGGAATGATTACGAATGTCTGTCAGTACATAGTCGCCATTCACTTTAATCCACTGTTGGTTTTTACCTGGTTTGCTGAGTTTTTTGTATTTTTGGTGATCTGCTTTATAGGCATTGTTATGGTAAGCGCTTGGGAGTTTTTGACCTACTTTCCAATCTTGAGATGGACGGTTGGATTTTTTGACAGTGGCTTGCTTTACAGTGGTTTGAGTTGGCTGTTGATGTCCATTCGATGTGTGTTTTTGCGCATGCCCATGAGACTGAGCAGCTTGATGTTGCTGATGTTGTTCTTGTGGTGCTGCTAGTGCAGGAAGGGCAATCAATGCCGTTGAGATAGATAAAATGGCTGCTTTTATAAAGGTATTCATGAGCTTCACTTCGGATTGTCTTGAGTGGATAGGTACATCATAGAGTGAAGTGTTTGATTGATCGTGAAGGAAGTGTTGTAAAATCATAAAAATAAAGAACAAATCATGAAGATTCAACCGATTTGAATGTCATTACCTATTTAAAAAAGAAAATATAAGCAGCCGTTAAATTCGACTGCTTATAAACAGCTCTGGGCTTATTTGGCCAATTCAGCATTGATGGCATCGACAATACGAGGATCATTGGCCGTAATGTCTGGTGCAAAACGTGCAACCACTTTACCATTTTTATTGATTAAGAATTTTTCAAAGTTCCACAGTACCTCAGGTGGTTCGTTCGGTGTTAAACCATAGTCCACCAAGTCTTTCCACCAAGGGCCTTCACCGATACGTTCAGGCACCGCTTGAGTGAGTGTTTCATATAAAGGATGCTTATCATCCCCTGCAACCGAGATTTTTGAAAACAGCGGGAAATCCACTTGATAGTTTAAAGAGCAGAATTCTTGAATTTCAGCATCTGAACCCGGTTCTTGTGCCAAGAAATTGTTGGCAGGAAAACCTAAAATCTCTAAACCCTGTGATTTTTTGTCTTGATAGAGTTTTTCTAAACCTTCGTACTGAGGTGTGAGGCCACATTTAGATGCCACATTCACCACCAAGAGAACTTTACCTTGGTATTGGTTTAAGTTGATGTCTTCGCCCTGAATGGTTTTGACTGGAATGTTATAAATCGAAGTGCTCATTTGCGTGTCCTTATACGATGTGCATTTTATTGTGTTGGAAGCGTTTGACAAAGTCACGCCTATTTACGGATTGATCGCAACAAAAAAGCAAGCCAAGGCTTGCTTTAAAGGGTGGGGAAGTCATTAAGATGCTGGAGCCGCTTTGACTTTTGCTTCCAAAGCCGTTACGTCAGCAATGATCGATTTCTGTAATTCAGTTGCTTTGGTTTGTAGTTCGGTGATTTTCGCGCTATCTGGTGTTGTTTTTGTACTTTCTTTGGTGAGCTCTACCCCCAGATCATTGGCGTCCTGCATTTTTTCACGTAAAGCATCTACTTCAGCACTTTTTAAGGTTAAGGCATCTAATTCATCATTAAATTGCTTCACATAGATTTCTGTTTTTTCAACCATATTTTTAATTTGAGCGGGATCCTTTTTCTCTAAGGTTGCACTCACCTCTTTTTGAAACGTAGCGGCTTCTTGAGCTTTGGCATTCGATAGCGTTTGTACGGCTAACAAATCTGCTTGAATATCGGTAATATTGTTATTGCTGTGATTAGCAACGATAGTGGTTGCTTCGGTTGAGGTCGCTTCAGATGCAGACGTCGTTTGTTCAACGGCTGGCTCAGTTCCTTTTTTTTCGCACGCAGCCAATGTAAGTGTGGCCATACAAACTGTGGTTAAAAGTAACTTTTTCATAACGACATCCTTCTATCGGGAAATATGTTGTTGTAGGCCAGAGTCTAAGAGCAATGACCGATCAATTAAAAAAAAATACGTTCGCTAGAACAGCACCAATACGATGCAGAGATCGTTGATATTGTTCTATGGTGTTTTTGTAGAGTGAAGCTACTGAAATACATTAATTTATTGAAAAGTAGAGTTTAATATTGGTTTAAAATTTTGTTTTTTATAAATTTTTCATTTTAAAATAAATGTATAAATTATGTGTGATACCCAAATGATATTCGAATAAATCATAAAAATGTTTTACCATTCATTTAAATTTTGCAAACAAAAGCTAAACGGGAAAAAGCATGAGTACCACACCACAACGTATGTATTGGGCTTTGAGTCTCCCTATCATTGCTGTACTCATTTGGTCGATCAATATTGTCGTCACGCGTTATGTGGCAGATTTCATTTCGCCAGTCAGTATTAGTTTTTATCGTTGGTTCTTTGCCTTTATTCTGTTAACACCTTTTGTTGTGCGCTCTTTATGTCGGCAACGGGCATTAATCCGAGCGCATTTGGGTCAGTTGGCCGTGCTAAGTGCATTTGGTCTGGTGTTGTATCAGGGCTTAGCCTATACCGCAGCGCACTATACGACTGCGACTAATATGGGATTGATTAATGCTTTTATTCCGATCTTCACTATTTTTGTTTCACTATTGATTTTAAAAGATATTCCAAATCGTTTTGCGATGATCGGTAGTATTTTATCCTTTGCGGGTTTGGTTTATATCATTGGTCAGGGCAATCTTTCAGGCTTAGTCCAATCGGGTGGGCATTTGGGTGATGTTCTGATGGTGGTTGCGGTATTCTTTTATGCCTTTTATGGGGTGTTTTTGAAAAAGTGGCAATTGCAAATTCCCTTGATGTTGAGCCTCTATGTGCAGATCTTTTTTGCACTGCTTTACCATTTACCTTTTATTGCCTATTTCGGTCTCGATACTATCAATAGTCAAAATGCAGCAAGTGTCATGTATGCCAGCATTTTCCCTTCTTTGGTTGCGCCTTTACTGTGGATGTTGGCCATTACCCATTTAGGGCCGAATCGAACCAGTATTTTCATGAACTTGATGCCTGTCTTTACTGCAGTGATTGCCTATGTTTGGTTGAAAGAGGCGTGGACGGTTTATCATACGGTCGGTGGTGTGGTCATTATCTCTGGTATTTTACTCGCACAGCGTAAAACAGCCTTAAAAACGGCACCTTTAGCAAATTCGATGGATTGATATTGATTAAAATACGATCATTTAAATTACTTTTTTAATAGAATAATTCATTAATAAGTTGATTTATTAATGCTATTTTAGATTGTTAATGTATTTAATGTGTGCAAAAGCTGATTAAAAATAGGTAGATAATTTGAATGATATTTTAATTATCTCCATTAATCAGCGTTTTAACGAAGTTTTTAATATAAAAAATCTATTTGTTTAGAAAAGCAATTTGCTACATAATACGCGCACTGCAAACTTAGGCCAATGTCAAAACGGGTATTAAGTGTTTGCTCATCAGTTTTCAGACCCTCTGGATGTGATTACACATCCTTTTTTATGCTCAGCCATCCCTATATGGCTGAGCTTTTTTTTGTCTATGTTTCAGTAAAAATCCTGAGAAATAGCATGTTTTTAGGCACGAACCACTGCACCAGTTTCGGCATCGAGTATGCGGCTCGGTTCTTGGCTCAAGCCTAGGTCACCATTCAGATAATTGACCTGTTGCGAAAAGTAGTGGTTGGCATCTTGTAGTGAACGGGCAGGTGGCAATCCAGCAGGGTTGGCACTGGTGGAGACAATAAAGCCTTGAAAGGCATTACAAAGCGCCACACAAATCGGATGCGTGGTTACCCGTACAGCAACTTTGGGATGATTGCCTTTAATCCATGTGGGAATATGTTCATTTGCAGGTAGTAACCACGTGGTTGCACGTTCTGATGGACTACGATCACTCCAGCTGTCGATCACTTGTTGGCGGATGTCGGGATCTAAATGTTCTAAAAGTGGTTCAACTTGAGCAAGTTGCCCAGCCAGTAAAATCACGCCTTTTTCGATCGGGCGTTGCTTAATCTGCAAAATATCTAGAAAGGCCTGTTCGTTATACGGATCGCAGCCTAAACCCCATACTGCTTCTGTTGGATATGCTAAAACTTGACCTTGTTTTAAACATTGCGCCGCTTCAGTCACAGAGGTGGTAATCATTACACTTTGTACCTTTTATTGATTCATAAAGGGTTATTGTGAACCTTATTGGCTGGAACGGCAACGCAGATAATTGCCAGCCTGTTGTTGTGCGAGGCCCAAAATCTCCAGTTCCATTAATTGGCTGGTAAGTGTGGCAATATCGGTGTTGAGTTTGAAATTAAGTTGATCCATATTTTGCCCGACCCAATCCAGTTGATTATAAAGTTCGAGTAAATCAGATGGGATCTCAAAACTCGCGCTTGGGATAGTTTCTTGCGACTGGGATTGGCTATGCCATTGGGTGGGGAGTGCCAAGTCTTCAATGATTTGCTCAGGATGATCGACCAAAATTGCCCCTTCTCGGATCAGTTGATGACAACCTTGATGGTGCTCACTGTAAATATGACCAGGGATCGCAAAAATTGTCTTGCCTTGATCAGCAGCAGATTTAGCTGTGCCAAGAGAGCCACTTTTGATTGCTGCCTCTGCAACTACAACCCCTAAACTCAATGCACTGACGATGCGGTTCCGCCGTGGAAAATTATGTTGTAAAGGTGGTGTATGCGGTAAAAATTCAGTAATAATACAGCCATTATTTTCCAATATTTTCGTACGCAGGGCTTGATGTTGGGGCGGGTAGGTGAGATCTAAGCCTGTGCCCATCACCGCAATGGTACGCTGATGTTTTAAGCCACCCTGATGCGCTGCTGCATCAATACCTTCAGCTAAACCACTGCAAATATAAAAGCCTTTTTCGGCGAGGTAAAAAGCAAAGTCATAAGCCACTTGTTTGCCGTGCGGGCTGGGTTTCCGACTACCGACGATAGCAACTTGAGGTTGGAGTAAACTTTGTGGATTGCCCTGACCAAATAAAATGGGTGGTCGGTCAGAATAGGGTAGCAGCTGCGAGGGATAATGACTTTCTGTATCAAGCAAAATAAAATCACAACTGGCTTGGACGTCATGCAGTAAAGTTTGTAATTTGATTTGGCCAGCAGGTGTTTGAATTTCTGCGGCACGTTGTAGGTGACTTTTGTGTAAGCCTAGATTTGACCAGATCTGAAGATTGGAAGCAGCAACGGCTTTTGTGCTTGTGCCAAAATGCTGCTGTAGTTTTTGAAAGCTCGATAAAGAATGCTGAACTAAATACCACAGGGTGATTGTTGCAATCTGTTCATGTGATAAAGAGTTCAGCATATATACACCTTAAGGCAACGGATTATTCATCCACAACAGAGGGAGAAAGTTTCGCGCCCAAGTTTACTGGTAGTTCGCTGTCGAGCACATAAGCATAGCTGACACGGTCAAAGGTTTTAAATACCATGATGTTACCGATACGCTCCGTTGGAAGGGTCAGTTTTTCATTGGTTTTCGGATCACGAATTTCTTGACCTTTTTGACTAACTGAGAACACATAACCTGATTGAACGCCATCCACTGTGCCACGGTCAATGGTTACAACCGAATGCTTCGCAGCTAGACCAATCGAACCTTGAACACGAATCACTTGTCCTCCATCAGTCACATCTTGTGCATGTGTTGGATAGAACAAGGTTGGAAGCATGGCGTCGTATTCAGGCAGTACGCGGTAACCACGACGTACTTCAGAATTATACGAATCTGTGATTTCTAAAGTGGACATGTCATTTTCACCACGAATGGCAATGGCTGAGCCAACCTGAGTCAATTCTAGACCTAGATTTTGTTTTTTGCCCTCTGCATCCGTCACAATGTACGGTTCGCCTTCACGGTAAATCGCGTAGCGTTGACCGACTTCAATGCCTTGGCCACGTGCATAAACGGTTTGACCTTTACCCGCAATCACCCGTTGATCAGCAGCACCGACGATATACGGTGTACCTTCCAAAGATTCCTCTGAAAGAATAGTGCTGTGTTCAAGCCAGTTTTTAATGTATTCCAGTGGAATGACAGGAATAGCGTTGTTTAAGGATTCAACACGTGCTTGAGGTTGAAGTTTAGCGCCACCTGTATAGCGACGAATAATCCCTTCACAGCCATCGCCCTCGTCTTTACCAATAATTGGACGGCCGTCATGAGTACACATCAGTAAGCGGTCACCTGGGAAAATCCAATGCGGATTTTTGACGTGTCTATTGCTGGCCCAAATTTCAGGCCAACGCACAGGATTATTTAGGAAACGTTTAGAGATATCCCACAATGTATCGCCTTTTTTCACCACATAAACATTCGGTGCATTGGCTTTTAAAGCAGGTGGATTGTAATTTCGTGTAGGCGCAGCTTGAGCTGTTGAAATGACGCCTGTGCCAACACTTACGCAAACCGCAAGTGCTAACATGTGTTGCTTAAACCCCAAGGCACTAAAAGATGGCATGCCCATAAAAACCTTTTTCATTATCATAATTCCTAAAATTATGTATGTAGTTGCGTTATAATAACGATATTACACACATTTTTTTGATCAAGCATTCCCTTCATTTGGTTTTTTGATCAATGGCATAATTGAGGACGCAGTATGGCCTTATTACCTATTTTAAGTTTTCCTGATCCCCGTCTTCGTACCATTGCAGAACCCGTCGAAGAAGTTACTGATGAAATTCGTCAGCTGGCTGCAGATATGTTTGAAACCATGTATGAAGCGCCAGGCATTGGACTTGCCGCGACACAAGTTGATCGTCATATTCAGCTGATTGTCATGGACTTATCTGAACATAAAGATCAACCTTTGGTATTCATTAACCCCAAAGTCACCCCATTGACTGAAGAAACGCAGCCCTATGAAGAAGGCTGCCTATCAGTTCCTCAAATATACGACAAAGTTGAGCGCCCGTCACGCGTAAAGATCGAAGCAATTAACCTTGAAGGTCAAGCATTTGAGATCGAAGCTGACGAACTTCTCGCTGTTTGCATTCAACATGAAATGGATCACTTAAATGGCAAATTGTTCGTCGACTATTTGTCGCCATTGAAGCGTCAACGCGCACGTGAGAAAGTGGAAAAACTGACCCGTCAGCGCCAAAAAGAAAAAGTAGCTGTAAAACGTTAATTTTTCCTAAATCTCATAAACAAAGCCCAATTTTAATTGGGCTTTGTTATATACTTCCCGCGTCCTCAACTCAGGTGGAATGGATTGTTCTTTAGAGCTGCGTTGCTACTGTCTTGTGTAGCCGTGTTTTTACAGATTGCTGTTTTTTTACAGCCTTTGCTTCCGACGCAATATCAAATTGCGCCGGTCTGTGAAACCATTACGCGTGCGCTTTTACTCAAGCCAGTTGAACATCTCAGTTCTCATGCTGAAAAGCATTCCACGCATCATCATGATATGCAGACTCAGCATGAGCTCAGCTCACAACCTGCTGAGCACAATCATCATGATGCAAGTCATCAATGCCAATACTGTACAGTATATGGCAATCTCGTGTTGCCGCCTGATTTAGAGTTAAAAGCGGTACTGGACCGTATTCAAGTCCGTTTAATTGCATTCCAAAAAGCCTTTGCGCATGTTTGGTTTGCACTGCAACAACTCTTTTTACTGCCGCAAGGGCGAGCACCGCCACTGTTTGTATAAACCTAGACATTTATTTTTCGGGTCTTAACGGACTCTAGCCTAGTTGTATTTATAGATTTAGTGAGAATAAAAATGGCTCAGCCTACATTCTTTTTACAGCCTCTTGCGGCTGCGATTTCTCTTGCTTGTTTTTCAAGTGTCGTATTTGCCACAGAGACAGACAGTGCGCATATTTTAGCGCCGATTGTGGTGACGGCTCAGCAGGGCAATGATGCTCATGGTCTGATTGTACATGCCAATCCGAAACAACCCACGCAGCCAATTCCTGCGGTTGATGGGGCGGCCTACTTACAAAGTATTGTAGGCTTTAATCAAATCAAAAATGGCGGTGCGAATGGCGATGTGACCTTCCGTGGCATGTTTGGTTCCCGTATTAAAATCCTCACCGATGGTACGGAAAACCTAGGCGCATGCCCAAGCCGTATGGATAATCCAGCGTCGTATGTTTCTCCTGAAAGCTACGACAAAATCACCGTCGTAAAAGGGCCGCAAACTGTTCAGTATGCGCATACTGGTTCAGCCGCAACCGTTATTTTTGAACGTGAACCTGAACAGCTCACTTCGGCGAAACCTTATCGTGGACAAGCCAGTGTCATGTTTGGCTCTTATGGTCGTTTGGATCAGAATGTTGAAGCTGCTGTTGGTGATGAAAAGAAATATGCACGTTTAAATGCTAATCGTTCGATTGCAGGCAGTTATCAAGATGGAGCGGGCGATACGGTTCCGTCCGATTGGGAAAAATGGAATGCAGATCTTGCATTAGGCTGGACTCCGGATGAAGACACATGGATAGAGCTAAAAGGTGGTAAAAGTGATGGTGAGGCTGTTTATGCTGGACGTAGCATGGATGGCTCTAAATTTGCCCGTGAAAGCCTAGGCTTACATATAGAAAAGAAAAACATTGGTGAGGTGATCAAAAAGGTCGAAGCGCAAGTTGACTATAGCTATAACGATCATGTCATGGATAATTTTCGCTTAAGAACGCCGCCCACAACGACTATGACGATGCATGGTATGCAGATGACTGTGCCGAATAAGATGGAAATGGAAGTAACGCGTCGTACTTTGAACGCACGTGCTGCAATGACTTCTGAATGGGACAAAGTCAGCTTGATGACAGGAATAGACTCGCAACGCAATAAGCATGGTGGAAATATGATCATGTATGCTATGCCGAGTATGAACTCCCCCTTTAAAACCAATATGGAATTTGAGTCTTATGGGGCTTTCGGTGAGCTGAGTTATGCATTCAATGATCAGCATAAACTGGTAACAGGTGCACGTGTCGATCAAGCGAAGATTGATAACTTAGCCAGTGATACAGAGCGTAAAGAAACTTTGCCAAGTGGTTTTATTCGAATTGAAAGTGAACTTGCGGAACATGTTAAAACTTACGCAGGTTTGGGTTATGTAGAGCGTGTGCCTGATTATTGGGAGTTGTTTAGTACCAAATACCATCAAAGCACAGGTACGACTTTTGCTGATCTAGAGAATGAAAAAACCGCGCAGTTTGATGCAGGTTATCAATATGAACAGGGTGCATTTAAATCATGGGCTTCAGTTTATGCAGGTTTGATTCAAGACTATATTTTAGTGGCATATACCCCGACAGGTTCAATGGGGCGGTTGGAAGCCAAAAGCCGAAATGTCGATGCAACCATTGCGGGTGCTGAAGCAGGGATAGGCTACCAATTTACCGATCAGATTCAAGCAGACATCAGTGCCATGTATGCGTGGGGTGACAATACAACGGATCATACCGCTTTACCGCAAATTGCACCATTAGAAGGGCGTTTTAATCTACGCTATGTGCAAGAAAAATATAACCTTGGTTTATTATGGCGTGTGGTTGCAGCACAAGATCGTACTAGCTACCGAGAAGGCAATATCATTGGATACGATTTAGAAGACAGTAAAGGTTTTGGAACGCTGTCTTTAAATGGGACTTATAATATCCAAAAAAATCTAGACCTTTCAGTCGGAATAGATAATGTGTTGAATAAAAACTATGCCGAGCACTTGAATAAACTTGGAAGTTCCGGTTTTGGTTATGCTGCGACCGAACAATTTAATAATATAGGGCGTAATTATTGGGCACGTATCAGTATGAAGTTCTAAAAAATATAGAGTAATCATTGCAACAGCCTGTCTAGAAATAGATAGGCTGTTTTGCTTTTAAGTTAAAAAAATGTTTGATAAAACAGCATGCTGCACAAAGATTCAGCAGAAAGTGGATGAGGAAACAGCAGTTTAAAGATAGCAATTGAGTTGGTTTTTAAAATATATAAGATAAAACAATATGTTAGGGTGTAAAATGTATACCGCACAGGTTAAATTTAAGTGGTTATGAAAATGAGTTAAAATTTATAAAATAACTTTATTATAAATAACAATAGCTTAAATTTATGTGAGTTTGAAAAGTAAACATGTGAAAATATTTATTCAGAATAAGTGTTGCAAGCAGTTAGAAATGCTGTAGAATGCACATCCATCGGCGGTGATGAAGATTAAAACTTCTGATAAAACAGTAGCTTAGTTAGAATTGATTGAGTTGGGTTTTAGAAAGAGAGTTTAAAATAATTTGAATTACCAGTTGACTTCTTCTTGAAAGAGAGTAGTATAGCCGACCTAGCTTGCTGATGACGAATCAGTAAGAAGATCATTAAGAGATTATGAAGAACAACTTGTGTGGATTTTTACTGATTGATCGATCGAAGATATTTCATTGATTGAATGGTAGAAATTACTCGAAGTTTATTTGAGAAATTAATGTCAGAAAATTGATGAGCCAAGATTTGTAGCCATAAGCTACTAATGATTTTAACTGAAGAGTTTGATCATGGCTCAGATTGAACGCTGGCGGCAGGCTTAACACATGCAAGTCGAGCGGGGGATGTTGCTTCGGTAACTGACCTAGCGGCGGACGGGTGAGTAATGCTTAGGAATCTGCCTATTAGTGGGGGACAACATTCCGAAAGGAATGCTAATACCGCATACGCCCTACGGGGGAAAGCAGGGGATCTTCGGACCTTGCGCTAATAGATGAGCCTAAGTCAGATTAGCTAGTTGGTGGGGTAAAGGCCTACCAAGGCGACGATCTGTAGCGGGTCTGAGAGGATGATCCGCCACACTGGGACTGAGACACGGCCCAGACTCCTACGGGAGGCAGCAGTGGGGAATATTGGACAATGGGCGGAAGCCTGATCCAGCCATGCCGCGTGTGTGAAGAAGGCCTTTTGGTTGTAAAGCACTTTAAGCGAGGAGGAGGCTACTGAGACTAATACTCTTGGATAGTGGACGTTACTCGCAGAATAAGCACCGGCTAACTCTGTGCCAGCAGCCGCGGTAATACAGAGGGTGCGAGCGTTAATCGGATTTACTGGGCGTAAAGCGTGCGTAGGCGGCTTTTTAAGTCGGATGTGAAATCCCTGAGCTTAACTTAGGAATTGCATTCGATACTGGGAAGCTAGAGTATGGGAGAGGATGGTAGAATTCCAGGTGTAGCGGTGAAATGCGTAGAGATCTGGAGGAATACCGATGGCGAAGGCAGCCATCTGGCCTAATACTGACGCTGAGGTACGAAAGCATGGGGAGCAAACAGGATTAGATACCCTGGTAGTCCATGCCGTAAACGATGTCTACTAGCCGTTGGGGCCTTTGAGGCTTTAGTGGCGCAGCTAACGCGATAAGTAGACCGCCTGGGGAGTACGGTCGCAAGACTAAAACTCAAATGAATTGACGGGGGCCCGCACAAGCGGTGGAGCATGTGGTTTAATTCGATGCAACGCGAAGAACCTTACCTGGTCTTGACATAGTAAGAACTTTCCAGAGATGGATTGGTGCCTTCGGGAACTTACATACAGGTGCTGCATGGCTGTCGTCAGCTCGTGTCGTGAGATGTTGGGTTAAGTCCCGCAACGAGCGCAACCCTTTTCCTTATTTGCCATCGGGTTAAGCCGGGAACTTTAAGGATACTGCCAGTGACAAACTGGAGGAAGGCGGGGACGACGTCAAGTCATCATGGCCCTTACGACCAGGGCTACACACGTGCTACAATGGTCGGTACAAAGGGTTGCTACCTAGCGATAGGATGCTAATCTCAAAAAGCCGATCGTAGTCCGGATTGGAGTCTGCAACTCGACTCCATGAAGTCGGAATCGCTAGTAATCGCGGATCAGAATGCCGCGGTGAATACGTTCCCGGGCCTTGTACACACCGCCCGTCACACCATGGGAATTTGTTGCACCAGAAGTAGGTAGTCTAACCGCAAGGAGGACGCTTACCACGGTGTGGCCGATGACTGGGGTGAAGTCGTAACAAGGTAGCCGTAGGGGAACCTGCGGCTGGATCACCTCCTTAACGAAAGATTGACGATTGGTAAGAATCCACAACAAGTTGTTCTTCATGACGATGTATCTGAGGGTCTGTAGCTCAGTTGGTTAGAGCACACGCTTGATAAGCGTGGGGTCACAAGTTCAAGTCTTGTCAGACCCACCAAATCTGACTAACCGGTATTATTAAATGCTGAATACAGAAAAACAGAAACATTGACTTATTGATAAGCTGGGGACTTAGCTTAGTTGGTAGAGCGCCTGCTTTGCACGCAGGAGGTCAGGAGTTCGACTCTCCTAGTCTCCACCATAGATTATAGAATTTAGTAAGTTAAAGCTTATTAACTTCTGTGATTTATCACAGTTTCCTGACCTGACGAAGGCTGGAAAAATCATTAACAGAATATATTTGAGTTGAAATAATTTGTTCATACTCGTTTTAAAGATCGACATTAACAGTGATTTATTACTGATTGATGAAGGTTGGAGAAATGAGTTACTAGCGAAATTAACTGAATCAAGCGTTTTGGTATGTGAATTGAATTGAAGCTGTACAGTGTTTAAGTACACAGAGCAACAAACTGTAAGGAAGTGATGAGGAATCATCATAGACTGTCTTAATCCTACTTGTAGGGATTAACGACTGTTTGGGGTTGTATAGTCAAGTAATTAAGTGCATGTGGTGGATGCCTTGGCAGTCAGAGGCGATGAAAGACGTAATAGCCTGCGATAAGCTCCGGGGAGGCGGCAAATATCCTGTGATCCGGAGATTTCTGAATGGGGAAACCCACCTGTCATAAGGCAGGTATCGTATGATGAATACATAGTCATACGAGGCGAACGAGGGGAAGTGAAACATCTCAGTACCCTTAGGAAAAGAAATCAATTGAGATTCCCTCAGTAGCGGCGAGCGAACGGGGAAAAGCCCATTAAGTCATATAAGTTCTAGTGGAATGCTCTGGGAAGTGCAACCATAGTGGGTGATAGTCCTGTACACGAAAGGGCTTATATGATGATGTCGAGTAGGGCGGGGCACGTGAAACCTTGTCTGAATATGGGGGGACCATCCTCCAAGGCTAAATACTCCTGACTGACCGATAGTGAACCAGTACCGTGAGGGAAAGGCGAAAAGAACCCCTGTGAGGGGAGTGAAATAGATCCTGAAACCGCATGCATACAAGCAGTGGGAGCCGACTTGTTCGGTGACTGCGTACCTTTTGTATAATGGGTCAGCGACTTACATTCAGTAGCAAGGTTAACCGTATAGGGGAGCCGTAGAGAAATCGAGTCTTAATAGGGCGTTTAGTTGCTGGGTGTAGACCCGAAACCGGGTGATCTATCCATGAGCAGGTTGAAGGTTGGGTAACACTAACTGGAGGACCGAACCCACTGTCGTTGAAAAGCCAGGGGATGACTTGTGGATAGGGGTGAAAGGCTAATCAAACTCGGTGATAGCTGGTTCTCCCCGAAAGCTATTTAGGTAGCGCCTCGGACGAATACCATTGGGGGTAGAGCACTGTTTCGGCTAGGGGGTCATCCCGACTTACCAAACCGATGCAAACTCCGAATACCAATGAGTACTATCCGGGAGACAGACTGCGGGTGCTAACGTCCGTAGTCAAGAGGAAAACAATCCAGACCGCCAGCTAAGGCCCCAAAATTATAGTTAAGTGGGAAACGATGTGGGAAGGCATAGACAGCTAGGAGGTTGGCTTAGAAGCAGCCACCCTTTAAAGAAAGCGTAATAGCTCACTAGTCGAGTCGGCCTGCGCGGAAGATGTAACGGGGCTAAAACTATATGCCGAAGCTGCGGATTTGCAATTTATTGCAAGTGGTAGGGGAGCGTTCTGTAAGCCGATGAAGGTGTATTGAGAAGTATGCTGGAGGTATCAGAAGTGCGAATGCTGACGTGAGTAACGACAATGCGAGTGAAAAACTCGCACGCTGAAAGACCAAGGGTTCCAGTCCAACGTTAATCGGGGCTGGGTGAGTCGACCCCTAAGGCGAGGCCGAGAGGCGTAGTCGATGGGAAATTGGTTAATATTCCAATACTTCTATGTAATGCGATGAGAGGACGGAGAAGGTTAAGTCAGCCTGGCGTTGGTTGTCCAGGTGGAAGGTTGTAGGCATGTATCTTAGGCAAATCCGGGGTACTCTATGCTGAGAACTGATAGCAAGCTGTACTTGTACAGTGAAGTGGCTGATACCATGCTTCCAGGAAAAGTCTCTAAGCTTCAGTTACATAGGAATCGTACCCGAAACCGACACAGGTGGTCAGGTCGAGTAGACCAAAGCGCTTGAGAGAACTCTGCTGAAGGAACTAGGCAAAATGGTACCGTAACTTCGGGAGAAGGTACGCTGCCGACGGTGATAGGATTTACTCCTTGAGCTATTGGCAGCCACAGAAACCAGGCCCCTGCAACTGTTTATTAAAAACATAGCACTCTGCAAACACGAAAGTGGACGTATAGGGTGTGATGCCTGCCCGGTGCTGGAAGGTTAATTGATGGGGTTAGCGTAAGCGAAGCTCTTGATCGAAGCCCCAGTAAACGGCGGCCGTAACTATAACGGTCCTAAGGT
Organism: Acinetobacter sp. WCHA55; assembly: GCF_002165305.2. Classification (NCBI taxonomy): domain Bacteria; kingdom Pseudomonadati; phylum Pseudomonadota; class Gammaproteobacteria; order Moraxellales; family Moraxellaceae; genus Acinetobacter; species Acinetobacter sp. WCHA55. The sequence goes on along the minus strand of NZ_CP032286.1, from coordinate 3,245,894 downwards.
AGCGAAATTCCTTGTCGGGTAAGTTCCGACCTGCACGAATGGCATAATGATGGGGGCGCTGTCTCCAGCAGAGACTCAGTGAAATCGAATTCGCCGTGAAGATGCGGTGTACCCGCGGCTAGACGGAAAGACCCCGTGAACCTTTACTGCAGCTTGACATTGAACTTTGATCTTACTTGTGTAGGATAGGTGGGAGGCTTTGAAACCGAGACGCTAGTTTCGGTGGAGCCAATCTTGAAATACCACCCTGGTAATATTGAGGTTCTAACTCTGTCCCGTTATCCGGGACGAGGACCATGTCTGGTGGGTAGTTTGACTGGGGCGGTCTCCTCCTAAAGAGTAACGGAGGAGTACGAAGGTGCGCTCAGCGTGGTCGGAAATCACGCGTAGAGTATAAAGGCAAAAGCGCGCTTAACTGCGAGACCCACAAGTCGAGCAGGTACGAAAGTAGGTCTTAGTGATCCGGTGGTTCTGTATGGAAGGGCCATCGCTCAACGGATAAAAGGTACTCTGGGGATAACAGGCTGATACCGCCCAAGAGTTCATATCGACGGCGGTGTTTGGCACCTCGATGTCGGCTCATCTCATCCTGGGGCTGAAGCAGGTCCCAAGGGTATGGCTGTTCGCCATTTAAAGAGGTACGCGAGCTGGGTTTAGAACGTCGTGAGACAGTTCGGTCCCTATCTACCGTGGGCGTTGGAAATTTGAGAGGATCTGCTCCTAGTACGAGAGGACCAGAGTGGACGAACCTCTGGTGTACCGGTTGTGACGCCAGTCGCATCGCCGGGTAGCTATGTTCGGAAGGGATAACCGCTGAAAGCATCTAAGCGGGAAGCCTACCTCAAGATAAGATTTCCCTAGGACTTTATGTCCTCTAAAGAGCCGTTGAAGACTACGACGTTGATAGGTTGGATGTGGAAGCATAGTGATATGTGAAGCTGACCAATACTAATTGCTCGTGAGGCTTGACTATACAACACCCAAACAGTTGGTGTTGTGGTTCAAATCACTGCAAACAACTTGATTTAGTTATAAAGCTAAGTAGAATGTGCAAATTAAATTAACTCAGATGTTCTGTTATGAACGATGTTCAAAGCACTGCTTTGAACGAGTGCAAGATTTGGTAGAAAGCGAGGCAATCATAAGACCTAGCGAGTATCCATAAACAGTTGTGCTGGCGACAATAGCAAGAGTGAACCACCTGATCCCTTCCCGAACTCAGAAGTGAAACCTCTTAGCGCTGATGGTAGTGTGGAGTTATCCATGTGAGAGTAAGTCATCGCCAGCTCATTAATTCAAAAACCCCCTCCGCTTAATGCAGAGGGGGTTTTTTTATCATGCGGTTAGCGAAATGGTGAATCGGTAAGAAGAGAACAGAAACTATATAGTATAATAAATTTATATTCATGCATGATCATGTGGTCCCATATCTTTGTCTGCATTCTGCTTAGTCTGAAAGTTTAGAACAGCTGTCTTTATCTATATATTTCATTTATTAAGCGTTTTATCTGTTTTTATTGTGGTTTTCATTAAAGAGATAGGTTTCCTTGGAAAAACTCTTCTAATAAGTTGATTATGAATTAAGCTGGGTTGCATAAATTATAATCAAGCAAGGTGAATGTAATTCATGGTAAAATGATCGGCTTTCATCTTTGATCTCTATTTGAGATCTTTCATCTGCCAGCCGAGAATTGCTAGCCATGTCTACTGCTTATACTATGCAGACCGCGCCTAAAGCGTTGTTTGATTACGACAAATATTGGGCGTCATGTTTTGAACCTGCGCCATTTTTGCCGATGTCGCGCGAGGAAATGGACCAACTCGGTTGGGATAGTTGTGACTTTATTTTGGTCTGTGGTGATGCGTATATCGATCATCCATCATTTTGTTCGGGCATTATTGGCCGTACGTTAGAAGCGCAAGGTTTCCGTGTCGGGATTATTGCACAACCTGATTGGACTAATGTTGAAGCATTCCGGGTTTTGGGTAAGCCAAATATTGCTTGGGGTGTGACTGCTGGGAACATGGATTCCATGATTAACCGTTATACGGCTGATCGTAAAATTCGTTCTGATGATGCCTATTCGCCAGATAATCTACCCAATAAACGTCCAGACCGTGCAGCGACAGTCTATTGCCAACGTGTGCGTGAAGCATTTCCAGATGTACCTGTATTGTTAGGTGGAATAGAAGCGTCTTTACGTCGTATTGCACATTATGACTATTGGTCAGACAAAGTTCGTCGTTCAGTGTTGATGGACTCAAAAGCCGATCTTTTGATGTATGGTAATGGTGAGCGTTCAATCACTGAGGTAATGCATCGCTTAGCCAAAGGTGAAAAAATTCACGAAATTACTGATGTTCGTGGCACGGCATTTATCGTGAATAAATTAAACCGTCCATCTAAAGCTAAATTTGTTGAAATCGCATCCAATGATGTGGATACCATTGGCCGCGTTGATCCGATCATTAATCCTTATGTGATGACTGAAGATTTAGATGGCTGTGAAATTGAAAAAGATAAGGGTAATTCTTTAACCCAATACCAAAATTTCCAAAAAGAAATTGTGACAAATCAAATTGTTCGTGAAGGGGATCAACTTGATCCTGATACACAAATTGTGCAATTACAGCCGTCTTCAAAGGCAATTAAACATAAATTACCGCCACGTGAACTGGCTGTGATTCGTTTGCCTGCATTTGAAGCAGTGGCAGATGATCCAGTTTTATATGCACATGCCAACCGTATTTTACATCTTGAAACCAATCCAGGAAATGCACGTGCTTTGGTACAAAAGCATGGTGAGCGTGATGTTTGGTTAAATGCGCCACCGATTCCGTTAACCACGGAAGAAATGGACTATGTGTTTGATTTACCGTATGCACGTCTACCCCATCCTGTGTATGGGGATGCGCGTTTCCCTGCATTTGATATGATTAAGTTCTCTGTGAACATCATGCGTGGCTGTTTTGGTGGCTGTACCTTCTGTTCGATTACAGAACATGAAGGGCGTATTATTCAAAACCGTTCAGAAGAATCAATTTTGCGTGAAGTGGAAAAGATTCGTGATACCGCACCAGGTTTTACTGGCATCATTTCTGACTTGGGTGGACCTACAGCAAACATGTATCGTTTACACTGTAAAGACCCTGAAATTGAAAAGAACTGTCGTAAACCATCGTGTGTTTATCCAGGGGTGTGTCAAAACTTACATACCGATCATGCACCTTTAACGCAGCTGTATCGTAAAGCACGCGCCATTAAAGGTATCAAAAAAATTCTGATTGGTTCGGGGTTGCGTTATGACTTAGCAGTGTTAAACCCTGAATATGTCAAAGAGTTGGTACAGCATCATGTCGGTGGTTATTTAAAAATTGCCCCTGAGCATACCGAAAAAGGTCCATTGTCTAAGATGATGAAACCGGGCATCGGTACCTATGATCGTTTCAAACAAATGTTTGATCGTTTCAGTAAAGAAGCAGGAAAAGAGCAGTATCTCATTCCGTACTTTATTGCGGCGCACCCGGGTACGACCGAATATGACATGATGAATTTGGCGATTTGGTTGAAGAAAAATGGTTTCCGTGCCGATCAGGTACAGACTTTCTATCCATCGCCAATGGCAACAGCGACCACCATGTATCACACGGGTAAGAACCCATTAGCCAAAGTGGCGCGATATACCGAAGATGTGGATATTGTGAAAGGTGAGAAGCGTCGTCGTCTGCACAAAGCATTCTTACGTTATCATGATCCAAACAACTGGCCTTTATTGCGTGATGCTTTAAAAGAGATGGGCCGCCAAGACTTGATTGGTAACTCGAAACAGCATTTGATTCCAACCTATCAACCGCAAGGGACAGAAGGTCAGTATCAGTCTGCTCGGAAGAAAAACTCAACCGTGGATGGTGATTCGCAAAAACGTAATGGTGAGAGCCGTAACCAACAAGCGAAAAATCAATCGCGTCCATCGAATACCAAAAAGCGTCCTGATCGTGGTCAGATTTTAACGCAACATACAGGTTTACCACCGCGTGAAACAGGTGATGCCAAGAAGCCATTTGGACATTCAAAATCAAAACCGAAGTCTAAGTCACGTGCTTAATCGCAACTGAATATAAAAAAGGATGCTACGGCATCCTTTTTTAGGATCGATCTTTTTTATTGTGTTTGAAAAATAGCTCAGAGATTGGCTTTTCTGCCATCCGTCGGGAAAATTGAGTCAATCCGAAGAATCATATTGCACGTGAATGAACCACTCTATTACAGTGTAGATAGGCTAAAGAGCCAAAATATCATTCGATTAAAACAAAACGTGTTACAACGAATGACATTGCAAAAAATTGTTTAGTTTTATCAGCGTTTGTTTGATTTTAGCTTTAGTTTTTTTATTGCGTGGTTTGGGTAAATGGTCAGTAGGTTATACTGATCGGATAAAAATCGGTGTGATACCGAAAATTATAATAAAGATGAAAAGGATACAAATATGACAACTTATATGGTAGTTGGTAGCGTGTTGTTGATACTGGTTATGATTTTAGCGAGTAAAGCGTTGATCCCTAAGACCAAGCAGCAAGATAGTGCATTAAGACAACGTGCTATTTTTAGTATGCATGAGCAACTGACTTATACTCGTTTAAAAGAAATTTTACCGCATCATACTGTGTTGGCACATGTGTCTTATGATGCCTTACTCACTACAAAATTTTCGCGTACGCGAAACAAATACCGCAATTTGGTGGCTGATTTTGTGATTGTGGATAGTGCACAACAAGTTTTGGCAGTGGTTGCTTTAGAAGATCCGCTTTCATTGAAACGTCCACAAAAGGCACAGTTTCAGGATGCGATCCTCGATATGGCTGGCTATAAAGTGATTCGTTATGAAGAAGTGCCTGACTATCATCAATTACGTGAAGATTTTTATGGCGATCTCTATGCTTCGTCGCGTTCGACTCAGGATACGCGTGTGGCCAAAAAATATGATTACTATAATGCAGCACAAACTCGAAAATTACGTCTGATCGGCTAACTGAATCTCAGCATTCATCATAAAAATCATGAATCTTCATGATTTTTATGATGGGGGTATTTTTAAGCAGGTTTCACTGCAACAACGGTTAACTCGACCAACACTCGTGGATCATAAAGTTTAGCTTCAACACAGGTACGTGGTAATGCATCAATATCGGCAACCCAAGCATCCCAAACCTCATTGAACGCCGCATAGTCATTTTCAATGTCTTTTAAATAAATCGTCACCGATAAAATCTGGCTTTTATCTGTGCCTGCATCAGCTAAAAATTGGTCGATCATGTCGAATGTTTGTTGGCTTTGACCTTTAATATCGAGATCAAAGTCAGACGCCAGTTGACCTGCCAAATGAACGAGGTTGCCAGCAATCGCAACTTCAGAAAAACGATTTGAGACATGCAAACGTTGAACCGTCATGATGTATGCATCCTGTGTGATGAGTATAAAAATAGAACATAAAAAGTAGTTCAATAGCCTACCACAAACTCATGTATGACAGATGGCTACGATATTGGCTTTCAATCAGGTGTAGAATTTTACAGCGTGAAGGATCAAATCTATTTCTGTAGGTAAAGTGAACAGAGGGAGATAAATGGATAATTGATATCAATATATCGATGTGGAAATTACAAAAGTTGAAGGAACTGAATCAATAGGGAAATCTTATACAGGCTTTATAAAAGTATTTTTTTTAGGAGTAAATTGTTGTGATGGTAGAGTGCTACTCTGCAATATAGGGGAATACCATGATAAATATCAGAGATGCCCTGTAATCTTCGGATTTGATCGTCACGCCAATCACAGGACTTATGCTAAAAGTAAAGGTAAGTTTTAGCATCTCAGCGGTTACATGGATAAATGCAGCGCGCTATTAGATTACTCTAAAAACACAGTTTGTGAATACTAAATTGCATTATTTTTGTTCTTTTGGTTAAAAAATGACTGATTGAGCAATCAGTCCGACCATAAAGAGAGCTGGGGTAAAGGCTCTTGAGTCGAAAGCGCATAGACCCCGACACCGATAAGACGAAATTGTTGATCTGGCGTAATTTGCATTTCTTTGAGTAATATATCTAAGGTCATTTGCAGTTCAGTTTGATGCTTTAATGGCATTTTGAAGCTTTTACTGTGCTGTAGGGTTTGAAAGTTTTTTAGTTTCAGTTTGATGGTGACACCACGGGCATACAGTTGCTTTTTCTCCAAGCTTTGCCAGACTTGTGCAATCAACTTGGGCCAAAATGGGAGACATTGTTCAATGGTTAAATCATTATCAAAAGTGGTTTCTTTTGAAATTTGCTGACGTTCTCGTTCCGCTTGTACCGGACGCTCATCAATCCCTTGTGCATATAGATACAGCTGCTTACCATACTTGCCAAAATGATGAATCAGGACATTTTCATCCATATGCTGTAAATCACCTAAAGTTTCAAGTTTGAGCGCATGTAATTTTTCTTGCATAACTTTACCCACCCCAGGAATTTTTTTAAGCGGCAAGTGCTGAATAAACTGCTGAACGTGTGAGGGCTTAATCACACAGATACCATTCGGTTTATTCCAGTCCGACGCAACTTTGGCTAGAAACTTATTGGGCGCAACACCCGCAGAGGCGGTCAGTCCTGTGCTCTGAAAAATATCAGCACGGATGCGTTCAGCGACTTCTGTGGCGCTGGCCAGTTGTTGTAAATTTTCCGTCACATCTAAATAAGCTTCATCTAAGGAAAGCGGTTCAATGAGTGTGGTATAACGCTGAAAAATTGCATGAATTTGCTCTGAGACCGCACGATATTTAGAAAAATTAGGTTCAATCACCACCACTTGAGGACAGCGTTTTTTAGCTTGAGTCATCGACATGGCAGAGCGGAGTCCGTAGCGACGTGCAGGGTAGGATGCAGCTGCAATAACGGCACGAGGATGGTGTGAAGAAATCACCACAGGTAAATGCTTTAAGTCGGGACGATCAAGTAACTCCACTGAGGCATAGAAGGCATCCATGTCGATGTGAATGATTTTTCGCATGCTGAATTTTAATATTGAAACCTAAGTCAGTATTGCACTATTCAGATCGATTGCGTAGTCCTACATGCGGCATAAGCGACATAGTTTGACTGGGTATTTTAGTATTTGAACTTCAATGCTGAGCTTGGAACTGCTTACTTGATTGGTAAGTTTTGTGGCAGTTGATAAAGCCCTTGGCGCTCTAAAAAGCTGATCCAATCCTGTTCTGAGCCTTGAAATACATTGAGATCCACCAAGGTCGGTATACCTTTAATTTGACCTTGGCTGGTGTGTTGCCAAAAGGTCCATTTTGGATTGCCTTTGAGCTCAGGTTGGCCTTGATATTCACGAATCCACAGGGGAGTTTTTTTAAACTCATCGACCAAAACAATATTATAAAATGCTTTGGAGGTATAAAAAATAGGTTGCAAACCATAGTGTTGATAGAGTTGGTCATGCATGACCTGAATTTCTTTGAGCAGTTGTTCTCTGGTATAGGTATTGATACAGCTGCTGTCATATTCCAAATCAATCACAGGCGGCAAACTATCAGTTTTCTTCGGCACAGTTTTGATAAAGTTCTGAGCCTGAATGTGGCCATCACGGCATAAACGATAAAAATGATAGGCTCCGACTAAAAAGCCTTGTTCACGGGCTTTGAGCCAGTTGTCCTGAAATTTACGGTCTTTGAAATCGCCACCTTCGGTAGCTTTTAAATAAACGAATTTAAACTCTTGAGGAGAAATGGATTGCCATTGGATGTCGCCCTGATGATGAGACACATCAAAGCCTTTTACTGGATACTCTTGAGCAGATGCGACATTGTTTTGTAAGAAAAAATAGGTGATTCCGAGACCGATACAGAGCACTATTACACAGGCGGCTGCGTAATAGGCTAATGATGTTTTTCGAGAAGAGGCGGCTTTTTTTCTTGCAGGCATGCTTTTGCAGGTGTTGATTTTTAGCTCATCATCATAGCTTGAATTTACTGAACTGACCATGATGATTATGGTCAGTGAAAGGCTGTACTTTGTATCTGTTATTCATCTACGGTATCTTTGGGGATATGCCAAAAAATAGCAGCAGTAATCAGGTTAATACAGCCCAATACAATCAAGGTATTATGGAATGCCATGACGATATGCTCTGTGCCCAAATACGCCGTAAAGACATTGACCAAAGTACCCGCCAAAGCCACACCAATACTCATCGACACCATCATAATCATCGACAAGAAACTGTTGCCACTGCTGGCATCTTGTTGCGGCAGATCTTTCAGCGTGAGGGTATTCATAGACACAAATTGCAGTGAATTCAGCATGCCAAAAACAAAGAAATGTAGCGCACGCAGCCAAGTTGGGGTATCTGCGGTATTGAGGGCAAAACTGGCGATACATGCACCGACCAACAAAGTGTTAACCAAAAGCACGTGGCGATAACCGAAGTGCTGAATCAAGTGACGAATGATGGGTTTGGATGCCAATGAACCTAGCACTGTGGGAATCATCAAGAGTCCCGTCACAAAGGGTTCAAAACCGAAAGCCACTTGGAGCATAAGTGGCATCAAAAAAGGCATGGCATTGCCACCGAGGCGAGCAAAGAAGTTACCTAAAATACCCACGGCATAAATGCGATTACGAAACAGCTTACTGCGAAATAGTGCATTTTGATGTGCATGTGCATGATAGGCATACCAAAGAGCAGTCGCTAAGCTCACTACAATCAGCCCCATACTCCACCATAAAGTTAGGTGTGGGCTGGCAAAATTTTCAATCCCTAAAGATAGTCCTGCCATGGTGATCACCAACAGGATAAAACCCCAAAAGTCAAAACTTGGCACATTCTGCTCAGTGACATTCGGCATGGCTTTAAAGCTAATCAAGACTCCTAATAGCCCCATGGGGAGGTTAATCAGGAAAATCCAATGCCATGTACTGACTTCGACCAACCAGCCCCCGAGTGTTGGACCAATCAGAGGGCCAATTAGTCCCGCAAGACTCATTAAACTCATGGCCGATAAGAACTGTGTCCGCGGAATGACCTTGAGCATGGCTAAACGACCAACAGGGAGCAATAATGCACCACCTATGCCTTGGAGTACACGGTAGAACAATAACTCATTTAAGCTTTCAGAAAAGCCACAGCCCAGTGATGCAAGGGTAAAAATGATTATGGCGCTGAAATAGGTATTGCGCACCCCAAAACGGTCGGCGAGCCAACCACTCAAGGGAATACAGGTAGCAACGGCAAGCACATAGGCCACGACCACACTATGCATTTGGAGCGGGTCTTCATTCAGACTGGCTGCCATAGCGGGTAGAGCGGTATTCACAATGGTGGTATCTAAGCCTTGCATAAAAAAGCCAATCGAAACCAGAAGCACCAAAAGACGGTATTCAGGAGCGAGTGCTTGATGGGTCGGCGTTTGATTCATAGACACAACAAAGTGAAAATTTTAAATAGTTTAGCTCAATTTATATAGAACTGATGTTGTGAAAGTGCATTTATCACCTGCCATCAAATTGACATCTCTACGTCATGTGTTTGCAACCCTTGCGTCATACATTGGTTGAATTTGAACCGACATTTAGATCATGATGAATAAAACATATAGTGCTGTCTTTTTAGCATGCATGGGGTTGGGATTAGCGGGGTGTAATGACAGTGATGATGCACAAACCATCACACCACCACCAATGGTAGAGGAAGCCACGCCGAATAGTATTGAACTGGTTCATCTTGCAAGTTATGAGTCGGGGATATTTGGACAGAGTGCGGCTGAAATTCCCGCCTATGATACTGCGAGTAAGCGTCTGTTCGTGGTGAATGCACAAAAAGGCATGGTCGATGTTCTAGATTTCTCCCAACCAGCGCAACCGATATATATCCAATCTTTGGATGCCAAAACTTATTTAGCCAATTCCGAAGTGAATAGTGTCGCGGTACATAATGGCATCGTGGCACTGGCGGTTCAGGCTGAGGATAAAACTCAAGCAGGTATTGTGGCTTTCTTTAAAGCACAGGATCTCTCTTTTATCAGTCAAGTCAAGGTTGGTGCTTTACCCGATATGCTAACCTTCACACCTGATGGTCGAAAGGTGTTGGTCGCCAATGAGGCGGAACCGAATGAGGGTTATCAAATTGATCCTGAGGGTTCGGTTAGTATTATTGATGTTTCTGACATTCAAAAACCAACAGCAAGCATTGCGGGCTTCCAAGCATGGAATGACCGTAAACAAGAATTATTGGATGCAGGGATTCGTATTTTTGGTCCAGACATCAGCCAATACTCAAATGTCGCGACCGTAGGTATTCAAACCACCTCTGTAGCACAGGATTTGGAGCCTGAGTACATCGCAGTCAGTGCTGATGGAAAAAAGGCGTGGGTCAGTTTACAGGAAAACAATGCGATTGGGGTTTTAGACTTAGAAACAAATCAATTTGTTGATCTTTTTCCTATGGGCTACAAAGACCATAGCTTGCCTGAAAATGCCTTAGATGGCAGTGACCGTGACTGTGCTATTGGTCAAGACTCGTCGGGGCGTAGTATTGCGGAATGTGCAAAAGATGCAGGCATGATCAATATTCGCTCTTGGCCGGGGCTATATGGTATGTATATGCCCGATGCCATTGCACAATATCAAGCCAAGGGTAAAACCTATTTGGTCACGGCCAATGAAGGGGATGCCCGTGAATGGCTAAGGGATGAAGCCAAATACTTTGAAAGCGGGGATCTAAGTGCAGGTTATGCAGAAGAGATACGTATCAAACATTTGTTTAAAAAAGCAGGCTTTGATGCCAAAGGCGATTATGCAGCACATTTACGTCAGCTTGCACCAGGTGTGAAAGGGGCAAAATTAAACCCCGAGGTGTTTAAACCTTGTCAAACGGTTGAGGCCAGCGAAGTTTGTGCGGACAATTTAATTAAGGATTCACACATTGGACGTTTGACTATTAGTTGGACTCAAGGTTATCAAAAAGACCCACTGACAGGTTTGCCGAAGTTGGATGAAAATGGTCGTCTGACATATGACAAATTATATGCTTATGGTGGTCGTTCGGTGAGTATTGTTGACCCTGAAACCAAGCAGATTGTATGGGACTCTGGGAGTGAGTTTGAGCGAAAAATTGCAGAGCTTTTCCCAGAGCAATTTAATAGCAATCATGAAGCATTTAAATTTGATGACCGCAGTGACAATAAAGGTCCTGAACCCGAAGGGGTAACACTGGGTAAAATTGGTGAAAAGACCTTTGCCTTTATTGGACTTGAGCGTGCCAGTGGCATCATGGTGTATGACATTAGCAACCCGAATCAGGCTGAATTTGTTCAGTATCTGAACCGTCGCAACACCACTGAAACAGAAGTCACGAAACAAGGTGACTTAGGCCCAGAAGGTTTGATTTTCATCGCGGCGAAGAATTCACCAAATGGTCGTCCGCTTTTGGTTGTGGGGAATGAAGTTAGTGGGAGTACGGCGGTTTATGAAGTCAAACTTCATTAAGAAAACTGAGTTTTGAACTTAAAAAAGAGCACTGTGGTGCTCTTTTTTATGGCGCTACAAAAAATATATGACAAGGATGTCATGAAAATGAAATAAAACCGTCATAATCTTTGGCAAACGTCCAAAGGCATTGTCTTGGAATAAATTATTCAAAAGGTTGGTTTTATGACAATCGAAATTTTGATGGTGATAGGCTTCTGTTTAGCCGCTTATTCTATCGTCGGAAATGATGTGCCACAGACATTAGGTACGTTTATTTCATCCAATGCACATCGTCCGTGGTGGGTACTCTGGCTCTTTATCAGCAGCATTTTGGTGGTGGTGTTGATTTATGGTTGGTATGCATCCGGTGTGGGGGATGCATCATATGGCCGTTTAGAAACGATCCCTTTTCCTGAGGGTGGGGTCACGTGGCTATATATTGTGCCACCAATTTTACTGTTATTTTTAACCAAATACGGAATTCCCGTCAGTACCACTTTCTTGGTTTTAACCATTTTCTCGCCTGCAAGTTTAGGCTCGATGATGGTGAAATCGATGATGGGCTATGCGGTGGCCTTTGTGGTTGCAATTATTGTCTATCGTTTTGTGATGCGACAAGTTGCAAAGTATTTTGCGAAAACGCGTAACCAAGAACCGTCACATATCTGGATTGGGCTACAGTGGGTCTCTACCGCCTTTCTGTGGAGTCAGTGGCTGATTCAAGATTTGGCCAATATTTTCGTCTATGTACCCCGTCAAGTGCCATTTTCATTTTTACTGTTTGCCATCACAGTCTTTGTGGTGTTGTTGGCGGTGATTTTGTACCAACGTGGTGGTGCGATTCAGAAGATTGTCGATACTAAAACAGGTGTCACCGATATTCGCGCAGCGACCATTATTGACTTTATGTATGCTCTGATTTTGTTGGTCTTCAAAGAGTGGAGCAATATTCCAATGAGTACCACATGGGTATTTTTAGGTTTACTTGCCGGTCGTGAGTTTGCTATGTCGATGATTTTTGATGAGGTGAATAAGCACCGTACTTCGCGTAACGTTAGTAAAGATGCCATGAAGTTGATGTTTGGTTTAGCCATGTCAGTGCTTTTGGCGACCACACTGCCGTGGTTTTACAACTTTGTCACAAATTATGGTCAATAAACGAAGCTGTTAAAAAGCGAGCCTTGAGCTCGCTTTTTGTATATGGAGTGTTTTGAGGTGTTTAAACAGCTTTAAACCACAAAGTGCTTCGGGCTACCCAAGTTTGCAATTGCTGAATAAATCTGTTCAGCATGGTTACAGACAATCAGTTTGGCACGGTGCTGTGGCGGCAAAAAACCTTCTTCTACGGCATGATCCAACTGTGTAATCAATGCATCATAGAAGCCATTGACGTTATAAATCATCATCGGTTTTTGATGTTGGTTCAGTTGCCCCCAGGTGGCTACTTCTAAAATTTCTTCAAAAGTGCCTAAACCACCAGGTAGTGCGACAAAGGCGCTTGCACGTTCAGCCATTAAGGCTTTGCGTTCATGCATGGTTTGTACAATATGTAACTCAGTCAATTGGTTGTGTGCAATTTCATAATCCAGCATAAACTCAGGGATAACACCAACTGCTTCACCGCCGTGGCTAATCATGGCATCGGCCACTTGTCCCATGAGACCGATGCTGGCTCCCCCATAAACTAGGCCAAAACCCTGTTTAGCTAAACCTTGTGCCAGTGCAATCGCTTTTTCTTGATAAATTGGTTTGTTGCCTGAACGAGAACCGCAGTAAAGTGCGATCAGCGGTTGAGTGGTTTGAACGTTTGCATCAGTATTGAGAGAGGATATTTTTAATTCACTATTCATGGCGTATGTTTTTACCTTTTGCTTTATCTACTTTTTCTCTCTTAGTTTAAGCAAGAAATGTGACAGCAAGCTGTATTTAATCTAACAATCGGGTAATAATTTGTTAAATCTTTTAAAACCGTGCACTTTTGAAAAAAAGATGAATTTCATGTAGATCTTGCCTATACTGATTTCCTGTTTTACAACACAAGAACGAACATGGGTAGTGGTAGTTGTCACTCAAGACATCTTCAGTTTTCCGAAAAAAAATTACAGCCATTGGTGCTGAATCTTCCTTTTCATCAGCTTAAGTTGCGTTATGCACCGTATATTTCCCCTCGACAGGAGCAGATCACATGATATTTGAATGGATGTCTGATCCTTCTGCGTGGGTAGGATTACTCACCTTGGTGGTGCTGGAAATTGTGCTCGGGATTGATAACTTGGTTTTTATTGCGATTTTGGCAGAGAAACTTCCACCAGAACAACGTAATACGGCCCGTGTTGTTGGTTTGATCCTTGCACTCTTGATGCGTTTGGTGTTGTTGGCCTCAATTGCTTGGGTGGTGACACTGACCGAGCCACTGTTCCATATCTTCGACCATCCTTTCTCAGGACGGGATTTGATTCTTCTGTTTGGCGGGGTGTTTTTACTGTTTAAAGGCACCATGGAACTGCATGAACGCATTGATGCCAAAGTGGTTCAGAAAGAAGATAGTCCAGCCAATGCTGTGTTTTGGATGGTGATTGTCCAAATTGTGGTTTTGGATGCTGTGTTTTCCTTAGACTCGGTGATTACCGCGGTCGGTATGGTTAAACACCTGTCTGTGATGATGATTGCGGTGATTATCGCCGTGGGCATTATGCTGTGGGCATCGAAAGCCTTGATGGAATTCGTCAACAAACATCCGACCGTAGTGATTTTATGTCTCGGCTTCCTGATGATGATCGGTTTCTCTTTGATTGTAGAAGGCTTTGGTTTCCATATTCCAAAAGGTTATTTATATGCCGCGATTGGTTTCTCAGTGATTGTTGAATTTATCAACCAAACCATGCGCCGTAATCAAGAAAAAATGGTCACCACCACAGACCTTCGCTATAAAACTGCGTCTGCGGTGCTGCGGATGTTGGGAGGTAAAGGTAATGACCATACCTCTGAACCTGAAGATGTACTGGCAACGCGTGCTTATGCAGATGAAGTGTTTGATCCAGAAAATGGGGTCTACCATAGTGTCTTGGTGCAAGGTGTATTGGGGTTGTCTGAGCGTCCTGTGAAGTCCGTGATGACACCACGTCCAGAGTTGGAATGGATTGATTTAGAGGATGATGAAGACTCGATCAAATCACAATTGCTCAGTATTACGCACTCACGTTTAATCGTGGCACGGGGCGAGCTAGACAACATTGCAGGTGTGGTGCTGACCCATAAAGTTTTAAATGAATACATCGAAACGGGCGTACTCGATTTTGATAAACATTTACGTGAACCTGTGATTGTGCATGAAAATGCGCAAGTCCTGATGGTGATGGAGCAACTGCGTCAAGCCCCACTACAAATGGCTTTGGTCTTAAATGAATACGGTTCAATTGAAGGAATTGCTACGCCGATTGATGTGCTAGAGGCGATTGCAGGGGAGTTCCCCGATGAAGATGCTGAAGACAATGTGGCTGAAAGTTTAGAAGATGGTAGCTTGATGCTCGATGGCTCAACCGATATTCGCCATGTGTCGTTATTGTTGGATCGTGATTTGGTTGATGAGTCCGAGCAATACTCAACCTTGTCAGGCTATATCTTATTTCATTTAGGCCGTTTACCTGAGAATGGCTCTAGCCTTGAAGCCGATGGTTGTATTTTTGAAGTGGTGACAATGGATGGGCACAAAATTGAAAAAGTACATGTGATTCCACAGTCGGATCTGCACAAGGAATCATCTTAAAATAAACCTTAATCTGGTTTGAACAGGTTAAAATAGCTCGCAATGTCGAGCTATTTTTTATGGAAAAATCATGAGTATTGTTGAGTGTCCGTGTGGACAGGGCGAATATAAGCAGTGCTGTCAGCCTTTGCACTTGGGACAAAGTCATGCACAGAGCGCGGCTCAACTTATGCGCTCACGTTATAGTGCTTTTGCCAAACAGCAAATTGATTACATTGTGCAAACCACAGCATTGGGGCAGCAACAGGCTCTAGATGTTGCAGCCATTGCAGAGTGGAGCCGAAGCAACCAATGGTTGAAGTTAGACGTCGTACAGGCCAATGAAAAACTCGATAAAAACCATGCCATGGTCGAGTTCAAAGCCCATTATCATGATGGCACATCGCCACAGATACATCATGAAATTTCACATTTTGTGAAACATGCCGAGGCGTGGTATTTTTTAGATCCAACCACTGAAATGCAAATCACCATGAAACAAGCGTGCATCTGTGGTTCTGGGAAAAAATTTAAACAATGTTGTGCACAATTTTTATAATTCTAAGCAAATTTGGCTTAGAATAGCGCGCATCAATTAGCCTATATGGAATCCAGGCGATGTTACTCACTATTATTTATATTATAGCGATCACAGCAGAGGCAATGACAGGTGCACTGTCGGCGGGTCGGCGTAGTATGGATTGGTTTGGTGTGGTGATTATTGCCTGTGTCACAGCACTGGGCGGAGGTTCCGTCCGCGATGTACTGTTAGGGCATTATCCGCTGACGTGGGTCAAGCATCCTGAATATTTGATGCTGACGTGTTTTGCCGCTTTTATGACGATTTTGATTGCCAAGTGGATGCGTCATTTACGCAATATTTTCTTGGTGCTCGATGCCTTAGGCCTGATTGGTTTTACCATCATCGGCTGTCAAATTGCCTTAGAAATGGGACATGGTTTTGTGGTGTCTGCGGTTGCTGGAGTCCTTACAGGAGTCTCGGGCGGTATCTTGCGTGATATTTTGTGTAATGACGTCCCTTTGGTGTTCCGCCGTGAACTGTATGCCAGTATTTCTTTTGTCGCGGTGATTTTCTATTGGGGCTGTATTCAGCTCGGTTTGTCACTTGAGCTGACCGTGATTTCGACTTTGATCTTTGGTTTTAGCTTACGTTTAATCGCGATTTACTTCGGCTTAGAAATGCCGAAATTCATTTATAAAGACGACGATGAGCAATCTGCTTCCTCGAAAGATGCGAGCTAAAATAGCAGTGATTTGACTGCCTTATTTGTATAAAAAAAGCACATAATGATAAAGCCTGTTGAGAAAGCAGCCTGCTATCTTTTTCCCGCTTTAGAGGCCGAGCTATGGATTTAGTTTCTCGCATACAACGCTTACCGATTGGTAAATTTCACTACACACTATTGTGGGTCATTGGCTTGGGCTGGATGTTCGATGCCATGGATACGGGGCTGATTTCTTTTATTTTGGCAAAAATGGCCGAAGACTGGCACATGAGCCCAACCGAGAAAGGTTGGGTGGTCTCAATTGGCTTTGTCGGAATGGCGATTGGTGCAGTGTGCTCGGGCGGTTTAGCCGACCGTATCGGACGTAAAACAGTTTTTGCTGCAACATTAGTGATTTATAGTTTGGCGACTGCGGCCTGTGCCTTTGCCCCAAACTTAACGTGGTTATTGGTGTTTCGTTTCATTGTGGGTCTCGGTTTGGGTGGACAGTTGCCAGTAGCAGTGACCTTGGTCAGTGAATATATTCCTGCACAGGTGCGTGGGCGTTTTATCGTACTGTTAGAAAGTTTTTGGGGCTTAGGTTGGTTGTGTGCTGCCTTAGTGGCGTATTTTGTGATTCCAAAGTTTGGCTGGCATATGGCTTTTTTGATGGGCGGGATTCCCGCACTGTATGCTATTGTCATTTGGTTAAAAGTGCCCGAGTCAATTCCTTATCTCATCAACCGTGGTCGAATTGTAGAAGCGCACGCTTTGGTGCAGCAGATTGAACGTCAATGTGGCGTTGAAGTCGTTGAACATATCATTGTCAAACCTGTGGCAGAAAAAAAGAATGTGTCTTTTACTCAGCTTTGGTCGGGTGCATTTGCACGTAGAACTTTGATGTTATGGCTGATTTGGTTTGGCATTGTGTACTCTTATTATGGCATTTTTACGTGGTTGCCAAGTTTACTGGTGAAGCAGGGGTATAGCATTGTTCAGTCTTTTGAATATGTACTGGTGATGATTTTGGCACAGCTTCCAGGCTATGTGGCCGCAGCATGGCTGGTCGAAAAACTTGGACGTAAAGCAACCTTAGCTGGTTTTATTGGCATGTGTGCAGTTTCGGCCTATTTCTTTGGTCAAGCTGACACTGTGAGCATGATCATGTTCTGGGGTTGTTTGATGTCATTCTTTAATCTCGGTGCATGGGGTGTGTTGTATACCTATACCCCAGAGCAATATCCAACCAATATCCGAGCTTTTGGCTCGGGCTGGGCATCGGCCATTGGTCGTATGGGCGGTATTGTCGCACCGATGGTGGTGACGCATATGATGGTACAGAGTAATGGATTTAGTGCGATTTTCATGATGTTTACCGCGGTATTGCTTGCGGTGGCAGCAGTGATTTTAATTTTGGGTGAAGAGACCAAAGGCAAAACATTGGAAGAAATTGGACTGTAATTTAGTTCATGCTGAAGATTGAGGGGCAGATGTGCTGAGACTCTTAGTCTTCAACAAAATTCAAGATAAAATCTAGATAATGGATCTGACCAATAACCAGATCCAACTGAACAATAAAGAAATTGAATCTGCTTAACCAATATGTGGCCTATCAACGTTGCATTTTGATAAATGAAGATCTTGTTAATGATGAGACCTTTTAAATATTCACTGCTTGATTGATGCAATATACCTGATTCGTTGTATCGCTGAGGATGATAGGATTTTTTGTCGATCGTATCGATCAAGTTAAGTGGGCTAAAGTTGCTTAACCATTATCATTGATGCGCAGAGATGAACACGGCTACTGAACTTAAAAATAATTAGTTGCTCATTTTAAAAAAAATGGATAATTTTACGACACTAGGAACATCTAAAGACGCAATTTGTCGTAGTGGTGTACGCTTTCACTTGTATAGGCAGAGCCTGCGACATAGCATAAGAACTTAAACAAAAAACGATTAATTAGGATGACAGGTTGTTATGACGAACCTTGCGCATCAAGCGACAGAAAACCGTTCCGTAGCAGAATTTACTGAACAAGCATATCTCAATTACGCCATGTACGTGATCATGGATCGTGCCTTACCGCATATCAGCGATGGTTTAAAACCTGTACAACGCCGTATTGTGTATGCCATGAGTGAATTGGGGCTGAAACACAGCGGTAAACCCAAGAAATCTGCGCGTACCGTCGGCGATGTGCTCGGTAAGTATCATCCACATGGTGATTTGGCCTGCTATGAAGCGATGGTACTGATGGCACAGCCTTTTAGTTATCGTTATCCGTTTATTGAAGGTCAAGGTAACTGGGGGTCGCCCGATGATCCGAAATCGTTCGCGGCAATGCGTTATACCGAAGCCAAACTTTCACAGTATAGCGAAGTGCTTTTGTCTGAACTGGGACAGGGGACTTGTGATTGGCAGGACAACTTTGATGGTTCCTTAAAAGAGCCAGTGACTTTACCTGCACGTATTCCGAATATTTTGTTAAATGGCACCACAGGCATTGCAGTTGGTATGGCTACGGACATTCCTCCGCACAACCTGCGTGAAGTCGTGAAAGGCACTATTGCCTTAATTCGTAATCCAAATTTAAGCGATGAAAAAGTTGCAGAATACATTCCTGCACCCGATTTGCCGACCAAAGCAGAAATTATTACGTCACCTGAAGAGCTGTTAAAAATACAAAGTACAGGTCGGGGCAGTTACCGTATGCGTTCGGTGTATCACATTGAAAAAAATGAAATTGTGATCACGGACTTGCCTTATCAAGTGTCAGGTTCGAAAGTTATTTCGCAAATTGCAGATCAAATGCAGGCGAAAAAACTGCCTTTGGTGAGCGATGTACGAGATGAATCGGATCATCAAAACCCAACCCGTTTGGTGATTGTACTGCGCTCAAATCGGATTGATGCTGAAGCGGTGATGAGTCACCTTTTTGCAACAACCGATTTAGAGTCGAGCTATCGTGTCAATATGAACATGATTGGTGCGGATGGCCGTCCACAAGTGAAATCAATTCGTCGTATTTTGTTGGAATGGATTGAAATTCGAAAGGAAACGGTTACCCGTCGCCTACAATATCACCTGAATAAAATTGAAAAACGCTTACATATTTTGGGCGGTTTGATTATTGCCTATTTAAATATTGATGAAGTGATTCGTATTATTCGTGAAGAAGAACAGCCCAAAGCGGAGTTGATGTCACGTTTTAATATTGATGATATTCAGGCCGAAGCCATTTTAGAACTCAAGTTACGTCATTTGGCCCGACTTGAAGAAATGGAAATGCGCCGTGAGCAAGAAGATTTAGAAGCCAAAGCTGCACTGATTCGTGAACAGTTGGCCAATCCTGAGTCTTTAAAAGCTTTGATCATCAATGAACTCAAAGATGATGCGAAAAAATATGGTGATGACCGTCGTTCACCAATCGTACATCGTGCAGAAGCGACGGCGATGAGTGAGCAAGATTTCATGCCTGCTGATCCTGTGACTGTGGTGTTGTCTGAAGCAGGGTGGATTCGTTCAGCCAAAGGTCATGAAGTTGATGCTGAAAACTTGAATTTCCGTGCAGGCGATCAATACCTCAGTCATGCACAAGGCAAATCGAATCAGCGCGTGTATGTGCTAGATGAGTCAGGGCGTAGTTATGCCCTAGCCATTAATAGCCTGCCTTCCGCGCGTGGTCTGGGCGAACCGTTGAGTTCAAAATTATCTCCAGCCAGTGGCGTTGGATTTAAACAAGTCTTCATTGCTGATGATGAAGCCGAAGTCATAGCGCTGAGCAGTAAAGGGTACGGTTTTAAAACACAGGCAAAACAGTTAGATACCAATGCAAAAGCAGGTAAAGCGTTCCTGACCTTACCTGAAAAAGCTACAGTTATGCCGTTAACCAGTGTTGATCAGGCCACCCATTTGGCGTTATTGACCTCAACGGGTCGTTTGTTGATTTTAGAGTTGTCAGAGTTGCCTATTTTGAATAAAGGTAAAGGTAATAAATTGATACAACTTGAAGAGAAAGATCAAATTGTATTCATGACAAGATTAACGCTAGATGAAATACTGCAAGTCGTTGCAGGACAGCAGCAATTAAAATTGAAGGGTGATGACTTGCAAAAATACATAGGTAAAAGAGCATCAAAAGGGCAGTTATTACCACGTGGTTATCAAAAAGCAAATAAACTGTTAGTTCAGAGATAAAACTAGCATCCATCGATCAAAATACGTTATATATGGTATGTATGTGGGAAATGGATGCAGTATTAAGCAACAGAAGTTAAATAAAGAGCGCTTAATATTGAGAACAATAGTTGAAATTTAAGGATTACTGATAGGAGAATCGGGCGATATGGAAAAAATTTGGTTCGCAGAATACCAAAAAACGGGGATTCCAGAGACTGTAGAATTGCCACCAGAAAACACATCATTAGTCGATGTTTTTGAACGAAATTTCCAAAAATTTGGCTCTCGTGATGCTTTTATCTTTATGGATAAAGTGCTCACTTTTAATGAGTTAGAAGAAGCAAGCCGTAAATTTGCAACGTATTTACAAAGTTTGGGTCTAGCAAAAGGCTCACGTGTCGCTGTGATGATGCCGAACGTTCTTCAGTATCCTATCGTTGCTTTGGGTGTATTCCGTGCAGGTTTAGTACTTGTTAACGTCAATCCACTGTATACCGCGCGCGAACTTGAACATCAGTTAAATGACTCGGGTTCAGAAGTTTTGGTGATCATTGAAAACTTTGCCTCTGTTTATCAAGCGATTAATGGTAAAACGCCAGTTAAACATGTCGTGATTGCCTCTGTAGGTGACATGTTAGGTGCATTAAAAGGCACACTGGTGAACTTCGTATTACGTTCTGTGCGTAAGCAAATTCCAGCATGGAATATTCCTGGCCATATTCGCTTTAACGCAGCCATGTCGAAAGTCAGCGCGAGTAACTATAAGCGCCCGAACTTAACGTTAAGTGACACAGCAGTGCTTCAGTATACTGGCGGCACTACAGGGGTATCTAAAGGTGCAGAACTGACGCATCGCAACCTTGTGGCGAACATGTTGCAGTGTGATGGTATTTTCCAAAGTAAATTTGGTGCACAAGATGGTCAGCCTGATGACCGCATTTTCTGTGCATTACCGCTATATCATATCTTTGCATTCATGGTTTGTGCGATGTACGGCATGTACAAAGGCCAAGCCAACGTTTTGATTCCAAACCCGCGTGACTTACCTGCGGTGATGAAAGAATTACGTAAATATCAACCGTCATTCTTCCCAGCAGTGAATACACTATTTAATGCTTTAGTGAACAATGAAGAGTTTAAGCAACTCGACCACAGCAAATTGAAAATGGCGATGGGCGGTGGTATGGCTGTGCTTCCTTCTACAGCAGAAGCGTGGAAGCGAATTACTGGAACCAACATCATTGAAGGTTACGGCCTATCTGAAACTTCACCTGTGGCAACAGCAAATCCGCCAGCGTCAGAAGAGTTCAGTGGCACGATTGGTATCCCATTGCCACTAACTGAAGTTGCAATTTTGGATGATGACGGCAAGGAAGTTGCACTGGGTGAACAAGGTGAGATTTCAATCCGTGGTCCACAAGTGATGCGTGGCTATTGGAACCGTCCAGATGAAACAGCTAAAGTGATGACTGAAGATGGTTTCTTCCGTACGGGTGACATTGGGATCATGGACCCTCGCGGCTATGTAAAAATTGTAGACCGTAAGAAAGACATGATTTTAGTGTCAGGCTTTAACGTTTACCCTTCAGAAATTGAAGAAGTGGTTTCAAAGCATCCTAAAGTATTGGAAGTGGCTGCTATTGGTGTACCTGATGAAAAATCAGGTGAGGTACCAAAACTATTTGTGGTGAAGAAAGATCCATCTTTAACTACAGAAGAAGTATTAGCATTTGCGAAAGAAAACTTAACGGGTTACAAACGTCCGCGTTATGTTGAATTCATGGATGAGTTACCGAAATCAAACGTAGGTAAAATCCTGCGTAAAGATTTACGTAAAACAGCTTAAGTTCAAATAAAAAAAGCGCCGTCAGGCGCTTTTTTTTATGTTCGCATTTAATTCTTCATTAACCAGCGGTCGATATAGGGACGGCCAATGCCCAAAATGCCAACAAAGGTCAGCATCGTACCGCACTGACGACTAAAAGCTGGAAAAGCAAAACTACCAAAGCTCAGTATATTATCGATCAGACAATAGACGGTCACTGCAAGTAACCAAGACCATAGGTTTTGACGTTTAATCCCGACCATCCAAAATGCAATGATCAGCATGACCAGTGTGCCAAGGGTCGAACCAATATTCATATTGGCACAAATGACCGCCAATAAAAATGCCGTAACAGGAAGCACAATTTTTAAAACACGATCCACTTGGCGTTGATGTTGACGCTGAATTTCGAGCACGTCGAACATTTCTTTTTGATCAGGGCTAGCCATGCTGGAGTCTCATCGGGAAATTATAAAAACACTATAATTTAACCAAATTTATCCTCCGAATGCCATGCTATGATAGCTTTTGAAATGATCTTGATGAGAAAAAACCAATGCAAAGCATTAGCGGGATTATTTATCTCATTTTAATTGCTTGTTTACTGCCTTACGTATTTACAATCATTGCTAAAAAAACAGCAGGATTTCGCGCCAAGGATAATCAACATCCGCGTGAATTTCTCGCCAAGACGACTGGTCTGGCAGCACGTGCTAATGCAGCACAGCAAAATAGCTTTGAGAGTTTACCGTTATTTATTGCAGCCATCTTAATGGCTGAGTATATGGTGATTCCGCAAGTAGTCACCATGACTTTTGGTATTGCCTATCTTGTCTTTCGAGTGGTGTATGGTATTTGCTATTTAGCCAACTGGTCAACGCTTCGTTCGATCGTTTGGCTCTTATCACTATTGTGTCCTATTTGTTTATTATTGTTGGTCATTCGACTGACGATGGGCTAAGTGCGAAACATACATATTTTCACCCAGTGGATGTATAATCGCAGAAATATTTTTTCTCAAAAACCGTTATAATCGATGCGGTTTTTTAAAAGATTTAACTTGTTAAAGAGTGATGTTATGAGCTACAGCAATATCCCTGCGGGTAAAGATGCACCGAACGATATCTACGTGATCATCGAAATTCCTGCAAATGCAGCACCAATTAAATATGAAATTGATAAAGATTCGGATGCACTTTTTGTAGATCGTTTCATGGGTACTGCAATGTTCTACCCAGCAAACTATGGTTATGTGCCAAACACCTTGTCTGAAGATGGTGACCCATTAGACGTGCTTGTAGTAACGCCACATCCAGTTGAACCAGGTTCAGTGATTCGTTGCCGTCCTGTAGGTAAATTGAACATGGAAGATGATGGTGGTATCGATGCGAAATTGATCGCAGTACCACACGACAAATTAACACCAATTTATAAAGACGTGAAAGAATATACCGATCTTCCACCTTTACTGATTCAACAAGTTGAACACTTCTTCGCGCACTATAAAGACTTAGAGCCAGGGAAGTGGGTTAAATTAACAGGTTGGGAAGGTTCTGAAGTTGCGAAGCAAGAAGTGCTTAAAGCAATCGAAGCAGCAAAATAACCCCGTCTGTGAAGCCTCAATTGAACTGTGTTTGATTGAAGGCTTCAATAAAAAACCTGCACAATGTGCAGGTTTTTTTTATTAGATTAGTTTTTCCGTAGAAATTAGAAGAATTTCACAGGAATGTCTAACCAAATACGCCATTCGTTGGTGTCACCGATGTAATTGCCTGCTTGGTACTCATCGCTTGCACGGTAGTAAGAGTGACGTAAACGTAAGCTCGCATCTTTGGCAAAACCAGACTGGACTGTATATTTTACTTGGTTAAAGAATTCACGCTCTGTAGCATTGTCTACAATCAATTGTGAACGGTTGCTTAAGTCTGCAACATCAATATCCCAACCATAAACATATGCAGTCGTCCAGCTTAAACCAGGAACATTCAAACCTGCGAAGTCATAAGTATATTGAAGTTGTACTGATTTTTCATCGTTACCAATGAAGTCTGAAAGGTAAGAGTTTGGTAAGTAAATAGTCTGATGACCGTCACCCACACCTTTACCTAAACCATAGTCATAACCAGTATTACCCGTGTTTTGTTGGTAAGCCATCATGACATTATGGTTACCTGTGTTATAGGTTCCAGAAATAGCCCAAATATTGTTGCTTAAGTCGGTTAGATCACTGGTCGTATGTGAGTATGTATACGCACTACCATCAGCTTTAGTATCCCATTTTGTATGGTAACCACTGAAGTCATAGGTCAATGAGCTATTGTTCGCAAGCGCTTGTTTATAGTTGGCATTCACATAATGACGATCTAAACGATCCTTGATATCAGTACCAAAATAAGATGCATTGAGTGCATCATTAAATTTATATTTTGCACCCCAAACGACAGCACGATCTAATTCATTGCCATCACTTTTGATTTGGTCTGAATATTGGTTCTTGGTAAATTTACCCGCAGTTAACTCAAGACCGTTAATTTCACGGCTTGTTGCTAATACACCTTCAAAGTATTCAGGGACTAAACGTGCAGTGTTACTTGCTAATACAGGTAGGTCGAGTACTTGAGTACCATAACGCACTTCAGTATTTGAAATACGAGCTTTGACGATACCACCACCACGAGCCCAGTGGTCATATGCAGAGCCATCTGGGTGCTGAGGAATCATGCCATTACCAGCATTATCGTTATCACCAAGTTTGAATGAAGCATCTCCGATGATACCAACACCAAAACCAACAATACCTTTGGTATAACCAGACTCAATTTTAACCATTGCTGTTTGAGCTGCAGAACTTGTGTCGTCTACTTGCTTTTCTAAGCCAGTAGTATTGTCACGGTAGTTGGTTTTATCACGACTTAAATAACCAGTACGGAATAACACTGATCCTTCAGCGTCCTCAACGAAACCTTTAGATTCACTTTGCTCACTCGCAAAAGCTGTTGAGATGAGGGCAGTTTGTACTAAAACTGCTAATGCTAATTTTTTTGTGTTTTGCATTGGGGAGCGAACCTTATACAAATTGCATGGAAAGAGAGCAGCAATTGTATAAGTAATCGCTAAAAAATTGTCATTTTTATTTAACATATTCAACTAAAGTAATGCATTTTTTTGTAAGTGATGTGTTTGAAATATTTTAATTTTGGTTAAAATGTTCGGTTTACTAAAATAAATCTTTATAAAACATTGAATTATTTTTCTATTCTTAATTCTATTTTTTAATATGTATCGCAAAATATAATATATAGGTTGTGAGGTTTTTTCCGCCTATGAATCAAAGCGTTCGACTACTTCTTGGCTTCTGGGATCAGTTCAAAAGATCCAATAGTGAGATTGGCAAACGATGAATTACACAGCAGTTGCCTAATTAAAATTGACCTATTGTTAAAAAATAGCTTTAAAATTTATGTGTATGGAGTCAGTAAATGATTCATGTCTAAAGAAATTTTGAGAGCTTAAATGCATAAGAATTCACATAAAATTGCACTATTTTTAATTTTTTTCACTGGCAGTATTTCGGCCAACGCAACTGAGCCACAGCAACAAAGCTCACAAGGAGGACTCAGTGGGAGCCTTGCTGTGCTCAGTCAGTATATCTATCGTGGCGGTATTGAAAATGACCAGCCGACCCTGCAAGCAGGGCTTGAGTATGAACATACATCGGGGTTATATGCTGGTTATTGGGGTTCGACATTAAATTATGATGCAGCGGATGTCAGTAAAGATCACGGTGTTGAGCATGATTTTTATGTGGGTTATGCAGGTACACTCAGTCCCGATTTAAGCTACCGTTCGCATATTGTGACTTATTTATATAATGATGGCGGCTCGGTTTATAGTGAAGATCGAACAGAACGGCGAAGTACAACTGGAGCGGAATTTGTAAATAGTTTGAGCTATAAAGACTTTGATGTAGGCGTCACTGTGGCTTTAGTGGATGTGAGCTATGCCAATGCAGGCGATACCTATTTAAGCCTTGCACATCATTATGCACTTCCCCAAAACTTTCAATTCAATAGTTCAATTGGTGCATCGGTTTATCGTCAGCATGATGATGCCATACTCACTACAGAGAAGAATTTTACTGTTAATGAACTTCGTTTAGGCCTAAGTAGACCCTTTGCAGAGACAGGTATAGAGATGTCTGTAGATTACATTTATGGCGTACATAATCGTATGGCAGAGGATTTGGATGACCATCTGGTGCTGGGTTTAACTTATAACTTCTAAATGTTGTAGATATGAAAAGTGCGTCCGGATTGATTGGGGTGCACTTTTTTTATGCACTAAAAAACGTGCGCACTAAAGATGAGTCTCAAAATAGCGCATATTGTAAACAATTATGTTTGCTTGATGAGCTTGACTTCAATTCTTATTGAAGATGTTTAACGATCAAGCTGAGGGTGAGATTTATTTTTTATTTTTTATATAAATTAAATAAAAACAATAATTTAAATTTATATCGCGAATAGTGTATTTGATATTGAATTGAATGTGGCATAGCTATTGCTAATACCTACATGAGTTTATCGAAATAACCAAAAAACGTCGGATACGATGTGGGGGAATCAAACAATGAAATTTGCACTTAAAGCATTATCTCTAGCTGTGGTGGCTTCAGCTTCTACATTCACTTTCGCAGATGAAACAACTTCAGCACATTCTGTTTCGGGGAATATTGGCGTTTTTTCAAGCTATAACCTACGTGGTATTACCAATACGCCTGAAAATGAAGATGCAACTATTCAAGGTGGTTTGGACTATAGCCATGCATCGGGCTTTTATGCGGGTTGGTGGGGATCAACACTCGGTTATTCATTGGTAGAAGAAGGGCGTGATGCATTTGAAAATGACTTCTATGCAGGTTACAACGGTTCGATAAATGCTGATTTAGGCTATACCATTGGTACAACGTATTATTATTACTATGAAACTGATAATACGGATACCAATGGTTTTGAAACCATGTTGGGTTTGAAATACAAAGATTTTGGCGTAACGGCACAAACTTTACTTGAAGATACAACATGGGGAAATGCGGGTGATACATATATTAAAGCAACTTATAGTTACCCACTGCCAAATGACTTCAGTTTAGATACAGCTTTAGGTTTATATGCTTATCAAGATTCTGGTGATTATGAGGAAGCTTTGGGTACAACAGAAAGTTTTGGTTTCCGTCATTTTGACATAGGTGTTAGTAAGCCATTGGCAGATACAGGTCTAACGGCAAGTATGAATTACACATTAGGTGGATATGACCGTGCAGACGTGAAACAAAAGAACAAAGTTGTATTTGGTTTGAAGTATGCATTCTAAGTTTCACTGAGTTTCAAAATAAAAAACCCAATCAAATAGATTGGGTTTTTTATTGTATAGCTATTGGGTACTTAGTTGCTTTGTCCCCGATAGGACAGTGCCTCGGTCAAATGTCCCGTGTGGATATGCTCTGACTGGGCCAAATCTGCAATGGTTCTAGCCACCCTTAAAATACGATGATAACCCCGAGCAGACAAATTTAAACGCTGCTGTGCTTTTTCAAAGATTAAAGCTGCTTGCCCATCTAGCGGTGCGAATTGTTCGAGTTGTTTGGGTGATAAAGCCATATTGAGACAAGCTTGGCGTTGCATTTGCCATTGATACGCTTGAATCACGCGTTCACGTACAGTTGCTGAGTCTTCTACGGCTTGTGTGTCTTGCAACTCAGAAGCATGTAAGGGTGGTACATCGATATGTAAATCAATTCGATCCAGCAAAGGCCCAGAAATACGGTTCTGGTAGCGCTTAATTGCCTCAGTTGAGCATTGGCAACGGCTATCTTGATTAAAAGCATAACCGCAGGGGCAAGGGTTCATTGCAGCAATCAGTTGAAAATTTGCAGGAAAGGTGATCTGCCGTGAAGCACGTGAAATCACAATCTCTTTAGCTTCAATGGGTTGTCTTAAAACCTCCAAAACCTTGCGGTCAAACTCTGGTAGTTCATCTAAAAACAGCACGCCTTTATGTGCCAAAGTAATTTCACCAGGTTTGGGTTGTGACCCACCACCGACTAAGGCAACCGCAGAAGCTGTATGGTGCGGTGCACGAAATGGCCGCTGCCCAAAAGGATGTTGATGATTGGCCACCGAGTAAATACTCGCCACTTCCAAATTCTCATGTGTGTTCAAGGGCGGTAAAATACTGGCTAAACGTGAAGCCAATAGAGTTTTACCTGTCCCTGGCGGTCCTTTAAACAGTAAAGAATGACCACCTGCTGCCGCAATCTCTAAGGCACGTCTTGGGCGCAGCTGTCCTTTAACATCGGCCAAATCAAATTTGTAGTGCTGAGAGGCTTGTAGAGCCGTGGGCTGAAACTGTTGGATGAGATGGTTTTGCGACAGATGCTCACAGACTTGTTTTAAATGTTGCGCTGCAAACACTTGAAAGTTGGGCAGTTGAGAGGCTTCTTGTGCATTGGCCTCAGGTAAAATCAGTTGATGTCCAGCTTGCTGGCAGGCAATCGCAATACTTAAAGTGCCCGAAATCGGTCGCAGTTGCCCATCAAGTGCCAATTCACCTATAAATTCAAAATTTTCAGTTCCTTGCTCAGGAAGTTGACCAGAGGCAATTAAAATACCCAGTGCAATAGGCAAATCCAACCGTGAACTGTCTTTGGGCAGGTCGGCAGGTGCTAGATTGATGGTGAGGCGTTTGGTCGGAAACTGAAAGCCACTATTGATAATGGCGGAGCGCACCCGATCTTTGCTTTCCCGAACGGCTGCTTCAGGAAGCCCCACAATGGTTAAAGAGGGTAATCCTTGGCTTAGATGAACTTCAACTTCAACCGAAGGTGCGTGTAAACCGAGCAAAGCTCGAGTGTAAATTTTGGCAAAAGACATCTTTTGTTCCATTATAGTGCATTATTTTAATTCGTTATGCGTCTTTTGTTGCACCAAACAAGTGCTCATTTTTTGTTCTGAATGCGTAACTCTAAAGCTTCCACTTGTTTCAATAAGTTATTTAAACGCAAATTGGCATTATTCAGTGCAGTGCGTTGACGTTCAATTTCATCTTTGGAAACCAAATCCATTTTGGTGACTGCTTCATTGAGCAGTGCGCGTAAATTATGTTCTAAGTCTTGTTTAGGTTGTTCGACTTGTTCCAGTATGGCTTGTAATAAAGTTTCAATCATTTCTATATCCAACAGTTGGAGAAGTGACAGCAGTGTACCATTGCTGCTTCGGACTCTATAGCCTTTCAGATGAAATATGATTTCATGGATTGTAAAAAATTCTAAATCTTCGACTAAAAAACCTGAATTTTGAAGCTCAAAACGCATTTAAATGTATAGAATAGGGTATAAAGAAAACTCATGTCAGACTTTCTTTTCCCCCCAACCTAAGAATTTTTGGCATGAAATTTGAACATAAAACCTTACTGGTGAAATAAGCCGAAGGAAAACAAACATGAAGCTCGTAACTGCAATTGTAAAACCGTTTAAATTGGATGATGTGCGTGAAGCACTGTCTGAAATTGGTGTTCAAGGGATCACGGTAACTGAAGTCAAAGGCTTTGGTCGTCAAAAAGGTCATACTGAACTTTATCGTGGCGCTGAATATGTTGTTGATTTCTTACCAAAAGTAAAAATCGAAATTGCGATCAGTGATGAAATGGTCGACGCGGTGATTGAGTCAATTACACGTGTTGCTAGCACAGGAAAAATTGGCGACGGTAAAATTTTCGTCACAAATTTAGAGCAAGTCATCCGTATCCGTACAGGTGAAACAGGTGCTGATGCCGTTTAATTTGGCATGAAGTTTGCTGAGTAACACATAACTCGCACAAATTAGGTTGGGGGATACGAATGAAAAAGATGTTATTCGCGCTGAGCTTATCTGGCGCACTTTTAGGGGGTTCTGTTGCTTGGGCTGAAGAAGCGGCAACAGCGCCAACTCCATCAGAACAAGTCACAGTGGTTGAAACAACTGATGTGGCTGCTCCAGCAGTACAAGCGGTTGAAGCCGTCGCTGCTCCAGTAGAAGCACCCGCACCTGCAGAAGAAGAACCAACATTAGACACAGGTGATACGGCGTGGATTTTAGTCTCCACAGCACTGGTTTTATTGATGACCATTCCAGGTTTAGCGTTATTCTACGGCGGTATGGTTCGTAAGAAAAACGTCTTAAGCACCATGGCGCATAGCTTTGTTGCTGCGGCAGTGGTGAGTATTGCATGGGTCATTATTGGTTATACATTGGCCTTTGGTGAGGGTAATGCCTTTATCGGTGGCTTAGATAAGTTCATGTTGACTGGGATTACCACAGACGCACTCACAGGTACGATTCCTGAAGTTCTATTCGTTATTTTCCAAATGACCTTTGCCATCATTACGGTTGCCATTATTAGTGGCTCAATTGCAGAACGGATGAAATTCGGCGCATTTATCGCTTTCATCTCGATTTGGGTTGTCGTGGTCTATGCACCAATTACTCACTGGGTATGGGGCGGTGGCTGGTTAGCAAATGATGGCGCACTCGACTTTGCCGGCGGTACCGTTGTACACATCAACTCAGGGGTGGCAGGTTTGGTTGCTGCATACATGCTTGGCAAACGTATGGGCTTAGGCCGTGAATCAATGGCTCCACATAACTTGGCATTAACTGTTGTGGGTGCAAGCTTGCTGTGGGTTGGCTGGTTTGGTTTCAACGGTGGTTCTGCATTGGGCGCAAACGGCTCAGCAGGTTATGCATTACTTGTGACTCAAGTAGCAGCAGCTGCAGCTGCAATTTCTTGGCTAATTACTGAAAAAGTTGCACGTGGTAAAGGTTCAGTACTTGGTGCTGCATCTGGCGCGGTTGCTGGTCTTGTAGTGATTACACCAGCAGCAGGTTTTGTAACTGTAGGCGGCGCGCTGGCGATGGGTTTAATCGGTGGTGTGGTGTGCTTCTGGGGTATCAGTGCATTGAAACGTGCTTTAAAAGCCGATGACTCTTTAGATGCGTTTGGTTTACATGGTGTGGGCGGTATCGTGGGTGCAATCTTAACAGCATTCTTTGCAAGCGATTTCATCATGGGTGACAAAGCACCAAGTGATGTGATGCATCAGCTTTGGGTTCAAGTTGAAGGGGTATTGGCAACGATCGCATACTCAGCAGTATTAACCTTCATTATCTTAAAAGTGATTGATTTGGTGATTGGTATTCGCGTTGAATCTGATGATGAACGTATGGGTCTGGACTTAAGCCAACATGGCGAACGCGTGGACTAATCAATAGAATAATAAATCAACAGTATAATCAATATATTGTGTGAAACAGCCCGAAAGGGCTGTTTTTTTTCTATATCTAGCGTAAAACTCTACAAAACACTGAATTTTTGCTACACTCTAAAACCATTCAAATTTGTTCAATTTAACCACTATGCATTGTCCATTTTGCAACGCCGAAGACAGTAAAGTGATCGACTCACGTTTGGCCGCTGAAGGTTGTCAAATTCGTCGTCGTCGTGAATGTATTAGTTGTGGTGAACGATTCACAACCTTTGAAAGTTACGAGGTGGTCATGCCTCGTGTAATCAAGTCGGATGGCAAAAGTGAACCTTTTGATGAAGCAAAATTGCGTCGTTCTTTGATGCATGCTTTACAAAAACGTCCAGTGACGCAAGAGCAAATTGAAACCGTCTTGAGCGATATTCAACTGCAAATTCGCCGTCTAGGTGAACGTGATGTGAAATCACGTACAATTGGTGAAATTGTTATGCAATCTTTATTTTCGTTGGATCATGTTGCGTATGTACGTTTTGCATCGGTCTATCAAGACTTTCAAGATGTCGATGCCTTTCGTCACCAAATTGAACAAATGCAACAACGTGAACATTAAGCGAGTTGGCATTCATGTCTGAATTACAGTCTAGTGCTTTACACGCCGACCAAGCTTGGATGAAACAAGCGATTGCTTTAGCTTTACAAGGTCAATATAGCACCAAGCCAAATCCAAATGTAGGCTGTGTCATTGTCAAAGATGGGCAGTTGCTGGGGACAGGTTATCACCCTAAAGCGGGTCAGCCCCATGCAGAAGTTTTTGCGATGCGCGAAGCAGGCAAGCAGACCCAAGGCGCAACGGCTTATGTCACTTTAGAACCTTGTGCGCATTATGGGCGTACACCGCCGTGTGCCAAAGGTTTGGTTGAGGCAGGTGTAGCGCGGGTTGTGATTGCCTGTCCAGATCCCAACCCCTTGGTGGCTGGTAAAGGGGTACAGATTTTAAAAGAAGCAGGCATTGAGGTCGATGTTGGCATTTGCCAAGCCGAAGCGCATCAACTGAATGCGGGCTTTTTAAAAGCCATGGCCACAGGTAGGCCTTATGTGCGTTTAAAAGTTGCCTCTAGTTTAGATGGTCGAACGGCGATGGCTTCGGGTGAGTCGAAATGGATTACTGGCCCAGCAGCACGGTTAGATGTTCAGCATTTTCGAGCCATTTCTGGTGTCGTGATCACAGGGATTGAAACCGTATTGGCCGATGATCCTCAGCTCAATGTTAGGCAGCTTCCGAGTGTTGCGGATCTGACAATGGTAGTACAACCGAAACGTCTGGTGTTAGACCGTCAAGGACGTTTGCCTTTGACGGCCCAAATTTTACAACAGCCTGATACCGTGATGGTAATGGGGCCTTATCGTCAAGTATTGGCTGATTTAGGCGTGCTACAGTTTGCTGTACAGCCTTTAGATCAGTTATTAAAGCAGTTGGTTCAATCACATCAAATTTATGATGTCATGGTTGAAGCGGGTGCAACGTTATCGACTGCTTTTTTACAAGAAAAGTTGGTCGATGAAATGATTAGTTATGTGGCACCGACCTTATTGGGTCAGTCTGCACGTGCAATGTTCAATGCTGAGTTTTCTCAGATGGCAGAGCAACTCCGCTTTAAGCTTATGGATGTCACACAATTGGGTGATGATGTGCGCTTAACGCTTATCCCTTCTCAAGAGTCATTATGAGTTCAGAGTCTACGGTTTATCATAAACGTCGTCACGCGGCACGTACCACCGATGAATATCTATTTCATCAACTTGTTCCTTATTTGGGGAATAAGCGCCGTCTGTTGCATCTGATTTTAGAAGCGCTTGAGAGTACAGGGACTTTAAACCGAGCAGATGGTCGTGCGCCCATTTTTGCTGACTTTTTTGCTGGTTCAGGCGTGGTCTCGCGTTTGGCGCGTCAAAATGGTTATCGCGTGATTGCCAATGACTGGGAACCGTATAGCCATGCCCTGAACCATGCTGTTTTGGCTTGTACCGAAGCGCCTGCATTTAAAGAGTTGGGTGGTTATCAAAAAGCCATTGATTATTTAAACCGTTTGCCTGAAGTGAAGGGGTGGGTGACGCATAATCTGTGCCCGCGAAATGATGAGATCTATGATCCAAGCCGAGATCGTTTGTTCTTCAAACGCCGCAATGGCATGCGCATCGATGCGATTCGTCAGCAAATTGCCACATGGCAGGCACAAGGTGCAATCGATGATGTGGAGATGTCTGCTTTATTAGCTCCTTTGCTTTATTCAGCCAGTTTTGTCAGCAATACTTCAGGTGTCTTTAAAAGTTTCCACCACGGCTGGGGGGGAAAAACACAAACCGCGCTAGAACGAATTGAATCTTTGCTGTGGTTAACGCCAAGTCGTTTTAGTGAAGTGGGTGATAATAAACAAAAGAACCCAATGGCTGAGATGTGGTGTGTCGATGCGCAGCATTTGGCAAATCAAATGAGTAGTTTTGAGGTTGATGTCGCTTATCTAGATCCACCTTATAATCAGCATGCTTACAGCAGTAATTATCATGTCTTAAATGCTTTAACCTTATGGGATCAGGTGGATTTACCGACACCAGACACCAAAGGCTTTAAAAGCGGAATTGACCGTGCATGGCGTAAAGAGCGTCCGAGTCCTTATAACTCGTCAAAGTATGCCAAAGAGGCATATGAAAAATTACTGTCTACCATTAATGCACGTTATATTCTGACCAGTTATTCAACCGATGGTAATATTGAAGCAGGGGACTTGCTCAAAGCCAATTTGGAGCGGGGGCGTGTGACCTTATTAACACAGGATGTACCGCGTTATCGTGTGAGTAAGCAGCGTCAGTCTGAGCGTGCGCGTGTGTTAGAGTTTATTGTGATCACTGATACGCATGCCAAGTCAGGCCCGCCAATTCGTCAATTGCTTGGACAGTTGTACCATTATGCCGAATTGGGTGGGGTGGATACATCTGGGGTCACGACACAGTTGGCGCTGTGGTAAAAATATAGAGGTAGAAATAAGCAATGTTTACAGGGATCATCGAAAGTCTAGGCACAGTTGAAAGCGTACAAAATGTCGGTGGTGATGTGCGTTTGCGCATTGGTACAAATCTTGATATGTCAGATGTACATTTGGGTGACTCGATTGCCACCAATGGCATTTGCCTCACGGTGATTGACTGGGGTGAGCACTGGTATGCGGCCGATGTCTCACGTGAAAGTTTGAACCGGACCACACTAGCCCACTGGAAAGTGGGGCAACGTGTTAATGTGGAAAAGGCCATGTTGCCCACTACACGTTTTGGTGGACACATTGTGTCTGGTCATGTCGATGCTGTGGGAGAAATCACCGTTGTACGTGAGGATGCACGCTCGCTTTACTTTGAAGTGACTGCGCCAGCTGAGATTGCACGTTACTTAGCAGAAAAAGGCTCGATCACAGTCGATGGGATCAGTTTAACCATTAATCATTTGCGTGGGTGTATTTTAAGCCTCAATTTAATTCCGCATACGGCTGAACGAACCAACATTGGAACGTGGAAGGCAGGTAGTCAAGTGAACCTTGAAGTAGATGTGTTAGCACGCTACATTGAACGTTTGATGATGGGTGATAAAGCTGCAGAAACTCCCTCACAATCTAAAATTAGTTTAGACTTTTTGGCACAAAATGGTTTCTTGAAATAGAAAAATCGTTTAGATTGCAGCAAGAATAGACAAAAGATGAGCTCCCTATTTGCCCAAAATGAGGGAGTTTTTCTTTTGAAATGAATAGGTAAGCAATTGAGTATGATGAAAGATAGTACGCAGTTCATTGCACGGATCGGTGACAATGATTGATTTTTTTCTCCATCTAGAACAATTATTGCCCGTACTGCTTGCAGAATACGGCCTTTGGATTTATGCGATTCTTTTTCTGATTATTTTTGCAGAAACGGGTTTCGTTTTTATGTTCTTTTTGCCAGGCGATAGTTTACTGATTGCTATTGGTGCCTTATGTTCTAGCTCGGATTTAATTCATATCCATACCATGGGTATTTTGATGATGATTGCTGCGGTATTGGGTTATATCGTCAATTATTATACTGGTCAGAAGCTGGGCTTTAAATTTGCCCATCAGCATTCGCGTTGGTTGAAACCCGAATATATGATGAAGACCAATCAATATTTCTTAAAGCATGGCGGTAAAACCATTTTAGTGGCACGTTTTATTCCTTTTGTACGTTCTTTCGCGCCTTTTGCTGCGGGTGCAGGGCATATGAGTGTGGCGACTTTTATGTGGTACAACGTGACCGGTGGCCTGATTTGGATTGGTAGTTTGTTGGCGATTGGCTATGGTGTGGGCAATACCTTATCGTTTATGGTTGATGTGTTGGTTTGAGCTTGAGACAGACCACGTCAGCCGAGCAAAGTAGGGGGGCATAAAAAAACTCACCGAAGTGAGTTCAAGTGGAAGCCAAGGCTTGTTAAGCAGAGTTGGATACCACTCCATCAGAAAAGTCTGAATTTTTCAAAATATAGTCAATTTCTTCTTGAGCCGCGGCTTGCAGCTTACTGCGGTAGCTGGCTACGGACTCTTCAATTAAGGTTTCCGCTTCAAGCTCTAAACGTAAACGCACACTTTCTAACTCCGACAAAATTTGTGAGTCATCAATGCCAAATTTACCTTTGGCATAGTCCAGAGCTTGTTCAGGTGTTTTCTCGTAGCGTGCGGTGTAGCTCGAAATTTCCTGATCGACACTTTGACGCATCACATTTAAAGCTTGGGTTTGCTCATTGAACTGACGGATTTCGTCTTTTTTGAGGCTTTCTGCATAAGCTTCCTGCGCTGCGCGTTTGTCTGCCAGTGATTTTTCCAACGCTTGTTGTTTACGAATTCGCGCTTCTTCAATCAGTTGTGCTTTCAGATCAGCATACGCTTGTTCAATTTTTTGGGTCGAGACGGCTTGAGCGCGTTGGTCTTGTTCAATCCAACTGTGTAAACCTGTTTCAGGTTTGAGTACATCGCAGACGCGACTCAGGTCATCAATAAAGGCCTGACGAACAGCATCAGGTACATTTAACCAGCGCTGTTTAAAATCTGGACCAACATTCAATGCCACTACGCATCTCCTTATTTAGACGGGGAATCAATTAAAGCTTGAAGGTTCGTGCTTCAACCCCGAGACGTCTATATTGTTTAAATTTTTCACGACCTTGTTGTTTGGCCGATTCGTTATTTTCAATAATTTCTATAATGTGGCTAAATTTTTCGAACTGTTCAAGAGCTTGATCGTTAAAATTGAACACAATCCAGTCGGATTGCTCAGGCAACTGGGCTGAGATACAAATGCACGCATCGATTTGATCAATACCATGCGGAATAAAGCTGGTGTCATCAAAACTCCACAAACGTTCATCCAATTGCTGTTGTAGTTCAGGGTCGCTTGCATACAGCCAGATTCGCTCTGGCTGACGCAAGATTTTTCGACATAAACGACAAGCACTTTCGACTTGTCGTTCAGGACTTTGTTCAAACAGGTAAAAGCTAATATTAGCCATTAGATTGCGCACGGTTGGCTAAGAATTGCATCAATAAGGGTACTGGGCGGCCGGTTGCCCCTTTGTTGGCGCCCGAGTTCCATGCTGTACCTGCAATGTCTAAGTGCGCCCAACGGTAATCACGGGTGAAGCGTTGCAAGAAGCACGCTGCAGTTATGGCACCAGCTTTAGGCCCGCCAATGTTGGCAATATCTGCAAATGGAGAGTCTAACTGTTCTTGATAGTCATCAATCACAGGCATGCGCCAGACGCGGTCAAAGCTATTTTGACCAGCTTCAGACAGTTCGGCCGCCAGTTTATCGTCTGGAGTAAACATACCAGTTAAGACTGAACCAAGTGCCACGACACAGGCACCTGTTAAGGTTGCAATATCAATGACCAGTTCAGGGTTAAAGCGTTTTACATAGGTTAATGTGTCGCACAGCACCAAACGACCTTCTGCATCGGTATTTAAAATTTCAACGGTTTGACCGCTCATGGTGCTCACGATGTCACCCGGACGTGTAGCTTTGCCTGACGGCATATTTTCAGCTGCAGCAATCGTACCTACGACATGAATGGCTAAACGTGATTCACATAGAGCACGGAGTGTCCCCAGAACCGATGCTGCACCACACATGTCATATTTCATTTCATCCATACCAGCACCCGGTTTCAATGAAATGCCACCAGTATCAAAGGTGATTCCTTTACCGACCAAGACCACTGGGGCTTCAGTACGTTCAGCTTGATACTCAAGTGTAATGATACGGCCTGGGCGGTCTGAACCTTTGCTCACAGCAAGGAAGGAATGCATGCCCAGATCTGCCATTTGCTGCTCATCAAGGACATTAACACGGAGTAGGTCAGGATATTGGGCTGCCAGTTCTAAGGCTTGCTCTGCCAAATATTCAGGGAAGCAGATATTGCCCGGACGGTTGCCTAAGTCACGAGCAAAGCTTTGACCAGATTGCACGGCTTCAATCAATTTAAGTTGTGCAGCATTCAGCGGCGACTCGGCGGCAATCAGACTGATCTGTTCAAGTACGTTGTCGGCCTTTTTCGATTTGAATTCATCAAAAGCATATGCCGCTTGCGTCAAACTGAGGGCAAACAAATAATGGAGTTCGGCTGGAAGGGCTGAAAGGTCAAGGCTGATATGTTTGAATTTTTTTTGTGAAGCTTTGATAATGGTTTGAGCAATTTTCGCCAGCTTTGCCGTTTGTAATTCAGTGGCTTTACCAACACCGACCAAGGCTGCATTGGGGTTTGTAGGAATTTGACCAATCAGGCTCAAGGTTTCATTGAGAGCAGCTTTAAACTGAGTCGCCTCAAATAAGTTGTTTAAATCATTAATTTGATAAGTATTTGCAAGGTATTGCGTGTTTTCAGAATCTACTAATATCAACAAAAATTGGCTAGACGTATTCTCTGTGAATGACGTATTAATAGAGAGTTTCATAAGTTTTATTTAAGCCTTATAAAGTTTGAAAATGATTAAACCACTGAAACATTAACATGAATAGAGTTGCAAAGTGCAACAAGAGTACAGGTTTTATATTTTCACTATTCGGGTAAACTAGCGCTAGTTTTTATTCACCTATTTTTGGAAGAATTAATTTGATTATTCGGCGTTATCTGGTCAAACAAGTGGTGTCGACATCCTTGGTTGTGATCGCCTTATTGACCTTGATCATGATGGGCGGTCGTTTGATCAAGTATTTTGGCGTAGCCGCGCAGGGTCGCTTAGATGCAGGTATTTTATTTAGCATTATTGGCTATCGTTTGCCTGAATTTTTAACGCTGATTCTTCCTCTAGGCTTTTTTATTGGGCTGATGCTGGTTTTTGGTCGTTTGTATGTCGATCATGAAATGGCGGTACTCAATGGTAGTGGCGTCAGCCGTAACCAATTGGGTCGACTGCTGATTCCTATGACTGTAGTGTTTCTCGCTGTTCAGGCCATGCTGATGCTATGGATGGCGCCGTGGGGTGTTCGTCAGTTTGAACAACTTACCACCAGTCAGGCGGTGCGTACCGGTTTTGATTTGGTTCGACCCAAAGAGTTTATTTCATCAGGACCTTATACCATTTATGCGGGTGACTTATCCGAAGACCGTAAAAACCTTAAAGACATCTTCTTCTATCAACGCGCTGAAGCAGAAGGTAAGCCTGATGTGATGATTTTGGCCAAAGAAGCCACGCGTGTTGAAATTGAAAATGATCCAGCCAATGTAGTGGATTTGGTGCAAGGTCGCCGTTATGAAATCTATCCAGGGCAGCCACGTTATAGCCAAGCCGAGTTTCAGTCCTATCGGCTACGCTTAGAAAATGATAAAGAAGCAAAGTTTGAAAGTGCCGATGTTGAAGCATTGTCCACCATGAAACTTTGGGATAATCGTCATGATCCTGTTGTGGCGAGTGAATTGGGCTGGCGTATTTTTGTACCATTTGCCATTGTAGTGGCGTTACTCCTCGCTGTGGCTTTATCTGAAGTGAGCCCACGCCAAGGCCGTTACTTAAAGCTGTTTCCTGCATTGCTTATTTTTGCCAGTTTAATCGTGGCGCTGATGGCCATTAAAACCCGAGTCAGTAAAGAAGAAATGGGGATTTGGGCTTATCCATTGATCTTGGTGATCTATGCGATAGCAGCGGCTTTGTTTTCTCGTAAACAAAAGCTGGGCCCGAAAATTAAGAAAACATTACAACGAGCGGGGTCTTAATCATGTTCGCACGTCGTATAGTCGCAAAACATGTGACCAAAACCACCGCGATGGCGATGCTGGGTGCTACCGCTATTTTATCGGTCTTGCAAATTCTATTTACCTATTTGGGTGAGCTAGGCTCCCTTAAAGAAGGTTATGGTGCTTGGGATGCTTTACGTTATGTACTGTGGGGAGCACCGCAATATCTCTATGAGATTCTACCGATTGCTGCGCTAATTGGCTCGGTACTGGGCCTCGGCACTTTGGCTTCAAACAGCGAACTGATAGTGATGCGCTCGGTGGGGGTGAGTCTCTGGCGAATCGTCGGCTGGGTGATTCGTTCAGCTTTAATTTTGGTGGTGCTGTCATTTGCTTTAAGTGAATGGGTGATTCCATATACCAATGAGCAAGCCAAAGGTGTGAAAAGCCATCGAACAGCGGCTGAGCTTGGTGAAGTACGTGGTTACTGGACACGAGAAGGGCAGCGTTTTATTTATGTCGATTATGCCAACTCTCAAGGTCAGCTGAAAAATGTGCAAGTGGTCGACTTTGACAATAATGCTCGTTTGAAAGGCGTTTTAAATGCTGAGCAAGGTCAGTTTGTACAAGATGGCCATTGGATCTTAGAAAATACTGCCCAAGTTGATTTACTACCGACAGGTAACGCCACGGCACAAAAGTCCGCTGAAACGCCTTTGGCACTTGCACTGCAACCGAAATATGTGCACATGGTGACGATTGATCCAGAAGACCTTTCACCCAGTCAATTGGTCAGTTTCATGAGCTATATGCATGAATACAGCCAAGTGCCTAAAACTTATCAGTTGGCTTTTTGGCAGAAAGTGGCGTCTCCATTTGCCTTGATTGCTTTGGTGTTGATTGCCTGTTCCTTTATTTTTGGCCCACTGCGCCAACAATCGATGGGCTTTCGTTTGGTCATTGCATTGTTTACAGGCTTAGGTTTCTTTTACCTGCAAGACTTCTTGGGGTATGCAAGTTTGGTTTATTCACCTTCACCCGCATGGTTTGTTTTTGTGCCTATTTTACTGATGTTTGTCGCAGGTGGTTATTTATTACAACGTGCGCGATAACTGTACGATATTGAAGAAAACAATGCGGATGATGGTGTTAAACCATCATGCCTGCATAGAGTCTTGACCGAAAATTCGGTAAGATAGAGCGATGAATTTGTAGACAAAAAAAGAGTGTTTATTATGGCGGATGCAACTGCTGGCAAAATCCCTCACGTACTGGTCATTATGGATGGTGTGGGACACCGTGAAGCGATCGAAGACAATGCTTTTTTAGCAGCAAATCGACCGAATTTAACAGCGATTGAAGCAAAGCATCCGCATAGCTTAATTTCAGGTTCTGGTGAAGACGTGGGTCTGCCAGATGGCCAAATGGGCAACTCTGAAGTGGGTCATATGAACTTGGGTGCAGGGCGTGTGCTTTATCAAGACTTTACCCGAATTACCAAAGACATTCGTACGGGTGCTTTTTTCGAACATGAAGTTTTGGTTGATGCTGTTGAAAAAGCCAAAGCAGCGGGTGGTGTGGTACACATCATGGGCTTGTTGTCTGAAGGTGGGGTACATTCACACGAAGATCATATTGTGGCTATGGCTGAACTTGCGTTAAAACGTGGTGCAACCGTGTACCTTCATGCCTTCTTAGATGGTCGTGATACGCCGCCACGCAGTGCTCAACCCTCTTTAGAAAAATTAGATGCATTGTTTGCTCAATATCCAAATCAAGGACGTATTGTCAGCTTGATTGGTCGTTATTTTGCGATGGATCGTGACAATCGTTGGGACCGTGTAGAGCAAGCTTATCGTTTACTCACAGAGTCTGAAGCTACACGTACTGCGGCTACGGCAGTTGAAGGTTTGGAACTGGCTTATGCAGCAGATGAGTCTGATGAATTTGTCAAAGCAACACGCATTGGCGATGCCGTAAAAGTTCAAGACGGTGACAGCATTGTCTTTATGAATTTCCGTGCGGATCGTGCGCGTGAAATTACCAAAGCGTTTGTTGAAAAAGATTTTGCAGGCTTTGAGCGTAAAGTTGTACCCAACTTATCGAAATTTGTGATGTTGACACGTTACCAAGCCAGTATTGATGCGCCTGTGGCATATATGCCTGAAGCATTAAAAAACTCGATTGGTGAATATCTTTCAGACCTTGGTAAAACCCAATTGCGTATTGCTGAAACTGAGAAATACGCACATGTGACGTTCTTCTTCAGCGGTGGTCGTGAAGATGAATATCCAGGTGAAAAACGTATTTTGATTCCTTCACCGAATGTTGCGACTTATGACCTCAAGCCAGAAATGAGCGCATATGAAGTAACCGATGAATTGGTGGCTGCGATTAACTCAGGCGAGTTTGATCTGTTGGTGGTGAACTATGCCAACGGCGACATGGTTGGCCATACGGGCGTGTTTAATGCTGCGGTGAAAGCAGTGGAAGCCGTTGATTTATGCCTAGGCCGTGTCTATGAAGCGGTGATGGCACAAAAAGGTCATATGTTAATTACGGCTGACCATGGTAATGTTGAACAAATGCAGGATTATCATAGCGGTCAGGTACATACTCAGCATACCACAGAGCTCGTGCCGTTCATTTATGTAGGACCAACGCAAGCAACCATCGCTGAAGGTGGCGTATTGGCTGATGTCGCACCAACGCTACTCAGCTTAATGCGCATTCCTGTTCCTACAGAAATGCAAGGTCGTAACTTAATTACATTAGACGTATAAATCAATTTGGGTGGGTAAATGGCGAAAGCATCGTGGACTTCAATAGGTGTAGTGATTGCTTTAGGTCTGAGTCTGATCCACCCGATGGGTGCTGTTGCAAAAACAGCGGCAGCA
Organism: Acinetobacter sp. WCHA55; assembly: GCF_002165305.2. Taxonomy (NCBI): domain Bacteria; kingdom Pseudomonadati; phylum Pseudomonadota; class Gammaproteobacteria; order Moraxellales; family Moraxellaceae; genus Acinetobacter; species Acinetobacter sp. WCHA55. The sequence continues at coordinate 3,202,983 of NZ_CP032286.1, read as the reverse complement.
CCCGCTTTTGATGATGAATTGGAACAGGGCTATGTTGAGGTTCCAATAGAATCCATTCAACAATTTGTGCAAATTTATGGTTTAGTCAAAGATAATTATGTGGCTGAACGCAGTGATGAAGCACTCTTTCAACAAGCAATTAAAGGTTTAGTCAGTGGCCTAGACCGTTATTCTCGTTATTTATCTCCTCAAGAATATAAACAACTAGTGCAATATACCGAAGGGGACCTGGCTTCAGTTGACTTCAGTTTAGAGTTCGATACTCGTTTACAGCAATGGCAAATTCGTGGATTAAAAGCTGATTCAGATTCCAGCAAATTGGGCTTAAGAAATGCTGATGCCGTTTTTAAAATAGATGATCAAGAATTACGTAAACTCAATCAGTCACAAGTCAATGATTTACTCAGTGGGGCGATTGGTAGTACCGTTAGTCTACAATTAAAAGCCAATGCCACGCCAATCAATGTAGTCAGAACCCGAAAAGTTGAAACCGATATTCAGGCGCAACTGTTGAATAACCAAGTTTTGGTGCTCAAGGTGCGGGTGTTCCAACAAGATACAGCCAATGAAATTCAGCAACTGATTGAAGAGCATCAGTCTTCGCGTTTAAAAGCGGTCTTGATTGACCTCAGAAATAATCCCGGCGGGTTGTTGTCTGCCGCAGTTGAATCTGCTGATCTATTTTTAAATCAAGGCGTCATTGTTTCAACGAAAAGCCGCTCTGAGGGTGATCAGCAGTTTCAGGCCTTACCAAGCTTTGAGTTTCAAAACTTGAAAGTAGGAATTTTAATTAATGATCGCTCTGCATCAGCGGCAGAAGTATTTACTGCAGCGCTCAAGGAACATGGGCGAGCATGGGTGATTGGTGAGAAAAGTTATGGCAAAGGGGTCGTACAGAAACTTTTTCCACTGTCCAATGGTGCAGCTTTGCAAATGACCGTGTCTCACTATTACACGCCAACTGGTCAGATGATTGAAGGGGTGGGAATTGCGCCAAATCAGTTTTATCGAATGCCACACGAACTCAAAGACGAAAGCTATGTTGAACATGTGGCAGAGATTTTGATTAACCGTCGTTAAGTCTTTAAACGGAATCGTCTTCGCCATCGAGTCCGAATTTTTTCAAGCGATAACGTAAAGAACGGAAAGACATGCCGAGCTTTTTAGCCGCCAGTGTTCGGTTCCAGTGGGTGAGATTGAGTGCATTCATCAAAATTTCTTTTTCAATTTTTTCTAAATACAGCTCTAAACCTTCTTCAGGTAATTTGCGTGAAGGCACAGGGCTAAGTTGATCAGTACCAATCGCACCCTGTTGTGTGGCATTAGTATAGCTGGCTTGTGCTATTGGTCGCAGAGGGGCGGTTTGCAAGTGCGTTAAGTCAATACTGCTTTCATCACTTAAAGTGATGGCACGTTCCATCATATTGCGCAGTTCACGCACATTACCCGGATAATATTGGGCCAATAAAAACTCACGTGCACGTTCACTTAGGGTTTTGACCGGGATGTCCCACTCTTGACAGATTTTTTGAATGAAATGCTGTGCCAAAAGAATAATGTCATTGCCGCGCTCACGTAGGGCAGGCAGTACAATGTCCATAACATGGATGCGGAAATATAAGTCCTGACGGAATTTACCTTGTTGTACAAGTGCTTCTAAGTCTTGATGGCTGGCACTAATCACACGGAAATCAACATCAATTTCGGTGTCACTACCAATGGGACGAATACGCTTTTCTTGTACTGCACGTAAGAGTTTAACTTGCATGGTTAGTGGCAGTTCTGCAATTTCATCTAAAAATAGACTGCCACCATGTGCAGAGAGAATCAGCCCTTGTTTGTCTTGGGTTGCCCCTGTAAAACTACCTTTACGATGTCCAAATAGTTCACTTTCCATCAGTTCTGTCGGGATAGCACCACAATTAATGGCAATAAACGGCCCTTCATTACGGTTGCTCAGGCGATGTACCAGATTCGCCACCACTTCTTTGCCAGTCCCCGATTCACCTGTAATAAAGACAGGGGCTTGTGAGCGGGCAATTTTTTTCAAGGTCACACGAAGCTGTTGAATAGGAAGGGATTGACCAATTAACAGTTTGTGTTCAAGCGTATCTTCTTGAATATGTAGCTGGCTGATAGGCTGGTTAAAGGCTTTTTGTAAAAGTTGTTCTAAATGCTTTTGGTTGATCGGTTTGCTGACAAAATCAAAAGCTCCGGCTTTAAGTGCGGCAATCGCGACATCCATGTTGCCATAAGCAGTTAATACAGCTACAGGTAGATTAGGATAATTTTGAGCAATAAAATCGACCAAGCTCAGGCCATTACCATCAGGTAAATTAAGATCGGTTAGACAGGCATCGTATTGATGCGTTTTCAGGGCTTGAACCGCCTCTTGTAAACGATAGGCAATATGTGTATCAATCCCCATTCGACTTAAAGACATTTGCATTAGGGTACATAAGTCTTGTTCATCATCCACCAATAAAACAAGTGGTTTTTTTTCCACGTTTAACCCCAAAAATTACACGTCATTGTTTATACGAGGGCATTCAATCCGAAAGCATGCCCCTATTTTTTGTTCTACATAGTATAGCTTAGCTTGGTTGGCTTCGCAGAAACTATGGGATAAATATAATCCTAACCCAGTTCCATTGATTGAGGTACTAAAAAACGGTTGAAATAGGCTGGTTTGGTCCTGAGTGGCGACCCCTTCACCAAAATCGCAGACCTCAATATGGACGAGGTTTTTGTAGCTATAGACACGAATTTGAATGTGATCGGCTTCATCTGCATTGTGTCGAATAGCATTTCGAATGAGGTTAATCAGCACTTGCCTCAGTTGTTGTTCATCAAACTGAATCTGAGCTTGATCGGAAATGCGGTAATCAATTTGATCTTTGACATCGGGCAAATCTTCAACGATAAAACGTTCTAAAAAAGCGGCAACATCAATCAGGGTCGGATAGGTTTCTTTACTGCGTGCCATGCTCAGTGTATCACCAATAATTTTATCAATCCGTGAGGCTTGTTTGGTAATCATGTTCTGCAACAGTTCTTGTTGTGGATTATTCGCTTGCATTAGTTCATTGGCTTGCGTGATGGCTGCCAGTGGATTGCGAATTTCATGTGCAATGCTGGCAGAAAGTTGACCCAGTGCAGCCAGCTTGAGTTGTTGTACACGTTGATTAATTTTTTGTGCATCTTGTAGGACGAATAAGGTTAGTGTCTGATTCGGTATTTGTAGTTTTTGAATTTCGATCTGAATTTGAAAGCGACTCAGTTGCGATGTGAATTGGAACTTTTCTCCATTCTTAAGTTGGTCGAATTTGAGGAGTTCAAATAAATCAGGTTGCGCTTTGTATAAGGGGTATTTGTCGTAGGCATAAATTGGTGAGATGCCCAATAATGTACATGCGGCAGGATTACTCAGCACCATGTGGCAGTTTTCATCGAGCACCAAATAGCCGAGCTCGGTTTGCTCTAAAATATAACGGTTAATGTTTTGCAGTTGGTCCAGTTCTTGGGATTGATAGAAGTTTAAGTTTTCAAGGACTTGAAAGCGTCGTACTGCAATTTGTCCAGACCCATAAACCACAAAGAACAAAAAGGCGAGCACGGCACTATTGCCGATGGTATTCAGTGAACTAATTGAAAATAGCGTTCCAATAAAGTGCTGATAAACTAGTGTTATTACAGCAATCAACGTAATGACGAGCGCTTTTTGTTTATCGACCAATACACAAGAAGCAAAGATCGTGATCACAAACAATAAGCTTAACTGTAAGTTCGGACCATCGGTGGCAAAAGTGAGTAAGCTAAGGCTAATAACATCGATGATAAACAGCAAGGTGAGCTGAAGTGATATGCGTTTGCGCACATTCTTGAGGCCCAATAGCTGAAAGGCACTGATAAAAATAAAGCCAATCAGGACAGAACGATACAGTATGGGATACTGATAAGTTGAAAATAGCTGTTCGTAAGTCAGCAGATAAACCAACAACAAACAACAGCCAATAAACAGTCGATAAGATGCATACCAAACACCTAGACGGTATTGATTTAACTGAATATTGGTTGAGTATTTCAGCATGCGGGTATTAGTCTGCGTGCATTAAGGTTTGATTAAACCATAACGAATAGCGAGGTGGGTCAGTTTCACATCACTGTCGATGTTGAGCTTTTCAAAAATTCGGTAACGGTAGGTATTGACTGTTTTTACGCTGACAAAAAGCTTGTCAGAAATTTCCTGTGCACTGATGCAATTCACGACCATCATCGCCACCTGCATTTCACGTTCAGATAAAGCATCAAAAGGCGAGGTTTGAGTATCAGACAAATAAGAGCTGGCCAGTTGTTCAGCAATGTCAGCGCTGAAATATTTGCCGCCTTGCATGACTTTATTGATGGCGCGTACCATTTCAGTCACAGGTGCACCCTTGGTAATGTAGCCTTTGGCGCCAGCTTTGAGTAACAGGGAAGGATAAGGTTCTTCTGCTAGGCCACTAACCGCCAATACTTTGGTTTCGGGTGCGGTTTGCAGTAAGCGGCGTGTGGTTTCAACTCCACCAATGCCTGGCATGTTGACGTCTAACAGAACCACATTTGGGTGATGTTGACGGACGAGGTTAATTGCTTCTTCACCAGATTCAGCTTGGCCAATGACTTGAACATCGGCATGGTCCTCGAGCATTCGACAAATCCCTGTACGTACTAACTCATGGTCATCTACCACTAAAACTGTGATCACCTAGCTCTTCCTCACTATAAAAAACATATTTTTTGTTACATAAAGCAAAATAAGCTTGCAATGAAACGACAAAATTAGCAATCCTATTCTTAGGCTTATTTGAAAAGATATGCACGCTGTCGACAGCAATGCTGTTCGCATTGTGTACAAATGTAAGGCATATTGGCGTGAATACGCAAATGTATCTTATGGGTTATGAAGTTGAGTGAAGAAAAGTGAAAAAATCAAATAAATTTTTAATGCATCTATTGGGATGGTCGATTGTAACGACGGTCAGTACCCATAGTTTTGCAGATTTGGTGATGAACCCGGACTCGGGGTCTAGTCAAGCAAGCATGAGCTGGTCTGCTGCAGATGCAGAACAGCTTCTGAATGATCAGATGATGGAAGATCCTGAAGAGTACGCTCCTCAGGGTTCAACAAAAGTCACCACCAGTATTCGTAGTTCCAACGGTGTGGTGACGAACAACAGTACCTCGAAAACGGTACAAATTTTCGATACGTCGAAATATTCCAACCAACCTAGTGTGAATGCTCGTGCAGCTCTGGTGATGGATGGCAATACAGGTGAAGTGCTGTACAGTAAAAACAGTAATACCGCGCTACCGATTGCTTCGATTACTAAACTGATGACGGCAGTGGTGATTTCAGATGCGCGTTTAAATATGTCTGAAAACATTACTTTACAGCAAGCAGACTTTTCGTGTTCAGGCTGTAAAAGTTCAAGCTCGTCACTGCGTGCAGGGGATAGTATGAACCGTGCAGAGGCGTTGTTATTTGCATTAATGAAGTCAGAAAACCCAGCAGCGGCTGCGCTTGCACGGACGTATCCGGGTGGACGTTCAGCTTTTGTCGCTGCGATGAATGCCAAAGCAAAATCTTTGGGCATGAGTTCAACGCATTATATGGAGTCAACAGGTTTACATCCGGGTAATGTCGCTTCAGCACGTGATTTGGGTATTTTGGTCAATGCCGCATCTCAGTATGGTCTGATTCGTCAGTTCTCAACCACCGCAAGCTATGACTTTAACTTGGGTTATCGTGTATTGAAGTCAAACAATACCAATGCCTTGGTTCGTAATGGTGGTTGGAATATTAATATTTCAAAAACAGGTTTCATTAATGAAGCCGGTCGTTGTGTGGTCATGCATACCACTTTAAATAACCGTCCAGCAGTGGTGGTATTATTGGGCGCAGATTCATCTGCAGCACGCACCAATGATGCAACGCGCCTAATGAACTGGGCAAGCCAATTACCAAAACGTATTTAACCCGACTTTGTTTTTGTTCACTCAACAACAAAAATTGAGTCATAAAAAAGCCCTGCATCTGCAGGGCTTTTTTTTCTTCTTTCAATTACATGTTTGAAAGAATTGAATCGCGAACTTGTTCTAAAGTTGCATCGATTGAAAGCATGACCGCATCAGAACATTGTTTGATCGCAGTATCAGGGTCTTTTAGACCATTACCTGTCACGGTACAGACAATCACAGAACCTTCCGCAATTTTACCTGCTTTGATGTCACGGATTGCACCGCCAATCGATGCTGCAGAAGCAGGTTCTACAAAGACACCTTCATACATTGAAAGTAAACGCTGTGCTTCTAAAATTTCTGCATCAGTCAGTTCATCGAACCAACCTTGAGAGTCACGAACCACCGCTTTAGCATGGTTCCAGCTTTGTGGATTACCAATACGAATTGCTGTTGCAACTGTTTCAGGGTTCTCAACGGGTGCACCACGTAAGAATGGTGCAGCACCAGCTGCCTGATAACCGACCATGGTTGGTAAGCCTTCAGGTTTTGGGCCTGTGAATTGATCAGTTTCAGCATCGTAAATCACTTGCTCAAATTGATCTGCAGGTTGATTGGCAACTGCTTCGGTATAACCCATCCAGTGTGCAGTAATGTTTCCTGCGTTACCTACTGGTAGGCAGTGGTAATCTGGTGCACGACCTAACTCATCGACGATTTCATAAGCAATGGTTTTTTGACCTTGCAAACGGTATGGGTTGATAGAGTTTACGATCGTTACAGGTGCTTTATCGGCAATTTCTTTGACCAAACGCATACCGTCATCAAAGTTACCGCGGATTTGCATAGTAATCGCACCATACATCATCGCTTGTGCCATTTTACCCATGGCAATTTTGCCTTCAGGGATTAAAACGAATGCTTTGATGCCAGCACGTGCAGCATAAGCTGCTGCCGCTGCAGAGGTATTCCCTGTAGATGCACAAATAATCGCTTTTGAGCCTTCTTCAACGGCTTTAGTGACTGCCATGGTCATACCACGGTCTTTAAATGAACCAGTCGGGTTTAAGCCCTCGTACTTCACATAAATTTCAACATTTTTGCCAATTAAACGTGGAATGTTCTCAAGTTTAATCAGTGGCGTATTACCTTCACCCAAAGAAATAGCGCGAGTAGTTGCAGACACTGGTAAACGGTCGCGATAACGGTCAACTAAACCAGTATAACGATTGGCATTCGACATGATGATGTTCCAATTGTGTGTAGAGCTTGGTGAGGGGGAGAACAAGTGTCTTTCCCTCAACCCGATTAATTATCAAGCGATTCTAAACGAATTCGCACGATTTCGCCATGAATGACGGGTAAGGCTTGAATTTGAGCAAGAGCCTCATCCATTTTTGATTCTTTGACTGGATCAGTCAAAATCACGATTGGAATCAGGTCTTTTAAGCGAGATTGCTGCATGATGGCATCAATACTAATACCAGCACGGCTTAGAATTGTGGTGACATCGGCCAAAACACCTGTTTGATCTTCAGCATTAATACGGATGTAATAGCCTGTGGTCATTTCTTCACGTGGCAGAATAGGTAAGTCTGCTAATGCTTCAAAAGCCAATTGCGGAATTGTTCCTGCACCATCTTCGGTATAAGAAATGTCACGGACAATATCAATCACGTCTGCAACCACGGCAGAAGCGGTTGGACCTGCACCTGCACCTGCACCGTAATACAATGTTGGGCCGACAGCATGTGCTTGAACCAATACGGCATTCTTCACACCGTTCACATTGGCAATCAATTGCTCTTCAGGAATCAACGTTGGATGTACACGGAGTTCAATGCCGTTTTCAGCACGACGGGCAATACCCAAGTGTTTGATACGGAAACCCAGTTCTTCAGCATATTTTACATCTTGCGCAGTGACCTTGCTGATGCCTTCTGTAAAGACTTTATCGAATTGAAGCGGGATACCAAAGGCAATAGATGCCAATAGTGTCAGTTTGTGTGCAGCATCAATGCCTTCAACGTCAAAGGTTGGATCTGCTTCGGCATAGCCGAGTTCCTGCGCTTCTTTGAGCACATCTGCAAAAGCACGACCTTTTTCACGCATTTCAGTCAGGATGAAGTTTCCTGTCCCGTTGATAATACCTGCTAACCAGTCTATACGGTTGGCAGCTAAACCTTCACGCATGACTTTAATAATCGGAATACCACCTGCAACCGCAGCTTCATAGGCGATTTGCACCGCATTGTCATCCGCTAGTTTGAACAGCTCATTACCATGTTCAGCCAGTAAGGCTTTGTTTGCTGTAACGACTTGCTTACCGTGAAGAATGGCTTCCTTAATCACTTCATAAGCAGGGTGGATGCCACCCATAACTTCAACCACAACGTCGACATCAGGCTGACGCACAATATCTAACAAATCTGAGCTTTGTTTAATACTTGGATCAAGCTCTAAATCTGGACGTGGACGACGTGTGCCGACATAAGTAATTTGAATTTCTCGACCGGTGCGACGTTTAATCTCAGCAGCATTTTCTTTTAGTAGTTTAAGGGCACCACCACCCACAGTACCAAGACCGAGGATTGCCAGACGAACTGGTTTCACGTCACACTCCAATTTACTTATAAATATTAAATCAAGCTTAGATCATAGCTAAAAAAACTGTGAGACTCTAGGAAAGAAATAACTTTATGTTTAACTATAAATATTAGCTCTGTACACGACAAAAATAGATAACTCATTGAAATAATGTCACAATAATTGTTTTCTAACGACGAATACTATGACACATCTCAATGAGTTATATCTTATCTTAAACAAATCTCTAAAATGGAACAAGTCACATTTAAAGTGCTTTGCGCTCATCATGCTTGTGATTATTTTAAAGCAAACATGTAATCTTTCTTCTGCATCTAAAGCCTTGCCCATCAAGTGTTTACCACAATCATTTTATCGACGTATGCAGCGCTTCTTTGCAGGTCAGTATTTTGATTATCGTCAAATTTCTCAGTTGATTTTCAATATGTTTTCATTCGACCAAGTGCAACTGACTTTAGATAGAACCAATTGGAAATGGGGAAAACGAAATATTAATATCCTGATGCTCGCAATCGTTTATCGTGGAATAGCGATACCTATCCTTTGGACATTGCTTAATAAACGTGGAAATTCAGATACGAAAGAGCGTATTGCTTTGATTCAACGCTTTATAGCCATTTTTGGTAAAGACCGTATTGTGAATGTGTTCGCAGACAGAGAGTTTATCGGTGAGCAGTGGTTTACATGGTTAATTGAACAAGACATCAACTTCTGCATTCGTGTTAAAAAAACTTCATTGTCACCAATCATTTAGGAAAGAATCATAAAATTAGTGATTTATTTCGCCATCTTAAAGTTGGTCAAATTGAATGTCGTAAACGACGGATTTTGGTTGGTCGGGTGAAACTATATATAAGTGCACTACAGTTAGAAAATGGAGAGCTTTTACTCGTCGTTTCTCCTCAGTTTAATGCCAATGCTATTCAGGATTATGCATTACGCTGGGAAATTGAAACCTTATTCAGTTGTCTCAAAGGACGCGGGTTTAATCTTGAAAATACGCGCTTGACAGACCCTAGACGAGTGAAAAAATTGATTGCGGTGTTAGCTATAAGCTTCTGTTGGTGTTACTTAACGGGTGAATGGCAACATAATCAAAAAAAAGCGATAAAAATAAAGAAGCATGGACGACTCTCAATGAGTTTATTTCGCTATGGTTTAGACTATGTTCAAATGGCGATTCAGCGTTTAATTGGTTTTGGGAAAAAAGAAGAGTTTAAGGAAATTTTGGCAATTTTAAGAAAGCAGAATCCTGATAGGATAAGGGTTCTGTGAAATTTGTCGTGTACAGAGAAATATTAGTTAAATAACAAATAAAAATTAGTTATTTAAGTCGATTTAATAATTCACTTGGTGTCAAATAGCCACCGAGATATTCACCATCTTCGTTATAAATCGCAGGCGTACCATTTACGCCCATGTTTAGACCTAATTGGTATTGATCCCGCACTGGATTTTTACAGGTTGCAGGTGGCAGTTGAACACCTGAAATGGCTTGATCAAACGCAGCTTGACGGTCTGCACTACACCACACGCTTTCCATAGCAGGCATGAACTGCTCGCCACGTGGCCATGCAATGTAACGCACCTCGACACCTTGAGCTGTGATTTCAGGAATGTGCTCATGCAGTTTATGGCAGTAAGGGCAGCTGGCATCGGTAAAGACATAAACCACATGCTTGGTCTTGCCTTTGGCTTTGTAAACCAGCAGGTCTTCGGTTTTGAGCCCAGCTAGAAGCTTTTTGTTGGCTTCAGCTTGCAGGTTGTCACTGACGTTGTGGAGGGTTTTATCGCCCAAACGAATCACATCACCTTGGATAATATATTTACCATCTGCAGTGGTATAAACCGAACTCATCCCTTCAAGATTGACCCAAAATAAATTTGGCACTTCAGTGGTTTTGATATCGATGATTTTGGCATTGATATTGGCTGTTTTGAAATGATTTTGAAGGGTATCAATTAAACGTTGCTTTGCATTACGTTCCGTCAAAGTCGACGCTTCACCTGTTGCTGGTGCGCTTGCCGTTAAAGAGTCTTGTTTTTTTTCTTCAGTGTTATTTGAGCATGCTGTAAATAGAACACTTGAAGCAATGGCACAGGCAATGAACAATGGTTTACGGGTAAATAACATAGATAACCCTTTTTCTTTTAACTTTATAAAAACAGAGCGCCAAGCATAGCAAAAAAAGTACGGAACCCGGTAATACTTCGTAGTCTTCGTACTAAAACAGCGTTAAATATATGAATGATAAAAGTCTTAAGCCCTTGGGTGATGGCTGGCGTGCAGTTGTTGCATACGCACTTGTGCGACATGGGTATAAATTTGTGTTGTGGACAGGTCGCTATGTCCTAGGAGCATTTGCACTACACGCAAGTCCGCACCGTGATTGAGTAAATGCGTTGCAAAAGCATGTCGTAAGGTGTGTGGAGACAGTTCAGCTTGAATCCCTGCTTGTAAGGCATAGCGTTTAATAGCGTACCAAAAATTTTGCCGACTCATAATGCCCCCATGTTGAGTGAGAAACAGATAGTCGGTTGCAGATTTATATAATTGTGGACGTGATTCAATTAAGTATTTTTCAACCCACTCCACTGCGATTTGCCCTAAAGGCACCAGTCTCTCTTTATTACCCTTACCCGTAATTCTTAAATAGCCTTGTTTTAAATTGATTAAGTCTAGGCGTAAGTTCAGTAGCTCAGATACGCGTAGCCCACAGGCATATAACACTTCAAACATGGCACGATCACGAAGTCCAAGAGCGGTTTCAATATCTGGAGCTTGAATTAAGGCATCTACGTCTTGCTCAGACAAATCTTTAGGCAGTGCGCGGCCAATTTTGGGTGTTTTATGCAACGCGACAGGGTTGTCTGAGCGCAGTTTTTGTTCCCGTAGAAACTTAAAAAAAGAACGCAGAGCAGACATACAGCGCGCAATGGAGCGCGGGCTTTTTCCTTGCTTGGTGAGGGTTAATAGAACATCGGCGACATCGTCACTGCTCCATTCAGGCATGCTCACCTGACTACACTCGCTACACTGCAATAAGTCAGAGAGATACGCATTTCGGGTGTGTGGGCTGACGGTTTGTGCGATGAGATAATCTTTAAAGCCGTGTAAAAAACTGAGCTGAGTTGGAATTTGAACAGGCGCAGGCACACGCGGTTTTTTATTTAACATAAGCTCTCAAGTACACCATCATGGAAATACAAAAAACAAGGAATAGGGATTTTATTCAATGTAGTGTAATCATTCTCGCTTGTCGATGTGTTATAAAAGATGCGAATCATTATCGAATCTGATTTGGTAATTATTCTCATTTGTTTGTATACTGTTCAAAATATTAAAGGGTTGGATGCGGTGCGTTTATCTGATTTAAAAGTCAAACAAACTGCCATCATTAACAAAGTGAATCATACTTTGGATGGCGAAGCTCAGACTGATTTGGTGGCTAGTCGTCTTGAAACATTAGGCTTTGTCGCAGGTACAAAAGTACAGGTGATTACCAAAGGTGTTTTTGGTGGCGATCCAATTTTAATCCAAGTGGGTTTTACACGTTTCGCCTTAAGAAAAGTTGAAGCTGAAAAAATTGAAATTCAAGTCGAAGGAGCACCTAGATGAGTGATGCCTTGCGTGTTGCCCTTGTAGGTAATCCAAACTGCGGTAAAACTTCGTTATTTAACCATCTCACTGGAACACGCCAAAAAGTAGGTAACTATGCGGGTGTAACGGTTGAGCGTAAAGTTGGTCAATTTACGCTTCCTTCTGGTCAAGCGGTTCGCGTTTTGGATTTGCCAGGGACGTATAGCTTAGATGCGACCAGTCCTGATGAGATGATTACCCGTGACGTGGTGATGGGGAAAATTGCAGACGAAGGTAAGCAAGATGCTTTCTTATGTGTCGTTGATGCAACTAACCTCAAACTGCACCTTGGTTTAGTGATTGAACTGATTGCATTGGGCCGTCCAATGTTAATCGTTTTAAACATGATGGATGAAGCACGTCGCCGTGGCATGCAAATCAATACCCAAAAGCTTTCTGAGCGCTTGGGTGTGCCGATTGTTGAAACGGTTGCGGTGCGTAATTCAGGTATTGAAAGCCTGCTTAGCGCTTTAGAGCAGGGCAAATATGCCGTGCCTTATACTGAGTTGACGGGCTTAAAAGGCGACACTGCGCATGAGAAAGTCGAAAATGTATTACATGATGCTGTGCAGTACGTCGATGAAGAAGATAAGCGAACTGATTTTCTGGATAAGATTTTCCTACATCCAGTTTTGGGTTTAGTCAGCCTTGCAGTGATGATGTTTATTGTCTTCCAAGCTGTTTTTGCTTGGGCAGCACCGTTTATGGATGGGATTGAAACCTTCTTTGGTTGGCTAGGTGAAACTATTGGTGCCTCCATTAGCCACCCTTTACTTAACAGTTTGGTGGTGGACGGGATTATTGCGGGTGCGGGTGGTGTCGTAGTGTTCTTGCCGCAGATTTTAATTCTGTTCTTCTTTATCTTGGTATTGGAAGAGTCGGGTTATTTACCACGTGCCGCGTTTTTGTTGGATAAGCTGATGTTTAAAGCAGGTCTTTCTGGGCGTGCCTTTATTCCATTGTTGTCTAGCTTTGCTTGCGCAATTCCGGGCATCATGGCATCGCGTACCATTAGTGATCCGCGTGACCGTTTAACTACGATTTTTGTCGCACCACTCATGACGTGTTCAGCACGTTTACCTGTGTATGCCCTGCTAATTGCTGCTTTTATTCCTGAACAAACTGTTTGGGGGATCTTCAATCTGCAAGGTTTGGTGTTGTTTGCTTTATATATGGCTGGGATTGTGAGTGCACTGTGTGTATCTTTTGTTCTGAAATTCTTCCATAAAGACAAGTCACAACATATGTTGATGATGGAATTGCCAAGCTATCGTTTCCCTGACTTAAAGAATATTTGGATTGGTTTACTTGACCGTGCCAAGATCTTCTTGCGTCGTGTGGGTGGCATCATTTTCGCGTTGTCTATTTTGTTGTGGTTCTTGTGTACTTTCCCACAAGCTCCTGAAGGTGCGACTTTACCTGAAATTGATTATTCATTTGCCGGTATGCTCGGTCATTTACTGCAACCGATTTTTGCGCCGCTGGGCTTCAACTGGCAGATTTGTATTGCCTTGATTCCAGCCATGGCTGCTCGTGAAGTAGTAGTGGCAGCTTTAGGTACGGTATATGCCTTATCTGCTGTCGATGAAGATGCCATGTCACAAGGTTTGGCTTCACTGATCAGTAGTGGCGGAGAGCTTGGCTGGTCGGTGGCGACTGGTCTGTCTTTATTAGTGTGGTTTATTTATGCGCCGCACTGTTTGGCTACATTGGCGACGGTTAAACGTGAAACAGGTTCATGGAAAACTGTGAGTTTTATGACCATTTACTTGTTTGGTTTGGCTTATTTAATGTCATTCCTGACCTATCAAATTGCAACGCATTATTTGGGCTAATTAGCGTAAGTAGGCGAGGAGATTGAGATGATTGAAGTTCTAATTGTTGCTGCTCTAGTGATCTGGAGTGCAGTAGTGGTATTTAAGAAAGTATTTCCTCAGACATCAGGTTCAGTTTTCATGTCCTTGGCTGAGCTATGTGAGGCACGCGGTTGGACGCGTTTAGCAACGTGGTTAAAACCGTCAATGGCTGGTGGCTGTGGCGGAAACTGTGCTTGCCCAGCAACAGAGGACAGCAAGGCGAAAAAGCCTGAAGTTCAAGCAGTGAAGTGGAAATAAAGCGATTTTTGTTCACAAATAAAAAAGCCGTCCAAGAGGGACGGCTTTTTTACGCACTGACACAAAAAAAGTGCGGGAAAGTCAAAACAGAAAAAGCATTCAAAACAGCAAAGTGCTAACATTTCCGCAGATAAATCTCAGACCAAGCATGGGGCGAAAATGTTAATACAACGTGGTGGACTTAAGGTCGTTGCAGGACTCGGTATTTCAGGTGTTGCAGCGGTCAATTTTTTACATAACCAAGGCTACCGCGTTGCAGTAACGGACTCCCGATCGACCCCGCCCGGTCATGACCAAATTCCAGCAGAGGTACAAACCAGTTTTGGTCAGTTTGACGCAGAACTGTTGTTGTCTGCTGAAGAAATCGTTATTAGCCCTGGACTCGACCCGAAACTACCTGAAATTCAAGCTGCGATTGCCAAAGGCATTCCTGTGGTGAGTGAGATTCAAATCCTACGCCGTGCAACCGATAAACCGATTATGGCGATTACAGGCTCTAATGCAAAAAGTACCGTGACGACCTTGATTGGGCTGATGGCGGAACATGCAGGTGTGAAAGTTGCGGTGGGGGGCAATCTTGGCCGTCCAGCTTTAGACTTAACTAAGGATGATCCAGACCTATATATTTTGGAGTTATCCAGCTTCCAGTTAGAAACCACATCAAATTTACAAGCTGAAGTTGCGGTGGTGCTAAATATGAGTGAAGACCATCTTGACCGCCATGGCGACATGATGGGCTATCACACCGCGAAGCATCGCATTTTCCAAGGCGTGAAAAAAGTTGTTCATAACCGTGATGACTCTCTCACTCGTCCTTTGGTACCTGATGCTACACCAATGCAAAGCTTCGGTTTAAATGCGCCTGATATGAATCAGTACGGTGTGTTAAGAGATGATGATGGTACGATTTGGTTGGCTCGTGGCCGCACACGGTTATTGAATAGTGCAGAGATGTATATTCAAGGCACACACAATGTGGCCAATGCTTTGGCCTGTTTGGCTTTGGGCGAGGCAATTAACTTGCCGCTTGAGTCGATGTTGGAAACGCTGAAAAGCTTTAAAGGCTTAGAGCATCGCTGTGAGTTTGTGAAAGAGGTTGAGGGTGTCCGTTACTATAATGACTCTAAAGGCACCAATGTCGGCGCAACTTTAGCTGCAATTGATGGCTTAGGTGCAGCAATTGCGGCCAAAGGTGGCAAAGTTGCGATCATTTTAGGGGGGCAAGGCAAAGGGCAAGACTTTACTGCTTTACGTGAAGCTTTGAGCAAATATGTGAAAGTGGCGGTATTGATTGGTGAAGATGCAACGTTAATTGAAAAAGCCGTGGCAGGAACGACGACTTTACTGCATGCTGATACTTTAGAGCAGGCGGTTGCACTTTGCCAGCAACATACCCAAGCCCACGATGTCGTGTTATTGTCACCTGCATGTGCAAGTTTTGATATGTTCAGTGGTTACCCACAGCGTGGACATCAGTTTGTCGCTTGTGTGCAAGAACTCCACTAAAAATAATAAGGAAATTGAGATGGCTGAGATTGCTCAGACAACGATCAATAAAATTAACCAGTTTTATAGCCGTTGGGCACCGCGTGTACCCAGTGAAGTAACACCGCGTAATGTGTTGATCTTTTGCGTGATTGCGTTGTTGTGTTTAGGTTCGATCATGGTCGCATCTGCGTCGATGCCTTATGCTGAGCGCCTTCATGAGAATTCATTTCACTACGTGTTGCGTCATGGTATTTCTATTGTTGTGGCGGGTGTTTTAGCCTACGCCGTTTATCGAGTGCCACTCAATGTCTGGTTTAACAATACTTTTCCGTTGTGGATCTTAACCATTTTACTGCTGGCTGCGGTACTGGTTGTTGGTACAGAGGTGAATGGTTCGACCCGCTGGATTCGTGTTGCGGGCTTCACCTTACAGGCATCTGAGGTTGCCAAAGTAATGATGGCGATTTTCACGGCGGACTATGTGGTACGTCGTGCTGAAGAGGTAAGGAACAACATTAAGGGCTTGGTCCGTCTCGGCATCATTATGTTGTTGACGGTGGGTTTGATTATCGCGGAGCCTGACTTGGGTGCAACCGTGGTGATTAGTTTGATGATGCTGGGTATCTTCTTCCTTGCTGGCGCGCCGTTGATTCAGTTTGGTATGGCTTTTGGTGCAATCTTTGCAGCTTTTGTCTTTTTGATTGTGTTTGAGCCTTACCGTTTTGAGCGTCTCATGTCTTTCTCAAATCCTTGGGAAGACCCACTAGGTACGGGTTACCAGCTTTCCAATGCCTTGATGGCGTTTGGGCGTGGTGAATGGTTTGGTGTAGGACTTGGCCACAGTGTACAGAAAATGGCGTATTTACCAGAAGCTCATACTGACTTCATGCTGGCTATTTTAGGGGAAGAGTTTGGCTTTTTCGGAATTACGACAGTCTTAATTTTGTCCTTTACCATGTTGGTGTGCTGTATCAAAGTGGGTCATCGTGCGCTGAAAAACCAGTACCTGCGTGCCGGTTATTTGGCTTATGGGGTGTCGATTATTTTCTTACTGCAAATTTTGGTCAATGCAGGTATGAATATGGGGATGCTGCCAACCAAAGGTTTGACTCTACCTTTTATTAGTTATGGCGGTTCATCACTGATTATGTGCGCAGTGATGATCAGTTTGATTTTAAAAATTGATGCCAGTACACAAAGCACGAATCCAACCAAAGAAGAATCCAGCTTCTAAGCGGGTTTTTCTTTCATCACGCTATCCGCAGGCGAAACTCACTTTTCGTTATGTGGATAGCGTTTGAGTCCTTCCGAAATTTGATTTCTCAGCGGCGTATCTATCATTCTTTTATGATAGATATAACTGTAATGGTTTAAATCTGTTTTGAATTTGCTTTAATTGAAGCGTTGAAAACTATGCTCTTAGTGTTGAGTTTCTGCCGTGGTGGTTTTGCTATACATAGGTGCCGTGCAGGGTGGTGCAATGCGGGATTAGCGAAACATCCCATTGTGCGATGGCTTGTTGCAACATTCGTTCAGGGTGGTCTAGTTCGACAATTGGCTGATTTAAAGCGCATATTGCCTGAGCGAGTAGTGCTGGTGCTTGGTTAAGATCGAGTGCATGTGCCATGTTTTGTTTAGACAGTTTTTGCCCTTGATCATTCATGGCTAAAGGCAAATGCATATAGTTAAGACGTGGGTAATCTAGCAGTTGACCTAAATAAATTTGACGCTCGGTATTATCTAAAAGGTCTGCACCACGAACCACGTGGGTGATACCTTGTAGGTAGTCATCCACTACGACTGCTAATTGATAATTGATAATGCCATCGCGGCGTTTCAGTACAAAGTCACCGAGCTCATGTGCCAGTTGTGAGCAGTGTCTGCCTTGCAGAGCATCATCAAAACAAATCTTGATATCTTTCACTTTGACGCGAATAGCTTGTTGCTCAAAAGGCAGAGCAAGGTGACGGCAGGTACCTGCATAAATGTGATTAGAACCAAGCATTTTGCGGGTGCACTGACAGGCATAAACAAGTTTGAGTTGATGTAGTTGTTGGATCACGTCTTCGTATAGATCGAGACGATCTTTTTGGAAAATGATCTCCGCATCGGGCTGAAAGCCGAAAGCCTCGATACAGCGCAAGATATGGCTTTCACTGCCGGGGTAAATACGCGGGATGTCGGTATCTTCAATACGAACTAACCATGTACCTTGATGTGCTTTTGCTTCGCAATAACTGGCAATAGCTGTGATGAGGGAACCAAAATGCAAAGGGCCGGTTGGCGATGGCGCAAACCGACCCACATAAGCCATCCTGTTGTCCCCCTTCTTTTGTAAAGGAGGGGTTGGGGGAGGATTATTGAATAACATGATTAACCGTTATTTTGCTTCTCTTTGATTTCTGCCAGTGTTTTGCAGTCAATACATAAAGTCGCTGTTGGACGAGCCTCTAAACGGCGCAGACCAATTTCGATACCACAGGTTTCACAGAAACCATAGTCATCGTTTTTAATCGCTTCAATTGATTGTTCGATTTTGCGGATGAGTTTACGTTCACGGTCACGTGTACGTAGTTCAATTGCAAACTCTTCTTCTTGTGTCGCGCGGTCATTCACATCAGGCAAAGCGGTGTTTTCGTCTTGCATGGTGTTGAGTGTGCGGTCAACTTCTGACATCAACTCTGCTTTCCATGCCAACAAAATTTGGCGGAAGTGCTCAAGCTGACCTTCAGACATGTATTCTTCATTTTTTTTCGGCTGATAAGGTTCAATACCAAATAAGCTTGCAGTAGAACCACCGTCAGTCGCTTTAGGCTTAGTTTTGCGCACACGTTTTGTAGATTTTTCATCTACAACATCAGTTTGTTCGTCTAAGACAGTATTTTGGTTGTCATTCGCCATTTAGGGCAATCCTCATCATATACGTATCTTTAATACGCAAAAAATATGGTGATATGCAAGTGTTTTTATCCACCCTCGAGGAGATTCACCCTCGGGGGTCGTCATCATATAGACTTTTTAAGTATTTTGATAGTCTTTGATGTTTGGATTAAATTGATCACTTTTTCGTAAGAGCAACTAAGGTAATTGAAAACGATAAAAATGAAAAGTTAATAACCTGAAATTTCAACATTTATTTTTTGCTGTGCGTGTAAGACACGTTCTACGTGGGTTTCATGGCTGCCATCTGCGTTTAATTGTAAAATACGATAACCAGGTGCCTGCTCATCTAAGGCGAAATGATCGCTTAAAGGCTTAAATTGGACACTGGTTGACGGTGTCGAGTAAAACTGAATACCATGCCATTCACGCCATGATTCTTGATGGACATGTCCCGACAGCACAATTTTGACATTGTGGTATTTGGCAAGAACCGCAGTGAGGTCTTGGGTGTTCTTGAGTTTATGTTGATCAATCCATTTTGACTGCATTTCAAAAGGATGATGATGACAGGTAATCACAATATGTTGCTGAGCAAATTCTTGTAGGATCTGTTCTAGTTGCTTCAATTGTGCTTCATCCACCCAGCCATCGATTTTACCTTTGACGGCACTATTGAGCAAAACTATGCTCCAAGGGCCAAAGTGAATCACATGAACTTTGTTTAGTTGCTGATGAAAAGGGAAGTGTTCGGCATTGTCATGATTGCCTGGAACCTGATAAAACGGCGTCTTTAAACTCTGCATAAAGTCTAAATAGCGTTGATAGGTTCGAGGCACAGGAACTTGTGCCAAGTCACCCGTATGGATGATGGCATTCAGTTGTGGGTGACGCTCAACAATATGTTGCATCACATGATGAAAGCTTTGCTCTGGATTCATACGTACAAATTCCAGATGATCTTGATCCATCAAGTGTGTATCTGAAATTTGGATAATGGTCCAACTTTTTTCATTATTTAAAGTCATGCCTGACCCCTTAGACATTCCTTGTCGTTTTAATCTGTTGTTGTAGCCATTGCAAGGCCATTATGACAGGCGCATTTCTGAGCCGACCATTGGAAAGTAATGTATCGATCTGCGCATAATCAATCAGGTGTAATAAAATATTTTCACCTTCATCGGGCATGCCAAATACGCCACCTTGTTCGGGTAAATCGGCCGCAGCACTATACAGATGAAACAGTTCCGCACAAGCACCCGCAGAAGGATAAAAGCTAAACAGATGCTGTAAGTGTTCAATCTGACAGCCTGATTCTTCTAATGCTTCACGGCGAATGCAGCTTTCAGGTGATTCATCACCATCTAATACTCCGGCAATAATCTCCAATTGCCAAGCTGAATCTTGGTCATCCATCGCACCAATACGAAATTGTTCAATCAAGGCAAATTTTTGTTGTGCATCATCATAAATTAAGACACCCGCCGCTTCAGGGCGCTGAATAAGCTCACGTGAGATCACAGAGGTGTACTCAGTTTGATTAAACAGGCGATGACGTAAATTTACTTTTTCTACTTGAACAAAACCCTGAAAAACAAAGGCTCTGTCTACAATTTGGACATCTTCACGGTGATATGTAGCTTGCTTAATTATGTTCATAAAGCGCAATCAGGATGAAATTTATCATTTCATCCTAACTGAGAATCACATGATTACAAAAGGTTTTTTATCAACTTACACTTTTTGGTACAAGTTTTGTCCGGTTGCATGGAATTGTTTTTTCATGCTATTGAGACCGTTTTCGACCTCTTCTTGCTGAATTTTATTCAGCGTAGCATTTTGCTGGTTTTGTGCATAATCACGCACGTTTTGGGTGATTTTCATCGAGCAAAACTTGGGACCACACATTGAACAGAAGTGCGCAGACTTGTGCGCTTCCTTCGGCATAGTCTCATCATGCATGCTACGCGCCGTGTCTGGGTCAAGGCTTAAATTAAACTGATCTTCCCAACGGAATTCAAAACGCGCTTTAGATAAAGCATTGTCACGGACTTGCGCACCGGGATGACCTTTGGCTAAATCTGCTGCATGTGCTGCAATTTTATAGGTGATGATGCCATCTTTGACGTCTTTTTTGTTCGGTAGACCCAAGTGTTCTTTTGGCGTGACATAACACAGCATGGCAGTTCCATACCAACCAATCATTGCCGCACCAATCGCGGAAGTAATATGGTCATAACCTGGGGCAATATCTGTGGTCAATGGCCCTAAAGTGTAGAAGGGAGCTTCTTGGCAGACTTCAAGTTGTAGATCCATATTTTCTTTGATCATATGCATAGGCACATGCCCTGGACCTTCAATCATCACTTGCACATCATGTTTCCATGCGCGATGGGTCAGCTCGCCTAAAGTGCGCAATTCAGAGAACTGTGCTTCGTCATTGGCATCTTGGATACACCCCGGACGTAAGCCATCGCCGAGGCTGAATGACACATCATAGGCTTTCATGATTTCGCAGATTTCATCGAAATGTGTATAGAGGAAGTTTTCTTGATGATGAGCTAAACACCACTGTGCCATGATCGAACCACCACGAGATACAATACCGGTGAGACGATTTGCTGTCATCGGTACATAACGTAATAAGACACCCGCATGGATAGTGAAATAATCTACGCCTTGCTCAGCTTGCTCAATGAGTGTGTCTTTGAAGATTTCCCACGTCAGGTCTTCTGCCACCCCATCAACTTTTTCTAAAGCTTGATAGATAGGTACCGTACCAATTGGAACAGGTGAATTTCGGATAATCCACTCACGAGTTTCATGGATATTTTTACCGGTCGATAAATCCATGATGGTGTCTGCACCCCAACGGGTTGCCCACGTCATTTTTGCGACTTCTTCATCAATTGAAGAACCGAGAGCCGAGTTACCAATATTAGCATTGATTTTCACCAAGAAATTTCGACCAATGATCATTGGTTCAATTTCAGGGTGGTTAATATTGGCAGGAATAATCGCACGCCCTTCAGCCACTTCTTTGCGCACAAACTCAGGTGTGATTTCCATCAGGTTATGCGCACCAAAGTTTTGCCCTGCATGCTGACGCATATCCACGCCTTCACGTTGGCGTTGGTTTTCACGAATCGCAATGTATTCCATTTCAGGCGTAATGATGCCTTGTTTGGCATAATGCATCTGCGTGACATTGTGACCTGCTTTGGCCCGACGTGGTTTTTGAATATGCGCAAAGCGAATATCAGCAGTACGAATATCCCGTAAACGCTCTTGACCAAAGCTTGAGCTGAGACTCTCTAACATTTCGGTATCGTTGCGCTCTGCAATCCAGTTTTCGCGGACATTCGGTAGACCTTTGTTCAGATCAATACTGACATTGGTATCGGTATACACACCAGAGGTGTCATAGACCATCACTGGTGGATTGTATTCACCACCTAAGCCTGTTGGGGTTTCGGTTAGTTCAATCTCACGCATAGGGACTTGAATATCTGGGCGTGAACCTTGGATATAAACTTTTTTAGAGGCAGGCAAGATGCGGGTGAGATCTTTTGCATCTTGTTCATGTTGTGCTGAAATTTCAGCGGAAAGATTCGTTAACTGGTTCATTGCAATGATCCTTATGAATGACATCAACGAATCAAGCACGACCAAAAACGATGGCAATTGAAACTATTTCTGTGTGTTGTTGATTTGGTGATACAAATGCAACGGATGTATTTCTACTGGAAATAGTTCAATGAAAGGCGTTCAGTTTTTAGATGGCTTGATTCCTACGCAGGTCTTAACCTGATCAGGTTCAACGGTACTCAGCTTCAAAACTTTATTGAAAAGTCTTAGCTGATCTCAGCGAGCAGTTACTCGCGCTCCGTCAAGCGATACATCATCTTAACATGCACTGCTGTTAAAAACAGCGACCTTTTTATTCAAAGTGTGAAGGGATATCTGTTCAACGTTCTAAGCAAATGGCATCGCTTAAACAGTCTTTGCCATGGTCAGGTTGGACTATACGCAGTTGGATAAAATGCGCTAATTGTCTTTGTAATAGTTGATCTGCACCGAGGCGCTGTGCGTGAGCAGAAGCAGGCAAGATGATTTGAGCTGCTCTTTGTTCAGGACTGAGCTCCACAAATTGTAAAAATGAGCGCGCTTGATCCGTTACAACTGAATTTTTTAATGCGGCAAGGCGTTCAATTTCTTCCAAATAGTTGCTTTGCACGGTATAGCCGTCGTAAACGCGTTGAGTATCGAGGCCGATAAACAAGAGGGTGCTATATAGATTCAACAGATGGCGTGCATCTTGGTGGTAGCTACTTTTCGGGTATTGCTGTAAATAGCTTTCCCAATACAGCGCACGATCTACAATTTCTTTGGCATCAATTTTGACCTGATTTCCTATCACGGCAGGGTATTGATTTTGTGCCGCTAAATGTTCAATAAACGCTTGCTCCGCGACAGGTAGATAAGGTGCAAAAATTTTGGCTAAATACTCAGGGCTACGGCGGTAATGCACTTGTCCTTCGCCTGCATCAAACAACTCTACATAAGACTGCCCTTGGTGTTTGATGAGGTATTGGTCACGAATGGTAAGTTGCTCAAAAAGACTTTGTTGAATGGTCGGATGTTGCGCCATTTCTAGAGCATAGCTTTCAAAAGCACGCTGCTGTTGCGGTGTACGTTCAACCGCTAAAAAGTCACGGTACATTTTATTGGATAAACCCAATAAATGCTTTTGTTGTGGAAAACCGAGTAAAGGCAAACACAGCTTAAGATCTTGATTGATTTGCTCTAGAGCAAAAGTCGTACGTTGTGCATCTATTTCCGACATGTTTTTGTCAATTTTTTGGCACAAGTCGGTTAAGTCTAAGGTTTGAGTCGAAGACGCTTCAATTTGTGCAGGCTCTTGAAAGCTCACAGGTTCAGGTTTCTGACAGGCAACCAACAGCGCGCACATGAAAATCAGTGCATAAGGTTTAAGAAAAGATAAAGAAGAATGATTCACAGCGACTCGATCAAAAACTCAGTTCAGCGACAACATGGTAGAGAAACTCCTTTTCTCGGTACCTCATTTTATAGGGCGAATGGAATTTTTAATGTGTAGTATTGTGAATGAGTTTGTTTAACTTGCTGTGATACTGTTTAATATTTACTTCATAATGAACAAATTAGTGCGAGCTATTGTAACTAGTGCAATAAAAAATATACGAAAAAAATGACGACTCGTTTTAGTATAGCGTTGCTCAGAACGAGGCCAGTGGGGCGGAAAGGTTGACTGAAAACAATGAAGATTAAATGTATCCTAGCCAGCTGTATGTTGTTTTTCGCGCCGTGGAGTCATGCCTTGGATTTGGTCGAAGCGTTACAGCGCGCCAAAGTCAATGATCCCAGCTGGCAAGCGAATTTACTCCAATATGAAGCCGATCAACTCAATTTAGGCATTGCACAAGGCAACTTACTACCTACCATTAGCCTGTCTGGCAATGTGACTAGAAAAAACCAGCCTGTGGGGCAGGTGAGTTCTGCTCTCTCCCTGCCTGATACGACCACCACTAAACAAGTGGCGGTTACGGCGCGCCAACCTCTATTTCGTTGGGATGCGTGGGAGGGGCTGAAGCAGGTCAAGACTTCTCTTAGTTTAAGTGAAGTCAATTTACAGCTACAGCGTCAGGAGCACATTTTAGCGGTGACGGAAGCCTATTTTAATGTACTGCGCCAACAAAGCTTAACCGCAGCCAATTTACAAGAAGAACAAGCCTTACTTGAACAACTGAATATGATGAATGCCAAACTCAGAGAGGGTTTGGTAGCAAAAAGTGATGTGAGTGAAGCCAATGCACAATACCAAAGCGCACAGGCCAACCGCATTGCGACGCATGTACAACTGGTCTTGGCGCAGGAACAACTGGCGCAAATTATCGGGCCGTATCAAGAGAACTTGGCAGTGCTACGTGAAGACTTTCAGTTTCAAAAGCCTTATCCCGAAGAGCTTTCGGCATGGACCCATTTAGCTCTTGCACAGAACTTAGGCATTCAGCAGGCACGATTACAACAGCGCTATGCTGAAGATCAAATACGAGTTGAACAAGCTGCGTTGTATCCGCAAATTGAAGCTGTAGGGAGCTATGGTTATAGTGAGCAGACGCCTGACAATATTATGTCGTCCAAAGGCAACTTTGATCAGATTGGTATTGAGATGAATTGGAATGTTTATAGCGGTGGGCGAACCAAGAAGTCGATTCAAAAAGCTGCTGTCAACGTTAAAAAATCTGAAGCTGAACTAGATGCCGCTATCCGTAAAGCCAATACCGAGGTGAAAAAGTCTTATTTGCAAGTGGAAACGGATCAAGCCAAGTTGCAAGCACGTAAAGCTGCCATGGAATCATCTAGTCTCGTCTCTCGTGCCTCACAAGCGCAGTATCAAGAGGGTTTAAAAACCATGGTTGATGTTTTACTGGCACAGCGCAATGCCTTTTCAGCCAAGCAAGACTATGTTAATACCAAATATGATTACCTGATCAATGTCTTGCATTTAAAGGCATCTGTGGGTAAGTTGACTGAACAAGATATTCAAGAAATGAATGCATGGCTGGTGGACAAAGCACGTTCATAAATGGGCGTTGTCATCAAATCTTCACAATTGCTATGCTTTAATATCGCTCAATCTTTAGTCCCTCATGATGTTGCTGTGGAGTACGTCCTTTGCCAAATAGTCCTGTTTTAAACCATCACATTTCTTCGCAATTCAATGAAGATTTGCAGGATGTGAACACCAAATTTATGACCATGGGTGGTTTGGTAGAGCAACAAGTGGCAAATGCAATTCATGCGCTACTCGACACCGATGCCAACTTGGCGGTCGATGTTCAGTTTAAAGACAATGCGGTGAATCAGCTCGAACGTGAAATTGATGAAGCCTTGACGTTGATTTTGGCACGTCGTCATCCTGCCGCGATTGATTTGCGTATGGTGATTGCGATGTCGAAAGCCAATACCGACCTAGAGCGTATTGGTGATGAAGCGGCAAAAATTGCTCGTATTGCGCAAAGTTTATGTGAAGACGGTGAATCTCCTCGCGGTTATATGGAAACGCGTCATATTGGCAACCAAGTTCGTGTCATGATTCATGATGCCCTAGATGCTTTTGCACGTTTAGATGCAGAACAAGCGCTACGTGTGATGATGGCCGATGCCGATATTGACCGTGAGTATCAGTCTGCAACGCGTACTTTGATGACGTATATGATTGAAGATCCGCGTCATATTGCCCGTGTGATTAATGTGATGTGGGTATTGCGTTCATTAGAGCGGATTGGTGATCATGCGCGTAATATCTCTGAGCAAGTGATTTATATGGTGAAAGGCTTGGATGTGCGTCATACCAGTTTTGAAGAAGTTGAAAAGCATATCCAAAAATAAAAAATAGTGATCTTATTTTTCAAGCACAACTTTGGTTGTGCTTTTTAATGGTTGCTTAATTTTTGGATAAAAAAAATCTCAGACTTTGGGGGAAATCTGAGACTAAAATTGGGGGGATATTTATCGTTATAGATAAGAGGTTTCCCTCTATCCTTGTATGCCATTATAGGAAAGATGTTTTTCTGCGTCATGTAGGTTCTTGTAGTGTAATGTTGAGTTTTGCAATGGTTCTGTAGTGCTATGTTTACACTTAATTATTTAGATACAAATAACAGCTTTATAGTGTAATTGAGTCATCAACATGTCACCTATCTTGAGTTTGGTTATATCTGTGATTGCCCGAACATCTTACGAATAAAAAGAAAAGCCCCGATGTCGGGGCTTTTAAATGTGAAACTGTGTGCTTCGCTTTCTTTAGATAATTTTCAGAGCAATACTCTATTGGTCACAGCAAACATAGCTTTTCGTCTTGCAGCGTGGCGGAGCAGTGCTCAACTTTATCAGGCCTCAGGCTTTAAACCTTCTGCTTTTTCTAAGCTTTCATCATTATTAAAGAACTTCTCACGTTGTTCTTCAAGAAACTTTTTCGCATCAGGTTCAAACACATTTAGGCGCTTTTCATTGATTAAAGTGGTTTGGTGCTTTAACCATTCTCCCCAAGCTTGCTTGGAGATGCTTTCAAAAAGCTCTTGACCTTTTACACCTGGAAATGGTGCAAAGTCTAAACCTTCCATTTCTGTTTGATATTTACGGCAAAAAACTTGTCGAGTCATATCTAGACGTCCTTATTGAGCATAAAGTTTTTCTAAACGCGCATGGGCACGTTCAATGGCAGCTTCTACTTGCGCAGGTGCAGTTCCACCAATGTGGTTACGTGCATTGACTGACGCCTCAAGGGTCAGTGCTTTTTCAAACACATCCGCTTGTATTAAGTCAGAGAACTGTTGAAGTTGTTCTAAAGTTAATTCAGAAAGATCTTTTGACTCTTGAACACCTAAAGCAACAGCTTTACCCACAATTTCATGTGCATCACGGAAAGCCACGCCATTTTTTACAAGGTAATCAGCCAAGTCCGTTGCGGTTGAGAAACCACGAAGTGCTGCCTCGCGCATGATGTCGATATTTGGCACCAAAGCTGGAATCATGTCAGCAAAAGCCATGAGCGAGCCACGTACAGTATCAATCGCATCAAACAACGGTTCTTTGTCTTCTTGGTTGTCTTTGTTATATGCCAACGGTTGACCTTTCATGAGTGTTAACAAACTCATCAAATCGCCATAGACACGGCCTGTTTTACCACGCACTAACTCAGGCACATCTGGGTTTTTCTTTTGTGGCATGATGGATGAACCCGTACAGAAACGGTCTGGAATGTTTACAAACTTAAATTGAGCAGATGTCCACAGAATCAGTTCTTCTGACATACGTGATAAGTGCATCATGATCAGAGAAGCCGCAGCATTAAATTCAATACCGAAGTCGCGGTCAGATACTGCATCGAGCGAGTTTTCAGAAACAGCTTCAAAACCCAGTAACTCTGCTGTAAAGGCACGGTCGATTGGGTAAGTCGTACCCGCCAATGCTGCTGAACCTAAAGGCATACGGTTAGTACGTTTACGACAGTCGATAAGACGCTCAGAGTCACGGACTAACATTTCAAACCATGCCAACAGGTGGTGACCAAAAGTCACTGGCTGTGCCGTTTGTAGGTGGGTGAAGCCCGGCATAATGGTGTGCGTGTTTTGCGCAGCAATACTCAAAATACCTTTTTGTAATTTTTTCAGTAATTCTAAAATGGCATCAATTTCATCGCGGACATAGAGGCGAATATCGGTTGCCACTTGGTCATTACGACTACGACCGGTGTGGAGCTTTTTACCTGTGATGCCAATCCGTTGAGTCAAACGTGACTCAATATTCATATGCACATCTTCTAGGTCAATACGCCATTCGAACTGACCCGCTTCGATTTCAGCTTGAATGGTGTTTAAGCCATTGATGATGTCATCGCGTTCTTGTTCAGTCAGAACGCCAACTTTAGCAAGCATGGTCGCGTGAGCAATAGAACCTGCAATATCTTGTTTATAAAAGCGTTGGTCAAATTGTACAGATGCTGTAAATTCAGCAACAAAGGCATCAGTAGCTTCAGAGAAACGACCGCCCCACATACCCGAAGTTTGGGCTTGTGACGGATTTGAGGAATTAGAAGATGTGGTCATGTCGGCTCAATAAGATAAAAAGCGGTAGAACTCGGATGAGTATAACAAATTCAAGACAACTTGCCGAAGTTCAAGATGCGCAAAGTTTAACTTCCAGTATGGCTAAGCCAAATATCTCTTATTTATTTAGCAAAATCGTGCAATGGCCACATTTGTTGGAACTATTTGTGGGGGGGAATTTGTTGGCCATGCTGTTGGCTTTGGCCGAGGCACAATCTTGGTCAAACTTGGTCTTTGAGCATGTGCTGGGCTATATGCTGTACATTAATTGGGTTTTACTGTCATTTGCTGCGCTAATGGAATATGGACAAAAAAAGTTGCAAGATTTGAGTCTCGGTATGACTTTATTGTCAGGATTTTTTCTATTGCAGATCATTGTGTTGGTGACCACGCTCAGCCTTAATATACTGATCTTCTTTGGCATCAATTTTAGTCTCAAAGGTTTGAATTCAGCTATTTTATGGAATGATGTGGCTTTGCATCTGGGTTATGGTCTGCTGTTGGGGGCTTTTTGTTTTCGCTATTTGTACCTAAGAGAGCAATGGTTTAGGCAGCAAAACAGTGAACTGAATGCACGGGTGCAGGCGATGCAAGCCCGTATCCACCCGCATTTTTTGTTTAATAGTTTAAACAATGTGATTAGCTTGATCGCGATTGATCCAGATAAAGCTGAACAGATGTTGCTCAATCTATCGCGTCTGTTTAGAGCCAGTTTCCAAGAGTTAAAACTGGTCAAGCTCAGTGACGAAATTGAGTTGTGTCAGCGTTATTTGGCGATTGAGCAAATTCGTTTGGGAGATCGTTTACAGGTTGAATGGAAAATCGAGCATGCCGAATTGTGTAAGCAGGTACAAATTCCACTCTTAACTTTACAACCTTTACTTGAAAATAGTATTTTTCATGGTGTTGAAAAATTTTTAACTAAGAGTACGATAAGTGTACTGATTGAAATATTGCAAAATCAAGTTAATATCGTCATAACCAACCCATTTACAAAGGAAACAATTCATAAACGACAAGGACATGGTATTGCCATTGAAAATGTGAAGCAGCGTCTAGAAGCATATTTTGGGCGAACTGTGAGCTTTCAAACCTATGCAGGGGAGGGAATGTATACCACTGTTGTGCAGTATCAATATAAATAAGCCGCAGTGAACCTATAAAAATAAACAAGGTGACTGTTGGGGAGGAGATAAATGGACATCCTAATTTGTGATGATGAGCCTTTAGCAATCGAACGTTTGTCTAGATTGGTGAGTCAGCTCGGACATCAAGTGGTGGCAACAGCCTCACATGGTCAACAAGCAATTGAATTAACTCAACAATATGAACCAGATGTGGTACTTTTAGATATTCAAATGCCAGAAATGGATGGGTTGACCTGTGCGCATTATTTGCGACAGCTTGAACCGATGCCTGCTTTGGTGTTTTGTACAGCTTATGATGAACATGCGCTTGATGCATTTAAGTCACATGCTGAAGGTTATTTATTAAAACCAGTGATGCAACAGGAATTGCAACAGGTGCTTGGTCACCTCACTAAATTAACCCAAGCTCAAATGAGCGAGATAAAACAAAAAGAAAATATGGACGAATTTAACGTAAAGCGACATCAAATCGCAGCGAAAACCTATCGTGGTGTGGAATTGGTGCCCATTGAAAATATTTATTATTTTTTGGCGGATCAAAAATATGTCACGGTACGCCACAAAAACGGCAGTGTCTTAATTGATGAAACCTTAAAAGACTTAGAACATGAGTTTGGGGATGCCTTTATTCGGATCCACCGTAATGCTTTGGTTTCCGTTCACTTTTTAGAAGGACTCGAAGTGGTTAATTCGGGGCAGTATCAAGTGCGTTGCCGTGAGTTAGATGAACGCCTAGCGGTGAGTCGACGGCATTTGCCTGGTTTGCGCGAGCGCTTACATAAGCTTTAGCACGTCAATGCAATGACTCTGTTGCTGACGATGAGACGGGACGCTTTGGGCTGAATACATTTCCAATGAGGGAAATTCAGTTTAAGATAGTTTCATTCTTATTGGCACATACTAAAATTTATGAAAACCCTAAAGATCGCTACTCGACAAAGCCCGCTTGCTCTTTGGCAAGCTGAACATATTCGTGCTCGTTTAGAAGCACTGCATGCGGGGCTCACAGTAGAGTTGGTGACTTTTGTTACCCAAGGGGACAAAATTTTAGATACGCCATTGGCAAAAATTGGTGGCAAAGGTTTATTTGTCAAAGAGCTTGAAGCAGCGTTATTGGATGGTCGTGCCGATTTGGCAGTGCATTCGATGAAAGATGTTCCAATGGCTTTGCCTGAAGGGTTATCACTGGCTGTCATTTGTGAGCGTGAAGATCCTTTAGATGCCTTTGTGTCGAATAGTTACGCGAGTTTTGATACATTGCCACATGGGGCGAAGGTTGGCACTTCGAGTTTACGCCGTAAATGCCAAATTTTAAAACAACGACCTGACCTAGAGATTATCGACTTACGTGGCAACGTGGGAACGCGTTTATCTAAGCTAGATGCGGGTCAGTACGATGCCATTATTTTGGCCAGTGCTGGATTAAAACGCTTGGGTTTGGCAGAGCGTATTCGTCATACCATTCGACCGGAGTTTAGTTTGCCTGCCGTGGGTCAGGGCGCTTTAGGGCTAGAATGTCGTGCGAATGATCAAGCGGTATTGGATTTAATTCATCCTTTATTACATGTAGAAACCGATACCTGTGTTCGCGCTGAACGTGCTTTCAATGCTTATCTTGAAGGTGGATGTCAGGTACCTATTGCAGGCTATGCCACTTTAGCAGACAACCGCATTCAGCTCGAAGGGCGTGTGGGGAGTGTCGATGGGCAAACGCTCCTCAAAGCACAAGTGGCGGGTGATGCCGCGGAAGCCGAGCATTTGGGCGTTGTCCTTGCACAAGAGTTATTGGCTCAAGGTGCTGGTGACTTACTCAAAGCCTTTTATCACTAATATTTCTTAACGATGCTGTTTATTAATACGCGCCCTGTTGATCGCGCGGCAGGCCTCACTCAGGTGCTGGTGCAACAGGCTGTTGAAGTCTATCCATTGCCGTTACTGGAGTTGTTGCCCAGAGCGTGGAGTCATGATTTGGCACGCTTGTATCAGCAGCTAGTGTACGCCCAAGTGATTGTGGTGGTCAGCCCTAGTGCTGTGCAGTTTGGTATGGCACATTTGCCGCAAAGTGGTTTAACGGTGTCTGATTTACAGCATATTCAATGGATTGCAGTCGGACAAAAAACAGCACAGGCTTTGGCTGAATATGGCTTGGACAGTGTGGTGCCTGAGGTGGAAACCTCCGAAGGGATGTTACAACTGCCTGTTTTGCAGAACTTAGCCAGTGATGCGAGTATTGCATTTTGGCGCGGAGAAGGTGGGCGTCAGTTTATGATGGACACCTTAATGCAACAGAGCCGTCTTATACTGAACTTTGTTTTGTATGAGCGCCATTGTCCCAATGAAACGATGCGGCAACAGGCTGAATTGATTCAATGTTTATCAGAACAGAAGGACTATGTCACACTGATCAGCAGTGAGGCCAGTTGGCTGAATTGGTTAGCCCTATTGGATTCAAATATTCAGCTCCTGCAAAAAGGACACTTTTTGGTGTTAGGTGAGCGTTTGGCACAGATATTGAAACAGTATCAACAGCAAATGCATGTGCAGTTTAAAATGAGTGTACTGAAAGATTTAAAGACAGCCACGATTGTACAGTTGTTACAAAGTGAGCAAGGGAACGCATGAAGAAGATTCTTATCATTGTATTGATGGCTGCATTGGCGTGGATTGCAAAGCTAAGTTATGACGTGTGGGGGCTGAGTGCACAGCAAGTCACTTTGCTCAATGAAATGCACCAAATTGAACAGCGCAGTGCAAATTTAAACGATCAAGTCGTGGCTCTACAGCGTCAAAAAGAAACTTTGAAACAAGCCCCTGCAATAGTGAATTCGATAAGTAGCCAACCTACCGAGTTGGTGGTTGAGGGTATTGATCCTATTTTGTTTATTAATCAACAGTTGGACTTGGTTGAGTTTGCCTTAAAGCAACAGCAGTATGTGGTGGCCACCGATAAATTGGCTTTTTTAGATATGCAACTGGAAAAATACAACTTGGCTGTGGCGTTGAAGCAAAGTTTGCATCAGGTGATAGCACGAGATATGCAAACTATTCAGAAATTTGTGGCTGAGCGTAATGAGCAGCAAGCGCTGATTAATCGTCAGCTGCAACAGATTGATCAGGCCTTAAATCGAGAAATACAACAACCTCAGTTAAACACCACGCGCGATACGTCCGAACCCTTTTGGAAGCAATGGTTGAGGCTCGAACCTGCGCAAGCACCTGCAACAGCGTTAATGCAACGACAAATTGTGCTGAAAGAAGCACAGTTACGTTTATTGTTGGCACGCCAAGCCTTAGCTGCAGGGCAATATAGCGAATATCAAAAAGACTTAACCGAAGTGATGCTGTTGATCCAACAACTTCCAGACCCTAAAGCCAAAGAGCTACTAAAACAGCTGAATAAGCTGAAAACATTGGTGGTTGTTCCAACGCCTATTTTAAGTACGCGTGCGTTGCTGGGGTAATGGAATGAAACAAATACTGATTGCTTATGGCTTGGTGAGTTTAATTGCAATTGCCGCGCTGAGTGTCTTGAGTTATGGGCATGGTGCAGGTTATGTCTATGTGTTTTGGCATGATTGGCAGTTACAAACCAATCTTTGGGTCGTATTTATTGCTCTAGCGGTGCTTAGTTTTAGCTTGCATTTGGTTTGGTTGGGGCTAAAACGTTATCTCAGTCGAGAAAAACGCAAAGCGGAAACTGTTTTTGATTTTAAAAATTTACATCCCTACGAGCAATTGGCTGTGATCTGGTTGTTAGATGCAGGTCGAGATCAGCAGGCCTTTATTCAAAATGCCTTCGCGCAGTCGGGCTTGCTCAAAAGTATTATCGATGCACGTTTATATCTGATGAAGGAGCAGTTCCCTGAAGCCCTAAGCGCCTTGAGCCAAAGCAATGCCATGGCTTTTGAGTTGGCCGAACTGCAGCGCATTGAGCTTTTCTTGGCACAAGAAGATGCAGAACAAGCGTTAACTCATCTAGAGTTTCTCAATCAACATGAACTTTCACCTTGGCTTAAAGACGTGCAAGCCGCTTATGAAGCTTGTTTAAAAGAGCTATGGGGACGTTTTGCGATTCAATTTCCATGGCTGTATTTACGTTCAACCCAATATGGTCATTTAGATCAAGATGTGAAAAAAGCATGGCTGAAGCGTTTATTGATAAAATTTGATCAAGCCAATTATGAAAATTTAGAGGATTTAAAACAACGTTATTTGGACTTGTCTGATCAGATTTTCAGTCGCAGTTATGATGTTCAATTGCTGTGGCTTAAGTTGTTAGCACGTATACCAGACATGAGTGAACAGCACCAATATTTGTCGATTTATTTGCTCAATCAGCAGTTTAATTCGGAAGTGTTTTATTTGTGGTTCCAGCAGCAACTATTGAAACAGCAACCCGATTATGTGGACTTACAGCAACACATAGAAGCATGGGAAGCGAAGTATATGAGTGTGCCAGTTTTGAGTTTTGCTAAGTGGCATATTTATACTGCTTTAGGCATGCAAGAGCAGGCAGATGCGTTATTAAGTTTATATCCCGATAATGTATTAATGAACTATTTAAGAATCAAATCGACCTTAAATGGCGATGAGGATTTAATTAAACAGTTAAATTTAATTTTTGAAAATAATGCAAATTTTGTAGAAATGAAAATATAGGTGCATAATGCAGAGCGTTTTAGATTACCCATTGGTTTATACTCAACACGTGGCTTGGGGAGATATGGATGCCTTTGGTCATGTTAATAATGTCATGTATTATCGTTATGTTGAAAGTGCGCGTTTGGCTTATATTGAACATACGGGTATTTTATCTGCGGATGTACTAACTGTTGTTGCATCAAATCAGTGCAAATATTTAAAACCAGTATTTTATCCAGACCAATTAAAAATTAGTGCGCGTATTGAGGAACTCAGAAACAGTGCATTTCGTATGCACTATTTATTATGGAGTGAACAGCAACAAGCATTCGTTGCGGAAGCAGAAGCAGTCATTGTTTGTGTCGATAAAACCAATATGCAGAAAACATTAATTCCTGAGCTGGTGCGTAAAAAACTCAAGGAATTTGAGTTAACGGTCGGTCACCAAATATAAAATACCTTTTTATTTATTTTAAAAGTCGCTAGACTATATAAATACTGTCTAAGTATTGTTGTTTAAGTCATGGATGAGTTGAGTCTTTGGTCTAATCAAAATATTATTAAATAGACTCAGTAAATAAAATGTTGGTTAATGGAGTTAATGTAATGCCAGATATTAGTAATTTATCCGTAGAAGAGTTAAAGCGTCTACAAATCGAAGCGGAAGCTTTAATTGCATCTAAAAAAGATCAAGCAATTGAAGATGCTTATACCCAAATTAACGCGATTGCGGAAAATGTAGGCTTAAGCATTGAACAAATTTTAGAGTTTGGCGCGACTAAGCGTAAAAAAGGCACACGTAAGTCGGTTGAACCACGTTACCGTAACAAAGGCAATGCTGCGGAGACATGGACTGGCCGTGGTAAGCAACCACGTTGGTTAGTGGCTCAGTTAGAAAAAGGTGCGAAGCTTGAAGATTTTCTAATCTAAGTCATCACCTTGTCACAGATGTGACATAAGCTCAAAAAACCAAGCATCATCTGCTTGGTTTTTTTTATAGTTAAAGTTTGGTGTTGTTGTAAAATTATGCATAATGTCTATCAAAGAAAGACAAGAAATGAAGCAAGGAAGAATAATTGAAAGTTCGTGGTGGGAGAATCACAAAACCTAAATACATCACGTGGTGGATGTTTGCAGTCGTTGCCTTTTTAATTTTTGTTTTGCTGCAAATTCCTGCGGCATGGCTGTTTGCAAAATTTTATAAAAACAACCAAGTTTTACACAACGTCAGCGGTAATATTTGGCATGGACAGGCCGATTGGCAAACTGGAAAATTGCGTGGAACTGTCCTTTGGACCACCCGACCTTTAGATTTACTGCTCCTTCGTGCAGGTGCGAATCTTGAAATTTATAGTGCCAATACTAAGCTTGAAGGCGTTTTGGCTTATGGGTTTGGAAAAAAAATAATGGTGCGTGATTTAAACGGACAAATTGCACCCGAAACGTTAAAGTCGTTGGCCAATTGGCAATGGCCGAGTAATGCGATTCAGTTACAAAAAATTGATTTTAACTATAAAAAAGAGCAAGGATTTGATCAGGTGGATGGGGGAATACAATGGGCAGGTGGCGAACTCATGTATATCTTTGCGCAGCGCCCGCAACAAATGCAGATTCCATCGTTGGCGGGTCGTTTGTCGCAGGAGCAAAATAAGCTGATGATCGATTTGCGCGATCAACGACAACAAAAACTGATGAATCTGACCATCGACCCAAGCTTGATGCTAGATGTGCAATTAACCCAGCGTCTCATGTTGAATGTCCCGTCATATCAAGGCAAAGCAGGTCTAGATAATTATGTGGTGAGTTCACGTCAGCCTTTACTCAGTGGAGGCTTTTAATGGGTTTTGATCTGCAAAAATTACCAGAGCTGAATCAGAAACAGTTTGAGCGCGTAGCACCCCTGTGTTTAATGCTTTTGATCTTGGCGCTATGCTGGAAGTTGGCTGGCTTGTTTTGGCTTTGGGTGGCACCACCACAAGTTATGCAAATGCCGCGCGTTGAATTGGGTTCACAGCAACCCCAAGTTCCGCATATTACCAATTTTGCGCTATTTGCAGAGCAAAGTAAGAATCCCGCAGATGATCAGCTCAATTTACAGCTACAAGGGGTGGTGGTTGGACAACCCAGTCAGTTCTCATCTGCTGTGATTAAGGCAAATAATGTGGCAGAGCGCTATCGGGTCGGGGAAAACATCGAAGGCAGCGCTTATTATTTGTCAGAGGTGTATTGGGATCGCGTGCTTCTCAAAAATAACAGTGGGCAAACCCGAGAATTGTTTTTTCAAGGGATTGATAATTTAGATCAGCAAATTGTGCCCCCTGTAACAGCACCTGTTGTAGCTCCTGCTGTGAGTCAAGAGCAGCAAGCATTAGGTCAAGCAGTACAGAACTTACAACAAGATCGTGAGCAATATTTAAAAGATTTGGGTGTAAATACCAATAACACGGGGCAGGGTTATCAAGTCACTGAGCAAACACCGGCTGCACTACGAAGCCGTTTAGGCTTGCAGGCTGGAGATCAGATTATGTCTTTAAATGGTCAAACGATCGGACAGGGGCAAAACGACGCGCAGCTGTTAGAACGTGCGCGCCGTGAAGGACAAGTAAAAATAGAAGTGAAACGTGGTGATCGTATCATTACGGTACAACAGAATTTTCAGTGATCGAGCATCACCAATATTAGTTAGGAATGACTTGGATTTATGGCTTTATTGAATCACCGCCCTGTTTGGGCACTGACAATCGCAGCACCTTTGCTTGCCATGGTGAGTACAGCCAGCTATGCACAAACATGGAAAATTAATCTGCGCGATGCAGACTTAACTGCATTTATTAATGAAGTTGCAGATATTACGGGGAAAAACTTTGCAGTTGATCCACGGGTACGCGGCAATGTCACGGTGATTTCAAACAAAGCGTTGAATAAGCAAGAAGTCTACGACTTGTTCTTAGGGGTCTTGAATGTCAATGGTGTAGTCGCGATTCCTTCTGGTCGGACCATTAAAATTGTGCCTGACAGTAATGTTAAAAGTTCAGGCATTCCCTATGATATTCGTCACCGTGCCACAGGCGATCAGGTTGTGACGCGAGTGATTTGGTTGGAAAACACCAATGCCAATGATTTGATTCCTGCATTGCGTCCATTGATGCCGCAGTTTGCACATTTATCTGCAGTGAATGGCACCAATGCACTGATTGTTTCCGATCGTGCTAGCAATATTTATCAGCTTGAA
Source organism: Acinetobacter sp. WCHA55 (assembly GCF_002165305.2). Classification (NCBI taxonomy): domain Bacteria; kingdom Pseudomonadati; phylum Pseudomonadota; class Gammaproteobacteria; order Moraxellales; family Moraxellaceae; genus Acinetobacter; species Acinetobacter sp. WCHA55. The sequence goes on along the minus strand of NZ_CP032286.1, from coordinate 3,165,580 downwards.
ACCATTATCCGTAATTTGGATGGGACGGGACAAAATGACATCGAAGCGGTGTCGTTGCAATCGAGTCAGGCTGAGGAAATGATTGGGTTACTGGAAAGTATGAGCGGAACGGGCTCAATCAAAGATTTAAAAGGTTCCAGAATACGGATCATTGCAGATAACCGTACCAATCGGATTATTTTAAAAGGGGATACCGCGACACGTAAACGTATTCGCCAAATGATTGAGATGCTGGATGTGCCTGCTGCGGAGCGTTTGGGGGGCTTGAAAGTGTTCCGCTTAAAATATGCCAGCGCCAAAAGCTTATCCGAAATTTTACAAGGTTTGGTCTCAGGACAGGCTGTTAATTCTAGCGAGCTTAATGACAGTAATAACAATAGTAATTCCAGCTATAACCAAAATAATAGTTCCAGTGAAGGTTCATCTTCACAAATTTCCACACCCAGTATTAATTTAAATAGCCAGTCCAATCGCAATCAGAACAACATCACCAGCTTTAACAGCAATGGGGTGAGTATTATTGCCGATAGTTCGCAAAATGCGTTGGTGGTCAAAGCAGACCCTCAGTTGATGCGTGAAATCGAGTCAGCTATTCAACAGTTAGATACCCGTCGTCAGCAAGTCCTGATTGAGGCGACTATTCTCGAGGTGGAGGGTAACGATGCCGACCAATTGGGCGTACAATGGGCGATGGGTGATTTAAGTAGTGGTGTTGGAATTATCAATTTTGACAATATCGGTTCGAGTCTCAAAAGTATTGCTGCAAATTATTTAACGGGGGGCGGGGCAGGGGCTGCAAGTGCAATCGGTGCAGGTGGCTCACTGATCCTTGGGGATTATAAAGAAGGCAGTGATGGCTCGCGTCAGTTATATGGTGCGATGATTCAGGCGCTAAAAAGTAATACCAAGTCGAATTTGCTGTCTACTCCATCGATTGTCACTATGGATAATGAAGAGGCCTATATCGTCGTGGGTGAAAATGTGCCCTTTGTAACAGGCTCAGTTTCTACCACCTCTTCAGGTACAGCCAACCCCTACACTACCATTGAGCGTAAAGATGTAGGTGTAACGCTTAAGGTAGTGCCGCATATTGGTGAAGGTGGAACCATTCGCTTAGAGATTGAACAAGAAGTTTCAGATGTCAAAACCAATAAAGGTGAAGCACAGGATTTGGTCACCAGTAAACGCGCAATTAAAACTTCGGTCTTGGCGGAACATGGCAATACCATTGTTTTAGGTGGCTTGATTTCGGATAACACGGCTTATTCACGCCAATCTATTCCAGGCCTTGGTGCAATACCAGGGTTGGGGCGTTTATTCCGCTCAGATGGTAAGTCAGATCAGAAGCGCAATTTGCTGGTTTTCATTCATCCGACGATTGTGGGAGATGGAGAGTCTGCGCGTCGCCTTTCTCAACAGCGTTACAGTCAGCTTTATAGCTTGCAGTTGGCCATGGATAAAGATGGTAGCTTTGCTAAATTGCCTGAAAATGTCGATGATGTCTTCCAACAGCGTTTGCCTGTGACATCAACCAAGCCGGCCTTGCCACAATCGTATCAACAAGTGCCAAGCAGTCCAACCACAACCCAACCGATGGTTGAAACAACGCCTGTGGCCATTGAGCCTGCGATTCGTAAACAGCCGATTGCTAATGTTCCTAAAAATACCACCTCGCGTCAGCTATACCCAACGGTTTATTCTCAGCTAGGCTTGAACCTGATGATGCAAAATGTTCAAGGTGGTCGCTTGGCACAGGCGGTATCGACAAGCTATTCCATCCCTGAGCGATATACTGAGAATGTCTCGATAGGTGCAGCCTAGCTGTCCTGCCATTCATCTGTAAGAGGAGGTGAAATGGTAAAGAATATTCTCTGTGTTATCATAAATCAGCACATAGAGAGATAAGTCATGACTTGGAAAATACAAGCAATTACTGGCGAATTAACGGGTCAGGAAATTAGCATTGACCGTGATATGTTGGTCGGTCGTCATCAAACGGCGGATATTTTATTACAACAATCTGAAATTTCGCGTAAACATGCGGCCTTTTTACTGAAAGACCAGTCTTTGTGGTTACAAGACTTGGGTTCTTCAAATGGCACATATGTGAATGATGTGCAAATTGCGGCAGAAACGTTGTTGAAGCAGGGTGATATTGTCCAGTTTGCAAGCTTAAAGTTTTCAGTCTTTGAGCCTGCTAAAGCGCTAGAAAACGTAGTGGAATCGTTAGAAGCTGCAACTTTGGGTGCAACTGTGGTTGATGCGCCGATTAACCAACCATCTGAAGCGGTGGCAGCTTCAGAAACGGCCCAAGCGGAAGTGAGTGCTGACAAGCCTGCTGTGGAGCCAGAACAGCCGAAAACGGCAGCACAGCATATGAACGATCAGGGCATGCCTGAGCTAAAAGAACGCGATGGTAATGTGAGTTTAACGCGTGATGGTATGCCACAAAATGTCGGTATTCCGAAACCCGCTCCTATTCCAGCAGGGGGGGATTTGAATGCGCCTAGCGCACCTCAGGTTGAGAACAATGAGGTTCCAAAAGTACAGGTTACGCAAGAGCTTGAAACTCAGAAAAATGCCTCGTTGGGGTTAATCTCGATTATTGTCTTGATTATTTTAGCGATTATTGCTTGGCTGATGTTCAAATAAAATGCAGATCGCACTACAATCAAGGCATGCACAAGCATGCCTTGATTGTTTTTGGGCAGTACATGATAAAAATGGGTGAGGGCGAATGAATATTGCAAATGTGGCACAGCGAGAGGTTTTACTTTTCGATCTAGATGGAACCTTGGTTGATTCAGCAACAGATTTACATCGTGCCATGAATATGAGTCTGAATGCTTTGCAACTGCCTACTGTTACTGAGGCACAGGTACGGATCTGGGTGGGCAAGGGAACGGCGCTGTTTTGTCAAAGCACCTTGCAGTATTTAACGGGTAAAGTTGATCCTGCCCAGCAACAACAATTATTGGATACATTTTTAAAAATTTATAATGCTGACCCATGTGTAGAAACTCGACCTTTCGATGGCATTCTTGAATTTTTAGAATGGGGCTTGGCACAAAAGAAAACCATGATTTGTGTGACCAATAAACCTGAATTGCCTGCACGTGCTATTGTCGATCACTTAGGCATGAACCATTATTTTGCGGATGTCATCGGTGGAGATCGTTTCGAAGAGCGCAAACCTCATCCGCGTCAATTGTTACATTGTGTTGAGCAATATGCACAAAGCAAAGATCAGGTCTTAATGATTGGGGACTCATCCAATGATGTTGAGGCTGCACGCCGTGCGGGTATTGATTGTGTTGTGGTCAGCTATGGCTATAATCATGGTGAAAATATTTTAGACTGTCAGCCACAGCAAGTGGTGGATAATCTGTGTGAACTGATTGGGTAACTTTGTAAACGAAGGAATGAACATGAGTAAACATATGGTTTTTCGATGGCGAAACTCAAAGCACTAATTTTAAAAACTGATCACGCCATATTGAAAAAATAGAGAACACTCATGACAACGCAAACTCAATTTGATCAACTCAAAACAGCAGGTTATAACCTGATTCCAGTCTATCGTCAGCGCTTAGCCGATACCGAGACACCATTGTCTGTCTTTGCGCGCTTGAAAGAGCATAAGCAAGCTTATTTGTTTGAATCTGTGGAAGGGGGGGAGAACTGGGCGCGCTACTCGATTATTGGTTTAGGTGAATCTACAGTTTTCTCGTGTAACGCGGGTGAGCTAACCATTCAACAAGCCGACGGCACCATAGAAAAACAACTTTGTACAGATCCGTTCCAATTCATCCGAGATTTTCAATCGCAATATAAAGTACCTACCCAAGTGGATTTACCTGCTCTGCCAAGCTTTACAGGGGGCTTGGTGGGTTACTTTGGTTATGATGCGGTACGTTACATTGAACCGCGTTTAAATAACGCGCCAGAAGCAGACCCAGTGGGTTTGCCTGATATTTGGATGATGCTGTCTAAAACAGTGATTGTGTTTGATAACTTAAAAGATACGCTATTTCTGATCGTGCATGCTGATGTGGTTGACGCGGATGCGTATAAACAAGCTCAGCAGCAACTGGATGCATTGGAAGATTTGCTTGCAACGCCCATTAGCCTAAAAGCCACGCCACATACTGCACCGCATTTTGAGTCACTCACGGGCAAAGCAAAATTCTTAGAATCGATTGAAACGGTGAAAGAGTATATCCGTGCAGGCGATGTGATGCAGGTGGTGCCAGGGCATCGCATGGTCTCTGACTTCGATGGTGAACCTTTGCAAGTCTATCGTGCGTTACGTCATTTGAACCCATCGCCTTATTTGTTCTTGGTGCAAGGACAAACTTTGGAAAACAATCAGCCTTTTCATATTGTCGGTTCTTCCCCAGAAATTTTATCGCGGCTTGAAAATGGAATTGCAACCGTGCGTCCGCTGGCAGGAACGCGACCGCGTGGTAAAACCAAAGAAGAAGATTTGGCGCTTGAGCAAGACTTGCTGTCGGATGAAAAAGAGATTGCTGAACATTTAATGCTGATTGACTTGGGTCGAAATGATGTCGGTCGCGTCTCGAAAATTGGCAAAGTGCAAGTGACTGATCAAATGGTGATCGAACGTTATTCGCATGTCATGCATATTGTTTCCAATGTGCAAGGTGAAGTTCGTGATGATGTGGATGCTTTGGATGTTTTTAAGGCAACTTTCCCTGCAGGTACACTTTCAGGTGCGCCAAAAATCCGTGCGATGGAAATTATTGACCAAGTTGAGCCCGTAAAACGTGGAATTTTTGGTGGTGCTGTTGGTTATTTAGGCTGGCATGGCGAAATGGACATGTCGATTGCGATTCGTACCTGTGTTATTCGTGAAAATAAGGTCTATGTTCAGGCAGGAGCGGGGCTTGTTTATGACTCAAATCCTGAATCTGAGTGGAATGAAACCCAAATAAAAGCTCGCGCAGTGATCAAAGCGGTTGAATTATCGTCAAATGGATTGATTTTGTGAGTTTTTGACGTTTTTTTTGAAAAAAACACTTGCAAGGATTTTGAGTTTTGCTAAACTGCACACCGTTCCGATACGAAACGTACGAAACACTAAGAAGCGCCGGCATAGCTCAGTTGGTAGAGCAACTGACTTGTAATCAGTAGGTCCACAGTTCGAATCCGTGTGCCGGCACCATCTTAGAAGGTTGAATAGTTGAGTAAAGAGCGACACTGAAGTAAGTGTAAAATGGTGAGGTTCCCGAGCGGTCAAAGGGGGCGGACTGTAACTCCGCTACGAAAGTTTCGAAGGTTCGAATCCTTCCCTCACCACCAATTTTAAGGCTTCAAGAAAGTGGTCTTTGTACCAACATCGTGCGGGAGTAGCTCAGTTGGTAGAGCGGTAGCCTTCCAAGCTACATGTCGCGAGTTCGACCCTCGTCTCCCGCTCCATTTGAAGTTTTATATTTGCTCTTATAGCTCAGTGGTAGAGCACTCCCTTGGTAAGGGAGAGGTCTCGAGTTCAAATCTCGATAAGAGCTCCAGATTACAGTTTAGTAGAATTTCTACAAATTTTTAAAGAAGCAGGCTTATTAGTCTGCTTTTCAAGTATTTGGTGTTTGATTTTTTAGGCGATGTGTCGATACTGAGTTGTTTATACCTGTGTTCGACGTAAACGAGGAATATGAACATGGCTAAGGCTAAGTTTGAACGTAATAAGCCACACGTTAACGTGGGCACAATCGGTCACGTTGACCATGGTAAAACAACTTTAACAGCTGCAATTGCAACTGTATGTGCGAAGAAATTCGGTGGTGAAGCGAAAGACTACGCTGCAATTGACTCTGCACCAGAAGAAAAAGCACGTGGTATTACAATTAATACTTCACACGTAGAATACGATTCTCCAACTCGTCACTACGCACACGTAGACTGCCCGGGCCACGCCGATTATGTTAAAAACATGATTACTGGTGCTGCTCAGATGGACGGCGCGATCCTTGTATGTGCTGCGACTGATGGTCCAATGCCACAGACTCGTGAACACATCCTTCTTTCTCGTCAGGTGGGTGTACCTTACATTCTTGTATTCCTTAACAAGTGTGACCTTGTTGATGATGAAGAACTTCTTGAATTGGTAGAAATGGAAGTTCGTGAACTTCTTTCTACTTATGACTTCCCAGGTGATGACACTCCAGTTATCCGTGGTTCAGCTCTTCTTGCACTTAACGGTGACGCTGGTCAGTATGGCGAAGAAGCAGTTGTTGCTCTTGTTGACGCGCTTGACACTTACATTCCAGAGCCAGTACGTGCAATCGACCAAGCATTCTTAATGCCAATCGAAGACGTATTCTCTATTTCTGGTCGTGGTACAGTAGTAACTGGCCGTGTAGAAACTGGTATCGTGAAAGTAGGCGAAGAAGTTGAAATCGTTGGTATTAAAGATACAGTTAAAACAACTGTAACTGGCGTAGAAATGTTCCGTAAACTTCTAGACGAAGGTCGTGCGGGCGAGAACTGTGGTGTTCTTCTACGTGGTACTAAACGTGAAGACGTACAACGTGGTCAAGTACTTGCTAAACCAGGTGCAATCAAGCCACACACTAAATTCGATGCAGAAGTATACGTACTTTCTAAAGAAGAAGGTGGTCGTCACACTCCATTCCTTAACGGTTACCGTCCACAGTTCTACTTCCGTACAACTGACGTAACTGGCGCGATCAAATTACAAGATGGCGTTGAAATGGTTATGCCAGGTGACAACGTAGAAATGTCAGTAGAATTAATCCACCCAATCGCAATGGACCCAGGTCTTCGTTTTGCGATCCGTGAAGGTGGTCGTACAGTTGGTGCTGGTGTAGTTGCTAAAGTAACTGCATAATTATAAAATAAAATTACAAATTGGGGTTTCGACTCCAATTTGTTTTGCAGGTCAGTAGTTCAATTGGTAGAGCGTCGGTCTCCAAAACCGAATGTTGGGGGTTCGAGTCCCTCCTGGCCTGCCAACTTTTTTATAAAAGACGCTTGATGTCGGCAAAACTGGTCATATAATAAGTCGCGAAACCTACGACGAGTACAAAAATGTCGAATGAAAAATTACGCGACGCACAAAGCGACGCGGCAATCCCTCAAAGAAATAATTCTGCTGAAGTAGTTAAATCTGGTTCTCCCTTAGACGTCGTCTTATGGATTATCGCATTGATTTTATTAATTGGTGCGACCATGGTGAATCAACACCTACCAGCGTATTGGGCACCAGCCAACGATATCTGGGTGCGCGTTGGGGTAATTTTGGCTTGTATCATCGTGGCATTCGGTTTATTATATGCCACCCATCAAGGCAAAGGCTTTGCTCGTTTGTTGAAAGACTCACGAATTGAGCTGCGTCGAGTGACTTGGCCAACGAAGCAAGAGACCATGACCACATCTTGGCAGGTGCTTGCGGTTGTAGTTGTTGCATCCATTTTATTATGGTGTTTTGACTATATTTTGGGCTGGTTAATGAAGTTTATTATCGGGTAAGAGAGCTATGAAACGTTGGTACATTATTCATGCCTATTCAGGTTATGAAAAACAAGTGATGCGTTCACTTAATGATCGAATCCAGCGTAGCGCTGTAGCCGATAGCTTTGGTGAAGTTCTTGTTCCTACCGAAGAAGTGGTAGAAATGAAGGATGGTAAGAAGCGTAAATCTGAACGTAAGTTCTTTCCAGGCTATGTGTTGGTCGAAATGGAAATGAATGATGAAACTTGGCACATTGTTAAAGAATGTCCAAAAGTTTTAGGTTTTATTGGTGGTACGGCTGAGAAACCGGCGCCAATTACCCAACGTGAAGCAGATGCGATTCTTGCTCGTGTACGCAATACTGGTGAAGCACCACGTCCGAAGACGATGTTTGAACCAGGCGAAGAATTACTCGTAATTGACGGTCCATTCACAGACTTTAAAGGTGTGGTGGAAGAGGTTCTATACGAAAAGTCACGTTTAACGTTGACCATTAATGTATTTAATCGACCAACTCAGGTTGAGCTGGAATTTCGCCAAGTCGAAAAATCAGTTTAATTGGAAGTGGTTGAAAAACGCCTGACTTATTTATAAGTCAGGCATTGTTGTTGTAACGGTATCGTTACTTAGAAAATGGGGAGCCTTCATCGGCGTTTGTACCCAGAGGTAATTTGAAATGGCTAAGAAGATTGACGGCTATATCAAGCTGCAAGTTCCAGCTGGTAAAGCGAATCCATCTCCACCGATTGGTCCTGCATTGGGTCAACGTGGTGTTAACATCATGGCATTCTGTAAAGAATTCAATGCTGCGACACAAAAACTTGAAGTTGGTTTGCCAATTCCAGTCGTGATCACTGTGTACAACGACAAGTCGTTCACATTCATCATGAAAACTCCGCCTGCATCTATTCTTCTTAAGAAGGCTGCTGGTATCCAAAAGGGTTCTGCTGTACCTAACAAAACTAAAGTTGGTAAGTTGACTCGTGCTCAATTGGAAGAAATCGCGACTACTAAAGAACCAGATTTAACTGGTGCTGATTTAGACGCACGTGTTCGTACCATTGCTGGTTCTGCACGTTCTATGGGCTTGGAAGTGGAGCTATAAGACATGGCAAAGTTAACTAAACGTCAAAAAGCCATTGCTGCTGCTATTGAAGCAAACAAAGTTTACACTTTAGAAGAAGCAGTAGCTGTTCTTGCTGGTCTTCCTGCTGCGAAATTCAAAGAATCTTTGGATGTTGCGGTAAACCTAGGTGTTGACCCTCGTAAATCTGACCAAGTTGTTCGTGGCGCGACTACACTTCCTGCAGGTACTGGTAAAACTGTACGTGTAGCTGTGTTTGCTCAAGGCGCTGCTGCTGAAGCTGCGAAGGCTGAAGGCGCGGACGTAGTTGGTTTTGATGACCTTGCTGAAAGCATTCAAGCGGGTAACCTTGACTTTGACGTAGTAATTGCTGCTCCTGATGCAATGCGCGTTGTGGGTAAGTTGGGTACGATTCTTGGTCCACGTGGCTTAATGCCAAACCCTAAAGTGGGTACTGTAACTCCTGACGTAGCTGGTGCAGTTAAAAATGCAAAAGCTGGTCAAGCACGTTACCGTGTAGACAAAGCGGGTATTATCCACGCTGCGATTGGTCAAGTAGATTTCTCTGCTGAAGCTGTTCGTCAAAACGTTGAAACTTTGATTGCAGACTTGAAAAAGTTAAAGCCTGCGACATCTAAAGGTGTATACATCAAAAAGATCACTTTGAGCTCAACTATGGGCCCTGGTCTTGTTGTTGATGTAAACAACGTTTCTAACTAAGTTTTACTTAGACAGAATTTTAAAGCCCTGAGTAATGTTTGAAGCACTGCTTCAAACATTACGCAAGAGAAACCGGTCTCGGACAACTTGCAAACTTAGGCAAACTTTGAATTGGTAAATCTAGATTTATCAGCGTCAAAGACCTCAGGCGAGAGTAATTTCGATTACTCTCTTAATTTCCCAGCCTGAGTAGACGCGGTGGTGTGATTTGTTCATCCTCCGCGTGTAAGTTCAGTGATGAACTTGCGAATTGGGAGTGTACTTCGCGTAAGTACATAAATCACCGTTAGGAGGTTTTACAATGGCTCTTCTTATCGAAGGCAAAAAACAGATCGTTGCTGAAGTAACTGAAGTTGCTTCTACTGCGTTTGCTGCTGTTGTTGCTGACTACCAAGGTTTAACTGTTGAGCAATTAACTGCTCTTCGTGTTGAAGCTCGTAAGTTAGGTGTTGCTACACGTGTTGTACGTAATACTTTGGCTAAACGCGCTCTTCAAGATACGCAATTTGCTATCTTGAACGACAACCTTGTTGGCCCAACAATTTTAGCTTTCTCAACTTCTGCAGATGATATGGGTGCTGCGGCACGCTTATTCGAAGAATTTGCGAAAACTAACAAAGCATTTGAACTTAAAGCTGCTGCATTTGAAGGCAAACTTTATCAAGGCGCAGAAGTTAGCGTTATCGCGAATCTTCCAAACCAAGAGAAAGCGCTTACTATGCTTGCAAATGTTCTTCAAGCTCCTATTTCGAAATTGGGTCGCTTACTTACAGCGCTTCAAGAGAAAAACGAGTCAGAAGCTGCATAAGCTCAAACTTAAACACACATCATTTAATACCCATTTGGAGTTACTCTCATGGCTTTAACAAACGAAGAAATCTTAAACGCAGTTGCTGAAAAAACTGTTCTTGAACTTGTTGAACTTATTTCTGCTTTCGAAGAAAAATTCAACGTATCTGCTGCTGCTGTAGCTGTAGCTGCAGGTCCTGCTGCTGCTGCTGCTGAAGAGCAATCAGAATTCAACGTTGAGTTGACTTCTTTCGGTGCGAACAAAGTAGCTGTGATTAAAGCAGTTCGTGAAATCACTGGTCTTGGCTTGAAAGAAGCTAAAGACATGGTTGAAGGCGCTCCTTCAGTTCTTAAAGAAGCAGTTTCTAAAGAAGAAGCTGAAGAACTTAAGAAAAAACTTGAAGAAACTGGTGCGACTATTACTATTAAGTAATGTTACCAGGGGGGGGAATATTAATTTCACCCCAAAAATTGGCTGATGGCTCTTGGGTCATCAGCCTTTTTGCGTTACAATAATCGGCTCGATTTTTGTTTGCTTGGTGGAAAATCCATCAAATTAAAATAAAGAAAAGAATCAAACGCTTACCAATATTTTTCAAATTTAAAAATATTGGTAAGCGTTTCAATACCACTGAAAATTGCAGCATTTGTAAAAAGTGGTGGCCATATCGGCCTGCGTAATTCCTTCTGAGCCCGTTCTGCAGGCGGGCTCAGTTTACTTTCCGAGGACTCCAGATGGCATACTCATATACCGAAAAGAAACGGATCCGTAAGAATTTTGGTAAATTGCCTAGTGTTATGGATGCTCCGTACTTGCTCGCGATTCAAGTCGACTCGTACAGAACATTTTTACAAGATGGCAAATCACCAAAAAACCGCGAAGATATCGGTCTGCAAGCCGCGTTTCGTTCAGTTTTTCCTATAGAAAGTTATTCTGGCAATGCTGCTTTAGAATTTGTTGAGTATAGTCTTGGTAAGCCTGAGTTTGATGTGCGCGAATGTATTCTTCGTGGCTCAACTTATGCAGCACCAATGCGCGTAAAAATTCGTTTGATCTTAAAAGATCGCGAAACTAAATCAATTAAAGACGTGCGCGAGCAAGAAGTGTACATGGGTGAAATGCCACTCATGACCGATAACGGTACATTTGTTATTAATGGTACTGAGCGTGTAATCGTATCTCAATTACACCGTTCACCAGGCGTATTCTTTGACCACGATAAAGGCAAAACCCACTCTAGTGGTAAAGTGCTTTATTCTGCGCGTATTATTCCTTACCGTGGTTCATGGTTAGACTTTGAATTTGACGCAAAAGACCTTGTATTTGTGCGTATTGACCGTCGTCGTAAATTACTCGCGACTGTGGTTCTTCGTGCTTTGGGTTATAATAATGCACAAATCTTAGACTTGTTCTATGAAAAAGTACCTGTATACCTAGACATGGGTAGCTACCAGATTGACCTTGTTCCAGAACGCTTACGTGGCGAAATGGCACAATTTGACATCGTAGACAACGATGGAAAAACCATTGTTGAGCAAGGCAAGCGTATTAACGCGCGTCATGTACGTCAAATGGAAGCTGCTGGCCTAGAAAAGCTTTCGGTACCTGATGAGTACTTGTACGAGCGTATTACTGCAGAAGACATCCCACTTAAAGATGGTGATGTGATTGCAGCAAATACCTTGTTAAGCCATGAAGTGATGGTGAAATTGGCTGAAGGTGGTGTTAAACAATTTAACATTCTATTCACCAATGACATCGACCGTGGTCCATTCGTTGCAGATACTTTACGTGCCGACACCACGACAGGTCGTGAAGAAGCATTGGTAGAAATCTACAAAGTAATGCGTCCAGGCGAGCCACCAACGAAAGAAGCGGCTGAAAACTTATTCAACAACTTGTTCTTCTCTTCTGAACGTTATGACCTCTCTCCAGTGGGTCGTATGAAGTTCAACCGTCGTTTGGGTCGTCCTTACGAAGTGGGTACGGATCAGAAGTCTCGTGAAGTTGAAGGCATTTTGTCGAACGAAGATATCACTGATGTACTCAAAACATTGGTTGAAATCCGTAACGGTAAAGGTGAAGTCGACGATATCGACCACTTGGGTAACCGTCGCGTGCGTTCAGTAGGTGAAATGACTGAAAACCAATTCCGTGTTGGTTTAGTTCGTGTAGAACGTGCTGTTAAAGAACGTTTAAGCCAAGCTGAAACAGATAACTTGTCTCCGCAAGATTTGATCAATGCGAAACCAGTGGCTGCTGCAATCAAAGAATTCTTTGGTTCAAGCCAGTTATCTCAGTTCATGGACCAAAACAACCCATTGTCTGAGATTACGCACAAACGTCGTGTATCAGCGCTTGGTCCTGGTGGTTTGACACGTGAACGTGCGGGCTTTGAAGTACGTGACGTACACCAAACTCACTACGGTCGTGTATGTCCAATTGAAACGCCGGAAGGTCCAAACATTGGTTTGATCAACTCGCTTTCTGTTTATGCGAAATGTAACAATTTCGGTTTCTTAGAAACACCATACCGTAAAGTTGTGGATGGTCGTGTAACGGATGAAGTTGAGTATTTATCTGCAATTGAAGAAGTAGGTACTGTGATTGCACAGGCCGATTCTGGCGTAGATAAAGACGGTAACTTAACAGAAGAATTTGTTTCTGTACGTCACCAAGGTGATTTCGTACGTATGCCGCCTGAAAAAGTGACGCATATGGACGTTTCTGCACAGCAGGTTGTTTCTGTTGCTGCATCACTAATTCCATTCCTTGAACACGATGACGCCAACCGTGCATTGATGGGTTCAAACATGCAGCGTCAAGCTGTGCCTACATTGATTGCTGACAAACCGCTTGTAGGTACAGGCATGGAAGCAAATGTAGCGCATGACTCTGGTGTGTGTGTGATTGCGGGTCGTGGTGGTCGTATCGAGTTTGTCGATGCTTCACGTGTCGTGATTCGTGTCAACGAAGACGAAATGGTTGCAGGCGAGGCAGGTGTAGATATCTATAACCTGATCAAATATACACGTTCGAACCAAAACACTTGTATTAACCAAAAAGTTCTTGTGAAACTTGGTGATAAAGTCGGTCGTGGTGATGTATTGGCTGACGGTCCATCAACAGATGGCGGTGAGCTTGCACTCGGTCAAAACATGCGCGTTGCGTTCATGACGTGGAATGGTTACAACTATGAAGACTCGATCTTACTTTCAGAGCGCGTACTTCAAGAAGACCGTTTAACGTCAATTCACATTCAAGAATTGTCGTGTGTTGCTCGTGATACGAAGTTAGGCGCAGAAGAAATTACTGCGGATATTCCTAACGTAGGTGAAGCTGCACTGTCTAAGCTTGATGAATCAGGTATCGTATATATCGGTGCTGAAGTGACTGCGGGCGATATCCTTGTAGGTAAAGTAACGCCTAAAGGTGAAACGCAGTTAACACCAGAAGAAAAATTGCTTCGTGCAATCTTCGGTGAAAAAGCAGCTGACGTAAAAGACTCATCTTTACGTGTTCCATCAGGTACGAAAGGTACAGTGATTGACGTTCAAGTGTTTACACGCGATGGTCTTGAAAAAGACGAACGTGCGCAAGCAATTGAAAAAGCTCAGCTTGATTCATATCGTAAAGACTTGAAAGAAGAATACAAAATCTTCGAAGAAGCAGCACGTGAACGTATTGTTCGTTTGTTGACAGGTCAAGAGTCTAACGGTGGTGGTACAACTAAGCGTGGCGATAAGCTTTCTGCAGACGTATTGTCTGGTTTAGAGTTGGTTGATTTACTTGAAATCCAACCGACTGATGAAGCTATTGCAGAGCGTTTAACTCAAATTCAAGTGTTCTTGAAAGAGAAGAGCTTTGAAATTGATGAGAAGTTTGCAGAGAAAAAACGCAAACTTTCTACAGGTGATGAATTAACAACAGGTGTATTGAAAGTTGTTAAGGTTTACTTGGCTGTTAAACGTCGCATCCAACCGGGTGATAAGATGGCGGGTCGTCACGGTAACAAGGGTGTTGTTTCTAACATCTTACCTGTTGAAGACATGCCGCACGATGCCAATGGTGTTCCAGTCGATATCGTATTGAACCCACTGGGTGTACCGTCACGTATGAACGTGGGTCAGATTCTAGAGACTCACTTAGGTATGGCAGCGAAAGGTCTTGGCGAAGAAATTGACAAGATGTTAAAAGCGCAACGTACTGTACTTGAGCTTCGTGGCTTCTTAGACAAAATTTATAACAAAGTTGGTGGCGAGCAAGAAGATCTTGATAGCTTAACTGATGATGAAATTTTGGTGCTTTCGGGTAACTTGCGTGCAGGTGTTCCACTTGCAACACCTGTATTCGATGGTGCTGAAGAATCACAAATTAAAGACTTGTTAGAGCTTGCGAACATTTCACGTACTGGTCAAACAGTATTGTATGATGGTCGTACGGGTGAGCAGTTTGACCGTCCTGTAACTGTAGGTTACATGTACATGTTGAAACTGAACCACTTGGTAGACGACAAGATGCACGCGCGTTCTACTGGTTCTTATTCATTAGTAACTCAACAGCCGCTTGGTGGTAAAGCACAATTCGGTGGTCAGCGTTTCGGTGAGATGGAAGTCTGGGCGCTTGAAGCATATGGCGCAGCTTACACGCTTCAAGAAATGCTTACTGTTAAGTCGGATGACGTTGAAGGTCGTACCCGTATCTATAAGAACATTGTAGATGGTAACCATTATATGGACCCAGGTATGCCTGAATCGTTCAACGTATTGACCAAAGAGATCCGTTCTTTAGGTATCAACATTGAACTGAAAAATGGTGACTAAGAAATCTTCCCTAACCCCTCTTTGAGAAAGAGGAGAGAAAGTCCCCCTTTGTAAAGGGGGGCTTTGGGGAATTTTTCGAGATTCCAAATTTCAGTAAAAACAATATTTGTGACCCAGTTGTGTAGTGAAAGTCTCCACAACACACGGAGAAAAAAATTGAAAGACTTGCTCGATATCATGCGCAAAAAGACGGATTCAGACGGTCATGCTCCAGTTGAGTTTGATCGCATCCGTATCGGTCTTGCGTCACCAGAAATGATTAAGTCATGGTCTCATGGTGAAGTTAAAAAGCCTGAAACCATTAACTATCGTACGTTCAAACCAGAACGTGATGGTTTATTCTGTGCCAAAATTTTTGGTCCAGTCAAAGATTACGAATGCTTGTGTGGTAAATACAAGCGTATGAAATACAAAGGCGTCATTTGTGAAAAATGTGGCGTTGAAGTAACAACTGCGAAAGTTCGTCGTGAGCGTATGGGTCACATCGAGCTGGCGTCTCCAGTTGCACACATTTGGTTCTTAAAATCACTTCCGAGTCGTATCGGTCTATTATTAGACATGACTTTACGTGATATCGAACGTGTATTGTATTTCGAATCTTACGTGGTTACTGACCCAGGTATGACTCCATTTGAGAAATACCAACTTTTAAACGATGAAGAATACTTCAATGCTTTAGAAGAACACGGTGATGAATTCACTGCGAAAATGGGTGCAGAAGCTGTTCAAGACTTGTTAAAAGACATTGATCTTGAAAACGAAATTTCACGTTTACGTGAAGAAATTCCAAACACAACGTCTGAGACGAAGCTGAAAAAAGCGTCTAAGCGTTTGAAGTTGATGGAAGCGTTTAAAGAGTCAAACAACAAGCCAGAATGGATGGTGATGAATGTACTTCCAGTACTTCCACCAGATCTTCGTCCGTTAGTACCACTGGAAGGTGGTCGTTTCGCGACTTCTGATTTGAACGACCTTTACCGTCGTGTGATCAACCGTAACAACCGTTTGAAGCGTCTTCTTGACCTTGCAGCGCCAGACATTATCGTACGTAACGAAAAACGTATGTTACAAGAGTCTGTTGATGCATTGCTAGACAACGGTCGTCGTGGTCGTGCAATTACGGGTTCGAACAAGCGTCCGCTTAAATCTTTGGCAGACATGATCAAAGGTAAACAAGGTCGTTTCCGTCAAAACTTACTTGGTAAGCGTGTTGACTATTCAGGTCGTTCGGTAATTACTGTAGGTCCTACTTTACGTTTGCACCAATGTGGTCTTCCGAAGAAAATGGCACTTGAACTATTCAAGCCGTTTATTTTCGCGAAACTACAAGCATCTGGCCAAGCAACAACCATTAAAGCTGCGAAGAAAATGGTTGAGCGCGAAACGCCAGAAGTTTGGGACGTTCTTGCTCACGTGATTCGTCAACATCCTGTGATGTTGAACCGTGCACCGACACTTCACCGTTTGGGTCTTCAAGCATTTGAACCGATCCTGATTGAAGGTAAAGCAATCCGTCTTCACCCGCTCGTTTGTGCTGCGTTTAACGCCGACTTCGACGGTGACCAAATGGCGGTACACGTACCATTAACTCTTGAAGCGCAGTTAGAAGCGCGTGCGTTAATGATGTCGACCAACAACATCTTGTCTCCAGCGAACGGTGAACCAATCATCGTACCATCTCAGGACGTTGTCTTAGGCTTGTATTACATCACTCGTGATGCGATCAATGCCAAAGGTGAAGGCATGGTATTTGCAGATACTCACGAAGTTAACCGTGCATTGGCAACAGGTCAGGTAAATCTACACGCTCGCGTAAAAGCACGTGTACACCAAACTGTGATTGATGAAAATGGTAACCGTGAACAGCAAACCATTGTTGTGGATACAACACCAGGTCGCTGCTTACTTTGGGAAGTTGTGCCAGAAGGTATGGATTTCCAACAAATCAACGTTGAGATGACCAAGAAAAACATCTCTAAATTGATTAACTCTTGCTACCGTAAATTAGGTCTTAAAGATACAGTGATCTTTGCTGACCAATTGATGTACTTAGGTTTCCGTCAAGCGACACGTTCAGGCGTATCGGTAGGTATGGAAGACATGGTGATTCCACCTGCGAAGTACTCAATTATTGAAAAAGCGGAAGTTGAAGTTCGTGAAATTGAGCAACAGTTCGAACAAGGTTTCGTAACTGCGGGCGAACGTTACAACAAAGTTGTCGATATTTGGGCACGTACAAACGACCAAGTAGCGAAAGCGATGATGGACAACTTGTCTTTTACCACTGTTAAAAACAAACAGGGTGAAGATGAGAAGCAAAAATCATTCAACTCGATCTATATGATGTCTGACTCAGGTGCCCGTGGTTCGGCAGCTCAGATTCGTCAGTTAGCGGGTATGCGTGGTTTGATGGCGAAACCAGATGGTTCGATCATTGAAACCCCAATTAAAGCAAACTTCCGTGAAGGTTTGACAGTACTTCAGTACTTCATTTCAACACACGGTGCACGTAAAGGTTTGGCCGATACAGCACTGAAAACAGCAAACTCAGGTTATTTAACACGTCGTCTTGTAGACGTAGCGCAAGACTTAGTAATTACCGAGCCTGACTGTGGTACTTTGGGCGGTCTTGTCATGACTCCGTTCATTCAAGGTGGTGACGTGATCGAGAACTTAGGTACTCGAGTACTGGGCCGTGTTGTTGCTGAAGATGTGAAGAAAGCAGGTTCTGACGACGTTATCCTGCCACGTAACACTTTGATTGATGAGAAACTTGCAAACTTCTTAGAAGAGCAAGGTGTCGATGAAGTTAAAGTACGTTCAGTGGTTGCGTGTGAATCTACATTCGGCGTATGTGCGAAATGTTATGGTCGTGACCTTGCACGTGGTCATCAGGTGAACCCTGGTGAGTCTGTAGGTGTTATGGCTGCACAATCGATTGGTGAGCCGGGTACACAGTTAACAATGCGTACCTTCCACGTAGGTGGTGCTGCAAGCCGAACGTCTGCTGCAAACAGCGTACAAGTTCGTAACAAAGGTACCGTACGTTTCCACAATGTGAAAACAGTACAACATGCCAAAGGTCACTTGGTATCGACTTCTCGTTCAGGCGAAATCGGTATTGCAGATGATTTAGGCCGTGAGCGTGAGCGTTATAAACTGCCATACGGTGCGTCTATCTTGTTGAAAGATGGTGAAGCTGTAGAAGCAGGCGGTATCGTAGCGACTTGGGATCCGCACACCCACCCACTTGTAACAGAAGTTTCAGGTAAAGTACGTTTCAGTCAAATCGCTGATGGCGTCACTGTTACCTCTAAAACTGATGATGCAACAGGTATGACCACGATTGAAATCTTACCTGTGACTGCACGTCCTGCATCTGGTAAAGATTTACGTCCTGCTGTTGTTCTTGATACGACGGATGGTGGTGAGCAGTTCTACTTCCTACCACAAAACACGATTCTTTCTGTCCGTGATGGCGAAACAATCGGTGTGGGTGACGTTATTGGTCGTGTACCACAAGAAACTTCACGTACGCGTGACATTACCGGTGGTCTACCGCGTGTAGCTGACTTGTTCGAAGCGCGTAAACCAAAAGAGCATGCAATTCTTGCTGAAATTTCAGGTGTTGTAAGCTTCGGTAAAGAGACTAAAGGTAAGAACCGTTTAGTGATTACTCCAGATGATGGTTCTGAGATTTACGAAGAACTGATTCCTAAATGGCGTACCATTAACGTGTTCGAGGGTGAGCATGTCAACCGCGGTGAAACCATTTCTGATGGTCCACAAAACCCGCATGACATCTTGCGCTTGAAAGGTGAAGTTGCATTAACCAACTACATCGTGAACGAAGTTCAAGACGTTTACCGTCTGCAAGGTGTAAAAATCAACGACAAGCACATTGAAGTGATCGTACGTCAAATGTTGCGTAAAGTTGATATCACTGATGGCGGTGATACAAGCTTCATCAAAGGCGAGCAAGTGGATTACATCCGTGTAATGCAAGAGAACCAAGCCGTTCTTGCGCAAAACAAGTTCCCTGCGAAGTTTGAACGTCAACTGATGGGTATCACGAAAGCGTCGCTTTCTACTGACTCGTTCATCTCTGCTGCATCGTTCCAGGAAACTACACGTGTGTTGACTGAAGCGGCTGTAACAGGTAAAGAAGATGATTTACGTGGCTTGAAAGAAAACGTAGTTGTAGGTCGTTTGATTCCTGCAGGTACAGGTCTTGCGTATCACTTAGAGCGTCGTCGTCAAGAAGCTGAAGCTGCAGAGCATGAGCTTGTAAATGACTTCTCTGATGTGGATCAAGCATTAAGCCAAGCATTTAGCGATGAGTTTAACGGTCTGTAATTGACCTTTAAATGAATGAAAAAGCCACCTTTGGGTGGCTTTTTTTTGTCCTTTTGTTACAGAAGCGGTTTTGAGCTTTAATAAATTTCACATTTTTCCTATATTAAAAATATAAGTACACAAATCTCCTGACTTTACTAACGATTAAAAAATAGAGGTGGTTCCACATGAAATTGACATCAAAACTATTGGGCTTAAGCATCTTCGCTTTTGTGAGCCAAACGATGGCAGCACCGATGCCGAATACCATCACCGTGGAGGATAAGGCGGTTGTACCGATTGTCAAAACACAGATTATTCGGAGTGTTGCAGGTCAAGACCCTGTACGAACGACCGAAGCGACTATTTTTGAAGTGAAGAATGGTGGTAAAGATATTGTGGCGCGTGAAGTGGTTCTCGAAGAAAATGCTAGCCAATTTTCAGATAAAAAAATGTCTGCACCAATGGTGCAAAAGGGTAGTGTAATTGTCCCGACATCTAAAGTTGAAGTGAAATCGACCTTGAGTCAAGGTGGTGTCGTCCTTGCAGAAGGCAAGCAAGTTGATGCACAAGGACTTGAGTTTAAGAAAGGGCAGGAACCTGTACGTAAAGAGCTGAAACTGGATCAAGTGAAGGATCCGAACAGTAAAGAAAGTGTAACGCGTGCGGTGCTCCAAGAAAATGGCACCACCACAAAAGATGTGGTTGTAGTGAAAGAGCCTGAATAAGCTTGAATTGAATGCGGTATGAGGCCCTCTAAGGAGGGCTTCTTGCTTACAAATTTTCAGCAATAGCACCTGTAACCGTAACATTTCACAGGTTTTAAGTACATACGGATCCTTTATGCTGTAAGAAATAGCCAATAAGGACAAATCTCATGAAAAAGTATATGAGTATTATTGCAGTGGCATCTCTTTCGACGATGCTGTTGGCAGGTTGTGAGAATATGAGCGCTTCTGAGCAACGTATTGGGACAGCGGCTTTAGGTGGTGCAGTAGGTGGTGCTGCGGGGAATAGTCTCGGTGGCGGTGTAGGTGCAGCCGTTGGTGGTGGTGCAGGTGCGGCTGTGGGCAGTAAAGCTCAAGGTGGCTCAAACCGTAGTGCAACCTATAGTGGTGTTGGTGGTGCGATTGGTTCAGCAGTGGGTAAAAGTGTGTTTGGTGGTAATACCGGTGCCGCGATTGGTGGTGCCATCGGCGGTGGTGCAGGCGCTGCAATTGAAGAACGTAAATAGTGTTTTAAGTTCAAATTTCCAAAAAAGCACTTCATGGAAGTGCTTTTTTTATTGTTGTGCTGGTTTAGGTTTTTTACGACGGATATATAAAGTCTTTTCCACTTCTGCAATTCGAATGCCAGCTTCATCATAAATATTTAAGGTATAAATACGATGTACGGGGGCATAGTTGTCGGCCAGTTGTTTCACGGTCGCTATTTCTTGGGCATCGAGGTGAAAGTCTGCATAGACTGTACTGCGCCCCGGGCTGAGAAATTGGATGGAGGCTGCTTTGTCCCAAACAATATACTTGTTGCCTAAGTGGTGCATCAGCAGGGCCATATAAAAAGGGTCGACCATCGCATATAAGCTCCCGCCAAAATGTACGCCGACAATATTTCGGTTTTGACGAGTCAGGGGCATTTTGACGCGGATGTGGTAGTGTTTAAGGTCAAATTTTTCAATTTGAATCCCTGCACCTTTAAAGGGGGCGAAATGATTGAGAAAGTATTTCGCGACAATCGGCTGTGTCACAAGTTTTTTTAAAATGCTCATTTCGGTCAATGGTATCTGTTGAACTTCTATCCATACTAGAGAAGATCAAATCAATTGGCATTGATCGTTATGCCACTAAAGTATAAAAAACAGTCAATAACAATAAGGAGCTGAATATGGAGCAACAAAGTTACTGGGTACAAACCACAGATCAGCAACGACTTTATGTGAAAACATGGGGCAATGCGAATAATGTTGCACTGGTCTTAGTCCATGGCTATCCAGATAATCAAGAGGTCTGGGAGCCTGTAATTGGGCATCTGGTGCAAGATTATTTTATTGTAACCTATGACGTTCGAGGTGCAGGTATGTCGAGTGTGCCGCGTCGTACACAGGCCTATGCCTTGCCTCAGCTATCGCTCGATTTGGAAAGTGTAGTGAATAGTGTGATCCCACAGCGTAGCTTTCATCTGGTTGCGCATGACTGGGGTTCGATTCAGTCATGGGAGTCCGCGACTGAGCCAAAATTTAGAGAGCGTATGCTTTCATTTACCACCATTTCAGGCCCATGCTTAGACCATGCCGCATTTTGGATGCGTGAACAGTTCGCACAACATAAGTCTCAATTTTTTAAGCAGTTAACGAAGTCTTGGTATATTGCTGCCTTTCAGTTGCCTTTTTTAGCACCGACTGTATGGCAGTTTTTTAGTCCTAAGCATTGGGGCAAAGTTTTATCACGTTTAGAAGGATGTTCAGACTTACCGCTGAATCATCATATTGCTGCTGATGGTAAACATGGGGTCGCGCTCTACCGCGCTAACTTTATTCCACGCCTGACGAAACCTCGAGAACGCTTTGCTATTTGTCCTGTTCAGGCGATTGTGTTGGAGCAGGATCAGTTCGTGAGTCCAGCATTAGTCGATGAAATGCCGAAGTGGGTCGAAGATTTTCAACAGGTGAATGTGAACGGCAACCATTGGGCAATTTTGAGTCAACCTGAGATAATTTCTAAAGAAATCAAAAGGTTTGTTCAGAACTGGCGTTGTGTTGAAGCCAGTTGAAATGATCGGTGAAAGAGAAAGGCGCAGGCGACCTCTAAGGGCAGAAATTTCTGGTTATTTTCTGATAAAATGCGCCTTTCTTCCAAGTCACTCTTTTCACTATGTTCGCAATTCTTGCCGCTATTGGGGTCATGTTTGGACTTTCATTAGCTCGTGTGCCTGTGGTATTTGCATTAATTATTGGTGCTGTCACAGGTGGTTTATTGGCTGGTTTAGGGCTACACGGTACCCTCGAAGCATTTAATAATGGGCTTGGGGGCGGCGCAAAAATTGCGTTGGCTTACGGGGTTTTAGGTGCATTTGCTTTGGCTTTGGCACGTTCAGGTTTACCTGACTTGTTGGCCTATAAGCTTATTAAAACATTGAAAGGTTCGAGCAATGAAAAGGCACAAAATCGGGTTAAATATCTGATTTTTATAACCGTCGCGTTAGCAGCAATTTGTTCACAAAACGTCATTCCTGTACATATTGCGTTTATTCCCGTCCTGATTCCTCCTTTATTAAGTGTGTTTAACCATCTTCAACTAGACCGTCGACTAATTGCTTGTGTTCTAACCTTTGGCTTGGTTGCCACTTATATGTTGGTACCATTTGGATTTGGTGCGATTTTCCTGAATGACATTTTAGGTCAAAACATTAATACTTTTGGGCAACCCTACGGCTTTAAAATCAACTATGCCGATATTCCTTCTGCAATGGCCATTCCTGTTTCTGGTATGTTTGTCGGTTTATTGGTTGCGGTATTCTTTAGTTACCGTAAGAAGCGTGTATATGAAGAAGTACATGTGGAACCAATGCAGCAAAGTATTTCTTCTGAACTTGATACCACTGCTGAGAAGTCTAAGCCTGAAATCTCAAAGTTTACGTTGTCGATGGCCCTTATTGCGGTAGTAGCAACGCTTTGGGTGCAAATCGCATCAGATTCCATGATTTTAGCTGGTTTGGTTGGTGTTGCGATTTTGAGCTGTGCAGGCATTTTTAAATGGAAAGAAGCCGATGATGTGATTATTAGCGGTATGCGAATGATGGCATTAGTTGGTTTCATTATGATTGCAGCACAAGGTTTTGCATCTGTTATTTCTGCGACCAATCAAGTGCCAGCATTGGTAGAAGCATCAGTACAATGGATTGGTTCTAGCCAAGGACTTGCTGCATTTTGGATGCTATTGATTGGCTTACTGATTACCTTAGGAATTGGTTCTTCGTTCTCTACCATTCCCATTTTAGCAATTATTTATGTGCCTTTGTGTATCCAGTTTGGTTTCAGTCCAGCTGCAACCATTGCGATTATTGGTACGGCTGCGGCACTCGGCGATGCAGGTTCTCCAGCTTCTGACTCCACTTTGGGACCGACTTCGGGTTTGAATATGGATGGCCAACATGATCACATGAAAGACAGTGTGATCCCGACCTTTATTCACTTTAATATTCCGCTCATGATTTTCGGTTGGATTGCGGCGATGGTTTTATAATTTAACCCCCAAATTATTATAAAAAGGCGATTTTAAAATCGCCTTTTTTATTATTTATTCAGATTAAAATAATCGGATTTATAATGTTAATTCGGATTAAAAAGGTTGGAATTAAAATATATTTATTTTTGATTTTTATCATTAATTTAAAACCAACCAAAATGGTATATTTAATATTTAAATCAATTTAAAACAACAGCTTAAAAAAAGTATTTAAAATACATTATTATTATAATTGCATATTAATTACACTCTTGTTTATGATGAATTAATGTTAATTTTTATATTAATTATTTTACAAACAGAGGTTGTTTGAAATGTTGAAGCAAGTTGCTCTAATTACATTAATGGGTCTTTCTGCATCTGCTGCAATGGCTGGTCAATGGCAAATCAAAGTCGGTGGATCTGCAATTGCACCAACGCAAGATACAACAGTTTCTGCATTGGGGAATGCGAAAGTTGAAGCAGATAGTGAACTTGCATTTACGCCATCGGTTGAATATTTCTTTAATGATAATATTTCTGCGGAGCTACTGCTAGCAACGCCAATTAGCCACGATGTACTCATTAATGGTGCAGAAGCAGTAAAAATTAAGCATTTACCGCCTACCTTAACAGCAAAGTATAACTTTAAAAACTCAACAGGATTTACGCCTTATATCGGTGTCGGTGCAACCGCATTTATTGCATGGGATGAAGAAGGTGTGAAAAGCGTAAAAGAAGATTTCGGTTATGCTGCACAAATTGGTTTTAATTTCCAACCTGCCGATGCGAAAAACTGGGGTGTGTTTGCGGATGTCCGTTATGCAGATTTGAACCCAGAAGTAAATGTAGATGGCACAACGAAGTTCAAATTAGATATCGATCCAGTGATTTATACACTCGGTTATAGCTACAAATTTTAATAATTAAAAGTAGCTTTTTAAGAACCTCATCACTGATGGGGTTTTTTTTATGCAAAGACTAAAGTTGAATAGTGATCAACGCTGAAATAAATCACGATGGTTCAGTACATTAAAAGAAAATCATCTATAGAATGGATGGAAGTAGAAGAAGAGAGTTATAAAAATGAAATCTATGCTCGGGACCAGTTTAGTTTGTGCTTTGGCTTGGAGCATGCATGCGCAAGCAGCCAGTTTTAATTGTGATAAAGCAAAAACGACGACAGAGCACGCGATTTGTGAGCACCGCCAAATCAACGATGCTGATGTGAAAATGGCCACCACCTATACTATTCTAAAACGTCTTGTTCCGATGGGGACACGTGGCATTATTCAGGATGACCAAGTGAAATGGTTGAGTCTCCGTGACCGTTGTGGTGCTTCACAAAAGTGCCTTATGGATGTGTATAAAATGCGCCAGCAGCAGTTAGAACTGAATCTAGATCGTATTTATCGTCAGGGCCCATTTTAAAAAAAGCAAAAAAACTTGCGATTGCTATTGAAAAATGTACCGCTCACTCCAATTCATTAAGCATTCTCTATAAGACTTAATACATTAAGGAGCGATTGATGAGCGAGCAAAACGCACATAAACATAGTTTCCAAGCTGAAGTGGCTCAGCTATTACATTTAGTGACGCATTCACTGTACTCGAATCCTGACATTTTCCTACGTGAATTGATCTCAAATGCGTCTGATGCCTGCGATAAATTGCGTTTTGAAGGCATTAATCATCCTGAATATTATGAAAATGACCCAGACCTACATGTGCGCGTCAGCTTTGATGAAGTCAATCAAACACTGACCATTTCAGATAATGGGATTGGTTTAACTGAACAAGAAGCGATTGACCACTTAGGTACGATTGCTAAGTCTGGAACCAAGGACTTTATGTCTAAGCTCACAGGTGACCAGAAATCAGATGCACAACTGATTGGTCAGTTTGGTGTCGGTTTCTACTCGGGCTTTATTGTGGCTGACAAAATTACCGTAGAATCACGCCGTGCAGGTATGGGTGCTGATCAGGCGGTGCGTTGGGTCAGTGCGGGCACAGGTGAGTTCGAAGTCGAGCAGATCAACAAAGACAGTCGCGGTACCGATATTATTTTACATTTGCGTGAAGATGCGTTGGACTATTTACAGTCGCATAAAGTGAAGCAAATTATCAATAAATACTCGGATCACATTAGCCTGCCAATTGAGATGCAAAAAGAGGTTTGGCAGCAAGAAGAAGCGGTCGAAGGCGAAGAACCAAAACCGGGTCAGTATGTGAAAACGGGTGAGTGGGAAGCGATCAACTCAGCCAGTGCCCTGTGGACACGTAATAAAAATGAAGTGACTGAAGAGCAGTACGTCGAGTTTTATAAGAATCTTAGTCATGATTTTGAAGCTCCACTGGCATGGGCGCATAACCGCGTTGAAGGCAGTACCGAATATACGCAGTTGTTGTATGTACCGAGTAAAGCTGCTGCGAATATCTTTACCCGTGAAGCCAAAGCGGGGATTAAGCTCTATGTAAAACGGGTCTTCATTATGGATGACGCGGATAACTTGATTCCAAACTATTTACGCTTTGTCCAAGGGGTGGTCGATAGTGCCGATTTACCACTGAACGTTAGTCGTGAGTTGTTACAAGAAAGCCGTGATGTGAAAACTATTCGTGAAGGGAATGCACGTCGTGTATTGACCATGTTGGATGGTTTAGCCAAATCGGAAGATGAAAAGGATCAAGAGAAGTTCACAACCTTCTACCGTGAATTTGGTTCAGTGTTGAAAGAAGGTCTAGGCGAAGACTTTGGTAATCGTGAGCGTATTTTAAAACTTTTACGCTTCTCAACCTCAAACAATGATGCGGTGAGCACTTCTTTGCAGGACTATAAAGCGCGTATGCCTGAGGGGCAAAAAGCAATTTACTATGTGACTGCAGATAGTCTGAATGCCGCGAAGAACTCGCCACAACTTGAGTTATTTAAGAAAAAAGGCATTGAAGTCTTACTCATGGCAGACCGTGTCGATGAATGGGCAATGGAATTTGTCCATGAGTTTGATGGCACACCAATGCAAAACGTGGCCAAAGGCGCAGTCGACTTAGGTGATTTACAAGATGCCGAAGAAAAGAAAGCACTTGAAGCAGCCGCAGAGCAGTTTAAACCGGTGGTTGAAAAATTGTCTGACTCATTGAAAGCAAAGACCAAAGAAGTACGTGTGACCACGCGTTTGGTTGATTCGCCTGCATGCTTGGTCACAGGAGAGGGAGAGCTTTCGCCACAATTGATTCGTATGTTGCAGCAAGCGGGCCAGGCTGTACCTGAAAGCAAGCCGATTTTGGAAATTAACCCAGAGCACCCATTGGTGAGAAAATTAGAAAATTCAGCGCAGTTTGATGACTTGGCCAATGTGATTTTTGACCAAGCCGTGATTGCTGAAGGTGGCTTACCTGATGATCCTGCTGAATATATCAAACGGATTAACAGCTTATTACTTCAATAAATTAATATGTGCTTAAAAAAAGCCTATCTCTAAGATAGGCTTTTTTATGTCAAAGAGTTGGATTAAGCACCTTAAAGGCTGTTGAACGTATCGATTAAATCGGTGGAAAAGAAGCTGATGTGGATATCCGTGGATAAGTTAGAACTTATCCACAGTTCAGCCTAAAGATTCACCACGGCCTTAAAATAAAGCTTCAAAACGTACCAAGGCACTGACGTAATGGCTACGGTCTTCACGGTGATCGTTAAAATAATTTAAATCACCTTGGATATAGAACCACTCTCTTAAGAACGGTTGGCGCCACGAGACAAAAGGCCCCCAACGGTTCAAGCGCAGGTCATCATTGTTGTAGAAACCACCGGTGTAAATGCCATAGTTAAAACGATTGCCATGAAAGAATTGGTGTTGTCTAAAGCTGTAGTTATCCCAGAGCAGATCATCATCCTGATCGTCTGCATAGGTCAGACTGAACTGATTGGATAAAAAGGGTTGATTGGGTCGCGCATGCGTCAGCTCTAGGTTAGTACGTAAGTAATTTTCACTGTCGATACCATAACGATAAATCTGTTCAGCATAAGCGCGAAAATCATTGTCGAGTTTCCATTCTTTCGATAACTCGATACGTGCATAGATATCATCCCCTGAACGTACTCCCAAGTCGAAATCGGTTTCAAAAGGCAGGCGATCTGACAGTTGTGACCATCTTAAGGCCAGTGAACTATTGGCATCACGGGTTTGACGACGGTCAAATGATTTATCGTTATTTGTACTGGGTGGATTTTCATTGCTAATCGCAACATTATTTTGCAGTTCGTTATCTAAAGAGTCATCCCCAAACACCACGCTGAGTTTATGTTCTAAGGTTGGAAGCTTAACCCGACCCCGAATCCGCGGTTTTACATCGTATTCATCATGTTTATTCCAACGGTTATCGACCAAGACCCGTAAGGTGGCTGTGGCTGGTTTTTTAGGATCGGTTTCACCAAACCAATTGTCCATTTTGGCGGCTGTTCGGTCTGCCCAGTTTCGAACTTCTTTTTGCTGGCGGTCGACCCACGTGCGTTCTTCAGTGAGGTCTGTCGTGGGCACAATCAGCTCGTTCGATTCTTTAGGTAGAACGGTTGGAAGTGAGTCGATCCACTGCGGAATTTGGTACAAAAGTCCATTACCTTTGGGGGGCGATGCGATTTTGTCAATTTCAGCCACGTCGTGAGGTGGCACAAAATGGTCTGTGCTGTTGGTATTGCTTTCCGCCCAAGCCACGTTGACGTATGCACCTAAACTTAGGCAGAAAAATAAAGAGATAGATCCCACATGTTGAGTTCTTAGCATGCTTTCGTACTTTATTGTTCTTCGATGTTTTAGTGTTGTAAATTTCACATAAGAACACAAGTAGAAAATACAAAACTCTACAACTCGCTACTCAGTTGTTTTTGAATAGAATCAAATAATTGAAACACGGTGATAGGTTCAGGCAAAGCTGAGATCGTATTTTGAATCAACTGCCAACTAACACCGTGTTGTCGGTCTAAGACCAAGCACGGATAGGCGATCTCGTTACGTGAAAGCTCGACCCGCTTTTGGCCATGAATCACTCGAATCTTTTGTCGCTCTTTTAACACTAAAATGGGGGTATTTATATCAGCGGCGCTTTCTTCAAAATGAATAAATTTTCGGCTATTGAGTAAATCGGCCAGAATAAATGGGTGATAGTCCTCAATATGCCATACCAGTTTGGCCTGTTGGGTATACAGCTGAAACAGCGTAAACACATCATGCATGTGACCCTGTAGATGGTCCCATTCAATTTCGCGGAGGGCTACGATTTGATGCTGACCACTCTGGGCAAATTGTTGGCTCAACCGAATGGCTTCCGTGGGACTCTTAGCACCGAATAGGCCCAGATACTTAATAAACCCGCCGTGATGATTAGTCTGTTCTGCCAAATAGATGGGATAGTCCAACCAATGATCGAGTTGGTCGCTGTGGATCACAAAATCGATATTTTGATTAATCTTAGTGTGTCCTGAAATGTCGAGGCCATACAGCTTAGGATCTAAGTTTGGTTGATGTAGCGTGTGTAATTGCGCTTGATATTGTCCCAGATGGATCTGTGTGGGTAGTATGGATTGCGGCGCAGCAAGAGCCATTGTTTCTGAGCTGTCGGTATGGCTATCCTGCACAGCAGGGCACGGTGCTGTTGTCTCGATTTCAAGTAGATTTTGCTGATGAGGTACAAATGAAATGTCTGTAAGTTGTGGTTCAGCTAAGATCGATCGCCTTTGGATAAAGTCCTGAATGGCAAGCGTTGAAATAGATGCACTTGGCTTAAGGTCAAATTGAATGGGTGCAACAGCATCGATTATAGACTCTTCCTGAGGCGGACATAATGCATCACTTAAAAGCGGCAGATTGCTGAGAATCGAATGATTTTCTAGTAATACTTCGGGTTGAAGACCTAAATCTGTTTGTACAATATCAACCAGATTTTCAAGTTCCTTATCTCGCTTGATGCTTGGCTCAATAGCATTAATTGAGATCACTTCTTCTACAGTACTTTGGTTAAAAGAGCTGAGTTCCGTTTCTTCAATTTGAGTTGCATTTGGGCTGCTGTCAAATGTAGGTTGTATTTCCGTCTTAAAATGAAGTGATGCTTTAGACTCAGATAAAACCAGACCAGAATCTGGGTTGGCTTCGGGGAAGAATGATTCAGACTCTTGGGTTTGTTCAGCCGATGTATCATCTTTTGTAGCAATACTTAAAAGCTCAATACCCGTGAAAACAAAAGCATT
Source organism: Acinetobacter sp. WCHA55 (assembly GCF_002165305.2). Taxonomy (NCBI): domain Bacteria; kingdom Pseudomonadati; phylum Pseudomonadota; class Gammaproteobacteria; order Moraxellales; family Moraxellaceae; genus Acinetobacter; species Acinetobacter sp. WCHA55. Next base: position 3,135,872 of record NZ_CP032286.1, on the reverse strand, counting down.
GCTAACCACATTATTCTGTGCATGCCCGATGGCAGTTTTTTCATCGAATATTGTTGCAACAGGGACGATAAACTGATTTTCTGCAACTTCTGCAACTTCTGCAACTTCTGCAACTTCTGCAACTTCTGCAACTTCTGCAACTTCTGCAACTTCTGCAACTTCTGCAACTTCTGCAACTTCTGCAACTTCTGCAACTTCTGCAACTTCTGCAACTTCTGCAACTTCTGCAACTTCTGCAACTTCTGCAACTTCTGCGGATGTTTCAGGTGTCGTGAGAAAAGGGACGTTCTCGGGATGTTGAGCGCTTTGTGCATGGCTCAAGAACCATTGGTAAACGTGCTCAAACTTCATGTGCCATGGGCTACTAGATAGTCTGGTTGGAGTATTTTGAAAAGCAATTTGCCAACCTAAACCTGATTTATATAAAACCCCCCATGCGAATGTCGTCTGTTGTTTTAAGGCATCAGTTAAAGCAGACTCGTATTGAAACAGTCCAATATAGGTATGCTGATAGGGGCTTTTTTGTATCCAGCGTTCAGCCGCAGCCTGAGGCTGAGTTAGTGCTTTATAGGCTTCGAGTTGTTTTTGAAAAATGGGCTCATCACAGAGTGCAAAAATTTCACGGATACGCTTTTTGGAGCGCGCAATTTCAAAAAAAGACAGAGATTGATGTTCCAAACCATCAATCAATTGATGCAGTTCTTTGATCAGCAGTGCTTTTTCGATTGCTTTCATGCGCTGAACTCTACAGTTGTTTTTGTGCTTGTTCCAAATAGCTTGCTAAAACCATATTGATGGCCAGTTCAAGTAATTTATATTCGGCTGAAGTCGGCTGCGTATACTGCTGTGCAAAAGCAATCAATTGATCAAGGTCAATGGCTTGGGGGGGAATACGGCCTTGGATGAGGGCTTGTAAGTTTTGCATAGGCATGTGCTATTGAGTGCATTTAATTTATTGGTTTTGGAGTTTAGTCTTCTTGTTTGATCATAATTAGAAAAGAATAAATAGGCAAAAATTATTCTGCACTTGATACGAGAAAAGGGTAGTAAAAAATGTAAATAATTTCGATTTCAGCACAGATTGAATTAAATATTTTTGCCCTAGAGGGGGCATAGCTGAAATTTTTTGTCAGTTCTTTGCAATTTTGGGCAAAAAAATAGGCAATCAACATTGCCTATTTTTGACCAAGTCAACGCAAATTACGCTCCTTGATGTGGTGCAGCAGGAGCATCAGCCGTTGCTGTTTGAGTTTCTGCTGGTTTTTTTACAGGAAAATTTGGAACAAAAACAACTTGTGCAGAAACAGTTGCAGAAAGAGCCATTACAGCGACAGCCAAAGCATATTTAACAGCGTTCATGATATTTCCTCTAAAAAGGAGGTCTCACTTAGGAGACTGGGAGTTTTAAAAAAGATAAATTTCGCATGAATAATATCAAAAAATGATCGATTTAAGCTCTGTTTTAGGACAGTAAAAGATGAATGGTGAGTTCATTTGTTGTTAAAAAACAATAAATTAGAATAAATACTCTAGTCTTGTATAGAGTTTTTACTCAGTTCTAAGCTGTTTAAATTTAAAGTGAAAATTTAGATTTTCAAGTTTAAAATGAATCCTGAAAGTAGGCATTTTTGTCTGAATCGAGACCTGGAAAGGGCTTGGATTTACATGATTATTTGGTTAAATATTCATCAATTTAAAATTTTTTGATTGTGCATACTGTGTAGGGTTACTGTGAAAAGCTTAGTTATCTATTTTTTGGTCAAAAAAAATCCAAGATGAATAGGCAAAAAATAATAGCTGAGGACAAACAGATAGCGATTGCAAAAGTGATAGAAGGCAATTCGAGTAGTGCCCAAAGTTTTGAAGATGTGATTCAGACTGGGGTCGAAAAAGTCACTAAGACCATGAAAAATGCTCAAGGTGCATGAATTAATCAACAAAAAGTGGTGATTAAGGACAAGCAAATTGTAGAATATCGAGTTAACTTTAAAATTAGTTTCTTGGTCGATTAAACACAAGTCCGTTTTTTAAAACCTATAAAAAATCCCCGCGGATCGGGGATTTTCTCATCTATGGATAGGGCTCAGTTAAAGTCTAAATCCAGTATCCTTATGATTGTTTTGGTATTTCACAAGACTCATCTGAACACTGTGCCGCATTATTTTCTTCTGTTGGCATTTGTGCTTTTTCAAGGACTTGTAAGAATACTTCACGCGGCTGTGCACCCGCTAAAGCCACTCGCTGATCAAAAACAAAGAAAGGTACACCCGTTACTTTCAGTTGTTCACGTGCCACTTCTTGGTCAAACTTCACGAAATCTGCATATTCGTCAGAATCCAGCACATCATCTACTTCAACTGGGTTTAAGCCAATACGCGAGGCCACGTCTTCAATGGTTTCACGTTCACCAATCGGTAAGCCTTGTGTCATATAGCTAAAGAAAAAGGCTTCTTTTGCTTCATTACCTAAACCATGGCTTTGAGCGAGGTGAATAATACGGTGTGCATTGAAACTGTTGCCTGAGTTGGCATTTTCCCAGTTAAATTCAATGCCTTCCTCCGCAGCCATTTTGGCAATATTACGTTGCATCTCTTCAACTTCAGCCACTGTGCGACCGTATTTTAGTGCAAGACGTTCAGAGTTCGACATTTCTTGGCGTACTGGAGCATCTGGATCCAGTTCAAAACTGTGCCAATGCACTTCCAATTCCACACCGGCTTGTTCAGCCGCCGCTTCTAAACGTTTTTTGCCAATATAACAAAAAGGACAAACAACATCTGACCAAATATCTACGCGCATGGGATTTCTCAAAAATAGTAAAAAGAGCAATTAAGGAAATGATGGGGATGAGTTATAAAATTTAAAGCAGGCCCATTAAAAAAAGCGGTTTCGCTATGGATTCAATCAGTTGAATCCTCTGGGCTTGACCGCTTATCTGACAACTACGCAGCACAAAGATCGAAAAATATACAATAGAGAGAAGGCGCTCAGTGTGAGCATGCCTTTTTATATCTCTTATCGTTTGGGATTGTTCTATGAAATTTTTAAATTCTCTTCCAGTTTTTTGTTGCGCTCTGCTTTTTATGCCGACTTTACTGCAAGCCAATGGTGAGATTGTGAGTCTACCCACTTTTAAAACCATGGCGGAATCAGAGTTACGTGCTGAAACGGGCGTGATTCCTTATCAACAGGATGAAAATATTCGTAAAGCCTTGCAGCACCGTATCGTTCAGTTACAGGATGATGCACAGTCTTTTGTGGTCGATCCGACCATTACTCAAAATATCGATATCTTGCCACCTGCGGTCACGGCAGATCTGAATTCTGTGCCGCCCTTATTACGTGAGCATGTTTTGAACATTGCCGCTGGTTTGCAGTCGTCTAATCCTACTGAAGGTTTATATATTATGTTGCAGCCATTTGGCATAGACCGTAACGCGACCAATGTACAAATTGCCCGTGAACAAATTTCGATTGGGCAGGTTGATCGGAATTTTATGCAAGGGATTCAACAGAATAGTCAGCAACCAAGAATAGCTCCAGCGAAGTAACACTGCCTTATTGGTTTATCGCCAGTGCATTCCTCCTCCTCTTGGGGAGTGTACGGCTTTAGCATCCTCAAATATCGACAACATGTTGAAATATTGATCATGTGCCTTTATTTGCTATGATGAAAAGAAATGAAGAGGAAGCTGAACATGCGACGTATCGTGTTGATTTTAGTTCTGGCGACCAGTGCCGTTTTTGGTTGGATGTTTTATCAGTATGCTCAACAACAAAAAGAGCAGCAGCAGCTACAACGCTATGAAACGGTGCTGTATGAAAAGACTGAACAAATTTACCAACAAGCTCAAGATTGGACCACACCAATTCAAGTCGATGTAAAAGACCCACGTCTGACAGGCGACTACAAAATTATGGCGGAGTTTGTGCTCAGTCATATGCTGAAAAATGCTGAAGCGCGCAATCAATATCTACGAGATCTAAAAGCTTTAAATTGGGATCAATTTTTAAATATTGATCGATTAAGCAAAGACAAAAAGAACAATTATGCTGAAACGGAGCAAATGCTGAAAGACGTACATACTGTTGTCGATAGCTATGCACAGCAGGTTGAACAACGTCAAAAAGAGGCCATTGCTCAGGCCAAAGATTTAGCAATATCTTCGCGGTTCCGCCATCAACTGACCGACAGCATGAAAGCCAGTGAAAAAAGCCATGAAGCTACCCGCTTATTTAGTTTAGAACAACAGAATTTAGCCAAGGCGGATCAAATTTTCTTGGTACTGAAAAATAACCAATGGGAAAAGAAAAATAATACCTTTATGTTTTATGAAGATGCCCCACTACAGCAGTTTAATGCACTGTATAAAGAGATTTTGGAACTGAATAGCCAAATGCAGCAGGTCGAAAAACAGACCCAAAAAGAGGTGGAACAAAAGTTATAACATAGGGCAAAGATGACAGTTTTGTAAGCAGGCTGTCATCTGCTGTTCAAAATAGCTTGCTAGATTAAAGTTATCACAACGATGACGACTTTTCAGTGCAGGCAGGTGAGTCATGAGAACCATACATGTTTTTGATGATATTCAGCATGTGTATAGTGAGTTTGTAGAAAATAAAAACTATCCAAAATTAGAACGTTTAAGCAACTGGGGGAAGAATCGATTTTTCTTCAACCAATATTTCAAAATGATCGAAGACTGGCACCACACCGAACAAATCGTGATTCAGTTCAACCAACAGTATTTCAGTCTAGATACGGGCAGCGCACCTGACTTTATGGACAAAGAAAAGTATATGGCTTGGTTGATGGGTGAGCTTTTAAGTTAAATCCTTCACAAAAAAGCACAGTGCCCGATTCGTTCTAGGCGCTGTGCTTTTATGGGTTTAATCAAAAATTTTATCGGCTGCTTGGAAGGGTAGACTGACCACGTCGATTGCTACGGCAAAAGGCAACAGCACTAATTTTTCAAAAGGATTCATGCCTGACTTGGATTTATAACTTTCCTCTTGATGGGTATAAATGCTGACCTGATAAGGCTTACTCAAGGCTTTTAAAGACGCTAAATTATTCGCCGCAGGATAAACCACACCTGCCAGTTTGACCTCAAAACAGAAACGCTGCGCAAACATGCGTTCATCACTGGAACTCGAACATTCCTTCGCACCATTTTCAATAAAAAATTCCAGATCTTTTTTGCTGATGTCTTCTTTGAGTTTCACATAAGACAATGGCAGTGTCCCTGTAAAATGACCATCATTCTTTTCTGAGTAGAAGTTTAGTTCTCGGGTGACTTGAATATTTTTCGGGTCCAGTTTCCCAATCAAACTGACAAATTGAGGCCCGCCTTGGGTCAATACATAACTTTTTTGTTGCCCTGCAATCACTAAACTATGCGCAGGTAAATTTGGCAGAGGCTGAGCTGGTTTGCCAAAAGCGACCACTTGGTCTTCGATCAAGGTGACTTTGTTGGTACGGGTATAGGTTTTATTGTCTTTGGTCATCAGGGTTTTGGTGGCACAGCCTGTGAATAATGTTCCTATGACGCCTAAACAAATGATGGTTTTTAAAGGTGATGCAAACATCGATAGACTCCGAATCATTTGAAATATAGCTAAGCTGAATTTTTATTGTCTTTAAGCCTATCATTAAAATGTTCAAAAAGGCGTCAAAGCTCAAAAGTTTAAAGTAATGAGAGTTTTACGAGTCGCTCAATGTAGGGGAGCGAAGGATTTTATTTCTTATCCATCTGCTGTTTCTAGATAACGAATGAATGTTCATTTGAGTCTGAACTGGATATGATCATACAAGCGTTCAATAATAAACGATGGACTAGCAAATACGTCATAACAAGGTGGGAAATCGGCTGATGGAAAACTTGATTTGTTATAAAGAACTGCCTGTGTGGACTGCGCAGACCATTCCACAAGGGTTTAAAAATCAACACAATACCAAAGCGGGCACGTGGGCCAAGCTAAAGATTTATCAAGGTGAACTAAGCTTTGCTTTTTTAGATGAGGCAGGCCAAGTGCAATCTGAGCATCTATTTACACCTGAGCAACAGCCACCGTTTATTGCACCTCAAGCATGGCACAAGATTGTTTCGACCAGTGATGACATAGTGTGTCAGTTGCAATTTTACTGTACTCCGCAGGATTATTTTTATAAGAAATATCAGCTTTCACCTACGCATTCAGAAATTTTGGCGACTACGCCGTATTTACACGGTGGTCGGGCTTTGGATGTCGGCTGTGGGCAGGGGCGAAATTCGCTGTATTTAAATCAGCAGGGTTTTGAGGTAGATGCTTGGGATGTGAATCCGCAAAGTTTACAAAAATTACAGCAGATTATCGACGCCGAAGGTATTCAAAAGATTCATCTGCAACAGCGCGATCTCAATGCTGACCCAAACATTACAGGTACATACGACTTTATTTGCTGTACGGTGGTGATGATGTTCTTGCAGGCGCCAACGGTAAAACCGTTGATTGCGCAGATGCAGCAAGCCACAAATGCAAATGGGTTTAACTTGATCGTATGTGCGATGGATACCGATGATATTCCTGCGCAGGCTGACTTTCCATTTGCGTTTAAAGCAGGAGAGTTAAGTGCGCTATACAAGGGTTGGAATATTGTGAAATACAATGAAAATGTCGGGGAGTTGCATCGGGTTGATAAGCAGGGTAATCGGATTAAACAGCATTTTGCGACATTGTTGGCGCAGCGTATTATTGGCCAATAGGTTTTACTTTAGGTGGGGGAAATAATGGGTGAAAAATTTGAATTTGAGATTCAAGAATCTTTAGATACTATAAATAAAATTCTTGGAATTGCAGAAAAATATGAGAGTCAAAGTGATTTTGATGGGCTACTAGCTAAGAACCTTTTAGCTCTTCACTCGATTATAAATGATAGTTCTTTTGTTAATAGGCTGAATACCCAGCTAATTACATGTCGAAATTATCGAGGATTGAAGTTAATGAGAGCTTGGGACGGTGGATTTGCAAGCTTTAGGGCTTTGTTGCATAAAGCCCTTAAAGATAGAGCTTTCCTAAGTTGCTCAAATTTAAGTGACAACTTGGGTATGAGGTCGGCCTAATTCTGTAAATCTATTTAAAATGGCTATACGAGCATGTACCTCGTTGACTTGGCTTTGAAAGTTCCTAGCACTGAGTTTATCGCCTAATAATTTGATGCAGTGCATCTTGGTTTCAACCAGACTTCGCTGATGGTAGCCCGACCATTTTTTCCATAGTGTCCTGCCTAAACGTTTAACAGTGCGAAGTAATTCATTTCGCTCTAGCGAATGAACTTTTTTATCTTTCCAAGGCTTGGCATTTTTTCTAGGTGGAATCACTGCATGTGCTTGCCGATCTGCAATGACCTGTCGGCATTGCTTGGTGTCATAAGCGCCATCGGTATATACGGAGTCAATCTGCTCATCCAATGGAATCTGATTGAGTAAATCCCCAAGCACCTGTGAATCACTTACATTGTTGGTCGTGAGCTGAACGGCTCGTATTTGCAGGGTTCTAGCATCTATACCAATATGAAGTTTACACCATTGGCGACGATATTCAGACTGATGCTTTTTACGTTTCCATTCACCTTCGCCCAAAAACTTTAAGCCAGTAGAGTCTACGAGTAGATGAAGCCCATCACTGTTTTTCTGATAACTAATTGCAATATCAATATGCTTTTGTCTTCTACAAAGCGTACTGTAATCTGGTGCTGTCCAATCTAATCCACAAAGTTTAATTAAGCTTTGAACAAAGCCAGTGACCATGCGTAAAGTAAGTCTAAATAGAGATTTGATCATCAAACAGCATTGAATCGCTATGTCGGAGTAGGTTTGACTTCGACCTTGTTTGCCTTGAGGTTCTGCATACCATTGTGTTTTTGGATCGAACCAAATGGCAATATTCCCACGATTAATGAGAGCTCGGTTATATGCGGGCCAATTGGTTGTGCGGTAGATTTTGTGTGTAGGCTTCTTCATTTGGAAATTATATTGCTGAAGAAGCCCTTAAGAACAGCTTTGTGCAACAAAGCCAAGCTTTAGTAAAGATGATGAAGTTATTCGTTTACATAGGCTGGCTTTATTTTTAGTGATTTATCTAAGAGAATTAAGTTTTAGAGGGAATTATAGTATAGATGAAAGGGATGATTTTTATTCATTAAATGAATTGATTAGACGAAATAGGAAGGAATTTTTTGAAAAATCTTCATGGTGTATAAATTTATTAGATGATCTGCCAACGCTCATCATGCAAGAAGAATTCCATTCTGATCATGCTAGAGCTTTATCAAATGCAATCAAAAGTACAGATATTAATAAGGTTGAAGAATTTATACGAACAAAAAATGAGTCTATATCTAAAATAGATACATGGAATAATGAGTTTCAAGAGAAAAAGTCGGCTGTAGAAGTTCTTAAAGATAAGTTAGATACTTATCAGACAGCTTTTAATTTTGTAGGTCTATATCAAGGTTTTTCAAGCCTTCTCAAGAAGAAAGTCGATGAACTTGATAGTTTAAAAATTCAGTATTTTTTTATAGGGCTTATCATTATATCAATACCCCTTTTAGAACTGGCATGGGTATTTGATAATTTAAATAGTATAGATTCAACGAAAGTGTTATTTATTGTTTTTCCAACACTAACGCTTTTATTCGTTCTTTTTTGGTTTTTTAGAATTGTTTTACACAATATCAAATCGGTCAAATCTCAAATCATGCAACTCGAATTACGTATGACATTGTGTCAATTTATTCAAAGCTATGCAGAAAAATCGAAAGAGCTCAAAGAAGCCAATAAAGAAGGTTTTGAAAAGTTTGAGAATATTATATTTTCCTCCATTGTTTCTTCAGATGAAAATATACCCTCAACTTTTGATGGGATGGAGCATGTCTCAAATTTATTAAAAAACTTTAAATCAAACCCTTAAGAAACCCCGCACTAAGCGGGGTTCTTTGTATCTCAGTATTTAACTAAATATTAAACACGTTCGATAATGGTTGCGATACCTTGACCAAGGCCGATACACATGGTCGCAAGACCGATTTGTGTATCTTGTTGTTCCATCACGTTCAACAACGTCGTTGTAATACGCGCACCAGAGCAACCCAATGGGTGACCAAGAGCAATCGCACCACCATTTAAGTTAATGATGTCTTGCTTCTCATACACGCCTAAGCCTTTCATGACTGATAAGCCTTGAGCAGCAAATGCTTCGTTTAACTCGATGGTTTGGATATCTGCCATCGTTAAGCCAGCACGTTTAAGCGCTTTTTGAGTTGCAGGTACAGGACCATAACCCATGATCGCAGCGTCACAGCCTGCAACCGCCATAGAGCGAATCACAGCACGAGGCTTAAGACCTAAAGCTTGAGCACGTTCAGCAGACATCAACAACATTGCAGATGCACCATCAGACAAAGCTGAAGAAGTCGCAGCTGTTACTGTACCGCCTTTCGGGTCAAATACAGGACGTAAACCTTTGAATGCTTCAAGGTTTGCATCTGGACGAATCACTTCGTCGATGTCGCACAGGATTTTGAAGCCATTAGCATCATGACCTTCAACACCTACGATTTCATTTTTGAAACGGCCTTCTTGCGTTGCAGCCCAAGCGCGGCGGTGAGATTCAACACCGAACGCATCTTGTTCTTCACGTGAAATGCCGTTCATACGACCTAACATTTCAGCCGTTAAGCCCATCATGTTAGACGCTTTTGCATAGTGCTTAGACGCTTCTGGGTTCAGGTCGATGCCGTGCATCATCCCTACGTGACCCATGTGCTCTACACCACCAATGATGAAGATATCACCTTGGTTGGTTGCAATCTGTGCAGCAGCGGTGTGAAGCGCTTGCATAGATGAACCACAAAGACGGTTAACCGTTTGACCTGCCACAGTTTTTGGAAGGTCAGCCAATAAACCAATGTTACGGCCAATGTTCATACCTTGCTCTAGAGTCTGGTTTACACAGCCCCAGATCAAGTCTTCAACTTCATTGGTGTCAAACTGGTTACGAGCAACTAAAGCACGAACCAATTCAGCCGATAAGCTGTCAGCACGTACATTGCGGAACATACCGTTTTTGGTTTTACCCATTGCTGAACGTACGCCATCAACGATGACAACGTCACGTGGATTTAAAGTAGCCATTCACGTTGCTCCTTAACCGTAGAATTTTTTGTTGTTAGCAGCCATGTCACGCAACATTTGCGGCGCTTCATAAGCCTTACCTAAGTGTGCATATTTGTCGCAAAGTGCAACGTATTCAGCAACACCTGTTTGGTCGATGTAACGGCATGGACCACCACGGAATGGAGGGAAACCTACACCCATAATCATCGCCATGTCTGCTTCAGAAGCAGTCGCGACGATGTTGTCTTCTAGGCAACGAACAGTTTCGTTACAGAAAGCCAGCATCATACGGTCAATGATTTCTTGAGCATCGAATTCGTGTTTTTCAGCAGTCGCAACAGAAGCCAGAAGTTCATAAGCTACTGGATCGACAGTTTTGGCTTTTTTGCCTTTCTTGTCGAGTTCATACTTATAGAAACCCACATCGTTCTTTTGACCAAGACGTTTGTTTTCGTACATGGTTAAAGTCGCGCCTTTGAAATCTGGCTTCATGCGGTCAGGGAAGCCTTCCGCCATCACTTCTGCACCGTGAACGCCCGTGTCGATACCAACAACGTCGATGAGGTAAGCAGGACCCATAGGCCAGCCGAATTTTTCCATCACTTTGTCGACTTGTTGGAAGTCAGCACCGTCTTTCAATAGAAGGTCGAATGCACCAAAGTAAGGGAACAATACGCGGTTAACCAAGAAGCCTGGGCAGTCATTCACTACGATTGGAGTTTTACCCATTTTCTGAGCAAGCACTACAGTCGTTGCAATTGCTTCAGCAGAAGTTTTCTCACCACGAATCACTTCGACCAATGGCATCATGTGTACTGGGTTAAAGAAGTGCATACCGACGAAGTTTTCAGGACGTTGTAGGTTTTCTGCCAAACGTGTAATTGAAATCGTAGACGTATTTGAAGCAATGATCGTGTTGTCACGAACATTTTTCTCTGTTTCAGCCAGTACAATGCCTTTTACTTTAGGGTTCTCAGTCACCGCTTCAATCACGATGTCCACTTCTTTAAACTCGTCATAGCTTAAAGTTGGACGGATGCGCGCAAGTGTTTCACCCATTTGAGCAGGCTTCATTTTCTTGCGTTCAACTTGTTTAGTCAGTAAGCCATTTGCTTCTTTCATACCTAAAGCAAGTTGTGGATTACCAATGTCTTTCATGATAATTGGTGTGCCTTTGCTTGCCGCTTGGTAAGCAATACCGCCACCCATAATACCAGCGCCTAGAACTGCCGCTTGGTTTACTGGGTGCGCACCTTTTTCATATTTCTTCGAAGTTTTCTTCACCACTTGGTCATTGATGAATAGACCAATTAATGCACCTGCTTGTGGTGTAATCGCTGCTTTTGCAAAACCTGCTGCTTCAGCTTGAAGTGCTTCATTACGTGGAAGGCTTGCACCGGCTTGTAATGAGTCAAGAAGTAGCTTAGGCGCAGGGTATTGAGCAGGATTTGCTTTTGCAAGAACTGCACCTTTCGCCGAGTTGAACGCCATCATTTGCTCGATTTGGTTCAATTTAACTGGGTCCAGTTTTTCTTGGCGTTTTGCTTTCCAGTCTACACGGCCAGCAAGGGCTTGTTTAACCAAGTCAATTGCAGCGTCTTGAAGTTTGGCGGCAGCAACCACTGCATCCACAGCACCATCTTTTAGTGCAGCAGCTGGTTTTTTAGGATTAGCCATTGCCATCCATTCAACCGCATTATCGATACCAATGAGACGGCTTAAACGAACCGTGCCACCGAAACCAGGGAAGATGCCGAGTTTGATTTCAGGAAGACCGACTTGAGCCGCTTCTGACATCACACGGTAGTCACACACAAGGCACATTTCAAAACCACCGCCCAATGCCATACCATTGATCGCAGCAACTTTAGGAATCTCTAAATCTTCAAAACTATTGAAGATGTCGTGAACAGGCAATGCCCAATCCACAATCGCTTGTTCGCCTTGAGCGAAGTTTGCACCAAATTCAGTAATATCTGCGCCAACGATAAATGTAGATTTAGCCGAAGTAACGATTAAACCTTTGATGTCACCATTTGCTTTAACAGCGTCAATTGCAGCTTTGAAATCTTCAATCGTTGCACGGTTAAATTTGTTGACCGACTCACCTTGTAAGTCAAAGCGGAATTCTGCAATTCCGTCCGAAAGCATTTGGACGGTAATGGCATTGCCAGCGTGGATCATGCCTGATCTCCTTTATTTTGGAGGACTTCTAAGTTGATGTTGTGAAGCGAGTACGTCATTCCTACGTACATCTATGCTTCGCCAATCTTACGATAACTATATCGAAAAAGAACATAACAAGTTGTATCAAGCCGTGACGCAAGGGTCATCTATTTTTATTCAATTATTTCGTGTGCTTGTGTGATGTATTTTTAATGGATGTGCATTAAATATTGTGAAGTTTTTGTTTCATTTAAGATTTTTTAGGGATGAGTGATCAAAAAATGATGAGATAGCGCCCTTATATTTCAAGTCAATCTTTGTGGCAGTTTTGGCAATTTAGTCAATGCTGCACTAGTAGGTAAACCCAAACATAATGAAAACTTGTGATGAAAAGCTGGAAATAGGACGTACTTTGCAGCCTATGTTACAATTCACAGTCTAGACCGAATATTGGTCTTTTTTGTTATTTTGTTTTCTTTAGTTTCCAGGTTTTCATATGATTAAGTGGATCATTCTGGCGATTTTTATTCTTTCTGCACTTTATATTCAGCAACGTGGGAAGGTTCGTCACTCGTTTTATCGTCAATTTTTCGATCATTCAACGATTCTTGCACCGATTAACTACCTCATGTACATGTTTTCAAAGGTGCCGAATCAGCCATATATCGATACCCAGCATTTTCAAGACTTAAAAGTGTTGGATGAAAACTGGGAAATGATTCGTGATGAAGCAAAAGTTTTATATGAAAAAGGCGGAATTAAAGCATCGAGTAGTTATGATGACTTGGGGTTTAATTCCTTTTTCAAAACAGGCTGGAAGCGTTTTTATCTGAAATGGTATGACTCTGCGCATCCGTCAGCTGCTGAGCTTTGTCCAAAAACGACGGCGTTGCTGAAAACCTTGCCGACCATTAAAGCCGCGATGTTTACTGAACTTGCACCAGACAGCCGTTTGGTTCGTCACCGTGACCCCTATGCGGGTTCATTGCGTTATCACTTGGGGTTGATTACACCGAACGATGATCGTTGCTTTATTGATGTGGATGGTCAGCGCTATTCATGGCGAGATGGTGAAAGCGTGGTCTTTGATGAAACTTATATTCACTATGCAGAAAATAAGACTGATCAAAACCGCATTATTTTCTTTGCTGATGTCGAACGTCCGTTGAAGACACATTTTATGGAACGTTTTAATCACTGGTTTGGTAAAAAAGTCATGACCGCTGCCAGCTCTCCAAATGAAGCAGGCGACCAAACGGGTGGGCTGAATAAAGTCTTTGGTTATGTCTATCAAGTACGAATCAAAGCCAAAGCCTTGAAGAAAACTAACCGCCAACTGTATTACTTTTTAAAGTGGTTCCTGATGCTCGGAATTTTCTTCTTGATCTTTGTTCGACCTTATGTGTTTTAAAGTACATGAAACGCCCTGAGGGGCGTTTTTTATTTAGGTAGAAAATGGGGGAGCTTATTTGTTATTTTGATTTTTCTACTTATTTCTAGACTTGCAGTGGATTCGAACCACACATGGCTTTATGCTTTATCTGGTTACAACTAAAAACAACATGAGCGCGTATCTGTTTCATTTATTTAAGATCGCAACTTATAACTTAGATAAAGCATGGGGGTTCAAGGTGCAAAAGTTTCGTTCGAAGATGGACTGGTGGTTTCTGGGATTTATTATTGCCATGTCAGGCCTGTTGGCCCAATTGATTTTGACCACCTATGGCAAAGGCATTTTGATGCAAAATCTCTTGTTCGTTGTGGTCTATGTCTTGACTATTGTTTTGCTGTGGTGGCCGTTGTGGAGTACTCGCTATGTGGTCGATCAGGAGCAACTGACAATTCGCAGTCTCTGTTTTAAATGGATCATTCCCTTAAGCGCGATACAGTCAGTTTCTGAAACCGATAATTCGATCAGTTCACCTGCTTTGTCTTTAGACCGTCTAAAGATTGAATACTTGAAAGAGGGCCAAATCAAAACCATTTTGGTGTCACCGAAAGACAAAGTAGCATTTAAAGCGTCGTTAAAACGGTCATAAATATCGTCTTAGGCATGTTGTATGCTTTATGGGTCTAAGCGAGTGAATGCCTTGCTCAAATATGTCGTGGGGGAATAAAGTAAAATAAACTTGAGTCCTGTTCACCCCTACAAACCTCTACTTGCCGTTGAAGGGTATGCTTATGAAGTCGTATCAGTTGAGTCTGACACAAATTCAAACTTTAGTGCCACATATGGGAAATTGTATCGCTTCAGATATGATTACGGTGCAAGGCCTAAAAGTGGCCTATATGTACCGCGCAGAAGCACAATCTAGTGATGAAAGTGGTTGGGTTTTTTTATCAGGTGAAGAAGGAGATGACTATATTGAAGACCCTGACAATTTAGGTTTCTATGAGGTCAATGTGATTGCCAATTATGATGCGGACATCATTGCTCACTTAAATGCGCCTGCGGGAAGTCACTTTGCCCGTAATGAGCAAGGTGTGTTTGAACGGATTGATTTTGAAGCGATGGATCTGGAGTAAGTTTTCAACCTCAGTATCAACGTCTTATACTGGCCAAACTAGCTTTTAGATACACTTGTCATGTGTTTGAAATGCATCAGACATGCCCAATCTAAAAGACAGATCAATGGTTAAGCCTAAGCAAAACAGTTGACGGCGAGCCGAGAACATTAGGGAACCCTGTGAACGAAAACGCACGAGAACATATCGAAAAAATTTTAGCCAATATGACCACATTACCAGGCGTTTACCGCATGCTTGGTAAAGACGGTGAACTGCTATATGTAGGCAAAGCGAAAAATTTAAAAAATCGTGTTTCCAGTTATTTTGTCAAAACCATTGAGCATCCGAAGACGCAAGCTTTGGTGGCGCGTATTTATGACATCGAAACCTTAGTCGTTCGTTCCGAAACCGAAGCGCTGCTGCTTGAACAAAACCTGATTAAGCTACATCGTCCACCCTATAACATTATGCTCAGGGACGATAAGTCCTATGTCTATATCTTTGTTTCTGCCGACAAACCGTATCCACGGATTGCATCGGGTCGGGGCAAAGGCAAACACCAAGTTGGGAAGTTCTTTGGACCGTATCCGAGTGCATATAATGCACGGGATACTTTGTTGGTTTTGCAAAAATTGTTTAATGTTCGCCAGTGTGAAAATAGCTATTTTTCGCAGCGTAAGCGTCCTTGTTTGCAATATCAAATCAAACGTTGTTCAGCGCCGTGTGTGGGACTCATTAGTCCCGAAGAGTATAAAAATGATGTCGATAACTCGATTCGTTTTTTACAAGGGGACACCAAAGAGCTGAATCAAGAACTGATTGCGAAAATGGAGCAAGCAGCCGAAGCCTTAGAGTTTGAGAAAGCGGTGTTTTACCGTGACCGTATGGCGCTACTGCGGGATGTTCAGTCACAACAGGCCATTTATAAACTCAAAGGTGAAGCCGATATTTTAGCGATTGCTTATCAGGCAGGGGTGACTTGCGTGCAGATCATGCATGTGCGCAACGGCAAAATGTTGGGAGGTAAAAGTTATTTTCCAGATATGCTTGGAGATGATTTAGGGCAAATGCTGGCCGACTTCATGGCGAACTTCTATTTCCAAGTGGCAGATGAAGTGCCGAACGAATTGATTGTGAATGTTGAACTGCCCGATCGAAAAGAACTGGAACAGGCGCTACAACAACAGTTTGATAAGAAAGTACAGATTAAGCATAGCGTGCGTGAGACACGTGCAGAATGGTTAGAACTGGCACAAATGAATGTGCAGCATGCGATCAAAGGACAATTGGCCAATCACTTTGAGCTGAATGAGCGTTTCCATCAACTTGAACAAGTGGTCGGGCGTCCGATTGATCGAATTGAATGTTTTGACATCTCACATACCATGGGCGAAGAAACCGTGGCTTCGTGTGTAGTATTCGATAGTGGCGGCATTCGTAAGCGCGATTATCGTCAGTTTTCAATTCAAGACATTACTGCGGGTGATGACTATGCTGCAATGCGTCAAGCGCTGACTCGTCGTTATAAAAAAGCCATGTTGCCTGATTTACTTTTGATTGATGGTGGTAAAGGGCAGTTGCATATGGCGATGGACGTCATGCAAGAGCTGGGTTTAGAAGCCTTTATGGTTGGGGTGTCAAAAGGCGAAGGACGTAAACCGGGCCTTGAGACCTTACACTTTACCGATGGAACAAAAATTCAGTTGCCTGAAGACCATAAAGCATTGCATTTGATACAACAGGTGCGTGATGAGGCGCATCGCTTTGCGATTACTAAACACCGCGCCAAACGTGATAAAAAGCGGGGTTCATCCATTTTGGAAGTGATCCCAGGTTTGGGGCCGAAACGGCGCCGTGATTTATTGACTCACTTTGGTGGGATTCAAGGGGTGTTGAAAGCCTCCGAAAAAGACTTAACTCTAGTCCCCGGTTTGGGTGAAGTGATGGCCCGTACTATTTATAAAGTTTTGCATGAGTAGAACAGCATCCACTGCGATGGCAAAAGTGCTTATTGACCCATGGGTCATTGATCATTCACATTGGTTGAATTGTGTTGTAAAGATATGGATGGAATTTAAAACAAGGATGCCACATGTCGCTTCAACACATTTATCAAGCTTTAGCAGAACAAGAATGGATTGATATACCCACAGGTTGGTTGCAAGGACGCACGATTTATGGGGGACTAGTCGCAGGTTTAATGATGCAAAAAGCATTGTTGACTGTTGCTGATGATACGAAACATTTACTCAGTTGTAGCGTAACTTTTGTTGGGCCAATACAGCAGGGCAAAGTTCGTTTAACCAGCGAGATTCTACGTCAAGGCAAGTCAGTGACTACTTTGGAAGTACGCTTATGGCAGGATGATGCGGTTCAAAGTATTTTAGTGGCAAGCTTCGGGACTCAGCGTGAATCGAGTATTCATGTGCATCAAGAACCTGTAGCGCCAACGTTTCCATCGGTTGAAGGTCTGACAACCGCACCGCATCATCCACTTGCACCCGAGTGCTTTAGGCAGCTGGATATGGTGTGGGTGACAGGGCAGTATCCGTGTACAGCCAGTCCAAAACCTGACTTTTCAGGCTGGTATCGTTTTAACCCCAATTTGCATGAAAATCGTGACATGACTGTGGCAGACTTGATGGTGTCGATGGACATTTGGCCACCAGGCGTCTTGCCCATGTTTAAAACGATGGCACCTGCAAGTTCGTTGACCTGGCATTTGACCTATGTGCATCCGCTGAAAAATCAGTTACATGATTGGATGAAATTTCAAGTTGAAACGCAATATGCAGCAGACGGCTATTCGACGGAGTCTGCTTATTTATGGGATGCAGAAAACCGTTTAATCGCCATCTCACGGCAAACAGTAACCGTGTTTGCCTAGTGACACTGTACCTCAATTCGTATAAAGTGAGGCCTAATTACGATGAGTCGCATGCGAAAATAGATCGATGGTTTCATCGCGCATGAAGGGGAAAAATTGGCGGTGTCTATGACAGCAGGTCGAATCCTGAATATTCCAAACATCTTGACCTTGGCGCGTATTGCCCTAATTCCGGTCTTCTTATTGGTGGCTTATTGGCCTCCTGTAATGGGTATTGCTGAACACGCTGGCAATATGTCTCGTCATATTTTATTGACGTCTATTTTTGTTGTTGCTGCGGTGACAGATTGGTTCGATGGTTATTTGGCGCGGACTTTAAATCAGACTTCTGCATTTGGACGTTTCTTAGACCCTGTGGCGGATAAGCTGATGGTGGCAGCTGCACTGATTGTATTGGTGCAGTGGAAACCTGAAATTTCGATGGCATTTGCGGCGATTGTGATTATTTCCCGTGAAATTACGGTGTCAGCACTGCGTGAATGGATGGCGGAATTAGGTGCACGTACCAATGTAGCCGTATCTACGGTTGGAAAATATAAAACCGCTTTTCAGATGATTGCAATTACCGTGTTCTTACTGAATTGGCAACCGCTTGAAATGTTGGCTTATGCATTGTTGTATACCGCAGTAATTCTGACTTTGTGGTCGATGTTTATTTATCTCAAGGCAGCTTGGCCATATTTAAAACAGCCTTAATTGAGATGTCACAAAGCTCCTGAGGGAGCTTTTTTTATATCGAAGAGAAGTTAACTATGCGTTTCTTCCTCAGTATCATCTTCAAACGTTTTGGCAATTTTTTCAATATTTAGGCTCTTGGCCATCGCATCAAAAATTTCTTTATAAACGCCTTCCTGACGGTACAGTGCTTCATGTTCTCCATGTTCAGCAATATAGCCTTCTTTCATCACATAGGTATAATCAGCATCAATAATTTGCGACAAACTATGTGAAATAATAATCACCGTTCGCCCTTGTTTGATCTGATCGAGGCTATGTTTAATCTGCTCGCTAGCAATCGCATCGAGGCTGGCGGTTGGCTCATCTAGAAAAATAATCGGTGGGTTTTTGAGGAACATGCGTGCCAGCGCAATGCGTTGTTGTTGCCCGCCTGAGAGCATCAGGGCATCGGATTGATAGGTTTCGGGCAATTGAAGAATTTGCTTGTGAATGGACGCTTTTTCTGCGGCAACGTAGACTTCATCATCTGTGGCATTGATTTTTCCATAACGAATATTGTCTAAAATACTGCCTTGGAAAATGTGATTTTTCTGTAAGACGAGACCAATGTGATCACGTAAATAGGCGGTGTTTATGTCTTGTAGATCAATCCCATCGAGCTCAATTTTTCCTGCATCAGGCTGATGAAACTTATCCAATAAGCTAATTAAAGTGGATTTGCCTGCGCCCGATAAACCGACCAACGCTGTGATTTTATTCGGTCGAATTTCCATGTTGATTTGCTTTAATGCATGATGACCATTGGGATAGAAAAAATCGACATGCTTTAAGGTGAACTTACCTTGAATTGAGGGTTTGAGCGTACCACTTTGCTCGATTTCATCATCGGCTTCTAAAATTTTAAAAAAGCTTTCAGCGTAAATCATCGCATCATTCACTTCATCATAAATACGGTGCAATGAACGAATGGGTGCGGAGACATTATTGAACAATAAAATATGAAACATGATCATCCCGATGCTCATCTGTCCATCGAGTACAAAGTACGCCGTGAGGATGATAATCAGCACAATCCCGATTTGTTCAATAAATGCCTTTAAGCCATCAAATAAAAAACTGAGCTGCCGTGTTTGCATCTGGTTTTCGGTCAGTGCTTTTTGCAGTTTCAGTTGTTTGGTGGACTCAATGGACTCTCGGTTAAAGGACTTAATCACGCTAATTGACTGGATAATACTGAGAATGCCTTGGCTCTTTTTTTCACGACCATCACGTAGATTGCGCCGCCATCCCCCCAGTTTCTTAGCTTGTTGGAAGGTCAGCCAAAAGTAAATTGGGATAATACAGGTCGCCACCAAACCGACATAAGCATTGGCATAGTACATCAGTCCCAGAGCCACAATCGCACTGCTAAAGAGCGGTAAAATATCAATAAAAAAGATTTGTATGAGACGGGTGAGCGAACCAATGCCACGGTCAATTCGCGTTTGTAGCTTACCCGCTTGGTTCTGATCGGCATTAAAAAAGGTCAAACGATAGTTCAGGAATTTTTCAATAATACTTTGCGCTAAGTCTTGTGATACCAGAATGCGCAGTTTTTCCCCATAAAACTTTTGACCAAACTGCACCAAGGCACTGATGATTTCTTTGCTGAGTAAAATCACAGAAATAGTGATCAAAATGTGTAGGCCTTCGGTCAGTCCTTGGCCTTGTTCGACCAGACGGTTGATACTGTCGACGGCATATTGCAAAGTCAGGGCATTGACCTGCGCGGTGAAGGAACCAATGAGCGTCAGGATCAAGGTCGCAATCACCAATATCCGATAGGGGTGGACAAAGGGGCGAAGCTTTTGAAACAACTGCCAAAGGTTCATACATGCTTCTTTTTATTGTGAAAGTTCACATGAGTGTATGCATAAGGCGGTTAGGCGACAAGCTGTGACTTTGTTTTGATTTGTGTCGTTCTAAATTCAGTTAAACTGTTTGCAGAGGAGGGAAAGTCATGACCTTAGATCTGTTTAGTCCTGAACCGCAAGCAAACGTGCTCCCATGTGATGGACAGGTGCAAGATTTGGGCTTGATTTTAACTGCGGAGCAAAGTGCGAAATATTTGGATTATTTTTTAGCGCATTTGG
This sequence comes from Acinetobacter sp. WCHA55, assembly GCF_002165305.2. NCBI lineage: Bacteria > Pseudomonadati > Pseudomonadota > Gammaproteobacteria > Moraxellales > Moraxellaceae > Acinetobacter > Acinetobacter sp. WCHA55. Next base: position 3,115,344 of record NZ_CP032286.1, on the reverse strand, counting down.
CATGGCAACCTGACGAGGTCGTGTTACATGGCAAACGTTATGTCACGGAACGAAAAGTGGTGTGGTATGGCGATGCTGAGTATCAATATCACTATTCGGGGAGTGCCAAGCAAGCACTGTTGTGGAATCCTGCTTTGTTTCGTTTAAAACAGCATATTGAGCAACTGGTGGGACATCCATTTAATTCATGTTTAGCCAATTTATATGAAAATGGTAGCCAAGCTGTGGGCTGGCATAGTGATGATGAACCTTCATTACGTTCGCCGCAGCAAGACAATGTGGTGATTGCCTCACTCAGTTTTGGTGCAACCCGTAAGTTTTGCTTTAAGCACAAGTTTAAACAGGAAAAAGTTGAGCTTATGCTACACAGTGGGCAATTGATCGTAATGCGTGGGCAGACTCAGCGCTACTGGAAACATGCGTTGATGAAATCCAGCAAAATCACTGAGCCACGACTGAATTTAACCTTTCGCTATTTCTATCCCGCACAGCAAGGCTGAATAAAATTTAGGTCTCAATATTATGCAGCAGATGGCATTTCTGTTCGATCTGTAAGGCGCTATGTCTTAATATTTCGACCATTTTTTTCAGATCGACAAATTCAAATCGGTTTTTCGAAGCCAATAAGGTCAGTGCCAACGGCGTATCTTTGGGTGAAAATTTGACAGGTACGGAAAGACTGGCAAGGTTGGGGTCAAATTCGCCATTGGAAAAATAATAGCCCTGTTTCTTAATGGCTTTCATTTTCTGTAAAAATTCGTCTTGGCTCGCGGCAAAATTGACCTCGGCCAGTTGAGTAGCAAATTTTTGATAATATTGAATAATTTTGGCTTTACTAAGCTGTGAAATCACCACTTTCGGCGATGAACCTAAATACACGGGACGTGGGCAACCGCGCCCATAGGAAAATATCTCAAGGTCTTTAAAAACTTCACCATACAGGTCAATACAGTGCTCTGCGTTGAGTTGGGTCAGGATGCAGCAAAACTCTGTTCGCTCAACAATGTCTTGCATAAAAGGAATGCTGATTTGTAAGAGAGGGTCTGTGGTGCGAGAGATATAGTCCAAAACGGCAATTTGAGAACCCAAAGTATAGTCGCCGCTAGTTCCACTTAAGCGCTGTAAAAGTCCTGCGGACACCAATTCTTTTAAGTAGCGATAACTTGTAGGTTGTGAAAGCCCCAGTTCGGCACTGATAGTATCGACATTGATAATCGGGCGTGACACAGAAAAGAGGCCTAAGACAGTGAGAATTTTACCAAAACTTGAAAGTGCCATAACAACCTACTGAGTCAAAAATTATCTATCTGAGCAATAGTGACTATATAACAAAAAACACATAACTTTGACATGGTTTTCTGTTTACGCAGAAGGCTTGAGAAACTTTTAATATGCAGAATTGATCTGAAAAACAAGCGATAAAACACAGATAAAAAAATATTGTATTATCACATAGAGATATTTTGATTGACAAAAATAATTAATTTTGGAAAAATGTATATAGAAATGTCTTTTAATGAATAATGTTTCATTATTTTTTTGAGCGTTTTCTTTCCTGTCACATGGTGCTGTCTTTGCCCATGTCTGTAAAAGACTTCATTTATTGGAATTATTTTTGATTCGTTTTCGCTTCTGGTGAGGATGAAGTGTTGCTGTTTGCTTGAGCAATACTGCGTTGAAGAATCCTGTAGATGTTGTCATTTAGCGCATTTAGAGATGATTTATGTTCCTGACCAAACAGTTAATCGCATTTCGTCCAAATAAATTGGATTGGATTTTTGCGAGCAAAACTTTTTTGGCAGGCATGCTCTCACTGTATGTGGCATTTTCCTTAGATCTGGCTTATCCCATTTGGGCTATAGGCACGGTCTTCGTGATTGCCAATCCTTATACTGGAATGGCCGCTTCAAAGAGCGTATATCGTGTTTTGGGAACGCTGTTGGGCGCTATAGTTTCACTTGCGGTTACCCCAAATCTGATTAATACCCCTGAACTATTCACCTTGTTTTTGGCGACGTGGGTCGGATTTTGCCTATATTTTTCATTATTGGATCGGACGCCGCGTAGCTATATTTTTATGTTGGCGGGCTATACCACAGTCATTATTTGCTACAACATTATTTATAACATTGAAATCACCTCCATGTTTGATATGGCGATTGGGCGCTTTATCGAAATCACGGTGGGAGTACTGTGTAGTGCCGTGGTGAATGCGGTACTGTTTCCGATGCATATCGGTCCCGTAGTCAAAGCCCGTGTTTCACAGACTTTTCAAGACACCCGAGCGGTTTTTGATCAAATCCTGACAGATGATGTTAAGGCCATTAATTACAGCACGACGCTCAGTCATATCACGCGGGATATTGCCGATATTCATGTGATGGCTGTGTACTTGAGCTATGAAAAATCAGCATTACAAGGCATGACCAAACCCTTACAAGAAATGTTGCATCAACTGAGTATGTTGGTGACCAATCTTGTGGCGATGGCAGAGCGGATTCAGCAGCTAGACCACATTGATGTTGCGTACCGTCCTGCTTTAGAAAAAGTGCATGTGCAGATCGTCGAGTTTTTGCAAAGCGATCAAGCCATTTTAGAACAAGAACTAAACCATTTGCCTGAACAATTTGAGTCGAGTTTCCAAGACGTGTTTGACAGTGCCTTGCCACAGCAGCAAGTCATATTGGCCAGTCTAAAAATGGATGTGCGTCATTTTATTCAAAATATACGTGCCATTAAGTTGATTTGGCAACGTATTCAACAAGGCGATGACAGTTTACCTGCGACAGTGATCCCGATGAGTACGACTTATCCTAACTTACATCGCGATCATGGTGTTGCAGTACGTGGTGGCGTTTCTGCTTTTATCGTGGTGATTGTGGCGACTGGATTTTGGATCGTTAGTGGCTGGAAAGCAGGTTTTATGATGGCGGAAATGGCGGCTATTTGTGCTTGCATTCTCACCAGTATGGATAATCCCGTTCCTGCCTTAAAAATTTTTATCCGTGCCAGTTTGTATGCGGCGATTATTGTCTTTATTTATGCTTATGGCATCTTCCCGCAAGTCAGCGCTTTTTGGATGTTAGCGATAGTATTGGCCCCTTTTTGTATGTACTGCCTGATGCTGTTTTTACATCCGCCACTTACAGGTTTGGCGTTGCCTTTATTGATGGGCGTGGTCATGGGCTTAAACCTGCAAAACCGTTATCACCTAGATCAAGTAACGTTTTTTGATGCCTCGATTGGTACAGTCCTTGGTCCGATCATTTCTGTCTATGTGATTCATTTGGTTCGTGCGATGTCGCCGGACATTACAGCCAAACGAATCCTGTCTTTACACTATAAAGCGATACGACAAGCGCTATATTTGCCTTATGGGGTCGAGTTTAGAGTGCATTTGCGTAGTATGTTGGATCGGATAGGTGTGTTGAATACCAAGTTGGTACAGTCCGATGTACTGAAGCAAAAAATCAATTTGGCATTGATTGAGTCCAGTGCAGTGATTGATTTGACCCGAGTACAAGAATTAATGGATCAGTTATCAGGCTATACAACCCTTACTAGACATTTACAAAAATTACAAAGCCAAATAGATGTATTTTTTCAGGCCAAGGAGAGACATACGGCTGACTCAAAGTGTAGGCAAGACATTTTAGATAAAATTCAGGATATTCAAGCCGAATTGGTACAGATTGATGATTTGAGCATTGCACGTCGTTTGCAGGTTTCTCTAAATAATATTCAAAGTAGTTTGTGTCATGCGACATGGGATGAAATGCCCCAAGTCGGTTTGTTGGGAGCATAACGATGGGTGAACTCAATATCTATGGCGTATATGTCCCTGTTTTGGTCGTTCAGGCACTTTTGGCCTACATCGGTTTAAGGCTACTCATGCGGGTGACTGACCCTTGGGTTGATAAAGGTTGGATTTTTTTACCCAGTATTTTTTATTTATGTCTATATATCACGCTGCTAGGCATAGTCCATTGGGGTTTTATCGTGCGCTTTTCTTAAGCACACATTTGATTGAAATGAATGAGGTAAAATGAACATGGCATCCTTTGATTGGCGTAAAGTCAGCCGACCCTTAACTTTAGTTGTCATCGTGGTTGTTGCGATTTTGGTAATCGTTCATCTTTGGCACTACTACAATGCTGAGCCGTGGACACGTGATGGGCGGATTCGAGGTGATGTGATTCAAGTCTCTTCAGATGTTTCAGGTTTAGTCACTGAGGTTTTGGTACGTGACAATCAAACGGTAAGAAAAGGGCAAGTGCTGTTTAAAATTGACGTAGCACGTCAAGCATTGGATGTCGAACAAGCCAAATCAGACTTGGCTAAAGCCAAAGCCAGTTTGGCTGCCGCCGAAGCAGAGCTGTTCCAAAGCAAAGCCAACTGGGTCAAGTCACAGGCCAATAGCCTTTTGGCTGATAAAAATGCAGATCGCTATGCTAATTTAATGGAGGGTGCAATTTCAAAACAAGAACAAGATCAGATGTTTGCTGTAAGAGATCAATCACATGCCGAACAGGAGCAAATGCAAGCTGCAATTCAGCAAGCCAAAGCTAATATTGCCCAGCAGCAGGCACTCATTGACGTTTCGACCACTAATTTACATTTGGCGGAATTAAACTTGAACCGTTCCGAAGTGGTAGCACCTGCCGATGGCACATTGTCTAACTTTGAGATGAAAGCAGGCAACTATGTCAAAGTGGGGCAAGCGGTAGCGGCGTTGTTGGATCGTTCACAACTTTATGTGGTGGGCTATTTTGAAGAAACCAAGTTAAATAAAATTTATCTCGGTGCTCCCGCAACCATTCAGTTGATGGGTGATTCGGGAAGTTTAAAAGGTCATGTGCAGGGCATTGCCTCCGGCATTGAAGATCGTGAACGAACATCCAGTACAGGTCTACTGGCAAATGTAAATCCAACTTTTAGTTGGGTGCGTTTAGCGCAACGCGTTCCTGTAAAAATTGCATTAGATGAAATTCCAAAGAATGAATTGGCATTTGTTGCGGGGCGAACTGTGACCGTACATATTATCGATAAGAGCCACTGAATTGGTCTTTCTTCATCTCTTAAAAAAGCATCCTTATTGGATGCTTTTTTAAGATGATTCGCTATGTTTCGATAGACTTTGAACTAAGGAGTAAGTCCTTTGGGTTCACGATACCAACTTTCAATAAATAATGCAGCGGCAAGGCTATCTGCAGAGAGATTTTTCCCTCTCCCTTGTGTTTGGTAATGACTTAACTCATCACGGGCAGAGCGAGTACTTAAACGCTCATCCACCATCCACGTTTCAATATTGGTCTGATGACGTAAACGACGCGCAAATTTACGCGCGCGGGCCGAGAGTTCTGATTCACTATCATCCATATTCAGCGGCAAACCGACTAAAAATAGATTGGGTTGATATTGCTTGATAATTTTATGTAAATCATCCCAATTGGGAATGCCATCTTTCATGGGAAACAAAGCCAAAGGTGTTGCACTTTCAATCAGTGCTTGACCGACGGCTATACCCATTTTTTGTGTACCGAAGTCAAATGCCATAATCATTTGGGGTGTGTTTAAATCAGGCATGTCCAATCTCAGAAGACAACCAGGTTCGGTCTAGCCCGAGCTTTTTATAGGCAGCATCCCAACGGTCGTCATAAGGAATATTAAAAATCAAATCCATATCAGCATCACAGACTAACCAATCACCACGAGACAATTCATCTTCCAGTTGATTTTTGGTCCAGCTGGCATAACCCAAAGCAATTTGATAGCGGCCTACACCTTCATTATGCGCAATCGCATCTAAAATATCTTTAGACGTGGTGATACAGATATTTTCGCCCACTGCAATCGAAGAGTGCCATGTCGGCTGGCCCGTATGTAAGACAAAGCCAGCTTCTGGACGCAAAGGCCCACCTTGGAGAACATCGTGTGGTCGGACGTGATCGGCTTCAATTTCAAGATCATTGAGCAGTTCTTTGACTGAAAGCCCTGAAGGGCGGTTGATGATGATGCCTTGAGCACCTTCTTCATCGTGTCGGGCCAAATAAATCACGGTATGGGCAAAGACTTCATCTGCCATATCGGGTGGGGCAATGAGACAGCGATGCGTCAGATATTGTTTGCTCACCTAAAGGCTTCTCCTTGAAATTAAAATGCTTCTAGTCAAATGTTGTTATTTACCACGTTACTAGACTAATGCTCTTTCTCCAAATCTTTTTTTGTGATCTAGTCTACATAAATCAGGCAGATTGAAACTTCAACTGACGTAACTGCTTGGCATGTTGGAGCGTGGTGTCATTAATTTCAACGCCGCCTGTCATACGTGCGAGTTCATCAATGCGCTCATCTTCTTCTAAGTTTAAAATGGTGCTACTGGCAGGGTCGGTCTGACGTTTTTTCACCAACAAGTGCTGGTCAGACTGTGCTGCAACTTGAGCTTGGTGGGTAATACACAGAATTTGCACATGCGAACCCAAGTCGGCCAAGAGACGACCAACAATTTCGGCTGTGCCACCACTAATGCCGACGTCAATTTCATCGAAGACTAAAACTTCTGCTTCAGTTTTTTCAGCATTCATCACTTGCATCACCAATGCGATACGTGACAACTCTCCCCCTGAGGCAACTTTGGCCAAAGGTTGCGGTGGAATGCCTTTGTTGGCGGTGAACAGTAATTGGATAAAGCTCAAGCCTTCACTAGAGACCTGCTCCATCGGCTCAAATTTGAACTCAAAGTGTGCTTCAGGTAGGGCCAATTGTTTGACCTGTTCGGTTAAATGTTTCGCCAATGGTGCGGCTGCATCGCGACGAATTTGGTCAAGGTGTTGGGCTTTATTTAACAGGTCTTGATGCGAGACTTCAACTTGCTCAGCAAGGGTTTCTGGATCTTCTAATAAATGGAGTTTTGCTAGTTCAGATTGCCATTGTTCATGTTCTTGTTTTAAGTGTTCTGGTTGCGTACGGTACTTACGGGCAAGACGGTGGAACATCTCAAGCTGGGTGTTCAACTCTTCCATGCGTTCTGGGTCATAGCTTTGACGGTCAATAAACTGACGTAGGTTGGCTGTGGCATCTTCAAGCTCACTTTGTGCATTCAGCAAAGAAGTATGAATCTCGGCCAACTGTTCACTGCGTCCTGCATGTGATTCTAAGCGGCGAATAATACTGGAAATTTCTTGATTAATATTTTGTTCAGCATCATCTAAGGCCGTAACAGCATAACTACAGTCCTGCATGATGTTTTCATGATGGGATAAGCGATCGAACTCTTGTTCAATCTCTTGATAGTCGATTTGCACCACATCTTCGAGTTCCTCTAATTGTAAACTCAAGGTATCCATACGCTGTTTACGCGTGGCTTGAGCATCCAATGCTGCTTGGTGCTGACGAATGTCTTTTTGCCATGTGCTATAGGCTTCACGCACAGCATGCGCTTCTGGGTAGAAGTTATGATAGAGGTCTAACCAGCGTCTTGGATAAGGTGGCTCTAATAGTTGTTGTTGACTGTGTTGACTATACAGCTGTACAAGCAAACGCCCGATTTCTTTCAATTCAGCTAAGCTGCTCGGACGACCATTAATCCATGCTTTACTGCGGCCAGTGGCAAAAATAACCCGTCTTAAATGAATTTCGCCTGACTCATCATCTAATTCATGTGCCTTTAACCAAGTGGCTTCAGGGCTGTGCTCTTGATAGCTGAAAATAGCTGTGACATCAGCTTTGTCTGAACCGAAACGAACATAGTTGGTATCGGTACGTTCACCCAGACAGGCAGACAGTGCATCTAGCAATAATGATTTGCCTGCACCTGTTTCCCCAGTCAGGACATTAAAACCTTGATCGATATCAAGGGCTAAGTGATCGGCTAAAGCAAAATTAATTAAAGTTAAATGTGTCAGCATAAACGCATCCGAGCTGCGAAAAGTTTTAGTTTAAGATAGTGAAGTTTTATTCAGCCGACAAGACGGCAATGCTATTCGTTTTCTGTAAAGTCGGCTTATTTTAACGTGAATCTTAAAGTCGACCTAGCAGATTTTTTAAAACAGCGTGTTATAGCAAACGAGGCACAAACGGATTGATATGCGACATATACAGAAAAAGTACGACCCAGCGAATCGACGTATTGGCAAAAAACACGCCAAAATAGGTTGGAAATTGAGGCAATTGTACGATGGTCTGACTTTAACAAAATATTGATTGAGAGGAATAAAACATCGATTGATTAGTTAATCGCACATCTTTAAACTAGCGAATCAATACGAATATAAATGCGCATTATCTGGAGTGTACGCATGTCAACTCAGTTCGATCATGTCTCTGTCATTAAAAAATCCAATGTTTATTTTGGCGGTTTATGCATCAGCCATACTGTGCAATTTGAAGATGGTACCAAAAAAACGTTAGGGGTCATTCTTCCGACAGAGCAAGCTTTGACGTTTGAAACACATGTAGCAGAGCGTATGGAAATTATTTCAGGCGAATGTCGTGTACAAATTGCAGACAACGAAGAGAGCGAATTGTTCCGCGCAGGTCAGTCTTTTTATGTGCCCGGTAATAGCCGTTTTAAAATTGAAACCGACGACGTATTGGACTACGTGTGCCATTTAGAAGGCTAAACCTTCAACTGATACTCGCCAAGTAATTTCAAGCGAAATCGGTTAAACTATCTGTTGCATAGCAATCCTGTAAAGTCAGCTTTACAGGATTTTTATTTTGGCGCATCGTGTCGATGGTCATTTATTTTTTTAGAGGTCCTACATGGCTAAACCTGAATATTTCTATGGCGTTCATTCGGTGGAGTCATTGTTGGAACTTGAGCCTGAACGCGTACTGACGCTTTTTACCTTAAAAGGGCGTGATGACCAGCGTTTAAAGCGTGTGCTTGAGTTGGCTGAACCGTTTGGTATTAGCGTACAACAAACGGGTCGTGATCGATTAGAAAAAATGGCTGGCTTACCGTTCCACCAAGGCGTTGTGGCTGCGGTCCGTCCTAATCCAGTTTTCAATGAAAAAGATCTAGAAGCTTTACTTAAACAGTCGCCAAATTGTTTATTGCTGGGTTTAGACCAAGTCACCGATCCGCATAACCTCGGCGCATGTATCCGTACTGCTGCTGCAATGGGCGTTGAAGCTGTGATTGTGCCTCGTGATCGTTCTGCAAGTTTGACCCCGACTGCGCGCAAAGTTGCGGCAGGTGGTGCTGAAAAAGTTAAATTTATTCAAGTGACTAATCTAGCTCGGACGTTAGCGCAAATTAAGGAAGAATTTAATGTGCGTGTGGTTGGTACCATGTTGGATGAAAAAGCCTTGCCGTTACAACAGTTCGATTTTACGGGTACTGCTGTATGTGTGGTGATGGGTGCTGAAGATACAGGCCTGCGCCCAATTACCCAGTCTCAATGTGATCAAACAGTATATATCCCGATGGCAGGCAACTTGCAAAGTCTGAATGTCAGTGTAGCAACGGGTATGGCTTTGTATGAAGCATGTCGTCAACGTAATGTCTAAAATTTTTTAATTTCCGATTCAATTTAAATCCAATGATGACCCCTCAAAAACAAGGCTATGTATTTATTGCCATCACCATGTGTATTTGGGGGGGATTTACCTTAACGGCTCGGCTCAGTGCCAATTGGGGTATTGGTGCGTGGGATATTACCGCCTTACGTTTCCTGTTGGCGTTTTGTATCTTAATGCCAATCTTGATCTATAAAAAAGATACAGCCTTTTTGTGGAGGAAAGAGCCTTTCATTTTAGCGATGATTGGTGGGGTGTGTTACTGCATCACCGCTTACAGCGCTTTTCATTATGTGCCTGCGGCACATGCTGCGATCTTTCTGAATGGCTGCATTCCATTTTGTACGGCTGTTGCAGCTTATCTGTTATTTCGACAACCATTTGACCGGCATACTTGGCTCAGCCTTAGTATTATGTTGCTCGCACTGATGGCCATGAGTGGGCTGATGTATCAAGAAACAGGTGTTGCCTTTAGTTTAGGCGATGGCTTATTTTTCCTCAGTGCTGTGCTGTGGGGAACATTTACCGTTTTATTGAGACAATGGAAACTGTCGGCATGGCACTCCATGGCAGGTGTTGCGATTTGGGCTGCGATAGTTTTTGTACCGATTTATGTTTTATTTTTACCCAAAACTATCGCACATGTGCAACCTGTGCAATTGATTGCTCAGGTGGTATTTCATGGTGTGTTTGTGGTCATCGTGGCGACTCTTACTTATGTAGAAGCTATTAAGCGTTTAGGGGCATTTAAAACAGGCAGTATTGTGACTTTGGCACCTTTTATTGCGGCGATTATTGCAGTTCCTTTACTCAATGAACCTTTGAGTGTTGCCATTTTATGTGGTCTTGTGGGAATGGGAGTCGGAGCCTTACAACCGTGGCGTTGGATACGACAGGACAGTCTGAAAGCCCAACTCGCACAACAAAAAAAGCAGTCATAATCGACTGCTTTTTTTAGACTTCTGAATGGGCTAAATATTTTAAATGCAATGGTCTGAGCTGCGCGTACAAGTGCTCCAAGTGCCCATCATTTATCACAATATCATCGGCTAATGCTTGTTTTTGCTCACGAGACATTTGCGTTTCTATGATGGTTTGAATTTGCTCAATGGTTTGATGATCGCGCTGCGAAGCACGGCGAATCTGGATATCAATTGAAGCATCGATCAGGAGTGTATGCTGTGTCAGTTCATGCTGATTGGTTTCAAAAAGTAGCGGTGAAACCAAAATCGCATAAGGGCTAGTTGCAGCTTGTAATTGTTGCATGATGGACTGACGAATTGCAGGGTGGGTGATCTTTTCCAATTGCTTGCGGGCAGACGGGTCTTGAAAGATGTGTTCACGTAAAGCGCGTCGATTCAGTTCGCCATTGTCCAGTAAGACCCAATTGCCGAAGCTGCTTTGAATTTGCTGAAGTGCGGGTTGCCCTACAGCAACAATCTCTCGAGCAACGACATCAGCATCGACTACTTGAATACCTTGCTGTTCAAACCAATGACTTGCCGCAGATTTTCCACTGCCAATCCCGCCTGTCAGACCTAAAATAAATGACATATTATTTTAATTGCCTAAATATATTTTCATAATTTGCTCACCCCACAAGAAGGCAATCCATCCAGCAATGGCAATATATGGGCCAAAAGCAAAAGGCTGATTTTCTTTACGAACTTTGAGCAGGATGATGCCGATAATGGCACCTACGAAAGAGGAAAGTAGCACAATCAGTGGCAGCAACAAAGGGCCCATCCATGCGCCTAAAGCAGCAAGTAACTTAAAGTCGCCATAACCCATACCTTCCTTGCCTGTGATGAGTTTAAACAGGTAGTAGACAATCCATAAGCATAAAAAGCCAATGATGTAACCCCAAATGGCTGCTGTCGGTGTGGTGTAAATCGCATAACTATTGACCCCTAAACCCAGAGCCGCAAGGGTGAGGGTATAGCGATCAGGTAAAAGCTGAGTGTCAAAATCAATAAAGGTTAAGGCGATTAAAATATACGTGAGTACGAGACCGAACAGCATTTGAATCGTTGGGCCAAAGACTGTAACTACGACCAATGCACAAATGGCAGTCAGAAGTTCAATTGCAGGATAGCGAATGCTGATCGGGTTATGGCAAGTGCCACACTTTCCTCGTAGCAGGAACCAACTCACTACAGGGATATTTTGATACCAGTGTATGGCACTTTTGCATTTTGGACAGGTTGAGGCAGGCTTACTCAACGTGAGTTTCGTTTCATCAATAATCGGCTGCTCAGGATGAAGCAGAAGTTGGCAGTCGGTACGCCATTCTTGTTCCATCATTTTTGGCGTGCGATAGATCACCACATTCAGAAAACTACCGATGCACAAACTAAAAACTCCAACGGCGAAATACAGCGCCATTGGAGTATTGATAAGATAGGAAATTATTTCTTGCATTAAACCACAGAACCCATTTGGAAGATTGGTAGATACATGGCAATCACTAGGCCACCCACAAGTACACCCAAGACCGCCATGATGAGAGGCTCCATCATTGCTGTTAAGCCATCCACCGCATTATCGACTTCGTTTTCATAGTGAGTTGCAACTTTATCCAGCATGGCATCTAGTGCACCAGATTCTTCACCAATCGCTACCATTTGTACGGCCATGGAAGGGAATTTATTGGTAGCACGCATTGCGAATTGAAGTTGTTGCCCTGTTGCGACATCTTCACGGATTTTCATCACGGCTTCTTCATAGACTACGTTATTAGTGGCACCTGCTGTAGACTCGAGAGCATCAATTAAGGGTACACCCGCAGCAAAGGTTGTGGACAGCGTACGACTATAGCGCGCGATAATCGCTTTATAGACTAAATCACCGAAAATCGGGGCTTTCAACGCGGCTTTATCTAGCATGTCACGAAACTTTTTACTACGTTTTTTGGTTTCGAGTAAAGCCGTAATCACCACACCGACCAAAATAATTAAAATGAACCAGTATTTCTGCATCCACTCAGACATATTCACCACCATTTGGGTGAATGCAGGTAAGTCTGCACCAAATGAGCTAAATAAATCTTGGAAAACAGGTACAACTTTGACCATCAAAATAATGGTTACGATCACGGCAACTACAACCACGGTTGCTGGATACTTCATAGCTTTCTTAATTTTTTGTTTGAGTAATTCACTTTTTTCTTTATAAACCGCGACACGATCCAGCATGGTCTCAAGTGCACCAGATTGTTCGCCAGATTCAACAAGTGAACAAAATAAGTTGTCGAAATATTGCGGATATTTTCTGAGTGCTCCAGCAAAGGTATTACCACCTTCCACTTCGCCTTTGATGCCGAGGACAACTTCACGCATAGACGGGTTTTCCAAACCTTCAGCCACAATTTCGAAACCTTGTACCAGTGGTACACCCGCTTTCATCATGGTTGCGAGCTGTCGGGTGAAAATTGTGATGTCCAGTGTCGTCACTTTTTTCTTGATAATGCCTTCAAGAATATTCTTTTTCTTTTCTCGAATACTCTTGATGGTAATCCCTTGTTTGCGCAAAGTAACTTTGGCGAGGGCAAGATTACGTGCAGGCAATTCCCCTTTAATTTTTGCCCCTTTACGATCAATCCCTTCATAATTGAAGGTTGGCATCATCTGTGCTTTTTTGACAGCCATGCATTTATCCTTATTCTTTCAATATTTCAACTATTCGCTGGTTACACGATTCACTTCTTGTAAGGAAGTGACCCCCTGCATAACCTTGAGTAAACCTGAACGACGTAAATTGTTAAATCCTAACTTTGCAGATGCTTCAGCAATCTGTAAGGCATTGCCATCTTCCATAATAATTTTTGAAATTTCTGGCGTGACTTTCATGACTTCATAAATACCAACACGTCCTTTATAGCCTTCACGACACTCAGCACATCCCACGGGTTGATAAACTTTGAAGTCTGGATCTTGGATATCTGTTGAAGTAAAGCCCATTTCGAGCAAGCTTTGTTCGGGAATGTCGACAGTGGCTTTACATTGATTACATAAGCGACGTGCTAAACGTTGTGCAATTACCAAATTGACCGATGTCGCAATGTTGAAAGATGGAACCCCCATGTTGCGTAAGCGTGTCAGGGTTTCAGGTGCACTATTGGTGTGGAGTGTCGACATGACCATGTGACCTGTCTGTGCGGCTTTAATCGCGATTTCAGCTGTTTCAAGGTCACGAATCTCACCGACCATCACAATATCAGGATCCTGACGTAAGAAGGACTTTAGTGCAGCAGAGAAGGTGAGGCCGACTTTATTGTTCACATTAACCTGATTAATGCCTTCTAAGTTAATCTCAACGGGGTCTTCTGCAGTTGAGATATTGGTGTCTTCTTTATTTAGAATATTCAGACCTGTATATAGCGATACCGTTTTACCTGAACCTGTCGGACCAGTAATTAACAACATGCCTTGTGGTTTGTCCAAAGCTTGCATAAACAGGTCTTTTTGATCTGGTTCATAACCTAAAGCATCAATCCCCAACATAGCACTAGATGGGTCGAGAATACGCAGAACCAATTTTTCACCAAACAAGGTTGGAAGAGAGTTGACACGAAAGTCGATGGCTTTACTTTTCGACAGCTTTAATTTAATTCGGCCATCTTGTGGAACGCGTTTTTCAGAGATGTCCATTTGTGACATAACTTTCAAGCGAGAGGCAAGACGAGTCGCCAGTTGTAGTGGTGGGCTGGCAATATGACGCAGAACCCCATCTACACGATAACGGACACGGTAAGATTTTTCATAAGGCTCAAAGTGTAAGTCTGATGCGCCCATACGAATCGCATCGATCAGTAATTTATTGATGTATTTGACGATCGGAGCTTCATCGCCTTGAGGTGAGTCATCTTCTTCGTCATTTGAGTTCTGAGGGTCTTGTTCTAAGTCTAAATCAATATCTTCATCAGAAAATTCAAAGCTATCGGCTTGTGCAAAATTTTGTTCGATCAGTTTTTCAAGCTGAGGATGTTCAACAATAATTGCTTCAATATTCATTTTAGAATTGAAGCGAATCGCATCCATCGCATCCATGTTGGTTGGATTGCTGGTGGCGATATAGAGGATATTGCCACGACGGTAAATCGGCAACACCCGATGCTTGGTGATGAGTTTGTCTTCGACCAGATCCCGTAGAATTTGTACAGAATCATAGACACTTAAGTCAAAAACAGGCTCTCCGAACTCCAAAGAAATCGTCTCAGCGATCATTTGTGGAGAGAGTTTGTGGTTTTCAATTAGATAAGGGACGATGTCTTGCTGAGCCTTTTTTGCAGAGAGCATTGCCTGTTGCATATTTTCAGCAGTCATGCGTCCGTCTTCGACTAAGCGTCGAATGAAGCCTGTGAATTTAGGCAAACCATTTGATACTGACATTCCCCAGATCCTTAACTTCTCAATTGTTTATAATTGGTATCGTAAAATTATACTTTTGTTGCACAAAAATACCATATCTGAAAGTGTTGTCACCACCTTAATATCGATTAAAAGCATGAACTGGTCGTGATAGCAGGCTGTTTTTTTACAAAAAGATGTCTTTATTTTCATTCGTATTATTTTGATTGCCGAAGAAATTCTAGAAGAAAACTATCTTTGAAAAATAAATACCGTGTAGAATGAGGCCGTTTTAATGAACTGTTTTGAATAGGGTGCTGTATGTCGGGTTCGACGATTAAGCCATGGGTTGTCGGCAATTGGAAGATGAACCCAATGCAGGCAGATGCCAAGCAATTGCTTCAAGAATTTAAACAGCTCTTGCAAGAGAATGAAATAGCAGAAGAAAAATGTAATATTGGGCTTGCGCCTGTGACGCTGGCTTTGACTTCAATGCAGGCTGAATTGGCGAATGCTGTACGTTCAGTTTTTACTGTGGCGCAAGATGTTTCGCGTTTTGGCAACATGGGTGCATATACGGGTGAGGTGAGCGCAGAGCTGCTCAAAGATAGTCAAATTGAATATGTTTTGATTGGTCACTCAGAACGTCGAGAATATTTTGCTGAAAGCGCAGCAATTTTAAATGCGAAAGCTCAAAATGCCTTAAATGCGGGTTTAAAAGTCATTTACTGTGTCGGTGAAAGCTTAGAACAGCGTGAATCTGGTCAGGCAGAAGTAGTCGTTTTACAACAAATTTGCGACTTGGCCAGTGTGGTAACGGCAGAGCAGTGGCCTCATATTGTGATTGCCTACGAGCCAATTTGGGCCATTGGTACAGGAAAAACTGCTTCACCAGAAGATGCGCAAACCATGCATGCTAAAATCCGTGAAGGCCTCACGCAAATTACCAGTCATGGCGCGAAAATGGCCATTTTATATGGTGGTAGTGTAAAAGCTGAAAATGCAGTAGAGTTAGCGACCTGTCCAGATATCAATGGTGCACTCGTCGGTGGGGCATCTTTAAATGCAACGTCGTTTTATAAAATTGTCGAAGCATTTGCAAATACAAAATAATTAGGAGTTCAGCATGCAAACTTTTGTGCTGGTAGTACATATTATCTTAGCTGTGTTGATGATCGTGCTGATTTTGGTCCAGCATGGTAAAGGTGCAGATGCTGGTGCTTCGTTTGGTGGTGGCGGTGCTGCAACTGTATTTGGTGCATCAGGTTCAGGTAATTTCTTGACCCGATTGACTGCGGTCTTGACGGCCTTGTTTTTTATCACCAGTTTGTCGTTGGCTGTGTTTGCCAAAAAGCAAACCACAGATGCCTATAGCTTAAAGTCAGTGCAAACGACAAGTTCTGCACCTGCACAATCGACTGAAACTTCGCCAGCTGCACCTAAAACAAGCGAATAATTGGAATTAGTCCTTTCTTTTTTGTGGCGATGCTACTAGAATGCGTCACAGCTGCGGTGGTGGTGGAATTGGTAGACACGCTACCTTGAGGTGGTAGTGCTTTCGGGCGTGGGGGTTCAAGTCCCCCCTTCCGCACCAACTTATGAATCCAGAAGATTAAGTTGGTGTATGCAGCAAATTCTGTTGATGCGGGATGGAGCAGTCTGGTAGCTCGTCGGGCTCATAACCCGAAGGTCGTTGGTTCAAATCCAGCTCCCGCTACCAATCAATCTTATTTTAGAAGCAAACTAAAGTGAGTAACTTAAGTGATTAAGTTAAGAATGTTTTTGCGTTTTGATGCGGGATGGAGCAGTCTGGTAGCTCGTCGGGCTCATAACCCGAAGGTCGTTGGTTCAAATCCAGCTCCCGCTACCAATCTTATTTTAGATGCAAACTAAAATAAGCAGTTTAAGTGATTAAATTGAATAATTTTTGCGTTTTGTTGCGGGATGGAGCAGTCTGGTAGCTCGTCGGGCTCATAACCCGAAGGTCGTTGGTTCAAATCCAGCTCCCGCTACCAATTTGATTTAGGTGCAACTAAATCAGAGCAAGTACGAAGTATTTAGATTGAAAAATAGTTCATATTTGTATATAATTTTTGCACGTTGATGCGGGATGGAGCAGTCTGGTAGCTCGTCGGGCTCATAACCCGAAGGTCGTTGGTTCAAATCCAGCTCCCGCTACCAAGTTTCTAAAAAGAGGCTCACAACAAGGTGGGCCTTTTTGCACAGTGGATATTAATTTTCTGTGCAATAATTGGGGCGATTACGCCCTTTTTTATTGGCTATCGTGTAGTGTCGATGTGAGCCGGATACGGTGAAAGTCAAAGTGTCATGTTCCACTACTACTATAGTTTGTATTGGCTTGTAGTGGTCTGTTTCGGCCATTGAATCGCACAAAAATGACGAGAGTAAATGAAGCTATCAAATAAAACTCAAGCACTCCAAGACTTAATTGCTCCTGCAGTGCAAGCCTGTGGTGTTGATCTTTGGGGAATTGAATTCCTTCCTCAAGGAAAACGTTCTTTATTGCGCATTTATATCGACAAAGCTGTCGACGAAAATGCAGAACCTATCATCAATGAAGATGGTGAAGAAGAGCAGGGGCGTGGCATCGGCGTACAAGACTGTGTACGCGTGACTCAGCAAGTCGGCGCAATGATGGATGTCCATGATCCAATTTCAGGTGAATATGCACTTGAAGTGTCATCTCCGGGTTGGGATCGTCCATTTTTCCAACTTGAACAATTACCTGCATATATTGGTCAACAGATCGCTTTTCGTTTGATCAGTGCGGTCGATAACCGTCGTAAATTCCAAGCTAAATTGGTTGCTGTAGATCTTGAAGCTGAAATGATTCAAGTCGAAGTGGAAAAGCAACAGGTGCTTGAAATCGATAGTAATAATATTGATAAAGCTAATTTGGTCTATCAAGATTAATTCATTTAATAAATAAGAATCTGAACGAATAGGTGGCTTATGGCACGTGAAATTCTTACCGTAGTTGAAACGGTTAGTAATGAAAAAGGTGTACCTCGTGAAGCGATTTTCGAAGCCTTAGAACAAGCGCTTGTTGCTGCGACTAAAAAGAAATTTTACGAAGGAACAAACTCTGAAGAAGCTCAGCTTCGTGTAGAGATTGATCGTAAAACGGGCGAATACAGCACTTTCCGCCAATGGGAAGTGGTTGCAGATGAAGATCATGAAATGCCAGCATGTCAAGATGCGATTTCTGATGTTGATCCTGCACAATGGTCGATTGGTGATATTCGTGAGCTTGAAGTGCCTTCAATTGACTTCGGTCGTATTGCGGCGCAAATTGCAAAACAAGTCATTGTTCAAAAGATTCGCGAAGCTGAACGTGCGCTGATTGCAGATGCCTACGAGTCTAAAGTGGGTGAGTTGATCTACGGTGAAGTGAAAAAGCAAACCAAAGATGGCTTTATCATTGACTTAGGTGACAATGCTGAAGCATATCTTGCACGTGAAGAAATGATTGCAAAAGAAATTTTGCGTCCGAAACAACGTGTAAATGCGATTTTGTTTAATGTGAACCGTGAAGGTCGTGGTGCACAATTACAATTGTCACGTGCCAAGCCTGAAATGCTCATCGCTTTGATGAAGAAAGAAATTCCTGAAATTTCTGAAGAAATTATTGAGATTAAAGCGGCAGCGCGTCAACCTGGTGTTCGTGCTAAAATTGCTGTGAAAACCAATGATCATCGTATTGATCCAGTGGGTGCATGTATTGGTATGCGTGGTACACGTATCCAAGCAGTTCAGCAAGAATTGAACGGTGAGCGTATTGATGTTGTTGTATGGTCTGATGATCCTGCGCAGTACATTGCGAGTGCTTTAGAGCCGGCAGATGTATCGGGTATTGTGATTGATGAAGAAGAGCGTACAGCGGACATTATTTTCGCAACTAGCGATCAATTAGCGCGTGCGATTGGTTCACAAGGTCAAAACGTACGTTTAGCTTCTGAACTTACAGGCTACAAACTCAACATGATGCTTGAAGATGAGTATCATGCTCGTCAGCAAAATGAAGCACAACAATACTTAGACCTATTTGTATCGCGTCTAGATATTGAAGAAGATTTGGCAATGGCATTGGTTGAAATGGGCTTTACTTCTTTAGAAGAGATTGCTTATGTTCCAGCTGAAACATTTGACGAAATCGAGCTAGATGCTGAAGTTGTTGAATTACTTCAAAGTCGTGCCAAAGAAGTTACATTGGCTGATGCATTACAGCAGCAAGAAAACATCCAAGATCCAAGCGCGGAACTCGTTGCAATGGAAGGGATGACACAAGAGATTGCATATGCACTCGCAGCACGTGGTGTTATCACAGTTGATGACTTGGCTGACCAAGCGACTGACGATATTGCTGATATTGAAGGTCTGGGTACAGAGAAAGCGGGTCAACTTATTATGAAAGCGCGCGAATCATGGTTTAACTAGGAGATCTACATGACGGATAAGACGATACAAGAGTTAGCTCTCAGTGTGAACCGCCCTGTTGAGAAGCTCCTAGAGCAGGTTCGTGATGCTGGTTTACCACAGCGTAAATCGGACGATATAATCTCTACTGAACAACAAGATGCCCTCGTGCACCATTTGAAGAAAATTCATGGTCAAGACGATGGTCAGGCAGGAAAAATCACGTTGAAACGTAAAACGACCAGTACCGCTAAAGTGGCGAGTACATCAGGTAAGGCAAAAACGATTAATGTAGAAGTTCGCAAGAAACATACATTTACCAAGCCAGATCCAGAACAAATTAAAGCGGAAGCTTTGGCAAAAGCGCAAGCGGAGCAACAAGCTCGTGCGAACGTTCAAGCTATGGTTGAACCTAAAGCTGAAGCTCCAGTAGTAAATAAAGCGGCTGCAAACTTTGAAGCGATGCGCGCTGCTGCAAAGCAAGAAACGACGAAGCAAGAAGTAGCAAAAGCTGCGGTAGTTGTGAAGCGTAAATCAAACAATAAGCCTGTGGTTAAAGCACAAGTTAAAGTTGTTGAAACACCTGAACAGAAAAAAGCACGTGAAGCCCAAGCTGCTCAACTCAAAGCGACTGAAGAAGCAGCACGTCGTAAGGCAGCTGAAGAAGCACAGCAACGTACACTTGAACAAATGCGTCAAATGGCATCTAAGTATTCAAACGAAGATGCAACTGCGACCATTCGAGTAGTGGATGATTCTCCACTTGCTGCGGGTCTGGTTGGCCAAGCATATGAAGACTCATTTGCAAAAGAAGACCGCGATATCAAACGTGGTACCAATACGCCAGCTACACGTGCACCGAAGAAAGGTGGTCGTCGTGGTGAAGAGCAATCTTTCCGTGATAACTCGCATAAACGTGGTTTGAAAACAAGCTCTGCAAACAAGCATGGTTTTGAAAAACCTGTTAAAAAGCAAGTGTATGATGTTGAAATTGGTTCAACCATCGTGGTTGCTGACTTGGCTGCGAAAATGGCAGTTAAGGTACGTGAAGTAATTAAGTCACTCATGAAAATGGGTGAGCTTGTAACTCAGAACCAAGCGATTGATCAAGAAATTGCGGCATTAATCGTAGAAGAAATGGGCCATAACCCAGTTCTTGTATCGGATACACAAGCAGAAGATAACTTACTCGAAGCAGCAGAAGAAGCACGTGGCGCTCAAACGACTCGTCCTCCTGTTGTGACCATCATGGGTCACGTTGACCATGGTAAGACATCGTTACTTGACCGCATTCGTCGTTCAAAAGTGGCAGCTGGTGAAGCGGGTGGTATCACTCAGCACATCGGTGCGTACCATGTTACGACGGATAAAGGCATTATCACATTCTTAGATACTCCGGGACACGCAGCATTTACTGCAATGCGTTCACGTGGTGCGAAATCGACAGACATCGTGGTATTGGTTGTTGCAGCGGATGATGGTGTAATGCCACAAACAGCTGAAGCAATTGATCACGCACGTGCTGCAGGTACGCCAATTATTGTTGCAATCAACAAGATGGATAAAGAGTCTGCTGATCCAGACCGTGTATTGAATGAATTGACTGTGAAAGAAATCGTGCCTGAACAATGGGGCGGTGATGTTCCAGTTGCAATGGTTTCAGCACATACAGGTCAAGGCATTGATGAGCTTCTCGATATTATTTCAATCCAAGCTGAATTGCTTGAGTTGAAAGCATCTGAAGAAGGTGCTGCTCAAGGTGTCGTGATTGAAGCACGTGTAGACAATAGCCGTGGTGCGGTAACGTCTATCCTTGTTCAAAACGGTACATTGAAAGTAGGTGACCTGGTTCTTGCGGGTGCATCTTATGGTCGCGTACGTGCGATGACCGATGAAAATGGTAAACGTATCCAATCTGCAGGCCCTTCAATTCCAGTTGAAATTTTAGGTTTACCTGAAGCGCCAATGGCGGGTGATGAAGTTCTGGTTGTGAATGACGAGAAAAAAGCACGTGAAGTTGCCGATGCACGTATGGATCGTGAACGTCAAAAACGTCTTGAGCGTCAAAGCGCAATGCGTCTTGAAAATATCATGGCGTCTATGGGCAAGAAAGATGTGCCTATCGTCAATGTGGTATTGAAAACTGATGTACGTGGTACATTGGAAGCATTACACGTTGCTCTTGCTGACCTTGCAACAGACGAAGTTAAAGTCCGTGTTATTGGCTCAGGTGTTGGTGCGATCACTGAATCTGACGTAACACTAGCTGAATCTTCTGAAGCAGTACTTCTTGGCTTTAACGTACGTGCGGATAACGCAGCTCGTCAAAAAGCGGATGCTGACGGCATCGACATTCGTTACTACTCAATTATCTATCAATTGATTGATGATGTGAAAGCAGCGATGAGCGGTAAACTTGCACCAGAACACCGTGAAACAATTCTGGGTGTAGCTGAAGTACGTGAAGTGTTCCACTCAAGTAAGTTTGGTGCTGCAGCAGGCTGTATGGTACTTGAAGGTGTATTACACCGTAATAAACCAATTCGTGTCCTTCGTGATGACGTGGTTGTGTTCCAAGGTGAGCTTGAGTCACTTCGTCGCTATAAAGAAGTGGTTGAAGAAGTTCGCGCAGGTATGGAATGTGGTCTTGCGGTGAAAGGTTATAAAGACATCAAAGAAAAAGACAAGATCGAAGTCTATGATGTTCAATTGATCAAACGGAGTCTTTAATGGCGGGTAGTCAACGTCTTAAACGCATGGCGGATACAGTGCAACGTGAGTTGTCTGAACTGATTCGTCAAGAGTTGAAAGATCCACGCTTAGGTGGTCTCGTGACCATCTCTGCGGTGAAGGTTAGTCCAGACTTAGGTTATGCTGAAGTATATGTGACTGTGATGGGCCGTGAGCTTGGCGATGAGCAAAGTGAAACAGCCAATAAAGAAACGCTAGATGTGCTGAACAAAGCATCTGGTTTCTTGCGTCACGAACTCGGCCGTCGTATTAAGACACGTATTACACCGCGTTTGCGTTTCCATTACGATAAAACCAATGCATATGGTAACTATATGTTTGGCCTGATTGCTGAAGCAGTGAAGGATTTGCCTGCTGACGAAGCAAACAAAGATGATGAATAATTCAGTTTAAGTGAATTAAAAAGCCACCTTCGGGTGGCTTTTTTTATGCGGGGTAATAGTTGGAGCTCAGTCAAAACATGAGAGATATTGAGGATAGAGCGTTGAGCTTTTAGGGGGGGCTTATCAGGTTGTTGTGGATTGATATGGGCAATGATTTACTAGGGGAGACTTTATCTTTTGGTTTTTGTTTGACTCTAGTATTAAGCAGATTGATCAGTCCAACTGTTGGCCAAGATAATCGAGGGGACACTATTTGATACGTTTGAACATTATCATCGGTACAATATACAGATGCATGAATTAGCGCAACAACACCATGTCAGTGCTGAAGCGCTAGAAATGTATTTATTTTTATATCCTTAAGGGCACAAGCGTTTAAAGACGATGTTCAGTGTCTTCATGCTTATTGCTAAAAGCTCTGCGGCGGGTACGTTGCCAAGGCAGTGGTCGGTTGAGTGCTTCTGGAACGTCACCACTCAGTGAGCGTAAGCGTAAATGTAGCGCCGCTTGTGCCATCAAATTTGCCGATACAGGTGCGGTTAAAAAGGCAAACAGCGTTAATAACAGTTCGGCAAAACCAAAGCGTCCTTGAAATGCAGAATAGATCATTGCCGCGATCAAGAAGCTCCCTAAGCCTAAGGTGCTTGATTTGGTTGGGGCATGCAGACGCATGAATAAATCGGGCAGGCGCACCATTCCAATCCCTCCGACCAGCATGAAGAAAGTGCCGATCATGAGAAAAATTGAGACTAAAATTTCCATCGTAAGTTGCATCGATCTCGCTCCTAGTCAATCACATGACCTGAGGTGAAGTAACGTGCTAAAGCGGCTGTAGAGACAAAGCCGAGCATCGCAACCAAAAGAGCACCTTCAAATAATGAAGTGCTGGCCCAGTAAATGCCTAAAATAATAATGAGGCAGATTGCATTTAAAAAGAGTGTATCGAGTGCTAAGAGGCGGTCCACAATTGACGGACCGATGATTAAGCGAATTAAGCACAGCAACATTGAAATGGTGATGGCAATTAAACAAATCCCGAGGGCATAAGGCAAAATGGTCATGCTTTGTCTCCTGCTTCGACACCAAAAATTTGCATCAACGGTTTTTCATAACGCGCTTTGATATTTTCAATCTCGGCATTTTCATCATCGGTGCTGAGGGCGTGAACTAAAATATCCCCACGATCTTGATCGATGCCTGCGGAAACTGTGCCTGGTGTGGTGGTAATAATCATCGCCAATAAGGTGTTTACTTCCTCATGTTGTGTTTCCAGTGGAACGCGAAACCACTTGGGTTGTAGACGATCAATTGGGCCAAGGACCAATTTAGCGACTTGAATATTCGACACCACAATGTCGTATAACACCACAAAAAATAGTTTTACCGCTGCTTTCCATTCAATATTTGGGGTGTAAGCAATGAATGGTCTGATCAGACGCGGAATAAAAATGGCCAGTAAAAATGCCATCACTAAGCTGGCTGCCTCGACACTATGTGCCAACATCACCCAGCTCAGCGCAACAATCACCGAGACAAAAGGGTGGGGTAACCAACGTTCCAAAAACGGAGTTTTTTTCATGTTTAAGGCTCCACCATCGGTTGTAGGCTTTCAGCATCGGGATTTACTTCAGCCTGTTGTTGCTGTTGCATCTGGCGTTTTTTGTATTCAGAAATATGCTCGCCTTCCAGTGTTTCTTCTGAAATTAAATATGGAATCAAATGTGCATTCGGATCTACGCGTTCGCCACCATATTTGGTTTCAGGTAAATTTTCACTGTCGAAAGGTTGTACGCTAATGGTTTTTCCATGCTCATCAGTTTTGAGCAAAGTCTGTTCATAAAGCGCATTATTTTGGATTTGTTCAGCCGTTTGGTATGTGTACTTTTGAATCGGACCTGCAAAGACCATATAAGCCATTAAACCGACCAACAGTAGATAAATGGTTTTGTCATTACGCTTCGGTGCTTGTTCGGGTAAGGCTTGGTACGCGATATAAGCAGCTTCATCAGGATTGTCCTCAGGTTTGGTTGCGCGCCAAAAAATCACGAAACCGACTCGTGTAAACGCAATAATACTCAATAAGCTCACCACTAAAACGGTCACAATAATCAGTAATTGATACGGTGAGTGTGCGGTGGCTTGGAGAATAAATACTTTGCCTAAGAAACCACTAAAGGGTGGTAAACCAGCCATCATTAAAGCAATGGTGAAATAGGTTAAGGCCACCACCTTATGCTGTTTCATTTGCGGCGCAATTTTAAAATGGTCTTTAAACTCACCACGTTGAGAGGTAATCCAACCACTTAAA
This sequence comes from Acinetobacter sp. WCHA55, assembly GCF_002165305.2. Classification (NCBI taxonomy): domain Bacteria; kingdom Pseudomonadati; phylum Pseudomonadota; class Gammaproteobacteria; order Moraxellales; family Moraxellaceae; genus Acinetobacter; species Acinetobacter sp. WCHA55. The sequence continues at coordinate 3,090,595 of NZ_CP032286.1, read as the reverse complement.
ATATAGAAAGCTGCCGCAATAATGGTGCTGTGTACCAAATAATACAGTGCCGCTGCCCATGCCAAAGTATTGAATAGGGAAATGGCGATTAAAATCGTGCCCACAGAAGACAAAATCATAAAGCCAATAAAACGACGTAAGCGTTCTGCACCCATTGCACCTATTACGCCATAGACTGAGGTAATTAAACCTATCGGTAATAAAATGTATTGCAGAATTTCACGGCTAATTGCATCGTCAAATACAGTACCATTAACACGTAAAATGGCATAAATACCGACTTTGGTCATGATAGTAAACAGAGCCGCCACAGGCGTCGTTGCCACCGCATAGGTTTTGGGTAACCAAAATCCGACAGGTAGCATGGCTGCTTTAATGCCAAAGACTGTAAACAACAATAGCCCACCTGCAACCGCGATACGATGTTGATCGGCTTCTAATACAGGCATCAAACGTGCAACATCCGCCATATTGAGGCTGCCGACGCTACCGTAAATCATGCCAAGCCCAATCAAAAACAGAGCTGACGCCAACAGGTTGATGGTGACATAGTGAATGCCGAGTTGAAAACGCGCTTTGCCTTGACCATGCAGTAACAAGACATAGGAAGCCATCAACAAAATTTCAAAGAATACGAACAGGTTAAATAAGTCGCCTGTCAGGAAGGCACCGGTTAAACCCATCAGGAGGAAATGGCACATGGCATGAAAGTAACGTCCACGCTCATCCCATTCTTTACTGGCAAACCACATTACTGGAACAGCTAAGCCATAGGTTAAAACCAGCATCAGGGCAGACAGTTGGTCGAGGACCAAAACAATACCAAACGGCGCAGCCCATTCGCTGAGGTTGTAAACACTGATTTGCCCTGAACTGGCAAAGATCAGATAGTTAACTGCAGTAAATAAGCCCAACAGGCCAGAGGTATAACTGATGCCTCGACGCCAAGGTTGTCGCCAGTCTTGTGCTAAAGAGCCTGATCCCGGATTACCCAATAACACCAAAATAAAGGCGGTAATGGCAGGAATTAAAATACTAAAAATTGGGGTATGTTCGGTCCAAAATTGGATGAAGTCATTCATTATGGCTCATCCTCACGTGGGTCAATTTGTGGTATTTCTTCTTTAGAGTCAACGTGGTCGGTTCCTGTTTCATAACGACTGCGTAAAGCCAGTTGTACAATAAAAGCCGTGGTAGCAAAGCCAATCACAATCGCAGTTAACACCAAGGCTTGTGGTAAGGGATCAGTGGCTTTGCTGGCTTCAGTGAGTACTGCGGGTGCATTCAGTTGAAGTCGCCCCATGGCAAATAAAAATAAATTGACGGCATAACCAATCATGGCCAAGCCAAGTACCACAGGGAAGGTACGGGCACGCAAAATCAGATAGATGCCTGTGGCAGTCAACAAACCAATAGCGGAGGCAAGTAACAGTTCTAAACTAATCATATTAATCCCCCTTTGGTACTGGACCAGACATACTAGAGTGACGTGAGTCCCCGAGTACTGAAATAAGTAGCATGGTCGCACCTACGACTGTGATATAGACCCCAACATCGAACAGTGCTGCGGTTGCAAGATGCATTTCGCCTAAGATTGGTGGCGACACATAAAAATGTGCACTGGTGAGGAAGGGGCGTCCCCAGAACCATGCACCTAAGCCTGTTAAGCCTGCAATGACCAGACCAGTTCCAATCCAAATTTCATACAAACGACCTGACTTGGCTTTGAGCAACTGCTCTGCATGATCTTGACCGAGTGCCATGTACTGAATGATCAAGGCCAAAGCGGTAATTAAACCTGCGATAAAACCGCCCCCAGGCAGATTGTGCCCACGCAGGAAGATATACAGACTGACCACCAAGGCAATGGGTAAAATCCAAGATGCAGTAATACGAAGCATCAATGGCGATGGGTTAAAGCGGTAACTGAGACCTTGGGTCATGGTGGTGCCGTGGGTACGCATACCATCCATTAAGCACAGTGCGCCAATGCCTGCGATACCAAGAACGGTAATTTCACCGAAGGTATCGAAACCACGGAAGTCAACCAAAATCACGTTGACCACGTTGGTACCGCCGCCTAATGGAATCGACTGTTGCATGAAGAACCATGAAATGGAGTTGTGATCACGGGTCAAGATGAGCCATGTGATCCATGCAATACCGAGCCCACCCCCAATTGCAATGAGAGCATCTCGCCAACGACGTGAGACACTTGACTCATAAGGTGTGAGTTGTGGTAAAAGCGATAAACTCATCAATAACAGTACGGTGGTGACCACATCGACGGTGATTTGTGTCAAGGCCAAATCAGGTGCAGAGAAGCAGATGAAGACCATAGTTACGACTAAACCAATCGCACCACTGATCAATACCGCTTTAATCCGTTCGTGGTGGAACCATAGCATCATCCAGCATGAAGAGAATAACAGTAGCCACAGTACGATCGCTAAAACAGGAGCATGGGTAAGTTCACGGCTACCCGTGGTCAGCCCTTGTCCTAAAAATGGAAGTGAGACTATTGCAATACTGAAGATCACAATCCAAAGAATATAGCTTTGTAATTTACCGTTTTCAGTCAGTCGTTTAAATTTACGTGAGTTGAGCAGGAGTGACTTCAGGAATAAGTCAAAGGCAATTCGACCTTGTAGACGACCTAAATATGGATCGAGATCAATTTCTCGAATTTTGCCACCTTTCGCTAGACTAAAATAGAAAATTAGACCACCGGCTAAGGCAATAACACTCATCAACAATGGCATGTTGAAACCATGCCATAGGGCAAGATGTGTGCCTTCAAAATCCATCACTTGAGTGCTGGCGCGTGCTGTGCTGTTGACGATGTTTTCAACCAAGAGAGCAGGAAACAAGCCGACTAAAATACATAGAGTCGCCAGTAAAGTGGCCGGTGCACGCATGCCAAACGGCGGCTCATGCGCATCTTTGTTGGGAACTTGTTTGCCTAATGGGCCATCGAAGAAAACCCCATGTACCAAACGCACAGAGTAAGCGACTGCAAAAATCCCTGCCAGTGTCGCGACAATTGCAGAGCAGATGAGCACAGGGCCAGACAGATTGCTGAGCAACTCAGTAAAGAACATTTCTTTAGATAAGAAACCATTGGTCAAGGGTACGCCAGCCATCGATGCTGCAGTGACCATGGTCAAAGTGGCCGTATAAGGCAACAGTTGCCATATCCCACTAAGCTTACGTAAATCACGTGTGCCCGACTCATGGTCGATAATACCTGCGATCATGAATAGCGCTGCTTTAAAGGTGGCATGGTTAATAATATGGAAAATAGCCGCAGCCACAGCCAAAGGTGATCCGATCCCCAAGAGACACATGATCAAGCCGAGATGGCTGATGGTTGAATAGGCCAATAAGCCTTTCAGGTCTTCTTTAAAGATGGCAAAAAATGCAGCCATACACAGGGTAAACAGGCCAATAAAGGTGACCAAATTGTGGAACAGTGCCGCACCTGCAAAAATGGGTAACAGTCTCGCCACCAAGAAAATGCCCGCTTTTACCATGGTTGCTGAGTGCAAATAAGCAGACACGGGGGTCGGGGCTGCCATCGCGTTGGGCAACCAAAAATGGAATGGAAATTGCGCACTTTTGGTAAAAGCACCGAGTAAAATCAGCAGTAACGTAGGAACAAATAAAGCATGACTTTGAATCTGTGCTGTCATCGTCAAGATTTGATCAATCTCGTAGGTACCTGTGATTTGGCCGAGCAAGATGAAACCACCCAGCATGGCTAATCCGCCCATACCCGTAATGGTCAATGCCATTCGTGAGCCACGTTGTGCTGCGTCGTAATTGCTCCAATAACCGACCAATAGGAAAGAGGAGATACTGGTCAACTCCCAAAAAACGAGGAGTAAAATTAAATTATTGGAGAGTGAAATTCCGAGCATGGCTGCCATGAACAACATGAGCAGTAGATAGAGCTTATTGAGAGAGTTTTTTGGGCCTAAATAAAAGTAGGCATAAATATAAATGAGTGTTCCGATGCCACTAATCAGTAAGGCAAAGAGAAGGCCTAAGGCGTCTAGACGGAAGCTGAAGTCAATTCCAAGCTGTGGCAACCATGACCACGACTGCGTAATGACAGCGCCATTAAACACCTCTCGTGCTTGGGTCAGTAATAAGCCTAAACTTGTCATACTGACCCCAACAGCTACGAAGGCGGTTAGCCTACGTGAGCTCTGCTTCAGTAATGAGACAAGGGTTGTGCCAAGTATTAACGGTAACAATATAATAATCGGTAGCACACTCGTTTCCATTGTCGTGAATAGGTCAAAACCTATTGGTGAATCTCATCTTTCAAGGATTACAGGACTGCAAAGAGCAGCCCAAGAGTCTCAATCTTGAAAGCCAATGTGAAATTTAAAAATAATGAAGTTGTGTTGCGCAACTCATGAAGCGTTATAGCAAAATCCGATTTCAGTTAGAAATTTGCAAGTAAAACCGATCATATAACATGACTAAAACAACATCAATCTTTTTTGCGCTGACGCAAAACATTATACGCGTGATGGTTGTTCCTTGGTGGGTGGCAGGTACTTTCTCGGTGCAAGAAATGTAAAAAAGCGACCATTGGTCGCCTTTTTTTGAGGGTTGAAATAGTGATGCCGATGAAGCAGGCTAAGCTAATGGATTTGCCGATGAGGCATCATCCTCAGCATTGAGTAAAGCAACCAAATGCTGTTGCTGTTCGGGAGAGAGTTGCTGTTGAATCTGTGTGAATAATTCAGCCACATTTAAATCTTGAGGTTCAGCCGCAATCGGTTCGGTGCTTCCACTCATCGCTTCATGATTGGCGAGGTTTTGGTAAATCATATCGAACTGATGTTGTAGTGGTTCGAGTTGGATCGGACTTAATTGCTTATTTTCCAGTTTGAGACACTGAAACTCGCTGGCTTGTTCCAGCAACTCAATTCGGTTGCCTGAGGCGATAATTTGTAGTCGAGGAAAAGCCTGATTTAAACGTTTTAAAATGACTTGCGCCATATTTTGATCCAATTGATGATCAATCGCATCAATCAACAGTACGCCGTCACCTTCTAAACAGGGGAATAGGCTTTCAGGATTGAGTAGGCATAAACGTCGCACAATATCGCCAACGAGCGCCACCCAGTTGCGAATACTATTGGAAAGCTGTTGATAGAGCATACTGTTGCCATGGTAGCGCACCATCAGTTGTAATTTGGGATGATATTGCAGATAAAGATCTTCTATTTCGGGCAGAACGGTTGCTAACGCTTGCTTGAGCGCTTGTAGGCTGGGTGACTGGATGTGTGCTTGAGTCTGAGCCAGTTTATAGCTTAGCGGAATATCGGGTGGCATGCTTTTGGGCTGATGCAATAACGTGTGTAAAAACTGTGCAGTTTGCGCATTTTCAATATCGCTGATTTCACGAAACCACTCAAAGAAGCGCGCAAAGGTGGTATAGGGAATAGTTGAAATTTCATAGGCATGTGCATGTTGGAAAATCAGGGGATTATTCTTGCTGAGAATATTCATCTCATTGACAAAACGTTCCGCAGGATAATACGCAATCAACGGTAAACCTTGCAGCGGATCTTGTAACGTTGCCTGTTGATATAAATTCACCAGTTGTTCGAGTTCCAACATTTCAACTCGACTGATGCCAATACCTTGTTGGTTTAAAGTTTTGTAGAGTTGCCATGTATAAGATTCGGTCGCAGTATCGACTGCCCTAGGTTTGAGAGCATGCAACTCAGCGGGCACAGCAACTTGAATATCAATTTTGGATTGTAGGCGGTTCAGCATAATGTCGTGATCTAACATCACTACACCTGCAGAGCGTAAATCTTTATAACGGGCCGCAAACCAAGTCAGAGCCTGATAGCTAAAACGTAAGATTGTGGTCTTGCCTGAGGCTTGATCACCTAAAATTAAAGTGACAGGTTTGTCATGATAAGAAAAATCGACTTTAAGGTCAGCAAAATGCAGGATGTGTTTCAGGTGAATCGATTGAATTTTCATAGAACACCCGCAGCGGTTGTGACTATTTTTACATTCGACTATCCAGCCACTTTACGTAATGAGCTAGGCATTTTTTTTTTCAGCTGTTGCATCAGGTCGTAAATGTGATGAATATTTAGACTTACTTTAGCACGTGTACAAGCCACGTAAAGCAGTCTTAACTCTTCATCACTAATTTTATGGTCTTTATCGTTGACCTTAAATTGGTAATCATCTTCGATGTGAACACGGTTCCACTCTAAGCCTTTGGCTTTGTGAGCGGTGGAAATAATATAATCGGCTTGTTCAATCGGTGTAATCTTCGCGAGGGCTTTTTTGAGTGGGTCGGTGCCATGATCATCCACCAATTTCACTAAAGGCTTGATGTCACTGCCGTCATTGGTTTCGCAGTATTCATGTACATCGTGCCAAGAATTAAACCACGCCAGTTCAGGCACATCGGTGACGCGCTTACCTTGTTTCAGCATCGCTGCGGCATCGACAAAGCGGTTCAGTTTGACATGGTCGGCTTGTAGGCTGACTTTATCGCCATGAACCAATCCTGAGAGTAACAGTTCCATAGCGCGGGCATTGGTGCGACATAAAATCGCATCGCGCATTTTGGTATGGGGTTTGTTGACCACTTTAGAGTTGAGCAGAGGGTTGCCCATGAGCGGTACAGTTTCATTCAGGGCACCTAAAATAGCATTGGCATGTAATGCAATCTCTTCACCAAAACGGAACGAGGTGGTGAGGCGCGATTCAGGCAAAGGCAGTTGTTGCATGGCATTGACTGCGCCACGCCATGCATAAATTTGTTGGTGGGCATCACCGACATAAATCACTTGCGTATTGCGCTGTTTCAGTAAGATGCCCAACATCAGCGGATCGGCATCTTGTGCCTCATCAAACAACACATAGTCACTTGGGATATTGGGTTCAGACAGCGCCCACAGTTTTAAATAAATATCGTGACCAATCCCTGCTTGATGATGAGGATCGATGGATTCTAACCAACGTCGTTCAATGGCAGGGTAAAGGTGCTTTTGTAGTGAGTCGATATCATCGGGATGTAACCAGCTCGGTGCTTGTAAATGTCGCGGCGCTGGGTACTGAGAACTGGTTGAGCAGAAGTGACTCACGGCATTGGCCACAAGGCTGGCCAAGCGTGACGGCATCAACACATATTTTTCATAACGTCCGCCCATCATTCGTCTTAAGGTAATCGGTTCAAGACGGTATTCTTTGGCGATAAAACTCGGACTTAAGCGAGGTAGACGAAGTTTGTCGGTCACTCCACGTGGAACACTGCGAAAAGCAAGCGAGTGGAAGGTTCGACAGTCGACATTGCCATGAAACTTCGTTTGTGCTTCGCTGGCAATGGCTTTGTTGAACGCCAAATACATGCCACGTCTTTGTGGCATGGCATCGCTAATCATTTGCAGGGTAGTGGTTTTACCTGTGCCTGCATAGGCAATCACTTTAAACGATTTGCCCAGACGTGCGTTATCAATGGCAATAGCTTGCTCATAAGTCGCGCTCGGTTTGATGATATTCGACACAGGCAATAAACTTAGTGGTTACGGTTGGCTTTTTCAAGCAAACCAGAAAGCCCTTGACGACGTGCCAATTCATTGAGAACCACTTGAGGGTCTAAGTCGAAATAACCTAAAACCACAATCGTATGGAACCAAAGGTCTGCCACCTCATAGATCAAATCATTTTTATGATCTTCATTCGCTTCAGATTTAAAATCTTTCGCGGCAATAATGGTTTCAACCGCTTCTTCACCGATTTTTTCTAAAATTTTGTTGAGACCTTTGTGGTACAGCTTTGCAACATAAGACGAGTCTGGATCAGCTGCTTTACGCTCAGCCATCATTTGACCGAGGTAGGACAAAACTTCAACTTGCTCAGACTGCGCTGTTGAGGCATTCATTGCCAATGTATGTGGGTTGGTTGATTTTTCACCATAAATCGCGTTCGGGTCTTTGAGCTGTGCATCCACAATTTCCCAGCCATTTGGCGTGAGTTTACGGTAGAAGCATGATTCGCGACCTGTGTGACAGGCAATCCCGCCGTGCTGTTCAATTTGCAGCACGATTACGTCGGCATCGCAGTCGAGACGAATTTCATGTACGGTCTGAAAATGTCCAGATTCTTCGCCTTTATGCCATAACTTGTTGCGTGAACGAGAGAAATACACAGCTTGGTTTTTTTCAGCCGTCAAAGCCAACGCTTCACGGTTCATCCATGCCACCATCAGAACACGACCCGTTTGATGATGCTGTGCAATGGCAGGGACTAAACCTTGTTCGTTAAATTTTACTTCATCGAGCCATTGCAAATTGTTCATAAGATTTCACCAAGCGAATAAATATTGAGAGTGTTACGATGTTAACGTAGCGCGCTATAGTCTACGTGATTTAAACAGAATAGAGGAGAAACTTTCTACAGTTATCTCACAGTGGCTTAATTGATGTATTTTAGAAATTCAACTATCAGTCACCCATCCAAAGCGGATGACGATGATGGTCATCGCATTTTACACAGAATGATTGTTTTGTTTTGCAATATCCTGATAGTTCATTTGACTGAACATGCCTAATTTTAAACCTGAAATCGTCACCGCCATTTCTTTACGAAAATAGGGGATTCGATACATCCAAGCAAAGCTTAAATCACGTAAACCACCTGCCCACCATAGCTCAGACTGGTAAAGGGGGGTGAGTAAACGACTTAAAAATTGATAGAACGCCGTCGAACTTTGACGGTGTTGATGATACGTTTGCCAGAGTTGAACATAATCAAGAGCTGTATTTTTCCTTGCGCTTTGAACCGCTTGGCCCAAAGCCCATGCATCTAAAAGAGCCATATTTGCACCTTGCCCCAGTTGCGGGCTCATGGCATGTGCTGCATCACCCATGACACCAATACGACCCTCACCAAACTTAGACAGCACCACATCACGATAATTTGCAGTCAACCATTGTGATTTTTGTTCAGGCTGGGCAATGACTTGTTCTAACCAATCCGCAGCAGGTTTCCACCGCTTAGACACTTGGCTTAACCAGTCGGAATGCGCTTGTGAATTGTGTAGAAAGCCATTTAGCTGATGGCTGGGAAGACTCCAAAACACACTCGACAGTCTTTGCTTGGGTTCATGTGGCACTGTGCCTGTTGGTAAGATGCCCAGCATCATTTTAGAGCGATCATGAAACTGATGTAAAATTTCTGTATCTAATTCAAGACATTCGGGAACAATCGTCCATTTGGCTCCCCAAGGATAAGCTTGATCAACCTTTACCCATTTTTTGGGTCTTAAAAGGCTACGTGCGCCATTGGCGATGATCACAGCATCAAAAGCTTGGTCAAATGCTTCGCCATCTTTTGTACCCAAAACTTGGATATGATTTGATTTTTCTTCTAATGTTTGAATGTCAGTATTCATTTGCCAAGTAATGAATTCGGAATATTCACGGCATTTATTTTCTAAAACATGACATAACGTGGCTCGATGAATACCGACACCATAAAAATCAGGGTGCGCTTGTTGATAATGGCTATTCACCAGTAAATTGCCACTCGGCAACTGACCTTTGAGCCCAGTGACTTTTGCACCCAGTCTTAAAACCTCATCTAAAAGACCTAAATGCTCAAAAACAGCTAAACCAGAGGGCTGGAGTAACAGTCCTGCACCGACAGGTTCAAGTTTTGAAGCTTTCTCTAAAATACTGACTTGAATATTTTGTCGAGCCAGTAAAATCGCAGTGGCTAATCCTGCGGTTCCTGCACCGATGATGGCGAAGTGGGGGGAGTGATTAGAAATCATAGATCGAATGATTTAACCATTGTCTAAAAATGAATTCATAACGAATATCATCCGATTTTTTTAATTGGTCGATGTTGATTGGAATGCAATCTTCTAACGAGCTTGCAATAACATTCTTTCCCACGATTCGTTTTGTAATTCAATGATTTGAACATATTTTTCTTGTTTACTTAAAATTATTGTTAGCATAGAAATAATGTAATCTCGATTTTTCTTTATTTGGTCAGATTAAACAAGATTACATTAATGCGCAAATTTTGTTTATAAATCTTGTATGACCTGTGCAAAATGCTGTTTTTCCACCATTTCCAAGAACTCATCACCTAAGCGCTGACTTTCAGCGATGCATTGGTTCCACATTTGAATGCGCTGTTTTTGGTCAAGCCCTTTGAGGGTGAAATCTTTACGATCAGGCAAGCGCCCTAAAGGTAAGCTCTGTAAATAGTCTTGGGATGGAGATAGGAGCAGGGTACGGGCTTGATTTTCAGGATTGGCGCGGCGTTTAAACAGTTTATCAAACCAGCCTGGCGTAATGCTGTCCGTAAAGTGCGGATAAAGCACAATGCCTTGACTCTCAAAAGGCAGGTCAATGTGATAGTCAATCAGACCACCATCGCGATAACTGCCTTGGGGTGCATCTGGAATATCGCGAATCGCGGCCATCACGCCTGGAATAGAGGCTGAGGCAATCAGCCAAGGCAGAACGTTTGCAGCGGTGAGACTGTGATAATGAGTGAGGAAATCATCTTCTACTTTAAATTGTTTGCCAATGTTGGGCTGACTAATCACCCGTTGCATAAAGTGGCGGCTATGTTTCCGTGCAACAGCGGTTGTGCCGATGATCCCTGCGACAGAGGCCAAGAGCGGTAGAACTTGGTCACTTTGGAAGATGTGCTGTGCTTTAATCGAGAGGACTGCAAGGTGGTAGTCTGGATGATCTACTAGTTCCTCTTCTTTACCTTGCACCAAGTCGAGCAGCATGCCACGGCAAATATCACTGACTTCTTGGCGTTGCATTTTTTTGTCAAAATACAGGTTGGTATAGAGTTCACCTAAACGTTCAGTACCTGCTTTTGCACCATGCGCCAAGATGCTGGCAAAGCGCCAACTGCCAATAGACGAACCAATCAAAGTCCGTCTTTGTGGTGCACGGGCAAAGAACTCACCAAAAATGGCTTGGTCTAAACCTTGAATCCCGATACCTTTGGGCCCACCTGCGGCACCGGGCACAATATCGACCTGCTCAGCTTGTAAGCCTTCGCTTTGAATGAGTTGACGTGCTAACTTACCTGCACGAATGCTTAAAGCCGGAGGGTGTTTCTGCAGGATTTGCATCATCGTTATCATTCAAAGAGACAATATGTATTGTCATTTTAGTTGGCGAGAGAATGAGTGCATTGGCAAAAGTGATCCAAGAATGACTTGGGAGTCATTTTCTACATACCCGTTAAGTATAAAAAAAGCCTGAGAGACTCAGACTTTTTTTATACAGCAGAAAGTATTTATTTAAACACGCGCCACACCGCCAGTAAGCCAGTGAGCACAATTAAGATCACTGAAATAAACCATGGCGAGATAATCGCAATTGACAGCAAAATGGCCATGAGACTACCAAAAATCCAACTACGCTTTTGCTGATGTTCCATTTGCAAGCGCATACTTTGTAGTTCATTGAGCTGTTTAGCATGCCAAGCCGATTGGTTTTTAAGGCCATTTAAGCTATCGACCAACAGTGTTGGGAAGTCTTGCGCCCCTAAAAGTAAGTCCGGAATTTTTTGTCCCAGCTCTTTTAGGTTCTTCTGTGGATTCATTTGTGCTTTGATCCAATCGGTCAGGATTGGCTTGGCTAAACTCCAAATGTCCAGCTCTGGGTAAAGGTCTGTGCCTAAACCCTCAACATGCACGAGGGTTTTAAGCAGTAGCATCAACTGTGGTGGAATTTCCAAATGGAAACGACGTGCGATATCCATCACTTGAATCAAAATGCCTGCGAAGTCCAATTCATGCATGGGTTTGGACACCATTGGCCCGACCGTGCGACGCATTTCACGTGCTAGTGCATCTTGGTCTGTGCCCGGTGGAATCCAACCCGCTTGATGCACGATTTGAATCAGTTGCATAAAGTCGCTGTTCATGACCGCAAGTAGCATACGTGCCACGGTCATTTGGTCGTGCTTCGACAACTCCCCCATAATGGCACAGTCCAACGCAATATAGCGTGGTTGGCTTGGGTTGAGGGTTTCAACAAAGACATTGCCCGGATGCATGTCGGCATGGAAAAAGTTGTCACGGAAGACTTGGGTAAAGAAAATGGTTAAACCTTTTTCTGCCAGATCTTTACGATCCATGCCCAACTTTTCAAAGGTTTCAATGTCTGAAATAGGAACGCCCGTAATACGTTCAGCCACCATCACGTCTTTGCTGTCCATATAGACTTCAGGCACATACATCATGCTTGAGCCTGTAAAGTAATGGCGCATACGACGGGTGTTGTCGGCTTCTAAGGTCAAATCCAGTTCATTTAAAATGACTTGACGATAGTCCTGAATAATTTCAGATAAGTGCAGGGCACGCGCGGCTTCTAGGCGTTTTTCTAGAAAATCACCTAGCCATTCTAAAATTTCAAAGTCATGTAAAATTTGACTACGAATATCGGGACGGGTGACTTTCACCACCACTTCGCGCCCATCATGTAAAGCCGCCGTATGGACTTGAGCAATCGACGCGGCTGCCAATGGCTGTTCGTCGAAGCGTGCAAACAGCGTATTTACATCGGCTTTCAGTGATTCCTGAATACGCATTTTCGCGACATCAGAACCAAACGGTTTGACACGGTCTTGGAGCAAAACCAGTTGTTGTAGCACTTCAGGTGGAATAAGGTCACGGCGAGTAGACAGGAGTTGCCCCATTTTAATCGCCAGTGGTCCCATTTCTTCTAAAGCCAGTTTCAGCTTCAATGGGTTTTTGCGTTCACGGCTGGACCATGCCGCTGGATGCATGCGAATTAGTCCTAGTGCATGACGTGCTTTTTCAGGCAATTCTTCCGCAGGAAACAACGTGTCGAGTCTATAGTGCGCGGCAATGCGCCAAAGTTCGAGTAAACGTGAAACGTGCGGAATCATATATGCAAATACCTAGTTTTGAGTTGAGTCTTGAGTGTCAATCTGTGCTTGAAGCTGTTGAATTTTGGCTTCGGCACGATCTAAGTTTTGATTAAAAATGCGGGTATCTTGATGCAGATCATCCATTTGCCAACGTGGGGCAAATAGACCACTGTCTTCTTTCAAGGCATCTTCAGCAAAAAACAAATGACTTTGCAAGGTCTGTTTGATGTGCTTCGGTGCCAGTTGAATTTTGGCCAGTTCATGCGCCAAACTTGGACCAAGCCACGGGCTTAGATGCGCAGCCAAGTCTGGCTCAGCTTGTTGCATAATCCGTTGAATATCTTGCAGAAGGTGATAATCGCCTTGGAGCGGGATATTGCCAACATCATCCGCCAGTAAAAGCTTGAGTAGCTCAACCACATTGGCCACTGTTAAAGTTGCGGTTGCTGGGGGGGGAGACTGAGCTTGGTCAAAAGGGCGTTGTTCGAAAATGGACGCTGTTTCACTATGCCCCGTAACGGTAGGTTCTAAGCGTACTTTAGCGTGGTCAAAGAACACATCTACAGACAGTTGCGGGGATGTAATCACCACACGCAACATCTTGCCTTGTAGTTCATTGAGCTGGATGCGAGTGATCGCATCCAAATTAATCACATAATGAATTAATCGTTCAACTGCACCGAGTGCCAGAATCGACCACATAATTTGCCCTTAAACGTTTAATTTTAAAGTTTAAAACCACGGTGTACAGCAACAATACCACCTGTCAGGTTGTGATAGTCGCAGTTTTGGAAGCCTGCATTTTCCATCATACCTTTGAGCGTGCGTTGGTCTGGGTGCATACGAATCGACTCAGCTAAATATTTGTAGCTTTCTGAGTCATTGGCAATGATTTTGCCCATGATCGGCAGTGCGGTGAATGAATATAGGTCGTACAGTTTTGAAAACGGTTCAAATACAGGTTTAGAAAACTCTAATACCAGCAGGCGACCACCTGGTTTAAGCACGCGGTACATCGCTGCAAGTGCTGCATCTTTATCGGTCACATTACGTAGACCAAACGAGATTGTGAGTAGGTCGAAGCTGTTGTCTTCAAACGGCTCTAGGGTTTCAGCATTGGCTAATACGAAGTCAACATTGGTACAGCCGGCATCGATTAAACGATCACGACCCACATTCAACATAGATTCGTTAATGTCTGAAAGTACCACATGACCTGTAGGGCCGACTTCACGACTAAATACTTTAGCCAAGTCGCCTGTCCCGCCAGCAATATCGAGAACGCGTTGACCACGACGTACCCCTGACATATTGATCGCAAAGCGTTTCCATAGACGGTGAATACCGAAAGACATCAAGTCATTCATAATGTCGTATTTGCTGGCAACCGAGTGGAAAACTTCAGCCACTTTTTGAGCTTTGTCTTCACTGCTAACCGTTTGGTAACCAAAGTGTGTGGTACTACCGACGTTACCTGTGTTGGCACCACGAGGAAGATTGTATTTGGGTACAGAACCCGTCACTGGGGTATCAGTCAACTGTTGTTGTAATGATTTTTGCTGACCTTGTGCTGTGCCTTGGGGCAATGGTTCAGTTAAAAATGGACTCACTTTGTCTGTGTTTTGTGCCGACTCTTGAGTAGCGGTAGGCGTTTGATTTTCATTCGACATGGGAGTCACTCCTAACATAGCAATAGGGTAAATGTTGCAGTGCATGCATGATGACAGATTCTAGGACGTTGTACAGTAATCATCATGCAATTGTGCTGAATAATATACAGAAAAACAGCAGAGCAAAGCTGCTGCTGGCTTATTTTTATCACGTCATTCGTTGAAATTTACTGAAAAGGATACAAATGTCCTGCATGGACTTTATCAATAATTTGACGTTCCACCGCAGTAAAGTCTTTCACAAATTTCTCTGCCGACTTTAGCGGTTTCATGGCCAAAAAGCCATCTTGCATAAAATCATACATGACATTGAAGTTGTATTTATTGGCCGTTCCTTTACACATCTTAAATGCGGTATAGACCATAAATGAGCGCATGTATTTATCGAGGTTTTTACCCAATTGATCGAGTAAATATAGCTGTTTCAAGCGTTCTTCGCCTTGTTCTAGTTTTAAATAGGCTTGGCGCATTAAGTCGTCGGTTAAAGGCTCGCTAGGATGATGTTCCTTGAGGAGCTGTATCGCCACTTGCTCGTCCAGTCGCACTGCCAAAATCGCCAACTCAACCCCAGAGGTACCGGTTCTAATGGCATTTTCTGGAATTAATTTCTCCGCTTTGTGCGCATATTTGCTCAAGCGTGCAATTTGTCCTGCCAAAGCGTCAAAATCTGGGCCACCATATAGACGGTTGATAAAATACTCGGCCATTAATAGATTTTGCTTTTCTGCGAACGCACGGTTATGCGTGCGTTGCATCCGTTGCTTTTGCCAGACTTGCACATCTTGTAAACGTTGGAAGAGCACCGAATCTTGATGATAATGCAATTGGTAATATTGTTCTAAAAGCTCATCGAGGGCGGCGAGTTTGGACATGTGCTGTCTCAGTTCTATTTAAAGATAGCTAAATCTTAGTGCGTGATGATGGAACTCGCTATGACAAAGTGACAAAAAAACTATTTATTTGTGGTCAGTTTGATGTAGAAGTAGTCAAAAGATACATATGAAAATCATTTAGACCATCATTTTTTAGGATCTAGTGATCTGATTAAATACAAGAAAGGCGGGGTTATGAACACAGAAATAACAGTCAATACAGAGCTGAATGAAGAACAGCTTTCACTGGATTTAATTGAAGCGCAATATGCGTTGATGAACACCCGTGATCAGAGCAATGCAAAAAGTTTGGTGATTTTAGTTAGTGGAATTGAGCTTGCAGGCAAGGGCGAAGCAGTGAAGCAACTACGTGAATGGGTCGATCCACGTTTTTTATATGTCAAAGCAGATACTCCACATTTGTTTAATCTGAAACAACCGTTTTGGCAGCCTTATACCCGATTTGTACCTGCTGAGGGACAAATTATGGTGTGGTTTGGTAATTGGTATGGGGACTTGTTAGCTACAGCCATGCATGCTTCAAAGCCTTTAGATGACACCTTGTTTGACGAATACATCAGCAATATGCGGGCTTTTGAACAGGACTTAAAAAACAACAACGTAGATGTCTTAAAAGTCTGGTTCGATTTGTCGTGGAAGTCTCTGCAAAAACGTCTGGATGATATGGATCCGAGCGAAGTGCATTGGCATAAATTGCATGGGCTAGACTGGCGTAATAAAAAACAATACGACACTTTGCAAAAACTACGTACGCGTTTCACCGACGACTGGAAAATCATTGATGGTGAGGATGAAGATGTGCGTAATCACAATTTTGCACAAGCCATTTTAACGGCACTGCTTCACTGTCCAGAACACGAGAAAAAGGCGGCATTAAAGTGGCAGCAAGCCGCTGTACCGGAAAGTTTGACGCAGTTTGCCCCTGTGACCGCGGAGGCGGACAGCTATAAAGCAGAATTGAAAAAACTCACCAAACAAGTGGCTGATGCCATCCGCTGTGATGACCGTAAAGTGGTAATTGCTTTTGAAGGGATGGATGCTGCGGGTAAAGGTGGGGCGATTAAGCGTATTGTGAAAAAGTTCGACCCGCGAGAATATGAAATTCATACCATTGCTGCACCTGAAAAATATGAGTTACGCCGTCCTTATCTATGGCGTTTTTGGAGCAAATTGCAGTCGGATGACATCACTATTTTTGATCGGACATGGTATGGACGCGTTTTGGTAGAGCGGGTGGAAGGCTTCGCAACTGAGGTAGAGTGGCAACGCGCTTATGCGGAAATCAATCGTTTTGAAAAAAATTTGGTGAATAGTCAAACGGTACTGATAAAGTTCTGGCTAGCGATTGATAAAGATGAACAAGCGGCGCGGTTTAAAGCTCGTGAAAGCACTCCACATAAACGCTTTAAAATTACTGAAGAAGATTGGCGCAATCGCGACAAATGGGATGATTATTTAAAGGCAGCCGCGGATATGTTTGCACATACCGATATGAGTTATGCACCTTGGTATATTATTTCCACCAATGATAAACAACAGGCCCGAATTGAAGTCTTAAGGGCAATTTTAAAACAGCTCAAAGCGGATCGCGACATAGATTAAAAACGTAAAAAAAACGGTCATTTGACCGTTTTTTTATAGAGGTAGATTTAGTTCTTTAACTTAAGGGAATTTGGGTCACTGGTGCTGCAACAGGCACACCTTGTTCAGCGGCTTGTTTCAGTTGAATGCCTTTGGCGAGCTTATACGACTCTTCCACATGGGTTTCTGCAATTTTTTTCATCACAATATAACCCAAGCTGGCTGCAATCATTTGTCCACCTAAGGGGATGAATTTAGTGACTTGTTTGGTGATGTATTTGGCTGCCATGTTATTGAGGGATTTCTTCACGGCGGTACGTGCCACCACCAGTCCAGAGAACTCCACACCACGTTTACGTAGTTCTGACCAATGTATTTGCTTGGTTTCTGGGTCGTAGACACTGACTTGCTCAGGGGTTAAACCAAAGCGGGCGTTAATTTCGGGAATCAACTGTGACAATATACCCACATCAATCACCACATCAAGGAAAGGGACTGGAATAACCGCTGCACCTGCGGAAAAATAGGCGCGCTTTTTGACTAAATCCAAACATTCTTCGCGGATTTGTTCTAAATTCAAAGAGGGGTCAATTTTTTCTGGAATGTGCTCTAATTTCATTTTCTAAACCCTAAAATATCTTGATTCACATTGATTCTAGTTTTGCTTAAAGTGTCTATTTTAAAGCAAATTTTAAATAGAAATATGTCATCAAAGTGACATAGACAGAACCAGAAGTATAGTCAATAATCTGTGTGCTTTTGTAGATTTTTCATAAGACGGTTATTTGAGGGGAAACATGGCAATACACGTAATACAAAGTCAGCGTATTGATGTTCTGTTGCAAGCCATGCAAAAAACCGTCTTTAAACCAGCCAAAAATGCCTTTCAAGTATTGCAAGCACAGCACTTTATTGTCCCTTCACCTGCGGTTGAGGCGTGGCTAACACAAAAGTTGGCGGAACAGCAGGGCATCAGTGCCAACACACAGTTTCATCATCGTATACGTGGCTTTCAGTGGTCTGCTTATCAGTGGGTTTTGGTCAATCAAAAAGACGAAGTTCGTAAAGCCAATATTCCGCGATTGATTATTAAATGGCGCGTCTTTCAAGCCTTAAAAGAATTTATACAAGCCGAGCTGAACCCTTTAGAGGTTGCTCATCCGTTGTATCCGATCATTCAGCGTATCTATGCCAGTGCTGACCGTTTGCAACAAGGCATTGATAAACAGCTGAAAAAACAAAGCATGCTGTATTGGGTGGCGGAGCAGGTTTCACGGCTGTTTAGTTTTTATATGGATTATCGGGGGCATTGCACCAAAGGTTGTCCACCGCAAAGCTGCCGTTGTCAGACCAATTGGTTACAAGCGTGGGGCAAAAACCAGCCACTCGATTTGGAGCAGATGTTCTTTAAAACCCATCAGGAACTCAGTGCTTTTCAACTCAATCAAGCGCATGAATTGGAAGCATGGCAGCGCTGGCTCTGGCAGGTGGTGTTCCATGCCGACTTTGAACAAATTCAGCGTATTGATACTGCATTTTGGGACTTACTCGATCAAGCAGAGACCCGAGATGCTGCGCTTAGAAAGTTGCCTGCGCAGTTGGTGGTGTTTACTGTTCTAGATTTACCGCCAAAGCAGTTGGAGTTTTTGCATCGCTTGGGGCAATACCTCGATATCTTTATTTTTCACTATAACCCATCGCAAGAATACTGGGCGGACAGTGTCGATCCTAACTGGAAAGCGCGTTATGACGCGCGGGTGAAGCAGCGTTTTATTGAAAAAAATCCAAAGGCCAATGATGCAGAGATTCAGCAGTTTTTTGATGAGTTTACCCTCAATTTTAATGCAGAAACCCGAGAGTCTCGTCATCCTTTACTGACCCGATTTGGTAAACAGGCACGCGACCATTTCTCTTTACTTTCCAGTCTTTCTTCAGGTGAGGATGGGGTGTGGGCCGATGTCTTTGTGGATGAATACCCAGAAACTTTACTTGGTAAAATTCAGTCTGATGTCCTGTATTTGGTAGAACCTGAACAGCATCAGTATGTCTTGACTGAACAAGATGACTCGATACAGATTCATGTTTGTCATTCTAGCCTTAGACAGCTTGAAGTCCTCAAAGATCAACTGACGCATTGGTTGGCTCAGGGTATGGCTGATGCACCGCGACGTCCAAGTGATATTTTGGTGTTGACACCCAGTTTGACTGAGCTAGAGCCGTTTATTCGCAGTGTTTTTGCGCCGCCACCGCATGAGCGTGAGGCTTTGCAAAAGGGCCATCAACTGAGTAAAGACAGTATTTATTTGCCCATTAAGCTGGCCGGTGTGACTCAACTCGATGCTTTAAATGCATGGCGAGCTGTGTTGGGACGGATGGTTTTGGTGCGGGGGCGTTTCAGTATTGAGGACTTTGCCGATTGGCTCAGTTTAAATGCAACGCAGCAACGCTATGGCTTAGACATGAATATGATTGAGCGGATGACGGAGCTGTTGATCAACGCAGGCTTTAAACGCGGATTGGATGCTGAACATTTAAAACGCAGTCTGGCCGAAGGGGATGAGGACTATCGTTATAGTCTGAAGTTTGCTTTAGATCGTTTGGCTTTAGGCATCGCTGTACCAGAACATGTGCTGTTTCATGAGACCTTGAGCTATGCCCAAGTACAGTCGAGTGATTTTGAGCTGATTGGTGTTTTGATTGAAATTTATCAGGATTTTAAACACCGTGCCGAGTGGATGATCGCGCATGAAACAGGGCAACGGACGACGGCGGAAACTTGGCTGAATCGTTTGATGGAGGATATCCGCGAGTTTGAAGCCGCGGGTGTTGAGTCTTTGACCGCAGTGTATAAGATCGTCAAAAAACAAGAACGTATGCTGACTTTGGCAAGTTTCTATGACGAACATGATCATCATGCACTGCGCAGTTTAAGTTTACCTTTGCCTTATGTATTAGAAGAAATCCAAAAGACCTTAGAAGCGCAATTGGACTATGCAGAACCCACAGGGCAGATCACATTTAGTCAAATTGGCCAGATTCGACCTGTGCCGTATAAGCTGATTGTGATGTTGGGCTTGGACAGTGGCAAGTTTCCTAACCGTAGTGCGCATTTGCCTTTTGACTTGATGGATTTACTGAAGCCACAACTGGGGGATCGTTCCCGTTTGGAAGACGATCAAGGGGCTTTTCTAGATGCGTTGTTGTTGGCACAAGAGAACGTATGGTTATTTTATAATGGCTTTGATATCAACGATGGTGAAGTCCGTGATCCGTCTACGGTATTGCAAGAACTGATTCAGCATATGGCCTTTATTGTGCAGCCTGACACACAGACCAAGAGTGTCAATGCAACGGTTGATCAGCATGGCGTCGCTGTCCCTGCACAGTTAGCATCGCTATATCATGTTCATCCTTTATTGCCTTTTGATCCACGTGGTTTTGAGTCTGAGCACAGTATTCGTTTTCAAGATCAATGGTTTCAGGTCGCGAAACAATTGCAACATGCATCGGGGCAACGCAGCAGTTGGGTCAACACGCCGTATCCAAAATTAGAGCAAGACGTTCAAGTTCTTGACAGTCAGCAGTGGATTCAAGACATCACTTTTCCTGCACGGCTGTACCTTAAGATTTTAGGCGTGGAAAACTTAAAACCAGAAGAGATTCCTGCAACGCAAGAGCCGTTACTACTTGATGGTTTAGGACGTTATGCCATTCGTCATTTTTTACAACAACATGAAGCAGAAGCAGATGCCAATCTTCTGATGGATCAACTCCCGATTGGTAAAGTGCAAGATGGGGTCTGGCAAATGAGCGTGCTTGAGCAGCAGCGCTTGCTGACACGTTTACAACGC
The DNA here is from genome assembly GCF_002165305.2 of Acinetobacter sp. WCHA55. Lineage (NCBI taxonomy): Bacteria > Pseudomonadati > Pseudomonadota > Gammaproteobacteria > Moraxellales > Moraxellaceae > Acinetobacter > Acinetobacter sp. WCHA55. The sequence continues at coordinate 3,069,670 of NZ_CP032286.1, read as the reverse complement.
TATGCACCTGAGACCACAGCCACGACCCAACAAGTCTGGAAGGTGAATGAACATTTACAGATCAATATTACCCTAGCCAAATACAGTGCTGAAAAATGGGTCAGTCTGGAAGCGTCTAGTGCAAGAGCAAAGCGCCGTGCCAAAGTTTGGTTGGAGTATTTATTGTGGTTGGCTTATGTGAACTTAGGTGAGGGCGGACAGCAATATCAACGCATCGTGGTGTTTAGTGACCGAACCATTTTATGTACTGGTGTGAGTTCAAATCAGGCACGTGAATGGCTCAAGCCTTGGTTGAAAGCATGGGAGTATGCACAAACTCAGCCCTTAGTTTTACCTGCGGCCTTGCTGTTGAAAATTGCAGAAAAAGATAAAACGCATGAATGGCAACTGAATGATCAGGAACAGATGGTGATTGCTGATATGGATGTCATTTATAAAGTTTGGGAAGAAGATGGTCGCTTTAGTGGTTTTTCAATGACTGAAAATGAAGCCAATAAAGCACACCGCGACTGGCAGTTTATTTTACAAGAGCAGGATGCCAAAGCATTACTTGCCCATGCCTGTGAGCAGTTTTCTTATGAGCTATATCATCCGATTTTTTTGCATCAGCAAAGCCTTGAGGACTAAGTCATGACAGCCCAGTCTCAGGTCACTCCATCGAACATGTCTTATCAACCCATTGCCGATATGAGCTTTCAGGGCTTGCATTGGATTGAAGCTTCAGCAGGCACAGGCAAGACTTTTACTTTATCCAGTTTAATGGTACGCATTTTTCTCGGGGCCTATTTGCCGAATCAGGTGATTGCAACCACTTTCACCCGTGCTGCCGCTGCGGAGCTGAAAAGTCGTGTTCGGGCACGCTTGATTGAAACCTTACGTTATTTTGAAGGTTGTCAAAGTCTAACCGAGCGAGAAATACAGGCCAAAATTTCCGCAGAGCAAGATCCGCTTTTTATCAAAGTACTCACAGACTATGCCCAACGGGTTGGTTTCGCTCAAGAGCGTTTGAAGTTAGTGATTGACCAGTTAGATGAGTTATTTGTCGGGACATTGGACAGTTTTAGTCAAAAGCTACTGCGTGAGTTTTCTTTTGAAAGTGGCAAGATTGAGCGTGCAGATATCACTGATGATGCGCAGAGTTATACTCAACAGCTCATTCATGACGTGTTGCGCGAGTGGATTCAGGCACAGTCGCAGCCTGTGGTGAATTATTTACTGTTAAAACAAAAATTAAAAACCGAACAGGCTTATGTGCCGATTGTCGAAAATAGTTTGAACTTTGCATCAGCACAGTTTCAACAGGTGGAAAAACCTGCACTTGATTTGACACAATTTGAACAGGCCATTGATCAATTTACTGCGCTGGATGTGACGCAAATTGAAAGCTTGAAGGACTATTATGCCCCTGAGGGGCAGTACCACGCGGTGTTAGGGAAAAAGTGGCGCACTGATGCTTTGATGGAGCGTATTTTATGTCAGGACTTACCTGCTTTTTTGACTGCACTGAAAGAGCAACGGGCTTATGCTTTATTTGCGCCACATTTTGAAAAAACCTTAAAGCACTTGACCGACCTCGCGACGAAAAAAGTCTTAAACAAATGTGCCGTGGATGTATTGGAACAGTTTGAACAGCATCCAGTGTGGCGACAGGTGCGCAGTTTCCTAGAGGCGTTGGCAGAGCTAGAGCTTAATTTGGATGTGCTGGATGCGTATTTAAAATATCACTTAAGCTCCGAGGTGAAAAAGCGTTTACCGCAAGTGTTGCAGCAAAAGAGTGAAACGACCTTTGCCCAACAAATTCGGACCTTGTCAGAAGCTTTACAGGGCGAGCAGGGCAGGCGCTTTGCCCAGTTTGTACAGGCACGCTATCCACTCATTTTAGTGGATGAGTTTCAAGACACCAACCAAGACCAAGATGACATGCTAGCGCGGATTTGGCGTGATGCACAGCGCTATCCTCAAGGCTGTATGATTATGGTCGGTGATCCGAAACAAGCTATTTATGGCTTTCGTGGGGGGGACATGCTGACCTATAACAAAGCGCGTTTAGATGTTTTGGCAAAGCAAGGTCGGCAGTATAGTTTGAAATATAATCATCGCTCTGTGCAAAAACTGGTACAGGTGGTGGATGCTTTATTCCAACGCCAACAGGACTTTGGTGAGCAGGTCTATTATCAGCCTGTAGAAGCAGGGACTCGACCCCATCCCGCTTTGGTCGATGCACAGGGTGAAAACCATGTTCCGCTGCGTTGGCTGTTACTTGAAGATAAAAAGAATGAAGCTCAACAAGTGGCATGGAAAATTCGTGATTTAATCAACCAAGGCATTCAACAGCAACTGTATGTGGCAGATGATCCGCCACAGTTTATGGGGGCAAATGATATCGCGGTGTTGTCGAAAAACCATGATGGCTTGGACAAAGTTCAGTTTGAACTAGAGCGTTTGGGAATTTTGGTCAACCGTCCGTCTAAACGCAGTGTATTTGAAAGTCAGGTCGCAAAAGATGTCGGTGCGCTATTGACCGCAATGATGCATCCTTTTGATGAAGCCAAAGTTCGCCGTGCGCTTTTGAGCAGGCTATTGGCAATTGATTTAAAACAGTTACTGGAACTGGAAAAGCAAGCCAACGGTCTGAGCCAGTTTATGGCGGATTTTGATGACATCCGCGACATGTGGATCAATAAAGGCTTTTTAAGTGCATGGCAGTACGCTTTAAACCTGTTTAAAGTGTGGAAAAACTTGGTGGCTTACCAAAGCCGAGATAACGAACGGACTGTGGTCAATCTACGGCATTTGACTGAGTTATTGAGTCAGCATAGTGAGCAGTTTCAAGGCGCGCAGAAACTGTATCATTGGTATCTCAAACAGTTACATTTACCTGCGGAACGTGAGTGGGAGCTGGAGCGTAAACTCTCCAATGCCACAGGTGTACAGTTGATGACCATTCATCAGTCCAAAGGTCTAGAGTTTAAAATCGTGTTCTTGCTGGGTGCCGACAAAGACTTTAAGGAAATGAATAAAACCTTAAACTTTTCAACGCTGGAACAGATCAATCCGAATACAGGTCAGAGCGAGTTACAGCGCATTGTTGCGGTAAATGATGCCAATCTGTTAGATCCCGCCGCGATTGCTCAACACAATGAACGAGCTGAAGCAGAACAGCATCGCTTATGGTACGTCGCATTGACCCGTGCCAGCCATCGCGTATATGCCTTAATGCAAGATCAGGAATTAAAATCAAATACGGCATTGGCATTTTGGCGGGGCCAAGCAGGTAATCTGTTTGAGCATCCTGCCAGTGGTGATGAGATGTTGCTGATTGAAAAGCCGATCCGTTTACAGCCAGCGGAGCAGCAAGAGGTGATTCAGTTGCAAGCTTTGGCCTTTCCTGAACAGCGTTTTTATCCACGTTCCAAAACCAGTTTTAGCGCGTTGGCACAGCATTTGAGTCGTAAAGAGGCAATGGATGCCTTGGCGGTTTTGAGCGAGAAAGTGGGCAGTGCGGATGATGAGATCAATCATCCTGTACTTGAGAATGTGGAGCTGAGTCAGCCTTTGGCGTGGATTAAACGGCAGTTTCCAATGGGGACGACTGCGGGAACTTTCCTGCACGAAATTTTCGAGCATATTGACTTTCAGGACTCACGTGACTGGGGACTGGAAATTCATCGTCGTTTTAAAAATGATAGCCCCTTATTGTGGCAAGAGTTATTGGGCAAATATCAACTCGAATTTGGGCAGGATGATGAAACTCAATTGGTGCTGTGGATGCAAGAGTGGTTAGCAGATGTGCTCGAAACGCCTTTGCATGCAGGTTTTCAGTTGAAGCAACTCAAAGCCGATGAACACTTGGCTGAATTTCCTTTTTATTTGTCCTTGTCCGATCATGTGTTGGCGATTAAACGCATACAGGCATTGTTTCAAGAATACGGCATTGAGCTACTCGACTTAAATGAAGCCAATTCTGCTCGTTATCTGACCGGTTCGATTGATTTGGTTTATTTTGATGGTCAGCGTTATCACATTGCCGATTATAAAAGTAATTTCTTAGGGGCAGATCAGCAGAGCTATAGTTATGACGCAATCCAATTGAATATGTCACATGCCAGTTATTGGTTACAGGCGGGCTTGTATTTGGTGGCTTTGCATCGTTATTTATCAGTGAATTTGCTGGACTATGACATTGAAGAACATCTGGGGCAGGCGAGTTATCTCTATTTGAGAGGAATGAATGGGCAGCCTAATCAAGGGGTTTTAAGTTGGTGTGCCAGCCCAGAGTTTATTTTAAGACTAGATGCCATTTTGGGTTGTTTTGCTGAGGATACTTCTACTGAAAATCATGTAGGCAAAACTGCTGAATTAAGTGAAATTAGTCACCTATAAACAAACAATTAAGCTGTGGATAACTTTGAGGATAACCGTGTGGAAAATGTGTGTAAAGCCACTATTGATCAGGCTGTCGAGATAGATACATGGTTAACGCGTTGGAGTCAGTTTATTCAGCAGTCACCGCTAAGTAAAACAGGCCCCACCGAAGCCCGAAGTGAAGTGATTCAACAGGTCCTTGAAGCCATGCTACGCGGTGAGAGTTGTATTTCGGTTTCAGCTGAAGCTACCACTGTCTTAAATGATCTGATGATAGATGAACAGCAGGCACAGCAACAAAAAGCACCGTTTGTCTATGATCAGGGACAATTATATTTGTATCGCTATTGGGCTTTAGAGCAGTCGTTGGCCGAGCAAGTAGCACGGTTAAAACTGCAAAATTTAACGCAAGTTGATCTTTCAGCTTATGCCGATTTACTTGAAGATCCCTATCAAAAACAGGCTTTGGCTATGGTGGCTGAGCAGGCACTTGCGATCATTACAGGGGGGCCGGGCACAGGGAAAACCTATACCTTGGCGCGGATTATTGCGGTGCTCAAGCAAAGTTTACCTGATATTCGTATTGCGATGGCTGCACCGACAGGTAAGGCGGCACAGCGGATGAAAGAAGCCCTTCAGAACTCTTTTCAGGATGAAAAGTTACAAGACTTCATCACCCCAGATTTGAAAAATTTAAACCCTGTGACATTGCATCGACTCTTGGGCCTAGGAAACACGCAGCAACCGCGTTTTCATAGCAGACAACCTTTACCTTATGATGTGATTGTCGTTGATGAAGCTTCCATGTTGGATTTAAATTTGGCACAGATGCTCTTTGCTGCTATGCCGAATCAAGCCCGTTTGATTTTATTGGGAGATGCCGATCAGTTGGCTTCGGTCGATGTCGGTTCTGTGCTCGCCGATTTACAACAGGTTCCAGCTTTGGCTGAAAATAGAGTCAATTTGGTCAATAGTCGTCGTTTCAAATCAGATGCACGGATTGGAAAGTTAGCACAATTTATTCAACAGCAATCGTGTTTTGACTTAATGACGCATCCTGCCGAAAAACAGACCGTATTGCATAATTTTCAACAGCAAGTGGTACATGCCACGACCTTGAAAGCGGTTGAATTGGATCAGGTCGAGGTTGATTATCTACAACTTGAATTATTGCCGGAGCAGGCTTTATCTGCAGAGCAGTTACAACATTATTATGATCTGTTGATGCTCGGCTTTCAGGGCTATATCGAAGCTTTAAAGCAATATCAGCAAAATCCTAATGAGTCTCTCGTATCCAAAGTAGTTCAATGTTTTGATGATTATCGAATTCTTGCTGCGATACGTCATGGGCATTTCGGCTTAAAACAGCTGAATTTGCAAATTGAGCAACGTTTATTGGAACAATCAAAACAAATTAAACAAGGTGAATGGTACTTGGGACGTCCAGTGATGATGACCTATAACGACTATCAACTGGGCTTGTCGAACGGAGACATTGGCCTGTGCTTAGAGCGTATTCAACAAGGCAAGTTGCAATTTGAGGTGTATTTCCCCAGCTTGGATAAATGGGTAGCTGCAACACGATTACCCAAAAATATTGAAACAGCTTTTGCGCTGACCATTCACAAATCGCAAGGCTCTGAGTTCACCCATACTGCGGTGGTGTTAGATCGGCAGGCTGAAAAATTACTCAGTAAAGAGTTGATTTATACTGCAATTACGCGGGCGAAAAAAGTCGTCAGTTTACTGGTCGATGCCGATGCATTCGTACATGCTATGGTCACGCGCACTACCCGAGAAAGTGGTCTTTCAAGAAAAATTAACCAACAAATTCAATTATGAAGTTTTAATAAACAAATAAGGGTTTTGTACGAAATAGCTTACAGGGATTCAGGCGATTTGCGCATAGAGCTTTGCTGAGGATTTTGAGAAGATGGCTTCACATAAAGAGCTCAACACGGAATGTTGAGTATAATCGCAAAAAGATAATAATAACGTCAGTAGACAGCGAACTTACAGTGAAGTAGGTGAAAGAGGAAACTTACAGCCGCTAAGCCTTGTAGTTTTGGGAGAGACTACAAGGCTTTTTTATATCTGATAAATTGTCATAATGTGACAAAAAATAACCATTTATTCGTCGAAGCAAAAAATACAGTCATAGATTGAATCTTGAAGAGATACCGTCACAAGATTACACAGGTTATGATTCTTTAGATTAAGTATAAATATTTTTAAGTTTTTGTTTTTTATTTGATTAAAAATTTTACTATGAAGTGTTTAAAATAATTTTAGCTTCAATAATGGAGGAAATGAGAATTTTATGTAAGCAATCGCTTACATGAAGATGCGTGAAATACGACTTTTTTCCTCTGTGTAATGTGGCAAAATGTGTCACATAAGGATGTAAATAATTAAACATGGAATGTTTAATACAAGACGCGGAAAAGCGCAATTATTATAATGATAACCAAAACAACAAGAACAAAAACAAAAGAAAACTACAGCGCAAAAAAGCCCAAGTTTACTTGGGCTTTTTTTTATGCTCAGACTAAATCTGTTTCGGTGCGATCCGTTGCAAATAAGGAGCGACGTTGGTGCTTTAAGATTTTGGGACAATGTTTTGAGATTTGATAAAGTGTTTTCGCTAAAGCGGGTAAATGGGTCCCAACGACGGATTTTCCTGTGGTTAACAGTGATACACTAATATCTCGTTCTGGATCGGCCCAGCAGAGAATATTGGAAAACCCGAGATGTCCAAAGGCTTGCCCAGTCATGGGTCCAAATAACCCAATAGGGTTACTCCCTAACATTGGGCCTAAGGCATAACGCATTGGGACTAATAATGTCCGATCTAAACTGACGCCTGACGTAGCCAATGTCGAGCGAAATACTGTTTGAGCACTCATGATTTGTTTGCCTTGGTATTCGCCGCCACTCAAGAGCATTTCAAAGAAACGTCCAGCTTGTTCGGCACTGGTATAAATGTTGCCCGCTGGGCAAATTGTGTCCATAAAGCGCGCATCATTGGTTACATCGACCGCCAACTGTAAACCACCACCCAGTACCCGATTGAGATAATGGTCTGTACCTAAACGTGGATGTAAACCTGTGGCATAGTTTAAAGCGACATCTGCTCGATACTCGGGTTTTAAACCATAGTTAAAATAATCTAAGCCCATGGGGTTTTCGACATTTTCAGCAAGAAATTCGCGGGCCGTTTGACCTGTGACCCGCTTAATAATTTCCCCTAAAATATAACCTGACGTCACGGCGTGATACGCCAGATGTGTACCCGAAGCTGAAACGGGTTGTGCAGCATAAAGGCGTTCTAAAATTTGATCTTCATTAAACAACAGTTCAGGTGTGACTTTGCTATCAATACGCGGAATGCCACCACGATGAGCGAGCAAATGGAAAATGGTGGCACGACGTTTTCCGTTTACGCCATATTCGGGAATATAATGGCTAATTGGATCGAGTAAATTCAGATCACCGCGTTCATCCAACATATGAATCAGCATGGCTGTAACGATTTTAGAGGCGGAAAATAAGCAAACTGGGGTATCGGGTGTGCCAATTTTCGCATTTGGCGCTAAACCATCGGGTGAGTTGCCTTGCGCATAACCAATGCTGCGATTTAACAATATTTGTCCCTGACGACGTAAACAGAGGCTGATGAAAGGGTAGTTTCCTGTTTTATATAGGGCCTCTACACTGGCCCAAATACTCTGAATTTGTGCGTCATTCATGCCACCCAGGGTAGCGGAGACCTCATCCTTAGAACGAATCACGTGGTTAAGGTCATGGGGGATATAACAGGTATTGGCAGATAAAATTTTCACAAATTTCTCTCTATTCTTCGTTTTTATTAGATTTGAGTCTGATATTGAAAATCAGAATTGTCATTATTGTGCATGATTTGTGCAAAGCCGTCAGTTGCTGAATTGACTGCGAACATAAAACATTTTTGCAATATAGCGCTAGATCCCTTAAAATAATGCCTTGCTGTAGTGATGCACGGCAGTCAACTTGGTTTTGAAGAATCAATTTGATTTGTATCAAATGTAACTTATAAGCATCTCGGAGAAATCGAATGGCTTTAACAAACGCAGATCGCGCAGAGATCATTGCTAAATTTGCTCGCGCTGAAAACGACACTGGTTCACCAGAGGTTCAAGTAGCTCTTTTAACTGCTCAAATCAATGACTTACAAGGTCACTTCAAAGAGCACAAACACGACCACCATAGCCGTCGCGGTTTAATCCGTATGGTTAACCAACGTCGTAAGCTTCTTGACTACCTTAAAGGTAAAGACGCTACTCGTTACAGCGACTTGATTGCTGCTTTAGGTTTACGTCGTTAATTCGATTAAACTTTTATTTTCGGGCTATCGCATCTTGAATGCTTTATCGCTGAAAAAAAAGTCTACCTCGCTTTCGCGAGGTAATGGGGAAGGGGCGAATGTTTCGCTCCTTCTTTGTGTCTTAAAATCATGTTTTTAATTTCTGGTGAGGTCGGCTTCTAAGCTTTGTCATTTCCACCGTTACTTGAAAAAAGTAATGTGAATGCCAAACCTTAGGGGTCTCCACTAGATAAATAACTGTTCAAAAGAACTAGGAAAAAACAATACATGTCTATGTTTAATATTATTCGTAAAGAATTCCAATATGGTCAACACACGGTTGTTTTAGAAACTGGTCGTGTTGCTCGTCAAGCAAACACTGTAGTGATCACGATGGGTGGTGTACAGGTTCTTGTTGCAATCGTTGCTCAACCAAAAGCAAAAGCAGGTCAAGACTTCTTCCCATTGACTGTTAACTACCAAGAAAAACAATATGCTGCAGGTCGTATCCCAGGTGGTTATGGAAAGCGTGAAGGTCGTCAGTCTGAAGCTGAAACTTTAATTTCACGTCTTATTGACCGTCCAATCCGTCCATTGTTCCCAGAAGGTTTCTACAACGAAATCCAAGTAACAGCGACTGTTATTTCTTCTGACAAAACCATGGAAGGCGATATCGCTGCAATGTTGGGTGCTTCTGCTGCAATGTCAATTGCTGGTGTTCCATTTGCAGGCCCAATCGCTGGTGCACGTGTTGGTTTAATCAACGGTGAATACATCCTTAACCCAACTTTAGAACAGCTTAAAGAATCTGATCTTGACCTTGTGGTTGCAGGTACTGAAGCTGCTGTATTGATGGTTGAATCTGAAGCGAAAGAACTTTCTGAAGACCAAATGTTAGGCGCTGTACTTTTCGGTCATGACGAAATGCAAATTGCAATTCAAGCAATTAAAGAGTTTGCAGCAGCTGCGGGCGCAGTTGAATCTACTTGGGTTGCGCCAGTTAAAAACGAAGAACTTCTTGGTAAATTGAAAGAAGCATTCGAAGCGAAAATCTCTGAAGCATACACAATTGCTGTTAAGCAAGACCGTTATGCAGCATTAGATGCGCTTCACGCTGAAGCTGTTGCTCAGTTTGTTCCTGAAGAAGATGAAACTGGTCTTGCTGCTGAAGTTGACGAATTATTTGAAGACTTAAAATACCGTACAGTACGTGACAACATCTTGTCTGGTAAGCCACGTATTGATGGTCGTGACACGAAAACTGTACGTGCAATTGACGTCCAAGTTGGCGTGTTAGATCGTGCTCACGGTTCTGCATTGTTCACACGTGGTGAAACTCAGGCATTGGTCACCACGACTTTAGGTAATACACGTGATGCGTTGATGGTTGATACCCTTGCAGGTACGAAAACTGACAACTTCATGTTGCACTACAACTTCCCTGCATACTCTGTCGGTGAAACTGGTCGTGAATCTGGTCCTAAGCGTCGTGAAATTGGTCACGGTCGTTTGGCGCGTCGTGGTGTTCAAGCTGTTCTTCCTGCGGCTGACCGCTTCCCGTACGTGATTCGTATCGTATCGGATATTACTGAATCAAACGGTTCATCTTCAATGGCTTCTGTATGTGGTGCTTCATTATCACTTATGGATGCAGGTGTTCCATTGAAAGCGCCAGTTGCAGGTATTGCAATGGGTCTAGTGAAAGAAGGCGAGCGTTTCGCAGTTCTTTCTGACATCTTAGGTGACGAAGATCACTTAGGTGACATGGACTTTAAAGTTGCAGGTTCTGCGAACGGTATTACTGCACTTCAAATGGATATCAAGATTGAAGGTATCACTGAAGAAATCATGGAAGCTGCATTGAACCAAGCATATGCAGGCCGTATGCATATCTTGAACGAAATGAACCAAGTGATTTCACGTGCGCGTCCTGAAATTTCAATGCATGCACCGACATTCCAAGTGATCAACATCAACCCAGACAAGATTCGTGATGTGATTGGTAAAGGTGGTGCGACCATTCGTGCTATTACTGAAGAAACCAAAGCTGCAATTGATATTGAAGACAATGGTACCGTTCGTGTATTTGGTGAAACGAAAGCTGCTGCGGCAGCTGCGGTTGCAAAAATCCAAGCACTGACTGCTGAAATTGAGCCAGGTACAATTTACGTTGGTAAAGTCATTCGTATCGTTGAATTCGGTGCGTTTGTTAACATTCTTCCAGGTACTGATGGCTTACTTCATATTTCACAAATCTCAAACGAGCGTATTGCAAACGTGGCAGACGTGTTGAAAGAAGGTCAAGAAATTAAGGTACAAGTTGCGGATGTAGACAACCGCGGTCGTATCAAATTGACAATGAAAGACATCGAACAAGTTTAATCTCTTGCCAATTCACATGGTGTTTCCCATGTGAATTGAGTTGTCTTAAAAGCCCTGAGCTTGGCCAAGGTAAACTTTGGCTTACTCAGGGCTTTTTTTATGGCATCATGCTGGCTAAGACAGACAATAATAAATGAGATATGCAAAGCTATTATTTCTATCAACATCCCACCGCACAGCATACCTATGTGCAGAAACAGCCAATTGCAGAGCAGGAAGCCGAGTTTATTTGGGTGGAGTGTAGCCGTGATGATGTGGTTAATCGGGCAGAACATTGGCAGCAGGACATTTATGCGGCCACGGGACTGTGGATGAATGAATATCATCTGCGTGACATTCTAAATTTAGAACATCCTTGTGCCTTTGACACTTTGGAAGATTATGACTTACTGATCTTTCGTAAGCTGATCACACCTGATGATCAAATCAAGCTTGATATTCAAGCGGCTGAAAAACATGAACGGGTTTTTGGTCTGGCGACGACCCCGATTAGCTTTATGCTCACGCCGCAAGTCTTGATTACGGTTAGAGAGCAGGGCAATAAAGAAGTTGAAAGCTATATTCAGCGGATGGAAACGGTGTTGAGCCGTCCGATTGAAGAACATAATAAGCCAAGAAAATTACCCGCAACGCCTTTAGATTTGGCCTTGAGACTACTCAATAACATGGTAGATGGTTATCTTGATTTACGTGTGCCACTGACACGTCGAGTAGAGTTTTGGCAGCAAGAGCTTTTACAAGGGCATCGCCGTTTTACCAAGTGGCATCAACTGTTGCAGGAGAATATGGCTTTCCAACAAGTGGAAAATTTGTGCGAAGAACAAATCGAAACTTTGCAAGAATTACGTGATGAAATTGTCGATAATTATTCGCACTTGAAAGGAAAAAAGCGTAGTGAAAAACAAGACATCATGCTGGTACGTGTCGATGATTTAACCAGTCATATTGAACGAATTCAGAAGCATACCATTCGCTTGAGAAATGCAGTTCAAGCAGCAATCGATCTACATTTTTCTGCCATAGCCAATCAAACCAATGAAAATATGCGGATTTTAGCCATTATTACTGCGATTTTTGCACCACTGACCTTACTGACAGGGGTGTATGGTATGAACTTTGAGTTTATTCCGGGGCTGAAGTCTCCAACAGGATTTTGGATCATGTTGGGTATTATGTTAATGACGACATTGATTTTACTGTATTATTTTTATCGACGCCATTTGGTTGGGCGTGGCGAAAAAAGTGTCATTGATATGTTGGCACAGCAGCATGCAGATCAACATATGAATTTGTTTTGGTTTATCGATTATGAACCAATCAAGCAAACCGTGAAGGGCACGATTAAAGATTTAGAGAAAATCACCAAATTAAAATAATTTGGTGATTTTCTACATAAACCACTAAAGCAAATGGGCTTTATGGTATTTCTTTACATGCTGACGCTATCCTTGTTCAATTTATTATTCGGATATGTAGGCGTCGCAGGGAGATTAATTTAAGAGGTTTTTAACTGGGCTCCTTTTAAAATCCGATAAAGCTGATCTTTAATGAACAACTTTTTGCGTTTGAGGGGCTCAATCTCTCCACGATGAATCCTGACAGGGTCTTGTTCGAGTAAACAAATTTCCTGATCGAGAGCTTCATGGTCGTCAAACATTTTAGAAAAATGTGGATTGTCTTCTCTAAGCTGTTGAATCATGTCTCGGTATTCAGGAAACATGAGCTTAGTCTTTTTATTACAAACTTTGAGTTTCATGGTTGCCGTCTAATCCTCTTATTCAAAAATAAAAAAAAGAAAGAAAGGCATGCGCCAATCTTTCTTTATAGAACTAGTGTTGAGTTGTTTGAACTGGGTCAGTGAGATGTAAATGTTTTACTTCACGACGAAGTTTTTGAACTTCCTCAATCAAATCCAGCATCATTGCGACTGCAGTAAAGCTGGCATCAAAGTCACGTTGTAAGCGATAGGCTCGCCGTGCACGTGAGACATCATCACCAAAAAATTGGTGAATGCGGTTATCGGGTCGGTTAGGCAGAATGTCATATTCCAACAGCTGTAAAACCCATTCAGGACTTTGTCCGCAGGCTTCAGCAAAATGCTTTAAATCAAAGCTATGTTGTTCATCAACAATTTCAGCGTGTCGACATCCGTCTAAAATAATTTCACGATATTGAATAGTCGTCATAATTTTCTCCTTAAGACTGACGCGGCTTAAAGTGAGGGAAGGTTTCAGCAAAGGCTTGGTAGGCTTGCTGTTCTTGCTCACTCTGCGCAGGAGGTTGAACAATGTTTAAAATTAAATATAAATGTCCTGCCGTTTTGGCTGGAATCCCCTGATCTTTTAAACGGAGTTGTTGCCCCGTTTTGGCATTTTTCGGAATTTGAATTTGTAATGTCCGACCATTGGGTAGTGTGGCGGTGATACTTTGCCCCAAAGCGGCTTCCCAAGGACTAATATTCAGTTGGTGATAGACATCAACTCCTTCAACGCGTGTGGTCTCCGTATCTTTGTAATAAATTTCGATATACAGGTCGCCATTTTCACCACCTTGAATACCAGACTGTCCTTGACCACTTAAGCGAATTTGTTGCCCTTCTTTCATGCCTTTGGGAATTTTAACTTCCAGCGTTTTGCGCTGAATCTCCGCTTCACCATAGGCATTTAAAGTGGGAATCTGTAAGGTAATGGTTTGGGTAGTACCGTGGAATCCAACCTCAAGATCGACCTCTAAACGTGCATGCTGGTCCTCGCCTTTATGGCGTGTGCTATTTTGGCGTTGATATTGATAGTTTGATCCTCCAAAACCTGAACCAAAACGGCCAAATAAGTCTTCAAATCCTGAAAAATCATGTATCTGTTGCCCGCCTTGGGTATTCCGAAATACTTCATCAAATCCACCAAAGCCTGCATTGGGGTTGAATTGGTGCGAGCCTTGTGGGTGATTGAGTTCAAAGTCATATTCAGCTTTTTTCGTTTCATCACTTAAGGTGTCATAGGCGACATTCAATTCTTGCATCCGCGCTTCAGCATCAGGCTCCTTACTGACATCGGGATGATACTTTCGTGCCAATTTTCGATAGGCTTTTTTAATTTGTTCGGCTGTCGCATCTCGCGTTAAACCGAGTATTTCATAATGGTTCTTCGGCATAAATAAGATTAAAAAAATTGATTAAGTTTTAATCATTATTCAGCCTTTCTGCAGATTTCAACAGTAAAGATATGTTCCTTATTGTTTCAAAACATGACAAGAAAAAGGCCCCAATGCAAGGGGCCTTGATAGATGAGGAATACTTAATATTTGACCCATGTGATGTTGCGTCCACCGCCATTTTCGATCGACGTTCCTCGAATTCGTAAGTGCTTACCATTGTTGCTGAGTCGTGCATATGCGTCATAACGTAGCCCTGAGAAAGGGTCGAGTAACTGACCATGGCTATAGGTTAAATCTTTGGGATCGTCTAATTGCAAATGGCTGAGCGTTGTCATGCCGATGATGGGCTGATTTTTATTGACACCATCACACTTGTTACAGATTTCTATTTTTACTGCACCTGGAATTTCACGTGTACTTACGATGACTGCTTTATAGCTATTCTTTTTGTCTTTTTCAATCATAACGTCACTGAGAGAGTATCCTGTTTTATCATCGATGGTTTTCCATTTACCGACCAAGGGATCGGTGGCTGCAAAACTGGAGAAGGCACATAAACTGCTGAGTACGAAAAGGCTGCAAGAAAACTTCATGATGATAAAACCCCAATGGAAGAAAAAATAAAGACATAAAAAAATTATGGGTTTATTTATAACGAAATTTAAGCAGTGTGACCAGTGAAATATCTATGAATAAAAGTGATGAATCATTTGAATTATCTTATTTTTATGAGAACGAAGGCGTAAAAAAGAGCAGCTATGCTGCTCTTTTTTATTGCTCATGCTGTGTTTAGCTTAAGTGTTCACCAAACAAACCTAAGGCTTCTTCTGCACTAAAGCTGTATTGCGTGTTACAGAACTGGCAGTCCATGGTAATCGGGTTTTGATGTTCTAGCGTTTCACGAACGGCTTCGGCACCAATTTGTTCAAGCGCTTGAGCACAACGTTCTTTCGAACAAGTACAGCCAAATTTCAGTACTTCAACTTCAGGTAAGCGTACTTCTTCTTCGTTGTATAAACGGTAAAGAATTTCACTCGCTTCTAAGTCGGTTAACTCTTCAGTTTTGAGTGTCTCAGTCAACATAGTCAAACGTGGCCAGAGGTCTTGATCGACACGTTCTTGTTCCTCTTCACTGTTACGTGGTAACAACTGAATGAGTAAACCACCAGCACGTTGGGCTGAGCTGGCCAAAATAATACGCGTTGGAATTTGGGCAGACAGGTCATAGTACTGCATTAAACAACCTGCAAGATTTGGCTTGTCTAAAGCCACAATCCCTTGATAACGCTCACCAAATTCGGGCTCAATATTAATAAATAGTACAGGGCTGATGAGGGTGCTCAATATAGTACTGCTGCTGTCAGCAGCATTAAAGCGTGGATCCGTTTCATAATCCGCCAAGGCACGCACTTCACCAAGGTGATTACATTCAGCCATGGCCCATTTAAAACTACCTGAAGCCTGAATTTGTAAACTAATACGGCCTTTAATTTTTAAAGTACTGGCAAGTAATGCCGTGGCACTGAGCATTTCACCTAACAGTACTTGGACTGCAGGTGCATAATCACGCTGCGCCAAGATGGTTTGTAGGGTTTCTTCTAGATGAACCACTTCACCACGAACAGGACTATCTTCAATATAAAAGCGTTGACGCAAATCAGACATAAATTTCTCCAATATCCTGTCTTAATGGTGACGATATTGTAAAACACAAGTCATTTTACTTCATCCCGTGTGACATCTATTCGGTCATGTTGTAACTCGCGTTGTAGGTCAACGCCGACAGGACTTTGACGGAGCTGCGTATCACTTTCAAATAAGTGTTCTAATTCGGCCAGAGCATTACGATGTGTTTCATATACTTTCTGTTCATCGTTATAAATACTTTGCTGCTGTGCGAGCAGTTTTTCATCATAATCTCGAAATAATTCGATACTCTTATAAGCATCGGCTTCTGCAATTCCGAGATTGCGTAGCGCAAAATAGGCCATCCCTAAAGATGATAAATAGGTTTCACGCCAAATATGTTCTACCCCCAAGTCACGCAGCAAATGTACATGATGTCGATCGCGGGCACGGACCAGCAAGTTTAAATCTGGATAATTGAGCCGAATATGGCGTGCCACATTCATTGAGTCTTCAATATCATCAATGGCTAACACAAAAACTTTGGCATGTTCGATCCCTGCGGCACGCAGGATATCGGGTTGAGTGGCATCACCATAGTAGAGTTTGCCACCATAGTTTCTGACAAAGTCAACCTTGTCGATATTGCTGTCAATTGCCGTGAAGGTTTGGTGCTGTAAGTGAACCAGTCGCGCTACAATTTGTCCGACACGCCCGAAACCCGCAATAATCATTGGGTTGTGTTGATCGGGAATGTCGTCATAGATAGGGGCGGTTTCTTTTTCAAATAGCGGTACCACCCACGAACTCATCAGCCAGTATAGAATAGGCGTTAAAATCATCGACAAGGTCACGATCAAATTGATTGGCTCTAAAATGGCCTGTGTAATTACATGTTCACTCATGGCAACATTGAGCACTACAAAAGCAAATTCACCACCTTGTGCCAAACAGGTTGCCAGCATCAAACTATTGCGCCATGAAAACTCGAAGTAGCGAGCTATGGCCGTTAATGCCAGCAGTTTGACCAACATCAGCAATAACGCACCGCCAATAATCAGACTTGGGGTTTCCCACAGGAGCGAAACTTGGGTACTCATCCCGACAGTCATGAAAAACAGACCGAGAAGTAGACCTTTAAATGGTGCAATACTGGCTTCCAGTTCATGACGGAATTCAGAGTCAGCAAGTAACACGCCAGTTAAAAATGCGCCCAAGGTGGTACTGATACCTAAGATATCCATCAGCACGACCACGCCTAAGACAATAAATAAGCCGACTGCGGTAATCAGTTCATGCGCGCCACTTTTAGCCACAAAGCGAAAAAATGGACGCATGAGATAGCGACTAAATAAGAATAAGCCTGTAAAGGTGGCCACAATTGCTGCAAAGTAGGCCACACCATGATGGGTTGAGCTTGTTCCCGCAAGAAGGGGAATAACTGCAATCAGCGGAATTGCAGCAATATCTTGAAAGAGTAAAATGGAAAAGGACTGTTGACCAAACGTGGTGTTGAGTTGTTGCTTTTCACTGAGCAGTTGCAACACAAATGCCGTAGAGGAGAGAGCAAGGGCAAAACCAATCACGACACTGGCTGCAACCTGTTGTTGCAGGGCAAAAAAGACAATGCACGCCAGTAGCACGCCACAGAGCATCACTTGTAAACTGCCCATCACAAAAATGGATTTACGCATTTCCCATAAACGTTGTGGGCGGAGTTCTAGTCCAATAATGAACATCAAGAAAATCACACCGTATTCAGCGAGTTTATGAATATCCTCAGGGTCATGGACGACATTTAATACACTGGGGCCGAGTAAGATGCCTGTAAATAAATAACCGAGTACCGTGGCAATCCCCAGCCGTTTGGCCAACGGAACGATCATCAGTGCCGCAGCCAAAAAGAGGGTGATTTGAAGCAGTAGAGACATTACCCTGTCCTAAATTTTTTTCTTTATGTTGGAAGTTTAAGGGAGAACGCGACTCAGGTCTAAACCTTATTCACGTCAAGTCTTAACTTAACTCTTGTGGATCAATATCAAGGCTTAATTTCATACCATGCGGTTTGTTATGCCAGACATTTTGCCACCACTGACGAATGTAAAAATGCATCCGTGCACGGTCTTTGGACAGTAGTACCATATGTGCTTGATAGCGACCTGCTTTACGCTCCATCGGCGCCGGAATTGGCCCCCAAATATCAATACTGTTTTCTGAGGCTTGGCGCAGTGCTTGCGCATGCTCTTGTAAAAAGTTTTGGTTCAGTTCTTGATCTTTGGATTCACAACGCAATAAAGCCGCATAGCGATAAGGTGGCATCCATGCAGCTTTACGCTCTTTCAGTGTTTGCTTGGCAAAGCTACGATAGCCCGACTCCAGCAGGGTATTCAGCAAAGGATGGTCTGGACGTAAAGTTTGTAAATAGACTTCGCCTTTTTTCTCACCGCGTCCAGCACGTCCAGCGACTTGGATGATGAGCTGTGCTGTACGTTCTGTGGCACGAAAGTCAACACTGAGTAAGCCTGAGTCAATGTCTAAAATTGCCACTAAAGTCACATAAGGAAAGTGATGTCCTTTGGCCAGCATTTGGGTGCCGAGCAAAATGATGGGTTCACTTTTCTGAATCTTGTTATAGATTTTTTGCCAGCTACCGACCCGACTGGTGGAGTCGCGATCAACCCGAATGACGTCAAAATTTGGGAACAGTGTTTGTAGGTTTTCTTCAACTTTTGCGGTGCCTAAACCAATGGGTTTCAGTTCATTATGTTGACATTGCGGGCAGTGTTCAGGCATACGGTGGATGGTGCCACAGTGGTGACAGTGTAAATGCTGGTAGGGCTGTCGATGTACGGTAAAATTGGCATCGCAATGAGGGCATTTTGATTGCCAGCCACAACTCTCGCAGATTAACACGGGCGCATAGCCTCGACGGTTTAAAAAAACCAAGACCTGTTCTTTTTTGTCTAAGCGCTTCTGTATTTCATGAATCAGCTGTTGGCTGATACCATTTTGTTTTTGTGCCACTTTCAGATCAATCACATGCATTTTCGGCATCACGGCCACACCTGCACGTTGGTCTAACTCCAAACGGGTCATTTTACCTTGTTCAACCAGTGCATAACTGTCGATACTGGGCGTTGCAGAACCAAGGATAATTGGACAGTTTTCTAAGTGTGCACGGTATAAGGCCACATCACGAGCATGGTAGCGGAAGCCCTCTTGTTGCTTAAAAGATAAATCATGCTCTTCATCTAAGACAATCAAACCCAGATGTGGAAGGGGGGTATAGATGGCAGAACGTGTGCCAATCACAATCGAGGCTTTACCTGTTTGCGCACTTTGCCATGCTTGCAGGCGCTTAGAATCATTTAAACCTGAATGTAATAGCGCAATATGACAGTGAAAACGAGATTGAAAACGACTCACTGTTTGAGGAGTGAGGCCAATTTCAGGCACTAATACCAAAACCTGTTTGCCTTGTTTTAAAACCTCTTGCATGACTTGCAAATAGACTTCAGTTTTACCACTACCGGTTAAACCATCGAGTAAAAAAGCATGGTAGCTATCCCGTGCTTTTAAAATACGCTGAATGGCTCTCTTTTGTTCATCATTGGGCGTGAGTGGCATTTGCGCCAGCGTCATGGCTTGCGGTTTAAAGTCTTGGGCTTCGAGTAGGCATTGGGTGATTTGCTTTTTTTCTAAGGCTTTTAAGGTCGCAGTTTCAATACCAGCCAAATTTAAAATGTTTTCGGAAGTTCCTGTAGGATGCAGCTTTAAAATTTTATATGCATCTTGTTGTTTTTCAGAACGCTTTAATTTGTCTTCGGCATGGTCATCAATCAGCTTCCACATCCGTGCCAATAGGTTATAAGGCTTACCTTGGCGTAAAAAGCTAGGTAACGCGGCATGCATCACTTCACCAATCGGAAATTGATAATATTGTGCTGCCCATGTCAATAAACTTAAAACTTTAGTATCTAGAATAGCGCTGTCATCGAGCAACTCAGTTATAGCTTTGAGTTTAAAGCCTAAATCGAGTGGTTTTTCATCAGTGAGTTTCTCAACAATGACACCGACCACATTTTGGCGACCAAATGAGACAGCCACACGTGCACCCACTTCAGCTTGGTGGTATTGTTCAGCCGTTAAACTATAGTCAAAACAGTCATATAGATAAACGGGAACAGCCACACGAATACGGTAGCTCGGTGTGGTGGAAAGTGTGTTCTCTGGCATAAAAAGCTCAAAATGTCCTGATGAAATTGTCGTTGTGCGATGAATGAGTTGTGTTAGAGTGATGACATAATTTATAACTTAGAATATGAATGATTTTGGTGCCGACATGCAACAGCGCCAAATGACTAAATGGACAATTAGAAAGCGTAAACATGCCAGCATATCAATTTACCGCACTCGATGCCGCAGGAAAGCAGCAAAAAGGCGTGCTTGAAGGGGATTCAGCACGTCAAATTCGGCAACAACTTCGTGATAAAGCGCTGATTCCTGTCTCGGTTGATCCTGTTGAACAAAAAGATAAGCACAGCAGTAAAACATGGTTTCAAAAACAAATTACCGCCTATGATTTGGCTTTATTGACACGTCAACTTTCTGTTCTTGTGGCGGCGGCCATTCCTTTGGAAGAAGCCATTCGTGCGGTCGGAAAGCAGTCAGAAAAAGCACATGTACAAAATCTATTGATGTCAGTGCGTTCTAAAGTATTGGAAGGTCACTCTTTGGCGCAAGGCTTACAGCAATCTGGACGCTTTCCAGAGCTGTACATTGCCACGATTGCCGCTGGTGAACGTTCAGGACATTTGGACTTAATTTTAGATCAGCTGGCAGACTACACCGAAAATCGCTTTGCAATGCAAAAGAAAATCCAAGGCGCGATGATTTATCCGATTATTTTAATGCTGATGTCTTTTGCAATCGTGATGGGACTCATGACGTATGTGGTGCCTGACATTGTCAAAACCTTTGACCAAAGTAAAGATGCCTTGCCATGGATTACTGTGGCTTTGATGAAAGCTAGTGATTTTATTCGAGTGACATGGCCATTTTTATTGGTGGGTAGTGTACTCGGCATTGGCTTATTACTGCGATTTTTAAAAACGACAGCAGGGCATTATGCCTTTGATCGTTTAACGCTCAAACTGCCATTATTCGGTAAACTTTCGCGTGGTATAAATGCCGCACGCTTTGCCAGCACCTTGTCGATTTTGACCCAGTCAGGTGTGCCCTTGGTGGATGCGCTAAAAATTGGCGCCGCGGTGAGTAATAACTGGGTGATTCGCGATGCGGTCAATCATGCCGCAGAAAAAGTGACCGAAGGTGGAAACCTGGCGACCCAGTTGGAGCGCAGTGGTTATTTCCCACCGATGATGGTACAAATGATTAAAAGTGGTGAAACGTCGGGTGAATTGGATCGGATGTTAGAGCGCGCATCGACCATGCAAGACCGGGAAGTGACAACGCTCATATCGACCTTGCTGGCTTTACTTGAGCCGCTGATGTTGGTTCTGATGGCAAGCATTGTCTTGGTGATTGTGATCGCCGTGATGCTACCGATCGTCAACATGAATAACATGATTTAATTTTAAAAATATAAGATGGATGAGAAAATTTACATGCAATCAAAAATTTATAGACGCCAAGCTTCAGGCTTTACCTTAATTGAAGTCATGGTGGTGATTGTTATTTTAGGTGTGTTGGCAGCCTTAATTGTTCCCAATGTAATGGGACGCGGTGAAAAAGCAAAAGTGGATACCACTGTTATTACGCTTAAAGGGGTTGCCGCAGCATTGGATCAATATAAATTGGACAATGGTAAATACCCTTCGATGCAAGAGGGTGGACTCGATGCTTTGGTGAATAAGCCTGAGTCTGCAAAAAATTGGTTGCCGGGCGGCTATGTGAAAGGTGGATATCCGAAGGACAGTTGGGATAATGACATTCAATATGTTGCACCTGGGACTGATGGCCGACCATTTGATTTATATTCTTTTGGTGCGGATGGACAGCAAGGTGGTGAAGAAACTGATGCTGATATTCAGTATCAACCTTAATTGAGAATTATTATATATTGGGTTTAATTGAATATATCATTGCAGTACATAGGTTATCTCAATGTGGACTGTAATGATAATACATCTTAATTTAGAATTAATATCTAAAATTATGATTTTAAAGTATTAAATATAATAAACATCTGCTGAGATTTATAATAAGAATTATTTCCATATTTATTGATTACAAATAATGTAAATTATGGATAAAAATAGGCTTTTTATTTATTTAAATCCTTGCATAATGTTCTCAATGGCAACTGATTTGCCTGAGGAGAATAGAATGAAAGCATTAACCTTGTTGGATGAAATGAGCCAATTTCATTGGTCGATGCTCAAATCTGTTCTTTTGATTCTGAGTATGCTTCCTGTTGCTCAAGGTATTTTAAGTGTGTGGCAGTCGACTGAAGGCAGCAGCCAAATTATGGTGGGTTTCTTTGCAATCAGTCTGTTCAGCACATGGGCGGTTTTGAGCTTTTGGTCTGCGTTAAAAGCAACCGTACTCACACTCGATCAAGTACAGATTACAGCATTAGAACAAAAAGTGGTCATGGTTTACCGTTATACGCCAATGCTCTTTTTAGCCGGTATGGTGTCCTATTTGGTCAGTCAGATTTAATTCTGACATGCATCGTTGTAATAAAAAACCGAGCACATACGCTCGGTTTTTTTATTGCGTCATGAAGAATGGCGGAAAGATAAGATCGCTTGTCTGTTTCGTTGTATATGATCCTAGTGTTCGCTCTCTATACTGTAGAAAATATAAATATAGAGCGAAATATGGAACAGATCGATTGGGCAGATTTTTTAAAAGTAGAGCTCCGAGTCGGGCGTATTCTTCAAGCCGAAGTCTTTGAACAAGCACGTAAGCCCGCTTATATTTTACATGTCGACTTTGGCCATGAAATTGGCATTAAGAAATCGAGTGCGCAGATTACGGAGCGTTATCAACCTGAACTGTTGTTGGGTAAATTGGTGGTGGCAGTGGTGAACTTTCCGAAGAAACAAATTGGTCCCATCCAGTCTGAGTGTTTAGTGACAGGCTTTCATGATTCAGACACAGGCGTGGTGCTGTGTGTGCCTGATACAGATGTTCCCGTAGGTACCAAACTACTATAATTGAAAAAGAAAAACCCAAGCACAGCTTGGGTTTTTTTGGAAAAGTCTGATTTAACAATAGCAACTATCGACGTGACTTAAACGATACATCGACTTTACGTGGACGATAGATCCAACCCAAGATCAGTAAAAAGACCGAAAAACCTAAAATTGGCCAGTCACTTAAACGGGTATATAGTGTTTGACCTTGCATAGCAGGTAGTTCGCCGCGAAGCACGGTTGCCACATCTTGCGGGGCACGTTTTACGATATGTCCTTGATGGTCAATAAACGCGGTCACGCCTGTATTGGTGGCACGAATAAACCAGCGTCCATTTTCTTTGGCACGCATTTGAACCATCTGTAAATGCTGTAACGGGCCTGCAGTTCCTGTGAACCATGCATCGTTGGAAACTGTCACCAAGAAATCGCTTTGGCTGGCATTACGACGCGTCAAGTTCGGATAAGCCACTTCATAGCAAATCGCAGCACCTAAATGTTGTTGATGAATAGACAGCGGTTTTTGCTGTTGCTCGCCACGTGAGAAACCACTCATCGACGGATCATTCTGCATGGCTGGCAAGACCCATTTCAGTAAACCAGATAGCGGAATATATTCACCAAAAGGCACCAAACGTTGCTTTTTATAGAGGCCTTCAGCTTCAGCACCATTGGCTATAATGCTGTTGTAGTATAGGGGGCGACCTGCCGCTTCAGAGCCTGAAAAATCCCAATACGGAATACCCGTGACCCACGCCGTGTTGCTTTTTTTGGCTTGTGCAGTCATCGCACCTAAAAAGGGTTCGATATCACTTTGGAACATCGGAATAGAGGATTCAGGCCAAACAATGAGGTCACGTCCCCATTCTGTTTTAGTCAAATCGGCATAGATTTCGAGTGTTTTCAATTGATATTCAGTGAGCCATTTTAAATCTTGCGGGATATTGCCCTGAATTAAAGAAACCGATAGTGGTGGCGTATTTTTTGCGGAGACGAACTCAATTTTTGACGCACCCCATGCACCAAGTACCAATAAGGCAGAAGGAATAGCCCAAAAGATGCGACGGTTTAAAATTTCGACCAGTGCGCAGGCCAAGACTAAAACGACAAACGACACTCCAAAGATACCAAATAATGGTGCATAGCCATCCAGTAAACGTTCGGTAAAGGCATAGCCTGCGAACAGCCATGGGAAGCCTGTGAAGACCCACGTTTTTGCCCATTCAAAAAGTACCCAAAGCGGAGCGAAGGTCAGTGGCGTTTCAGGGAAAATGCGGCGGTAAATAAAGCTTTGCACTGCCGTGAATAAGCCCATGACCAAGGCCATAATCCCGATCATGCCTACACTTAAGGCACTATTGGTATCGCCATAGACATGAATGGAAGTATAGAGCCAAAAAGCGCCCACGAACCATAGGCCAAAACCATAGGCCCAACCAATGCCAAAGGCCTGCTTTGCACTGCGTTTGCGTAAAGTGGCATAGAGCAGTGCAGGGGATAGAATTGCCAACCACCAATAATGATAAGGGGCGAGTGCAAAACTAAAGACAGCCCCTGAAAATAAGGCAATTAAAAGCGGATAAATTAAAGGTAACTGTTTTTGTTGTGAAGTAGGGGTTAACAGTTTGTCAAAGTAAGCTCTCATTTACGAACGGCTCGAATCAGATGAATAGAACGTGCATCTGCTTCTACAATGGTAAATTCCCAATTTCCAAGATCAATCACCTGACCTTGTAAATCACTCACTAAACCAATTTCTTGAAGCAATAAACCGCCCACAGTTTCAACCTCATCATCAGAAAAGTCTGCATCTAAAAGATTGTTAAAGTGTTCGATTGGTGTAAGTGCCTGAACCAGCCACGTATTTGCTGTGGTTGGGTCATTGTCAGGAATAATATATTCCGCTTCTTCATCAATTTTGTCGTGCTCATCTTCAATTTCACCGACAATTTCTTCCAAAATGTCTTCTAGCGTTACCAAACCTGAAGTTGTACCGTATTCGTCAATCACCACTGCAATGTGTGTTTGGGTATTTTTCAACATGCGAAGCACTTGGTCTGAACGTGCACTTTCAGGCACAAATAAAGGCTGGCGCATTAGCGCACGGATATCCACTTTATTGTTTGGTTCAGTCAAGAAAGGCAATAAATCTTTCGCCAACAAAATGCCAACGACATTGTCAGGTTGGTCGGATGAAAAGACAGGAAAACGCGAATGTGCTGACTCAACCAGAGTATGCAAAATGTCGAGTAACTCATCATCTTCTTGTAGGCTGATCATGGATGTACGTGGTGTCATGACCTCACGGACTTTGGTTGCTGGAAGGTCTAATACGCCTTCTAACATCGCAACAGTGTCGGGTTCTAAAAAACGACGTGAATCTTGAACTAACTTTAACAGTTCATCGCGAGTTTCTGGCGCGGTACCTAACCATTTGCGTAAGCCACGCATTCCCCACGACGGGCCTGATTCCTCGTGCATGATCTTTCCTAAAGACGCTTAATATCTAAAAAACTTAATTTTATCATACCGTAGAAAACACAGTTGTCTATTGTAATTAAGCAAGGATTGCATGAATGATTAGATCAATACTTTTAAATACGAGGTTCATCTGCCATCAAGCTATGCAAACAGATATGCGAAATGGACAGTTGTGTTAAAATTGGCAAGTTTTTAAATTTTTGAGTTTGTATATGTCTGATTTGGAAGTGAACCCAAGCATCCAATTAAACACCCGTGGTTTACGCTGTCCTGAGCCTGTGATGATGTTGCATCAAGCCATTCGAAAGTCTAAATCTGGAGATGTAGTTGAGGTGTTTGCAACGGACAATTCAACTTCATGGGATATTCCTAAATTTTGTATGCATCTGGGGCATGAACTTTTGTTGCAAGAAGAGCGCTTAGATGAAAATGGCAACAAAGAATTTCATTATTTAGTTAAAAAGGGTTAGGACATTTGTTTTAGCCTTCTAAAATGAACTTGCCTAGAGAAAAAGAAATAACGTTCATCCAAGGAAATCAGAATGAAAAAAATAAATGTGTTCTTATGGACTCATCTTTTTGCATTATTTTGTTCAATTTCTTGGGCAAAATCTTGTGAAGTTCCTGTAGACACGATGAATGTTGCGGGCTTAAAAATTGGACAGCATATTCGTGAATTTCAACAACATCATCCCACGGCAAAAACGGTAATTTTAGGGAGCGATAATTATCAGTTTGAATTTGCACAAGGTGTAGATACACAAATTAAAAAAGCAGGTGTGAGTTGGGTTCAGCATATTCGTTACGATCCGCATTCTAAAATGATTATTTCATACAGTTTAAGTTTTCTAGATGGGCCACTTGCGACATATGAAACTGATTTAGATGTTTTTAAAAGTCGAGTATTAAAACGCTTTCAGGTGGCGCAAAATGGCTGGAAACAAGCTGAAAATAAATATGTCTATCAGTGCGATGATTATCGGATTGAAATCTATCAAGATCATGGGGTTGGGCATACTGCGATAGGGCCAACAGTGATGGTCTTTAGCAAAAAGTCAGATGCCTATTAATTAAAAAAATCCCTTCAGTAGTGAAGGGATTTTTTTTAATCTTAAAGATCACATGTTCGGAAATGCGCCTCAGCGCAAGCCCATTTTAACATTACATATTCGGGTAATTCGGACCACCACCACCCTCAGGAGTCACCCAAGTAATGTTCTGAGACGGATCTTTAATATCACACGTTTTACAGTGCACACAGTTGGCCGCGTTAATTTGGAAACGCTTCGAACCATCATTCTCTTCCATAATTTCATAAACACCAGCAGGGCAGTAGCGCTGAGCGGGCTCGTCCCATTTTGGTAAGTTTACATTTACAGGAATAGACGCATCAGTTAGTTTCAAGTGTGCTGGCTGATTTTCTTCATGTACGGTATTCGATACAAATACTGAAGATAAACGGTCAAAAGTCAGCTTACCATCTGGTTTTGGATAGTTCGGCTTAAATGTTGCCGCATCTACAGTTTTCAGTGTACTGAAGTCAGGCACTAAGTCATGCAATGTAAACGGGACTTTAAACACATTTTGGTCGATGAAGTTAAATGCACCACCACCGAACGTGCCAAATTTGTGCATTGCTGGGCCAAAGTTACGAGAACGATATAACTCTTCTTTTAACCAGCTGTTGTTGAACTTGTCTGTATAAGCGGTTAACTCTTTTGCAAAGAAGTCTTCACCTTCAAGCACGCGTGCAATGGCAAGATCACCACCTTTTTCAACGCCTGCTTGAATCGCTTCGAATACTGCTTCGCCACACAACATGCCCGATTTCATAGCCGTGTGAGAGCCTTTAATTTTAGCGAAGTTTAGGAAGCCTGCATCATCGCCAATTAAAGAACCACCTGGGAAGGTAAACTTCGGCAGTGAGTTGAAACCGCCTTTCACTACAGCACGTGCGCCATAAGAAATACGCTTACCACCTTCAAGATATTGCTTAATCAGTGGATGCGTTTTCCAACGTTGCATTTCTGCAAAAGGATACATGTGTGGGTTTTCGTAAGATAAATCCACGATCATACCCAAAGTGACTTGGTTATTTTCAGCGTGATATAACCACCAACCACCAGAAGAACCGGTTTCAGCTAGAGGCCAACCTGCTCCGTGCATTACCAAACCTGGTTTGTGTTTTGCAGGATCAATTTCCCATAGTTCTTTGATGCCGATACCATAGTGTTGAGGATCTGCATCTTTATCAAGATCGAACTTGGCAATCAGGCGTTTACCTAAATGACCACGACAGCCTTCTGCAAAAATTGTGTATTTGGCATGTAGTTCATAGCCTGGAGTAAAGTTATGTGTTGGTTCACCATCTTTACCAATTCCCATATCACCGGTTTGGATACCTTTAACCGTACCATCAGCATGATAAAGAATTTCAGATGCAGCAAAACCTGGGAAAATAGAAACTTCTAATTCTTCAGCTTTTTGGCCTAACCAACGCACTACGTTACCAAGTGAAATCACATAGTTGCCATCATTGTGCATGGTTTTAGGAACCATCCAGTGTGGCGCTTCTTGTGACTTTTCAGCAGACATTAAGAAGTACGTTTTATCTTCAGTTACTGGAACATTTAAAGGCGCGCCTTCTTCTTTCCAGTTTGGGAACAACTCATTGATCGCACGCGGTTCGAGCACAGCACCTGAAAGGATATGCGCACCAACTTCAGAGCCTTTTTCTACGACACAAACGGACAGATCATTAAGGTTGTTTTCAATTGCAAGTTGACGAATTTTAATCGCAGCAGAAAGGCCAGCAGGGCCTGCGCCAACGATGACTACGTCAAACTCCATCGATTCACGTTCGATGTGTTCCATGTAGGACTCCTCATATGGTTAAAGGTGGCAACCGTTTTGACTCAGAGAACGGTGCTGCCATGAGTGTTCTTAGTTCCCAGACACAAAATTTATCATCGTGTCTTTTATATTGTGAGCTAGTATAGGTTTAAACCGAGTTCTAGCCAATTGGCTGAATCATATTATTTTTCCGTCAGACAGGCATGAATTTTATGGATAAGCAGCACAACTCAGAAAATCCGACGAAAAAAGTAGCTATTGCTGATAATAAAAACTTAACCGATATTGCACAATACATAAAAGATGGACAGTCCGGTCACAAAAGGTCAATCCCCCCTTTAGATCAATGGCATCCAAAGCATTGTGGCACAATGGATTTGAAGGTTTTGGCCAATGGAGAATGGTGGCACGAAGGTCAATTGATCAAACGCCAAGCCATGATTGAGCTGTTTGCAACGGTACTTTGGAAAGAAGCAGATAAGTTTTATCTCAAAACCCCTGTCGAGCAGATTGAAATCGAGGTTGAGGATGAGCCTTTATTTGTCAATCAGGTCGATCAAGTCGAAATTGCAGGAAAAATCTACCTACAACTGACCACGACCACGCATGATGTGGTGATTGTTGATGAAGACCATCCCATTTTTATGCGTGCCTTCCAAGGGGAGCTACGTCCTTATGTGCATGTTCGCTTTGGGATTAATGCACTGATTCAGCGTGCTGCTTTCTTTCATTTGGTGGAAATGGGTAAGTTAAGCGACGATGCGGAGGGTCAGGTCAAACTGTGCTTACAAAGTGGTGATTTGCTATTGCAATTAGGCACCTGAGGTTTAAGCTTGATTGATCTTTTAACTTTATACTGCAACGAGTCCTCATGAGTGCCATTCAGCCCTTATTTCCTCTGATCAACCCCATGCCAAAAGCGACAGCCGATGCGCCAATCGGGATATTTGATTCGGGAATAGGTGGCTTATCCATCGCTCAAGAAATTGCCAAGCATTTACCGCATGAACGATTTATTTATTTTGCCGATACCGCACATGTGCCTTACGGGCCGCGCGATGATCAGAATATTCGAGAATTAACTGCACAAGCGATTGAGTGGCTTTACCGCAAAGGCTGTAAAGTTGCAGTTGTGGCGTGTAATACCGCTTCTGCATTTAGTTTGGATTATTTACGCGAGCACTATGGTGACAATTTCCCGATTATCGGCCTTGTTCCTGCACTAAAACCTGCGGTATTGCAAAGTAAATCCAAAACGGTCGCTGTTTTAGCGACGCCTGCGACCTTTCGCGGGCAGCTGATTAAAGACGTGGTTGAAAAGTTTGCACAGCCTTCTGGAGTCACGGTGATCCCAGTGACTTGCTTAGATTTAGTGCCTTTTGTTGAGAGCGGTGCACAGATGAGTGCGGCATGTTTAGCCACTTTAAAAGATATTTTACAACCTGTTGTCGATCAGGGTGCAGATTATTTAGTTTTAGGCTGTACCCATTACCCTTTTTTGAAAATAGCGATACAATCTATTTTTGGTCAGAAACTGACATTAATTGACTCTGGACTGGCAGTTGCACGACAAACAGCCCGTATTTTAATCAAAAATGAGTTATTATTTGAACAAAATCATAATAGTGATGTTCGAATTGAATGTTATGTCAGTGGAAATAATGCAGAAAGTTTGAGACCTATCTTACAACTTTTGCTTGAACCAGAACTAAATTGGACTATTTCAAATATATCTGATTAATTTTTAAACGAATAAGTCGAGTATTTTGATATATAGTCAAAATTGAAACCTAATATGCTTGAGTTAGTCGCAGTGTCTATCTAATGAATTTGGGGGATGGGATACTGCGAAGAATAATGAGGATAACCGATGCTCGATAAGCGTTATCAAGTGTTTATAACCACCTCTGGAAGCGAGATGCAACCAGAGCGGATCATTTTGGCCCAAACTTTAGTGGGCATGGGATTTTTTTCTTGGGGATTAGAACAACGGACACCACTTTCAACGGCTTTTGCACGTCGTCAGATTGATGACTGTGACTATGTCATATTGTTGCTGGGCAGCAAATATGGCGAACAGTCTGTGTCGGGGGTCGGGTATATGCACCTTGAATACATTTATGCGGTTACCAAGCAAAAACCGATTATTGTATTTATGCATGATGATCCCGATACACGTGAGTTATGTTTACATGACGACAAACCTGAGTTACGTGAAAAATTCAAAGATTTTAGAAAACTACTGCAACAGGAAGTTGATCAGGTTTTTACTTATCGAACCATGCGTGACTTGGAAATGGCTGTTCGTTTGAATATGACGCAAATGCTAGAGCGCTACCCTGTCTCGGGTTGGGTACGTCCGCAGAACACCCAAGTGTTGCATGACGAAATTGATAAACTTAAAGCCAAACTGGTACAACTGGAAACTGAAGCGGGTAAACGTGAAGTCGATCCATTTTTGTCTTTACCCAAAGTGGCTATGCATGAATTTTTTGCTTTTGATTATCGGATGCATGCCTATCAAGATGGCAATTTTAAAGAGCTGAAAATTCAAAAGCAGATGACTTGGGCACAATTACTGTCAGTTTTGGGGACAACCTTTATTCACCCCACTCCTGAAGAATATTTTTCTAAACGCATAAATGAGTATTTAAACGAAACTGGTTTAAATGATGCACGTCTAGAAATGCCTCGTGCTCATGCTGTTGCGCGCTCGCAAATTAATATTCGTGCTTTACACAGTATCAAAATGCAAATGCGTCAAAATGATTGGATTGTTCAGTCGGGTCGAGATGATCGTCAGCGCATGCTCTGGCAGTTGACTCCGAAGGCGACGAAACTTTTAGAGAGTAATTTATTGGAAAAAGATCGGCCTTTTCAATTTCAATCTTCGTAGTTATCCATTTAGAGAATGAACTGAAAACTGTTACAGTAAGACATTCGAAAACGAGCCACGAGGGCTGAATGTCTACTGCAACAAAAGCAAAAGTTACTGTTATTTTGGCAAATTTGGGAACGCCTGATGCACCGACAGCTTCAGCAGTGCGTTGCTTTTTGGATCAGTTTTTGTCAGATCAGCGAGTGATTGAAATTCCAAAACCGTTTTGGCAGATTATTCTCCGTTTATTTATTTTGCCATTTCGCCCGAAACGTGTCGCCCATGCTTATGAAATGGTGTGGGGTAATGACTCGCCAATGCGAGAGATTTTGTTAACCCAAGTTACTGCATTAGAACAGCAACTTCTTGTGGATAATCCTGAATTTGAATTGAATATCGTCCCTGCAATGACCTATGGCAATCCAGGCATTCAGTCTTTGCTTGCTGAGTTGAGTCAAAACCCGCAAGATCATATTGTCCTTTTTCCTTTGTTTCCGCAGTATTCAGCAACATCTAGCGCGCCTTTATATGATGCTTTCGCGAAGTGGATTCCCAAGCAGCGCAATTTGCCGGGGCTGAGCATTATTCGCGATTATTATCAGCACCCTTTATACATTCAGGCTTTGGCGCAAAGTGTGTGCGATTTCCGTGCTGAACATGGAGTGACTGAAAAGCTGTTAATGTCTTTTCATGGTATTCCACAGCCTTATGCTGATAAAGGTGATCCCTATGCCGACCGTTGCCGTATCACGGGGCAGTTGGTGGCGGCAGAGTTAGGCCTAGCGGAAGATGAATGGGCCATCAGTTTCCAATCCCGCTTTGGTAAGCAAGAATGGGTGAAACCATATACCGATGCCTTATTGACCGAATGGGCAGAGCAAGGAGTGAAGTCGGTGCAAATTATGAGCCCTGCGTTTTCAGCGGATTGCTTAGAAACTTTAGAGGAACTGGCGATTCAGAATGCGGAATTGTTTTTGTCTCAAGGTGGTGAGCGGTATCAATATATTCCAGCCTTGAACAGCCGCGGAGATCATTTGCAATTGCTCAATACACTGGTTCAGGCTAATCTTGATGCCTTAAAACAGACTTTAGCCAGCAAAAAGAATTGAGGTTGACACGCTATGTTGCAAGTTAAAATTGTGCCTGTAACGGCATTTCAGCAGAACTGTTCTATTGTTTGGGACAGTGACAGTAAAGAAGCAATTTTAATTGATGCAGGTGGAGAGCCTGAGAAACTTAAAGCTGAAATTGAAGCATTGGGTTTGACGGTAAAAGCCTTGTGGTTGACGCACGGGCATTTAGATCATGCGGGAGCCGTGGGAGCATTAAAAAAACTGTGGGATGTCCCTGTGATTGGCCCGCATAAAGAAGATGCTTTTTGGTTGGATATGATCCAAGAAGTTTCGCAACGTTATGGTTTTCCTATTCCAGAAAAGGTAGATGTCACGACATGGCTTGAAGGCGGAGAAGTTCTTAAACTGGGAAATGAAGCGTTTGAAGTGCGTTTTGCCCCTGGGCATACCCCGGGTCATGTGATGTTTTATAACAAAAACTATGGATTACTGTGGACAGGCGATGTGTTGTTTAAAGGCTCAATAGGTCGTACCGACTTTCCGCGTGGCAATCATCAGCAGTTGATTGATTCTATTCAACGTGAATGCTTTAGCTTACCTGATGAGACGCAGTTTATTTCAGGACATGGCCCAATCAGTACCATCGGCTTTGAAAAACAACATAACCCTTTTGTGGCAGGAAAAGCAGGCTAAGTGTTTCGCTGTCTAGTTGAAAATAAAAAAGTCAGCTGGTGCTGACTTTTTTATTTTCAAAATGGATTATTCAAAATGTGTTGAGTTTCGAGAGCAAACACGATGGAGAATAAGGCGAATAAGAGCCCAACCGAAAGGATCAACAGATCTTGTATATAGATGCCAAACATCAAGCTACTGACTGAAAGTAAAGACGCAATAATCACAATAATTTTACTGAGTAGATTCATCTTTTCCTCCCTCCTATAAGGTTTATTTTTATGATTTATTCAAATGTGAGTGAGTAAAAACCTAAGGAGGATTATAGATGAAGAATACTATTTTTGAATAAATATCGATCAATTACAAATGAACAATTCTCATCAAAATATGAAAAATATCATGAAATAAGTCCGATTATTCTTCAGAATTATCGGCCTGTGGAGCATCTTGCGTTGGGAGGCGATATTCATCATTGGCCCATGCACCTAAGTCGATCAGTTTGCAGCGTTCAGAGCAGAATGGGCGAAAGGCGTTGTCTTCCCATTGGCTCATTTCACCACAGCGTGGGCAAGGAAACGTATGTGGCATGATGTGCTCCAGATAAAATTTTCGGATTGAAATAGGCAAAAACGCCGGCAGTTGTTAGACTGATGCGGTTTTTTCTTAGTTTGATCTGATTATGCCGATTCGTCAATTTCAAGCCCAGCGTATGCATGCGCCTCGTGATTTTCAAATGATCAGTCCTGATCCACTATGTGTGGAAATTGGGGCGGGCAAGGGTAAACATGCCTTATTGTTTACGGCCAATCACCCTGAGAAAAAGCTGATTGCGGTTGAGCGAACCCGTGAAAAGTTTGTGGCGATGCAGAAACAACATGGCTTGGAAGGTCAGCAGAATTTACAACTGGTACATGCCGATGCTCTGCCGTGGGTGGTGCATGCTTTGCAGCCACAGCAAGTTGAGCAGTTCTTTATTCTTTATCCGAATCCTGAACCGCATAATCCTGCGCAGCGCTGGCTGAATATGCCATTTTTTGAATTTCTGATTTCACGTTTACAAGTGGGTGGACAAATCACTCTAGCCAGCAATATTCCAGAATATATCGAAGAAGCACAGCAACAGTTGATTGAGGTATGGAAATTACCGTTTGTGAAAGAGCGCATTGCGGATCATTCTGCACGTACGCATTTTGAAATTAAATATTTAGAACGGGGCGAGCTCTGCCAACAGTTGATCATCACCAAACCTGAAGGTTATTGCACACGTTTTGATGCGTTTCAGGCTTTGCAAGGTCAGAACCCACAGGTGCAATCTTCAGATCAAGCTGAGTAAACCATGCCAAAGCGTATTGCAATTATTGGGGCGGGCCCAGCAGGTTTGATGGCGGCAGAAGTCTTGAGCCAATATGAGGTTCAGGTCGATGTATTTGAACAAAAACCATCAGCCGCACGTAAGTTCCTGATGGCGGGTAAAACAGGACTGAATATCTCTCATGCAGAACATGTGGAGCAGTTTATCGGTCGTTATGATCAAGCCGAATGGTTGGCACCTTGGATTCGTGAGTGGGATGCCGCATGGATTCAAGCATGGATGAAAGGTTTAGGCATTGAATCCTATGTCGGAACGTCTGGGCGTATTTTCCCGATTGAAATGAAAGCCGCGCCTTTATTACGTGCATGGTTGAAACGCTTGGTTGGATCAGGCGTCAAGTTTTATTATCGTCATCAATGTCTCAGCCTCAAAGAGCATACGCTTGAGATCAAATCTTTGGTCAGTGATCAAGAACACAGCCAAAGCTATGATGCCATTGTCTTGGCCTGTGGAGCAGTGTCATGGTCTCAGCTCGGTAGTGATGGTGCATGGCAAGGTTGGTTGGAAGGCGATGAAATTGAACCTTTTCAAGCCAGTAATGCTGGGGTAGAACATGAATGGTCAAGCTACATGCAACCCGTCTTTGGTCAACCCCTGAAACGTATCGTAGCATGGGTGGGTGATACAGAAAAAAGTATGGGCGATATCGTGATCACCCATTATGGTCTAGAAAGTGGTTTGGTTTATAAGCAAGGACGAGCGCTTCGCGCACAGCAGAAGCAACAACAGTCTTTAATTTTGAAGCTCGATTTACTGCCTGATGTCACGGTTCACGAATTGGCTGTACGGTTGAAACCCACGAAAAAACAGTCGTTAAGTAATGTTTGGCGTAAAGCTGGTTTAGATGCAGCCAAGGCAAATTTAGTACGAGAGTTGGTTGCAAAAGAACACTGGAATCACCCTGAACAACTGGCTCAGCAGATTAAGCAACTCCAGATTCCTTTAACTGGTTTTCGTCCGATTGAAGAAGCGATTAGTTGTGCAGGTGGTGTGCGCCGTGAAGTGCTGAGTTCGCAGTTGCAATTAAAATCTAATCCCGCCGTTTTTTTATGTGGGGAAATGTTGGACTGGGATGCGCCGACAGGAGGCTACTTACTCACTGCATGTTTTGCGACTGGACGTGCCGCAGGTGAGGGTGTTATGCAGTATTTGAATGTGGCAAAAAATTTGCCATAAGCGATGCAACTGAAAATCAGCTGTGCTAATTTGAATAAAAAATTCAAGGAGCATCATGATGTCGGATCTTCAGCAGTATGTGGGTAGCTGCCTATGTGGGGCAGTGACTTATCAAATTGATGGGCCAATTGGCGATATTGTTCAATGCCATTGTCAAAAATGTCGCAAAGCCAATGGAACAGCCTATGCAACCAATGCACCGATTGCTAAGGCGGATTTCAAACTGACATCTGGTCAGGATGTTGTAAAAAAATATGCATCAAGTGCAGGCACAGAACGTTGTTTCTGTGGCAACTGTGGTTCACCGCTGATTAGCATTAAAGCTGAAACACCTGAGTTTTACCGTTTGCGTATTGGAACTTTAGATACTCCATTACAGCAAAAACCGACGCAGCATATTTTTGTGGCATCTCAAGCCGAGTGGGACAATATTTGTGATGCATTACCACAGTATGCTGAACGCCCATAATTAGAATCGATTTAAGTGAAAGGGATCATCTGATCCCTTTTCTTTGTCACCCAGTGAATTAGTAGCCTGTAGCTGTTGTATCTTTTTGCTTAGAGTATTGCGACTGCCAGTGTTCAAGCTGTTCTTGAGCATGAATGAGCTCACCGAGACCTTTCACGTTCTGCTCTGGCGCAGCATTTTTATTCTGGATAATTTTGGCTTGGTTGTCCCAATATTGGTACATCAAAGTTTGAATGTAGCGTCCTTGTTCTGTTTTCAAATCCAGCTCTTTCAGCATATTCAGCGCAGACTGAATGTTGTCTTGTTTACGTGTTTTTGCAAACTCATCTGTCAGGGTTCCTGCCTCACGCATTTTGATGAGCTCATCTTCCATTTCGTCACTCATGCTGCTAAAGCGTTGATCATAGTCGACCAAGAGCGTAATATCGTGTGGATCATCTGCTGTTTGAGCAAAGTTTTTAACGGGTTCGGTGCTGAGCTCTTGTAGAATCTTATCATCGCTCGAAAGGGTGTCTTGTTCAGCACGTTCATCGGCTTTGTTACAGCCTGTCAGGATTAAACTGCCACCTAAAACAAGCGGCAGTAGAACCTGTTTCAATGCAAGAGTATGTGGGTTCATGTCGGTGTCCTATTATTCTGCTATTTTTTGAAAGTGATAGGCATAAGTGATGTAAGGAAAACTTATTTCGTCCTGTGGCTGTTTGCCCGTGTACTGCAGCACAATTTGTTCAAACTGATGTTTTAAATCCTGTTGTTGCTCCGTAGGCATGGCGGCAATAAAACTGGTCGAAAGGAGACGTTTTGACACGACTTGCTCCACTGTACCTATTTGCTGCTGTGCAAACTGATGCAAGCTTTTAAGCTGAAATAAGGGTTGATGTTCAAAAACTTTTTGCCATAGCCTGCTATGATAACGTGGAGTATTTCCTTCTAAAGGAGCGAGCCGTTCTGCCAGAGCATTGACCCAGTCGACTTGAGTATCGCGTTGGTTCCAGACCAAACCCAAATGCCCTTGCGGTTTTAGGACACGATGGATTTCGTTTAAACTGTCCATGTTGGCAAACCAGTGGAAGGCCTGCGCAGATAAAACTGCATTAATGCTTAGCGAAGGCAGGGGAATATGGTCACTAAAAGCTTGTAAAGTCTCTACCTGTGGATAAGCCAGTTTGAGCTGAGCTAACATTTCGGCGACAGGTTCGATGGCAGTGAGTTGTCCACTATGTGGAATCAGATAAGGCAGAAACTTACCTGTACCCGATGCAAGATCAATCACATGTGAATCTGTGTTTAAATGCAGTTGCTCGGTGAGCCACGCATGGATCTCTTGTGGATAACTTGGACGCACTTGTTGATAAAGTTCAGCAGCTGCGCTAAACCCGTGTTGTGCCGCAGGATGGAGTAATTGTGTCATATTTTGCGCTTTTTTATCTGCTCTGCATCTATAAAATAACACATTTGGTTCGATGAAATCGCTTATGCTGTATGGAACGAACATGACCTCACTTTATAGGAATGAAATCTCTCAGCATGGACATGGCGAAACAAATTATTTTTGAAGACGAACAGATTCGTGTCATTTTTTTACAGGGTTCATCGGACGAACTTATTTTCTCTTTTGGCGACCTGATTACCCGTGCCAAGGGAACGTCGATCAATGCAGAAAAGTCATTGGCGAAGTTTGGCTTTAATGTGGTTGGCATTATGCCGAAACAAAAGTCATGGTTTCCAGAGTCTTCGATGTTGGCCATGTTGGACGCGATTCGCGCTTGGATTGCACCCTTTCAAACCCGTATTGCCTATGCAGGGTCAATGGGGGGCTATGCCGCGATTAAATACTCAAAGCTACTTGGATTTAAGCGCGTGGTGGCCTTGGTGCCACAGTATTCGATCGACCCTGAACAGGTGACGGATAACCGCTATAACATGTTCTATCAGCTTGAGCTGAACCATGACATGCAGGTACAGCCGAAGGATGTCTCGGCAGAGTGTGAATACATCGTTATTTATGACCCTTACTGCCCTGACGACCGTGCGCACTATGAAAAATTACAAACGGTCGTGCCGAACCTGAAAACCCTGAACTTACCTTTTACAGGGCATGATGCGATTGCCGTTTTAGCCAGTTCAGATTTGCTACATGACTTTCTACGTCATGAGTTTGATGCGCCGTATTTTTATAAAAAAATTCGTGCAGTGAAAAAGAACAGTAAGTTTTACTATCGTAAAGTGATCGAAAACTTGTTACCGCGTCATCGCTTTTCTTTGGGACGAATTCTGAAAAATAATGACCTTGAGTTAGATGGTCAATTTTTTGATGCCAAGCTAAAACAAAGCATTATCCGTGAATTACTCAGCAATCGACAAGTGAGCCAGACCGATCTGCTGAAACTGGGTATTCAGGTCAACTTACCG
The DNA here is from genome assembly GCF_002165305.2 of Acinetobacter sp. WCHA55. Classification (NCBI taxonomy): domain Bacteria; kingdom Pseudomonadati; phylum Pseudomonadota; class Gammaproteobacteria; order Moraxellales; family Moraxellaceae; genus Acinetobacter; species Acinetobacter sp. WCHA55. The sequence continues at coordinate 3,031,250 of NZ_CP032286.1, read as the reverse complement.
CAAGAAAACAGCTGTCAGTTGATGGATAGTTTTGGACATGGTTTGGTGTTTAATATGATCAGTCAGAAGATTGAAAGCTATGCACCAGACGCGATTGCACTGAATCATAAGTTTCTGCTGCCGATTTTTGCCAAGGGAAATGGACTAGTACATATTTACTATAACGATATGCGCTATACCATCGTCATGAATGATAGACAGATCATGAAGTTGGTGCATGAACAAGCCGAATTGGGCGCTGGAATGCATCCATTGTTAATGAAAAAATACAGTGATTATTATCTAATTAGCTATAAGCAGTTTAACTTTAGCTGTGATGAATATGGCGGCTTTGATTTGGTCGAAGATATTCCAGAAACAGCGCAGTTTTTGGTGTCAAGCGATGCTGAGTCAGATGTGTTCATGTGATTTATTCATATAGGGTTTTGGTCTAAAGTCAAGCTCTTGTTTTCCGTCCTATTTGGTTTAATATGAAAGTGTTGTTTATATTTTAAACAATACGAATGAAGATCAAATAGGGTAGAAGCAATGCAAAGACATTGGTCGGCTGTATTTATAACGTTACTGTTTATTTCAACATCGCAAAGCGTACTGGCGCAAAGTTTAGACCCCGCCTATCTCACATTTGGTGGAGGTCTGATTCTCCTGCTGATCCTGACGTTTTATGTGATTAAACAGATCAGTATTTCTATTCGTATTCATCGTAATAAGCCCGTTAAATAGCGGGCTTTTTTCTGTGTATGGTGGCTGTTTTCAGGTGGTTAGGACAGCGTTTAAATTGAAAAGTGGGGCCGAGTTGGTTTAAATAAGCGTTCTATCATTATGCAGAACAACAGGACGTGAGCAATGAAAGCCGTATTTTTAGATTATGCATCCTTAGATAAAAATGATTTGGACTTTCAAGCACTGCATGCTGTTTTTGATGAACTGATCCTCTACCCAAGTACCGATGGTGAGACGCTTGTTGCGCGTGTGCAAGATGCAGATGTGATTATTAGCAATAAAGTAATGGTGGATGCCGATACCCTAAAACAATGTCTTCAGTTAAAGTTGATTTTAATCTCTGCCACTGGCACCAATAACATCGATTTGCAGCAAGCCAAAGCACAAGGTGTTGTGGTGTGTAATTGTCAGGGTTATGGTACGGCAGCGGTGGCACAGCACACTTTAATGTTGATGCTCAACCTTGCAACCTCATGCTTGCAATACGACCGCGCGGTGCAACAGGGCGCATGGAATAAAGCTTCGCAGTTTTGCCTACTGGACTATCCAATTATCGAGCTTTCGGGTAAGACTTTGGGCATTTTAGGGTATGGGGAATTGGGGCAGGCGGTGGCTAAACTTGCTGAAGCCTTTGGCATGCGGGTTTTGGTGGGCAATTTGCCAAACCGTCCACATGCTGACTCAACACGAGTGGGCTTTGATGACTTGTTAGCGCAATCGGATTTTGTCAGTCTGCATTGTCCATTAACCGATGACACGCGTGACCTGATCGATGCTCAAGCTTTCGCAAAAATGAAAAAAAGTGCCTTTTTAATTAATTGTGCACGTGGCGGAATTGTCAATGAAGCAGCCTTGGCAGACGCGTTAAAACAGGGTGAAATTGCAGGTGCTGCAACTGATGTATTGACCGTTGAGCCACCGAAAGAGGGCAATGTTTTATTGGATGCTCGTTTGCCGAATTTAATCATTACGCCACACAGTGCGTGGGGCAGTGTTGATGCGCGCCAGCGCATGGTGCAGCAGTTGGTGGAAAATGCTCAAGCTTTTCAAGCCGGACAGCCAATCCGTCGGGTGAATTAAAGTAAATGATGACAATGAAGAAGCCTGCCGAATGATGGGCTTCTTCGTTGTAGTTCTTTTTAAGTTTAGCTTTAATCCTATTTTTTAAATATTAGAAATTTAACAATTTTTAATAAATTTAGGATCAAAATATTGTTGCAGGCGAGTCAAAGTACGCTGTGTATCGCTATTTTCAGGATTCATGAGCATAAAATAACTTTGTTGGCGTGCAAACGCTTGAGCCTTTCCCTCTTCAGCATAAAATCCCCCATTGGGATAGGTCCAATGTGTTTCAAATGCTCGTAGAATTTTATTTTGATGAAAGTAAAAACTGCGTTGGCTTTGGAATGATTCACCATAAATTTCGAGTGTCAGCTTACACTGATCTTTAAGTTGATACAGTGAGGCTTCATTCCCTTCAGTTGATTTATATTCTTCATCCTCAATCATTTCAATAGATTGAAGCTTACGTCCCTCAGCCTCATGACTGTACTGTGGCAATATTAGATGCTGTTGTAAAAGATTCAACGTTGCAGCGTGTTGTGGCGTAGGAATTTTAGAATAAGTAAATAACGCTATAAGTACTAAAAATATTCCAATAATGATGCCAATGATTATTTTCATGAAAATTTTTATGATTATGTGGCTTTTATAGGTCGATGCTAGAGCCTAAGCTCAATAACTTCAAAAGTTTTTTTGTTTTTTTAGTCAAAAGCCCATCAACTGATGGGCTTTTTTTTCATTAAAGCTTAGTCACTTTAATTTCTTCTTCTGCTTGAGCAGGTGTAAAGGAAGATGGTGCTTGGGTAATCGTAGGTTCATTCATTGTTTGAGGTGCGACAGGCTGTGGAGATGAGACTGAAGGCGCTTGAACCGCAGAAGCATCTACGGGTGCAGATGAGGGTTGACTCAAGCTACCTTGGTAAATGGGAGCGGGTTGATCCGTTTGACCAGTAATCACTTGCTTGGTTTCATGCAACTTTTTATTCACATTTTGGGTGACTTGCTGTCCTGTTTCTTTGGCTTGTTCTGCGGTGTTGTTGGTGATGGTTTTTGCGCTGTCTAAGGCTTCGTGTGCAGAAGGGCGAATTTTTTGGATGCCTTTTTCTGTTGCAGTCCCGACTTTTTCTGCCGTGTTAATCACGCCTTCTTGAGTTTTATAAGCCCAAACGTGAAAGATGTTGGGATTTTTACCATAAGGCGTAATAGGCTTTTGCACTTGCTGAGTAGTGGTTTCTGTTTGTGCCCATACACCTGCTGTTGTCATTAAAAGAGTGCAGAAGAGTGTTGTTTTCATCATGTTCATAGAGCAGTGTACCTCTTGGGCTATCGTGCATAAATCAGCGTTTTAGCATAAAGCCTCTTTGTGTGAATTTCATGTGCTTGGTTGTAAATAAGCGTAGTGTGCAAACGTATATAGCTAAAAAAAGAGCCCAGCATGTGGGCTCTCTCAACTCTGGAGGAGTTTAACTTTTACTGCGCGCCAACGGCAGCATCCGCAGATGAACCGACTTTGGCTTTAGCAACAGGTGTATCTAATTCCACTTGAGCTTGCCCATTTAAGTCAGCACGTTTGGGTTGACCACTGACAGCCTGCTTGGTTTCCTGCCATTTTTGTTTGGTCGCTTGTTGGCCTTGTTTCGCTTTATCCGCTATATAGTGACCACTTTTTTTGGTGTTATGCACAACAGAGTGTTTAACGTCACCGGCCTTATCTTTTACGACAGCAGATTTTTCAGCTGAAAAGTCTTTGGTGTCTTGCCATTTTTCTTTACTAAATGCTTTGGTTTTGTCGACACCATGCTCAACCGTTTCACCTGTCGCATGCGCGGCATGTTTGACATCATGTTTTAAGTTTTGCAATACGCTTGGCTGTGTGGTTTGAACTTGAACATTGGCCGATGTATTGGCTGTGGTATTTGCAAATAGGGAAGTGGAGGCTAAAAGTGCGGTGGTTAAAGCCGAAGCGGTGAGTGTTTTTGTTAAAACTTTCATCTTTGATTTTCTACCTCTTATGACAGAACCCGATGAGGAGTTCAGAACAGCAGTCATCATAGATAGAAATGAGCTCAAAAATAGCGTTTGATATGAAAGTCGCACAATGTGGCAACAGCGCATGAACAATAGGCTGGAAATTGTGTCGTTCAGTTAATTCATTAAAATTATGTAAGTTTATGCGTGGTCGTTGTTTTAAATGTAAAGAGTATAGAGACTGGTATTGAAGTAAATGACACGAAGCAAAAGGTATTTGAGAGAAAGTCATCACTGATATTGCACCAGTGATGACGATTTGCTTAGTTACATTGCGCTAAGGCTTCTTTTGCAAAGTGATTACGTAGTGCGAGGAAGTTTTTCTGTACTTCTGCATCGTGTAATTCAAATTTGGTTGCTGTGCTGGTGCCATCGAGTGCAAAGGTTGCTGAGCCACCTGTGATGAGCGTGTAGTCACGGAACGCCCACTGTTCTACGACTTTGCCTGCTTTGAGGTTGCCAGTAAATTCGATGACGCATTTGTCTTCAAATTTGGTCAGTTTTGCTTTGTTATTGGTTGTGTCTGGATAGACTTCAATGTTTTGGACTTCTTGCAATACACCCGCTGTCAACTGTGGAATCGTTGGTTGAGATGTACATGCTGTAATAGAAAGGGCAGCAAAAGTAGCGAAAAGTACAGTTTTTAATTTCATAAGGTTCGTTCTTGTTGCGAGTTGTTAGCTTGAGTATAGGGAATTGATGTTATGTTGCAAATACTCATCTCAAAGTATCGTGAAATTAATGCTACATAATAAGTAATAATTTAAAGAAAGAGTTTTTAGGTGTTTTAATTTTTAATAGGTAGAGTTTAGGATGGGTTGTAGTTTAAGTGAAAATTAGACTTAATTTTATATGGGTTAATAATGAAGACAATTTACCTAGAAACGAATTACTTAACACTTTCTAAGTTAAATGAATTTAATAATATTCTTAATACAAATTTGTATGAAGAAAAAATATGTATTGATTTAAATGGTATCGGCTTTTGTGATCCACAGACCATTTTGTGCTTAGCTGTAATGTTGCGTGATTTTGATATGAAACGAGGTCAGCTATACACAGATATTTCGATTCGACCAAATAATAATGTTATCGGCTATTTAGCGCATATCGGGTTCTTTGATTTTATTGGTGCAAATTTTGGAAATAAAATTGGAGAAGTTTCTGTGGGTGAGAGCTATATTCCGATCAGAGCAATTAATAAAACTGAATTATTACGTGAAAGTTATGAAACAGGAAAATCTTTACAAGATTTAGTTCAAGAGGAAGCTTCTTATTTAGCAAGAGTTCTAGTTGGAAGCAATTGGAATGAGCAGATATATCTTACGATTGCATATTCTGTCCGAGAAGCAATTAGAAATGCTTTAGAGCATTCAGAAGAGGATATTTGCTTTGTATGTGGTCAGAGGTGGACGAACAATCGTGCTCAAATAGCTGTGATTGATGAAGGTATTGGCATATACCAATCATTGGTAAATGCAGAAATAAATGTATCAGATGAAAATTTTTTACAAGTCGCCCTTCAAGCAGGGTTATCCAGAACTCTTAATATAGAAGAAAGCTTAAATATTCATGGTAATTCAGGCTTTGGATTATATGTTTTATATCATTTAGCTAAAAACTATGGAAGGATGACTATTTCAAGTTCGGGAAAAACACTGATTGCAAAAAGAGCAAAAAATGGCATTGAAGAAAGAGATTCAAGCTTCATTGGGACTTGTATTTCCATAGAGTTCTCAATGTATCCTAATGATGTAGCAGATGTCATTAGCATGATTGCAGATTCTGGAGAAGAAGAAGCAAAAGAAGCAGGCAGGCAAGTTAAGGCATCTAGTCGTAGTCGTTCAGTAAAGATATAAAAAAACCCGCTTTAAAGCGGGTTTTTTATTTCAACTATTCAGCTTAATGCTGCAACACTGAAATATCCGCAACACTGGTAAACAAGCCACGTAACTGCGCCAGTAAACGTAAACGGTTTGCTTTCAATTCAGCATCATCCGCCATCACCATTACGCCATCAAAGAAAGCATCAATTGGTGCACGAAGGGCAGCGAGTTTAGAAAGTGCTTCAGTGTAGTCTTTTGCAGCCAATAATGGCTCAACCACTGGGCTAATGGCTTGAAGTTCTGCGAATAATGCTTTTTCAGCATCTTCAACCAATTTCGCTTCAACTACCGCACCTTCTGGTGTCGCTTCTTTGGCAAGAATGTTAGCAACACGTTTGTTTGCCGCAGCTAAAGCAGCCGCTTCAGCCAAGTTACGGAAGTGATTTACCGCATTGACACGCTTGTCAAAATCAAGCGGTGATTTTGGTGATAAGGCTTGAACTGCTTGAATGACATCAACCGCAACACCTTGGTCTTCGTATTTCGCACGGTAACGACCTTCCAAGAATGCTACTGCATCTGTCAAAGTCTTGTCGTGATCTTTTACCACATCGCCATACGCTGCTAAAGCCAACTTAATCAATTCTTCAATGGAAACATCTAAGTTGTTTTCAGTCACTAAACGCAAAATACCAATTGCAGAACGACGTAAAGCAAATGGGTCTTTCGAACCCGTCGGTGCTTGACCAATACCAAAAATACCTGTGAGCGTGTCTAAACGGTCTGCAAGGGCAATGGTTGTACCTGTCTTGGTTTGCGGTAATACATCACCCGCAAATTTAGGAAGATACTGCTCGCCTAAGGCTTCAGCCACTTCGTTATTTTCGCCTTCAAGACGTGCGTAGTAAGTGCCCGCAATACCTTGAAGTTCTGGGAATTCACCCACAAGCTCAGACGTTAAGTCGCATTTAGCAAGCAGTGCTGCTTTTTCAGCATCAGCCACATTGGCACCTGTAATTGGTGCAAGGGCAACAGCCAATTTGGCAATACGGGTTGATTTGTCCCAAAGCGTACCCAACTGTGCTTGGAACACCATGTTCGCCAGTTTTTCTTTACGCGATGCAAGCGGTTGCTTTTGGTCTTGCAAGAAGAAGAATTCAGCATCTGACAAACGTGGACGAACTACTTTCTCGTTCCCTTCAATAATTTGCGTTGGATCTTTCGACTCAATATTGGAAACGGTAATGAAGTAAGGCTGTAATTTATTATCCGCATTCACCAAACAGAAATACTTTTGGTTGTCCTGCATGGTGGTAATTAACGCTTCTTGAGGAACCGCAAGGAAGCGTTCTTCAAAGTTCGCACGTAATGCTACAGGCCATTCCACCAAAGCAGTTACTTCATCACGAAGATCCGCAGGCACAATTGCAATCGCATTGACTTCATCTGCCAAAGCTTTAACTTGCTGGTCGATGATGGCTTGACGCTCTTCAAAATTCGCCACAACTTTCGCTGCACGAAGCGCATCTAAATAAGCATCTGCATTAGCTAAAGTAATTGCTTCAGGCGCATGGAAACGGTGACCATACGTCACGTTACTCGCTTTGTGATCTTGAATTGTTGCATCAACTACATCGTTGTCTTTCAACAACACAACCCATTTAACTGGACGTACGAATTCGGTACGGCTTGCCGCAGAACGCATACGTTTTGCAATTGGTAAGTTGTCCAACGCTGTTTGTAAAATTTGTGGCAAGAGTGCGTCAAGGCTTTGACCTTTTACATCTTTCAAGAAGCAGACTTTTTCAACTTTACCCGCTTGGAAAGTTGATACTTGATCTGCAGTGATGCCTTGACCACGCATAAAGCCTTCTAAGGCTTTAGTCGGTTTGCCTTCAGCATCATAAGCTGCTTGAACAGCAGGACCATCAAAACGTTTTTGTGTGTCCGCTTGTGCAGCATCAACATTCACAATTTTGAGGGCCAAACGACGTGGTGCTGCATAGGCTTCAATGGCATCGAACGCCAAGCCTGCATCTTTTAAGCCTTTTTCAGTTTCAGCTTTTAAAGCATCACGTAAAGTTTTTAGGCTTTTTGGTGGAAGTTCTTCACAGCCAAGTTCAAATAAAACAGTATGTTTAGACATTATTTGTTCTCCGCTGCTTTTTCTGCTTGAGCAGCTTCTGCTTCAACCTGAGCTTTTAATTGCGCTAAAACTTCATCACGTAAGTGTGGCTCTGCCATTGGGAAGCCCAATTCCGCACGCGCCTGTACATAGCTTTGTGCAATCGCACGTGCCAGCGTACGCACACGTAAAATATAACGTTGACGCTCAGTTACAGAAATCGCGCCACGTGCATCGAGTAAGTTAAAGGTATGTGATGCTTTAACCACTTGCTCATATGCAGGAAGAGATAATTTCGCTTCGATTAAACGGTTGGCTTCGCCTTCGTAGAAATCGAACAATTCAAACAGTTTGTCGACAGGAGCGTATTCAAAGTTATAAGTCGATTGTTCAACTTCATTTTGATGGAACACATCGCCATAAGTTACTGTACCGAATTGACCTTTGGTCCAAACCAAGTCGTAAACCGAGTCCACACCTTGTAGGTACATGGCTAAACGCTCAAGACCGTAAGTGATTTCACCCGTTACTGGGTAGCATTCAACACCACCCACTTGCTGGAAGTAAGTGAACTGAGTCACTTCCATACCGTTTAACCAAACTTCCCAACCCAAGCCCCAAGCACCCAGTGTTGGAGATTCCCAGTTGTCTTCTACAAAACGAATGTCGTGAACCAGTGGGTCAATGCCAATCGCTTTTAACGAGTCGAGATAAAGCTGTTGGATGTTGTCTGGGTTTGGCTTTAGCACCACTTGGAATTGGTAGTAGTGCTGTAAACGGTTTGGGTTTTCGCCATAACGCCCATCTTTAGGGCGGCGTGAGGGTTGAACGTATGCTGCGTTCCACGTTTCAGGCCCAAGTGCGCGTAAGAATGTTGCAGTGTGGAATGTCCCTGCACCCATTTCCATATCGTAAGGTTGTAAAATCACACAACCTTGTTCAGCCCAGTAGTTTTGTAAGGCAAGAATTAAGCCTTGGAATGTATCAATATGCGATATGGCGCGACTCATGGTGCATCCATTAAAAATTAGAGAAAAAATTGGTTCTAAGTATAAGGATTTTAGGTGGGAGTGGCAAAGTTTCTGTGCAAAATACAGAATAGTAATTTTAGTGATTACCTTTAGGTTTGTGGCGGAGCTTACTTTTTTCCTCCATGATTTGTTTATGGCTTTTTAAGCTGAGGAAAACAAAAAAACAGCTGTGGGTAAAATGAAAAATAAGACTAACACTGTTAGGGTAAATACATCTAAAAAATGATGGGGATAAGAAATGTAATAAAAGCTGAGGAAGCCGAATAGCGTTGCCAACCCTATATTGAAGAGATTGAATTTATGAAAATGCTGTAATACTAAAAAGAGCAGAAGATAGGGGATATAGAAAAAACACAAATAGAATAAAAAAGCAGGAAGAATCATCATAAACAGATACAGCAAAATCTTGGCGTTGGTCACCTGACCACTCATGATTGCGATAATCAAGGTAGCCATACAAGTAGCTGGTAGTCCACCAATGGGGGCGAGGAATAAATTTGCTGTTATTCCCTTTTTCGTTTGTTGTAGTGGTTGAAAGAGCTTCTTAGTAATGGCTTTCATGTTGGCCTGATATGATTTTATAGTTAGATTGGCACTTAAAGTAGCAAACTATTACGTTATGAAATAGCGCATGAGGGTGTGTTATTGCAATGCTTGATAGTAGTCTAAATAAGGCATCAATATACAAAAAGAGAAACAATGAGAATATACATGATATTGAGGACAAAGCTGACTTTCATTATTTCAATCTAATGGTATTTATCGGTGTTGTTATAATGAAGTGATGCTGATCAGGTTGTTCAATTACAGCAATACGTTCACTAAAGAATTCAGTAGAATGACTCATAAAAATAAGATGTAAAATAGATGCATCTTATTGCTGAGACCACGTATAATTTTGCACTGGTAAAGTGCGAAAAAGTAGAAGGGCGGCTGTGTTTCATATGCAACTTGAATGGTTAAATACCTTAAAACCAAATTTTAAAGTGTTACCGCTAAAGGAAAGAATGCTCTGTGGTTTGGGGGCATTATTGGGATTAGCACTGTCTTCACTCATCAGTTGGTGGCTTTTGGGTGGGATCAATGCATGGTATATCGCCCCGATGGGGGCATCCTCGGTATTGCTTTTTGCCGTACCAGCCAGTCCTTTGGCTCAACCATGGAATATTGTGATTGGGAATACCATTGCAGCCGTAATTGGGGTGACCTGCGCACTCTATATTTCCAACTTAACAGAAGCATTTAGTGTTGCTGTGGCTTTGTCGATTATTTTGATGATGACGACAGACTCTTTGCATCCACCGAGTGGTGCTGTGGCAATTACAGCGGTGCTGGGAGGAGATACGGTACGCGAGCTAGGGTATCAGTTTGTGTTTTATCCTGTTCTACTCAACTCGATCTTACTCCTTCTGATTGCGATTGTGTTCAACCGATTGCTCGGGAAGCAATACCCAACTGTGGCACAAGTCAATACGCGTAGCACCGACCCGACCCCCACCCAGAAGGTCACGATTCAACCTGAAGATATTCATCAAGTTTTAGCCCAAGAAACACAGTTGCTCGACATCAGTGAATATGATTTACAAAAATTGATTTTAAAAGCTCAAGCACAGGCCGATACTCGCTTTCATATAGACTTACGTTGTCAGGACATTATGAGTAAAGATGTCCTTTGTTTATATGAAGATGAAGACATTCAAGTCGCTGTGGAAAAATTTAAACAGGTCAATTTGATGAGTTTACCTGTGTTAAATCGAGCTGAACAAGTATGCGGCACCTTGGCTTTATATGAGGTGGTGGAGTGGTTCCAAAAGGCGACGGATTTACGTACTTCTTGGCAAGATCAAGTTAAGCACATTATGAAGCGTCAGGTGGTCACGGTACAGCCAGATCAAGAGCTGCAAGATTTGATCCCGTACTTTGTTGAACGTTCTTTTAACTATATCCCTGTGGTTGAAGACAAGGCTTTGGTCGGTATCATTAGCCGTGCCGATATGATTGCAGCGCTGTATCGCTTGTTACAACATCGCTAAGTTATGTGAGTATCGTAGGCAAAAAAAACTACGACACTTTGGGGGAAGTTGTCGTAGCATAAAAAGAAACTTTTTTGAGACGAAAGATGTGCGCTTATGGGTTGCGATGATCTGGATTAACGGTACGCATCGTGTTGTTATAACCAGATCGGGCTTGTGGAGAATGCTCGATTTGATCTTTTTGTTTAGGCATTACCAGCCACAGAATCAGATAAACCAAAATTCCAGGGAATGCTGCACTTAACAGTGAAATGGTGATGAAAACAATACGAAGTAAATTTGCGTTCCAACCAAAACGTTCAGCAATACCACCCATTACACCAGCAATCATGTTTGAGCGGTTTGAGCGATATAAACCAACATTGGCCATCTAGGTCTCCTTAAAATGAAAATCTGAGTGGCTTTATGCACTCATAATTTAAAAATGGAGATGGAATTAAGTTTTTAAAGGTGATGGAGTCAATTAAAAAGTAAAGTTATGTAAAGAGATAAAGCTGTGGTTTTGATCGGGATTAAAATGTGCTCTATTTGATATTGAGCCAGTTGCTTAAAATCAGAAGTCATTTGAATCTGAAAAAACACAAAAGGTCAGGATGGAAATTCGTGATGGTTATGGACATTAATCACGTGCAGGAAGTGAGTGTGGAATGAAGTTGAAACGAAAGCATCAGGGTTTGATTGGCGCATTACTGCAAGGGGCAGTGTGGCTAATTGGTGTATCGTTAGCTGGCTGTGATGGTGGGCTTTCGGAGGCATCACAACAACATGAAAATAGCACGGTAGAGGACGCGGATGTTTCGTCTGAGTCGGGGAAGAAACTGACTGAGGTGGCAGGGCGGGCAACCATGCAAGATGATTCAGAGTATGCACCTCGTACGCTGGATATTCGTGAACAGCAGTTCATCGGGCGCTATCGTACACAAATTCAATGTGATGGTTATTTTTTCCCTTGTGATACAGGGAAAGCTGATTTTATTCTCAATTTTTTACCCGATGGTACGGTGCATCGCAGCATTGTGCGCTTAGGTAAGGTATTTTCGGAAAAACAGCGTCCTGGACTGTCAAACTTAAGTTATCGCCGAGATACATGGACCATGAATAAAGAGCGAACAGAACTGATCGTACATCGTAAAGAGGGGATTAATTTTTATTATCGCGTAGTAGATTCGCAAACGCTGCAAATGGATTTGGATAAAAGTAATAATCTAGATGTCACAAACCAAAAATTGTATGCGCGAGGTTTTCCGAAATTAGAGCGTGCATATACCTTAAAGCGTGAGCCTAATTCGTAGTTTATATGGAACTAGACAAAGCCACAGAATAAGACTAAAGAATAAAAATAGTGAAGAAATGAACAGCGTGCGAATTTCATGACTTAAAGAGCGTGTTGCTAAATAAATGTCATATCAATGCAATTAAAGAGGATTTAAATAAATGGTGGGTCGTCCGCGATTCGAACGCGGGACCAACGGATTAAAAGTCCGCTGCTCTACCAGCTGAGCTAACGACCCTGAGCGAGGTGTGTGAAAGAGTATTCACTGAAAGTTTAAAAAAGAATTTTTTAAAGCATTCGAACCTGAACAGGTTTGTAAAATTGGATTTTACAAGAAAGATGGTGGGTCGTCCGCGATTCGAACGCGGGACCAACGGATTAAAAGTCCGCTGCTCTACCAGCTGAGCTAACGACCCATCAAGGGCATCAAAGGAATGGTGGGTCGTCCGCGATTCGAACGCGGGACCAACGGATTAAAAGTCCGCTGCTCTACCAGCTGAGCTAACGACCCATATCATTTGATGGAGCGTATTGTAGCAAGATATGCATCGAGCGCAAGTAAAAAATCGCAAACTTGTTAATGTTTGATTATAAATACAACAAATTTGCGATTGGGTAGCTAAAAAACAAGCAATTCGAGTTTAGAAGCGATATTGATAGGCTTGAATGTTATCAAAGACTTGTTGCGTTAAATCTACATAGGCACTGCTGTTGGGTAACAGAACCAGCAAACGTTCATCCGTTTTTCTCGGGTCAAAGGCTTGTTCTTTGAGCTTATTCTTTTGGTATTTAAACGTTCCTGTAGTTTCAACTTGCTTTTGTACGCGTAAGAAGACGGGTACTGCATAGGCAGGCAGGCATTTTTTAAAGCTCACGAGCATTTGGGCTAAATCCTGTTCATTCAGTTCAGCACCGTCTGCCAGTGTAATCGCAGCCATCCCCGCACGACCGTTGGTGTTCGGTATTTCAACACCATATACCACAGCTTCGGTGATTTTTTCATATTCACTGACCATATTTTCAACTTCAGTCGTGGATACATTTTCGCCTTTCCAGCGGAAGGTATCGCCTAAGCGATCGACGAATTGGGCATGACGGAAACCAATATCGCGGACTAAGTCGCCTGTGTTGAAGTAAGCATCACCAGATTTGAATACATCTTTAAGAATCACCGATTTATTTTTTTCAGGGTCTGTATAGCCATCAAAAGGGGAACGACGAGTAATTTTACCAATCAATAAACCAACTTCGCCCTTTTTGACCTTTATGCAGCCACCTTTGGCATCATAAACAGGCGCATTTTTTTCTTTATCAAACTGGATAATGGCATAAGGTGTAGGTGAAAAGCCGACGGTATTGTCAAAGTTGAATACATTGCTAAAACCGACATTGCCCTCACTCGACGCATAAAGCTCTAAAATTTCTTCAATAGCGAACCGCTGTTTGAATTTGTCCCAAATATTTGGACGCATGCCATTGCCGATCATTTTGGTGACACGGTGACCTTTTTCTAACGCTGAAGGTGGTGCATCCATAAGGTAGCGACATAACTCACCAACATAGCCAATGGCAGAGGCATCAAACTTTTGTACATCTTTCCAAAAAGCAGAAGTGGAGTATTTACGGCGCAAAGCCAAAGTACCTGCACCTGCAATCACACCACACCAACACACTACAATGCCTGTTGCATGGTACAGCGGTAGGGTGACATACATCACATCATCTTTGCCGAGGTTGAGCACGTGCCCGTAGGTTCCATAAGCCAAGGTCCAACGGCTATGTGTGAAAATAACAGCTTTGGGTAGACCCGTTGTGCCTGAGGTATAAATATAAAACAAGCCATCTTTACCAAGCACACTGTGTGTGGTTGGGGTATTAAACTTGGCAAAGGCATCAATTTTTTCAGCAAGATTACTGAAACCTTTTGGCGCAAGGCCTACATCTTTTTGGGTTTCTTGGTCGGCAAACCAATAGAAACGATCCGTAGAGAGATTTAAATCATGACGGATTTCATCAACTGCGGCACGGCATTCTTCACCCACGATTACTGCAATGGGTTTGACCAGATTAATACTATGTGCTAGCACTTTACCGACTTGAGAGGTGTTGACTAAAGCCGCAGTAACGCCAATTTTGGCAAGTGCAATCACGGTTGCAACCAATTCAGGACGGTTTTCAATCATCACGGTGATGACATCACCCTTTTTTGCCCCGATGGATAACAAATAGTGCCCGATTTGGTTTGCCCATTCATTGAGGGCTTGGTAGCTAAATTTTTGATCTTCAAATAGCAGGGCCATACCATGAGGGTTGCGCTTCACTGCTTTTTCAAAAGCAATCCCGAGACCTGCGGGGGTATTTGGTGTACGTAAATATGCTTGTTTTAATCCACTGAGTAAGTTGGGTACTTTACTGATGAATTGAGGAAGTTTTGCTGCAACGTCGGTAATACCAATGAGGTCATGTGATGGGTGTTGGCTCATATGAATCCTAATTATTTTATGCAATCCAATGCGTTTGAATAGTGCTCAGTTTCTACACTTGTTCTTTTAATCGTTTCGGTCTAGTGCAATCAACCTAATCTGACGAAAATAACAAAAAAACCTAGCCACCGAAATGACTAGGTTTTTAAAATTTACAACTCTAGGGCGAATTACGACTCAGTCGGGCTCGCTTTTTTCGGTGGACGACCACGTGGGCGACGTGGGCGAACGGGCTTGTCCGAGTCTGATTTATCTGACTCGTCCGTAGCTGTTTCTGCTACAGTTTCAGTCGCTTCTGCTTTTTCAGTTTGCTTTGACGCTCTAGGCGCTTTGGCTTGAACTGGTGCAACGACGACTTCCTTTTCTTCAACCGCAGCTACATCTGTCGAGCTTTTCACTTCACTGCTTTCAACTGCAACAGGTGCTTCGCTTTCTGTTTCAACAACAGGTTTGCTTTCCTGTGAAGTT
Organism: Acinetobacter sp. WCHA55; assembly: GCF_002165305.2. NCBI lineage: Bacteria > Pseudomonadati > Pseudomonadota > Gammaproteobacteria > Moraxellales > Moraxellaceae > Acinetobacter > Acinetobacter sp. WCHA55. The sequence continues at coordinate 3,016,198 of NZ_CP032286.1, read as the reverse complement.
ACAGCAGGTGTTACTTCAGCAGCAGGCGTTTCTGCAACAACCGCTGTTTCAGGCGCTGATGATTCAGCAACAGGTGCTGTTTCACGTGCTTGTTTGGCTTGTTCAGCAGCAAGTTTAGCTAGACGACGACGCTCACGCGGGTCATTTGCAACACGTTGTTCAGACACAGGTGCAGGCGGTGTCAGGTCCAATACTGGAACTGGCTCTGCTTCAGGCTGTGCTTTTGTGATTGCAACATCACGGGTGACAGGTTTTTTCTCTACCTCAACAGCAGGCGTTGTCACAGTTTTGCTTAACGTTGCCGCATACTCTTCAGTAAATTTCTGAAGGGCACGGTTGAAGGTTGGAATTAAACCAAACTGCTCAATTAGTACGGAACAGTCTTCACCATAGACATGGCGAATCAAGCTACTGATGGTGTACTGACCTAAAGTTGGCACCTGTGAAGGTGTGAGTTTAGGTGTTTCAGTTTGCTGTGTGTGCGCAGCGCGTTGTTGGCGACGGCGTTGACGTGGGTCATTGCTGGCACGTTTTACGCTTTCACGTGGTTTTTGCTCTGTGTGTTGTTCAGTAGGTGCTGCTACAACTTCGGTTGCTTTCTGCTGTACCACTTTCTCAGCTTTTACTTCAACTTCTGCTTTCGCAATAGCCGCTTGCTGAGGCTTGGTTTCGGTTGCAGCGTGTGCAGGTGGAGTTAATGCCACGATTTCACTTTGCGCTTGATCGACATTGACTACATGAGCCGTTGTGATCATTTCTTGACGCGGTGCTTCAATCAGCTCAACTTTAACTTGAGGTTCTTGAACCACAGCTGGCGCTGCTTCAGTCGTTTGCTCATTTAGTACACTTGGGTCGCGGTGGCGATTAGGGCGTTCTGGACGAGGCTGGTTACGGCGGTCACGACGTGGCATTGCATTTTGTTGTTCGTTTTGAACATCATTGTTTTGTTGCTGCTCGCCGTGTTGGCGACGTGATGAACGCTTGTTTTCACGCGGTTCTTGACGTTGCTGCTCATTACGCTCTGGACGTTGTTGTTCACTACGCTCAGAACGTTGTTCATGACGGTCTTGGCGTTGTTGTTCATTCCGTTCAGAACGTTGTTCATAACGGTCTTGGCGCTGTTGATCTTGACGAGAGACCTGCACAATTTCTTCATGAACTTGGTTGTCATGTTGCGCATTTTGCTCACGCGACTCTTTGTGCTTATTAGGGCGCTTTTTGTTGTGACGTGTGCCACGTTCTTCTTTCTCTACATGCTTATCTTCACGGTGTTCAGATTTTGCATGAATAGGTGCAGAGCTCATGTAGACATTGTTACTTGGCGCAACAGATGCCGCAACAGGTGTGCTAACTTGACCAAACTGACCACGGCTCACTGCACCACCATTCACCATTTGCTCAATGGCAGCAGCAGCATTATTTGCAGAACGTGATTGATCAACAGTCGCAGCTTGTTTTTGCACAAACAAGTTCTCTAACCATGCACATGGGCTGCTTGAAGGTGCAGCCTGAGCAGGGGTTTGTTGAGCGACTTGTTGTTGTGGTGCGTTGTTACGTGGTTTTTTATTGCCTTTTTCTTGTTGTGTTGGCGCAGGAGTGGCATGTTGATGCACATGATCTGCACCATCTAAATGCCATTCTGATGACTCGTAACCCAACTCTTTTTCGCTTGAACGTGTTGCTTCTGTGCGTTCATAGCTGGTTGGTGCAAAGCCTTCAGGGTTATACGAAATTTCGTAATGCGGGGTTTCTAAGTGTGGGTGTGGAAGCACAGTCACACGAACACCTGAGGTTTGTTCGAGGTAAACCAACGTGTGACGCTTTTCATTCAATAAGAATGCTGCAATTTCAACAGGAACCTGTACTTGAACTTCACCATGACGTTCACGCAGCGCAATTTCTTCGACTTTACGCATAATTGAAAGCGATAAAGAGCGTAAGTCACGAACCATACCTGTGCCATGACAGCGTGGGCAGACATAACCTGTTGCTTCTTCAAGCGAAGGGCGTAGACGTTGACGGCTCATTTCCATCAAGCCAAAACGAGACAATTGACCGAATTGGATACGGGCACGGTCGCTTTGTGTTGCTTCGCGGAGTTTCGCCTCAACCATACGTTGGTTGCGGTCTTTGGTCATGTCGATAAAATCGATCACGACCAAACCACCAATGTCACGTAAACGCAGTTGACGTGCAATTTCTTCTGCTGCTTCAAGGTTGGTGTTGAGCGCTGTATCTTCAACGTCACTACCACGAGTTGATTTTGCAGAGTTAATGTCGATAGACACTAAGGCTTCGGTTTGATCAATAACGATTGAACCGCCTGAAGGTAATTTCACTTCACGTTCATAAGCTGTTTGAATTTGGCTTTCGATCCCAAAATGAGCAAATAATGGTTCATTTAGCGTATAGGTTTTTAGCTTATCGATTTGACGAGGCATGACTGCTTTTACGAAGTTATAGGCTTCGTTATAGGCTTGCTCTGAATCAATTAAGATTTCAGCAACATCATCACGTAAATAATCACGAATCGCACGCGTCACCACGCCTGCTTCTTGGTGAACCAACATGGGTGATGGACCAGAACTTGCTGTGTTTTGGATTTGAGCCCAAAGATCAAGTAAGTGCTGTAGGTCCAGTTGTAATTCTTCTTGAGAACGGCCAATACCCGCAGTACGTACAATCACGCTCATGCCACGAGGTACATTTAACGACGCCAACATTTCTTTCAATTCTTCACGCACAGAACCTGAAATTTGACGGCTAATACCACCACCTTTCGGGTTATTTGGCATAAGTACCAAATAGCGACCAGCTAAAGAAATGAAGGTAGAAAGAGCAGCGCCTTTGTTACCACGTTCTTCTTTTTCAACTTGCACCAAAAGCTCTGTGCCTTCAGTAATCAATTCGCGAATGTTTGAAGTTTGGCGTGGGTCTGCTTGGTAATATGAATTTGCGATTTCGCGCATAGACAAGAAGCCTTGACGTCCCGCACCATATTCAACAAAGACGGCTTCTAAAGAAGGCTCAACGCGAGTCACGTGACCTTTATAGATATTGGATTTTTTTTGTTCACGGGTACGATTCTCTAAGTCAAAATCGTAAAGACGCTGCCCAGTGACAAGTGCAACGCGAATCTCTTCTGCATGTGTTGCATTAATCAACATACGTTTCATGGGTGTAACACCTAATAGTGATACACAGCAAACTATCGCTAAACACGTAGCGAACATCAAACATCACGGACCAATTTTGCTCAGATCTCAAATAAACCGATTGTGGTCTGAGTTTTATTACCTGCCTTTTTGATCGGCTTCGGTTTTGATTCACATATTGATGATGGCAATACGGCTTCAATCTTTAAACGATTAAAGTCTCCTGCGCGTTTCACTGGCGGACAAGCGGTGCATTGGATGTAAGTAACTTTCACTGTCACATTTGCTCGAAGAGCAACCCTTCTTTTTGGATAGGGTGTCTTGATACGGAATTATCATCGTACCTTTACAACTGAACAGATCCATATGCATCAACGCTGTGGCCTGAATACGACATCAGGGAGCGACTAATCTGATGTATATCAGTTTACGTTTAAAAACCAACCTTCGTTGGTCACATATTTTTTTGGGGCAAACTGATTTATGTGCAGATGCACAATTAAACCTAACAGTTTGCTGTTTTGCCGATATAATAAGCCTTCGGCGTCGGCATAATTCTTTTGGGACCGTTCCAAGCTGAGTTGAGTTATTTTCTTAACTATTCAATTTAAAATTGAAATGATTAAGCTTTTGACTCACTTATGGTGGTATCCGTGCGCTGACTATATCAAACCTTGTACCATCTGCCTATGGGCTAAGCTAGTCTTTCTTGTGTAAAGCATAGCCTAAATGGTCATTTTTTATTCAAATTCCGTATTTTTTAGGTCGCAGTAACTGTATGAATTCTACCCAACAATGGCAAAACGTGACGTGGTTTGAAGTGGACGAGCATCAAGCAGGGCAACGGATTGATAACTTTTTATTTAGCCGTTTAAAAGGTGTGCCTAAAAGTCGTATTTATCGCCTGATTCGTGAAGGTCAGGTTCGCGTGAATAAAAAGCGTATAAAAGCAGAAACTAAGCTGTCTATTGGTGACCAGATTCGTGTGGCCCCGATTCGCTATGAACAAAAAGATGAAAATGCGGCACCTGTTTCTGACAAAGTCGCACAGGGTTTACTCAGCCGTGTGGTGTATGAAGATGAGGGCTTGATGGTCGTCAACAAGCCATCAGGCATTGCTGTACATGGTGGCAGTGGTGTGGCTTATGGTCTGATTGAAGGCTTACGTGCGGCAACAGGTAAAAAATATTTAGAACTGATTCATCGTATTGACCGTGATACCTCCGGTTTGGTGATGATTTCTAAAAAGCGTAGTGTATTAAAAAGCTTACAGGACATGCTACGTGAACACAAAATTAAGAAAACTTACGCCGCTGTCGTCAAAGGTGTGGTGAGTTTAGACAAGCAGTTAATTGATGCGCCTTTGCACCGTTATGAACTGGCCAATGGTGAGCGTCGTGTGCGTGTGTCGAGTGAAGGTAAAGAGTCTAAAACGCAGTGGAATGTGGCTGAGCGCTTTATGCATGCAACCTTAGTCTATGCATCGCCACTTTCAGGGCGTACCCATCAAATTCGTGTGCATGGTTTAAGCATCGGTCATCCATTGGTTGGGGATGATAAGTATGGTCATGAAACAGAATATAAGGGACCGAAGCCGCGTCGTTTATGTCTGCATGCAATGCGTTTAGACATCCCTGGTTACGCGCCGATTGAAGCACCTTTGCCTGAAGATATGCAGAGTATTGTGGCGCAGTTAAGAGCGCAGAAGAAGGATTAAACCTCTTCCCATTCATTTTAGGGGCGGTGATGAATACATGGCTTTTGCTGGTTGTGATTAATTTAAAATGATGTTGTATTGGTCATCGTTACTTTTCAAAAATGAAGGGTAGCGAAAATCTTTTGTTGAGCTGATGGAACAGCCTGAACGTAGTTGAAGCATTGCTTTAAAGCGAAGTGAAAGTCAGCTCAACGGCGACATCCTTGCCGCCATCGTGTCGCAAATGCATTGTGTAAATTGTTTGTATAAAAGTAAATATTGGAACCCCAGCATGAACAAACCTGTAGAACTGATTATCTTTGATTGGGATGGGACTTTATTTGATTCAGTGGGGCAAATTGTGGCGAGTTTACTGTTTGCCGCGCAGCAATTTGCACAACCTTTAACTGCTGATGCAGCAAAAAGTATTATTGGTTTAGGTTTGCCAGAAGTCGCGCAGCGATTATTTCCTCAAGTGCCTGAGCTACATACTGAGATTTTGCAATGCTATGCCGAGCATTATGTGGCGAACTCGAAAGGTGATGTCTGGTTCGACGGCGTGGCCGATATGTTGAATGAATTACGTGAAGCGGGTTTGCAGTTGGCTGTGGCGACAGGTAAAAGTCGTAAAGGGTTAGATCGAGTATTAGCACAAACACAGAGCCAAGCACTATTTGTGACAACGCGTGCTGCCAGTGAAACTAAATCTAAACCGCATCCTTTGATGTTGGAAGAAATTTTAGCTGAAACGGGTGTGTCTGCGGAACGCGCGATTATGGTCGGTGATACCAGTTATGACCTAGAAATGGCACGTAATATTGCCATGCCAAGAATCGGGGTAAGTTATGGGGTGCATACTCCTGAAACGCTCAGACAATATCAACCTTTAGCCATCGCGGATGATGTGCCGAGCTTGCAGCAGCAGTTATTGCAATATGTTGACCTTAAACAAGTGATTTAACTTGAGTCGTCTAAATATATAGCCTGTGGAAGGTGGCTAGAGTGAGCCTGACTGTTGTGGGCGATCATCTTCAACGCTTTTGTCTTCAGTATGTTTTAAGGCTGATGAACGGTTGATTTAATTGTTGGGTTTATGATTTGGAAAAGCTCTTTCATTGGGAGCTTTTTTTGTCGAAAGGACTTCAGTCATCGTTTTTATATTGAATGGTTGTCATTTGAGAGGATGACCAAGAAATGAAAAAAATAAGACGTTTAAAGCGTGATAAAACCCGCCGCGACATTGATGCTAATGGCGAGAATAGAGGTGTTAAAACCATAAGCTAAAATAATGTGCAGAATATTGAGAATACGCATCGAACGCGAGGTAATGGAAACATCCGCGGTTTGTGCGGAAGTGCCAATCACATAACTAAAATATAAAAAGTCGGGATAGGTTGGTTGAGCCGTTTTGGGAAAGTCTAAGCCTGCATCTTGTTGGTCTGCGAGGGCCAGATAATAATCATGCGCATAATGAATGGCAAACACGGTATGCATAAAGAACCATGCACTAATAATGGTGAGTAAGGACAGAGCCAAATGCCCATATTTGATGGTTGGGTCATCTGGGAGGTGAGTCAATTCCAATACAATCGCAATTAAGCACATGAGCAAAGTCAGGATGACCAACAGTAGAATGATCCATTTACTGGCATCTTGCTGTTGTGCATGTTGCAGAATGTGCTGATGGTCAACAGACCACAGGGTGGTCATGGTTTTAACTAAATAACTTGAGACAGCAATGTTCCAACTGATCAATAAATTAGTCGACCAAGACCAGTCGGTAAATGTATTCAGCAGCGTATAAAAAACAGCAGTCAGCAAAAAACTAATGAAAAAGAAGGGGCGAAATTTCATTGCTGTTTTTAAACGCTGCAAAGTGGGTATCGGCATAATTTTCTCCTTCTCTATTTTATTATTTTTTCGTGCAGCTAAAGTCACAAGATCTACTTCAGTACCAGTCTGTGTTCTGACTTCAGTTGTGGGGAACCTGACAAGAGCTAGTTTTTATTAGCCTATCCTAGCTTAAACAGAATGCAAAATGAAAAAGCGAGATGTCATCGACATCGCTAAAAAAAGGGTGGAAATCTACTTTTTATGCAGAGGAATGGTTTATGATCAAGGCGCGTGGCTATTTATTCAGAAAATAGTAGCGCGCCGAATGGGATACATCATTGGGACTCACTGCGGATTTATTCGCGGTTAATATCCAAATAAAATACCCGAGTCAGTAATTCTAAAAATCTAGTCACAGCCAGTGAACTGTTATTTTTACGGTAGTTCGCATATAGATCCAAATACGGCAGCTCAACCTCAAGTGGACGAATTACCGTGTTATTCATGCTAAGTGGTGCAATGTAACTAGGTAAAATTGTACAGCCAAGCCCCAAGCCAATCGAGTTGATATTGAATAGGATGTTGTCTGCTTTTTGCACAATGTTAAGTTCAATATTGTGAGCTTTGGCAAATTCCAAAATGGTCTGGTGCAAAGTCTGTGACTGCTCAGTTGCGGGAATAATAAAATCAATGCCATTTAACGCTTTAACAGGAATTCGCTCATATTTGGCCAAAGGATGATCTTGTGGCAACAGGAAAATGAGTGGTTCACGCAGTACAAACTGGCTTTCGATTTCATCACTATGGACATTATTTCGTGTAAAGCTAATGTCCAATTCACCTTTTTTCAGCAAACGCAGTTGCTCAGTATTGTTCATACTGAACAACTCAATTTTTAACTCTGGGTTTTGTACTCTTAAATTGGGCAGCACATAAGGAAAGATTTTCATTTCCGCAACAGGAACAAAACCAATGCGGAGCATCTGCTGTTTGGCTTGTGACACTTGGCGTGCCATAGCGACTGCTTTGTCTGCCTGAGCTAGAGTGAGACGTGCTTGTTCAAGGAAAACAGCGCCTTCTTCCGTGAGTTCAACTTTTCGCTTGGTTCGATACAATAACTGCACACCGACATCCTCTTCAAGGTCTTTGATTTGCTGACTTAATGAGGGTTGAGCGGTATAAAGTTTCAGTGCTGCTTTACTAAAGTTCAGTTCTTCAGCAACAGTAATGAAATAGCGAAGGTGTCTAAGTTCCATATAAATAACCCACTGACTAATCCAAAAAATGTCTTACCATGACTGCCATAAAGTATAATCGATAAACAATGATACCGTGAAGATGATTCAATTATTTAGAAAATAAATGATCTTGGATTGAGTCTTAAGGCTTTTTTAATACGAAATAGCTTTTTTAATAATTGCTAAAAGGTATTAATTTAATACTAAAAATAGTTCATACCAATCCCCTGAAAATCAGGGGAGATGCACTACATAAAAATACAATTGCGTTTTGCTAAAATTGGATATGATAAAAACATAAATATAATTTAATTGAACATATGGGCTAAAAATCGATATGGCAGATCCAAATAAACTGGTGGTCTATGCCGCGCTGTTGGGTAATTTAGCCATTGCGCTGGTAAAGTTTATTGCGGCTTATCTGACCAACAGCTCTGCCATGTTGAGTGAGGCGATTCACTCTGTTGTGGATACCTTAAACGAAATTCTACTGTTATATGGACTGAAGAAGTCAAATAAACCTGCCAACTTTAACCATCCTTTTGGCTACGGGCGAGAACTGTATTTTTGGGCCTTCATTGTATCTCTCATGGTTTTTGCTTTAGGGGCATTGGTGTCTATGTACAATGGGATCATGCACATTTTGCATCCTGAACCTATTCTAAACCCGACCATCAATTATGTTGTGCTCGGCTTTGCATTTGTAAGTGAAGGTATTTCATGGTGTGTTGCTCTGAAAGTGTTTCGTAAGGCGAAAGGTCAGCAAGGTTATTTTGAGGCCTTTCGTCGCAGTAAAGACCCCACCACGTTTACCGTTCTGTTTGAAGACTCTGCTGCATTGATTGGTCTGCTGATTGCCTTTTTGGGTATTTATTTGGCACATCGTTTAAATATGCCTGCACTGGATGGCGTGGCGTCTATTCTGATTGGGCTGGTTCTGGCGGTGTCCGCTTTTCTGCTGGCACGAGAAACCAAAGGTTTGCTGCTCGGTGAGACCGCAGACTTGCATGTACGGCAAAATATTTTAAAAATTGCCCAAGACGATGAAGGCGTACTATCGGCCAATGGCTTACTGACTGAGCAAATGGGTGCCAAACAGGTTTTGGCTTCATTGAGCGTGGAGTTTGAAGATCACCTCACTACCGATGAGATAGAAGCCTGTGTCAATCGAATTGAAGCAAAAATTAAACAAAATCATCCTGAAATTGTGGCACTCTTTGTTAAGCCACAATCAAAAAAAGTGTGGTTAGAGCGAATGCAAGGACGCTTGGAATAGGTTAAGGTAGAGGTCAGTTTTCAAAACTGGTCCTGTTACTGGTGTATTGCAATAAAGATAACGACGTTAAATGAAGCCAAAATCAACTGAACTCCATTACCAAATTCCGACTGAAAATACCATGTCCCATACATGGCGACAGCCCGAATTTCAGTTCCTACACTCCGACCATTATAACGGGACTCGCTTTGTCAATTTGGTTCGTCGACCTGAGGGCCGTAGCCGAGGCGACTTACTGAAATGGTTGATTAAGCGTAAATCATCGACATGGAATGTGGACTTAGAACAAGAATATGCACACTTTCATGCCGATAAAAAAAGCTTGCCGCAAGATCGGCCCCATGCCGATTTAAAGGATTGGCAGGTGTGGTTTGTGGGGCATGCCACAGTATTACTTCAAATTGGGCCCTATAATTTATTGACCGATCCTGTGTGGGCTGAACATGTCAGTCCGAAGCAAGGGCGGGGACCTCGCCGTGTTATGCCTGCTGGCATTGCCTTGGAAGATTTACCGACCATCCATGCGGTGCTGCTGAGCCACAACCACTATGACCATATGGATATTGCCAGTCTGAACTGGTTGTATGAACGTTTCGCCATGCCCATTTATACGGGTTTGGGCAATGGATGGTATTTACCCAAGCATTTACAAGTGTTGGAAATGGATTGGTGGCAGTCAGCACGCTTGCATGATTTGAAACTGGTCTATACCCCAGCACAGCATGGTTCTGGACGTGGACTACGCGACCAAAACCGTGCGTTATGGGGCGGGTTTAGTATTCACTGTGGTGCTGACTATGCTTATTTTGCTGGGGATACGGGTTATTCACCGCACTTTAAAGAGCTGCATCAACGTTTTGGCGCACCGCGAATTGCGTTACTGCCGATAGGGGCGTATGAACCGCGTGAGCTCATGCGCTATATGCATATGAATCCGCAAGATGCCTTTCAAGCACATAAAGACCTGCATGCCAAATGCTCGATGGCCATTCACTATCGCACCTTTCAGCTGACTGATGAAAGCCGTGAGCAACCTGAGATGGATTTGAAAGTGGCGATGAAAAATAGTTCGAAGCTGATGAATCCGTTTGTCTGCTTAAGAGAAGGTCGACGTTTAAGCGTGTAATGGGCGCTTTATGTGTAAGATCAGGTGATGGCTGGGGCAAAAACAGTCATCACCGAGATCATAATGACATTACTAAAATATCTTTCAAAAAAAATCTAAAAACCGAAAGTATGCCTTTTTTCTTGTTTGATTTTCACTCAATCTGAGCCACACTGATTGCTGGTAGGAATCGTCTAAGTTTTAAACGATAAACTCAATTGAAAATGTCCATTAACCTCGCATAAAAAGCTTTTCCTGCTATTGTTTTTTCGTCGGATCTTATCTTGTTGAAAAGCTAAAATTCTTTCTTTCTTAAATGTTTAAATAGAGGAATCCGATTGTTTTTATTCGTAAAACTCGCTTTAGATTGTCATCAAAAGGGGCTATGTTAGAACAGTAATAATTACTTTAAACGGTTCATGATAATCATAATTTGATGATCAAATTTGGAGCTCGATATGACACAGAATATGCAAGCATCAGGTTGTCCATTTCACCAGAAAGACGGTGGACAAACGAGTTTAGCCAGCACCAATAATTCTGATTGGTGGCCCAATGCGCTCAATCTAGACATCCTGTCGCAACACGATAAAAAAACCAACCCGATGGATCCTGATTTTGACTATGCAGCTGCATTCAAATCATTAGATCTAGAAGCGGTGAAACAAGACCTACGTGAACTCATCAACAGCAGCCAAGAATGGTGGCCATCTGACTATGGTAGCTACATTGGGATGTTTGTACGTACCGCATGGCACTTGGCGGGTTCTTACCGTAAACAAGATGGACGTGGCGGTGCCAACACTGGTAACCAACGTTTTGCCCCCCTCAACAGTTGGCCTGATAACGTCAACACCGATAAAGGCCGTCGCTTACTCTGGCCAGTCAAACGTAAATATGGCAATAAAATTTCATGGGGCGATTTAATCGTTCTCGCAGGGACCGTAGCTTATGAAGAGGCAGGTCTAAAAACCTTTGGTTTTGGTGGTGGTCGTCTAGATATTTGGGCACCCGAAAAAGACATTTACTGGGGTGAAGAGCGCCAATGGCTGGCACCAACAGCAAATCGTTATGCCAATGACCAAGACCGTAAATCGCTTGAAAATCCATTAGCTGCGGTACAAATGGGCTTAATCTACGTCAATCCAGAAGGGGTTGATGGTGTTCAAGATCCATTACGGACTGCACAAGACATGCGTGTCACTTTTGACCGTATGGGAATGGATGATGAAGAAACCGTGGCATTGACTGCGGGTGGTCATACCGTAGGGAAAGCCCACGGGAATGGTAAAGCTGAAAACTTAGGGGCAGATGTCGAAAGCGCTGACGTGGAGTTTCAAGGTCTTGGTTGGCATAACTCCGAAGGCACAGGCAATGGTGCGAACACCATGGTCAGTGGTTTAGAAGGGGCTTGGACGACTCACCCAACCAAATGGGATAACGAATTTTTCTATCTGCTGTTTACGTATGAATGGGAAAAAACCACCAGTCCTGCGGGTGCGAAACAATGGGAGCCGATTAACATCAAAGAAGAAGACAAACCTGTTGATGCGCATAACCCAAATGTACGCCGTAACCCAATGATGACTGATGCTGATATGGCATTAAAAATAGACCCTGAATACCGCAAAATCTCAGAGCGGTTCTATAAAGACCCAGCTTATTTGGCAGAAGTGTTTGCGCGTGCTTGGTATAAGCTGACGCACCGTGATATGGGACCAAAATCCCGCTACTTAGGTGCAGATGTTCCGAGTGAAGACCTGATTTGGCAAGACCCAATTCCATCGGTCGATTATGTTTTGTCTGAAGCTGAAATAGAAGAGTCAAAAGCGAAACTGCTGAATAGTGGTTTAACTTCGGTTGAATTGATCAATACTGCTTGGGACAGTGCGCGTACTTTCCGTGGTTCAGACTACCGTGGTGGCGCCAATGGGGCGCGTATCCGTCTTGCGCCACAAAAAGACTGGGTGGGTAATGAGCCAGAGCGTTTAGCCAAAGTTTTGGCGAAACTTGAAGAAATTCAGGCAGGTCTTGCGAAAAAAGTCAGTATTGCGGACTTGATTGTACTAGGTGGAACGGCAGCTGTTGAAAAAGCGGCGCATGCTGCGGGTGTGAATATCAAAGTTCCGTTCCTCGCAGGACGAGGCGATGCGACTCAAGAGCAAACAGATGTGTATTCTTTTGAAGACTTATTGCCTAAGCATGATGGTTTCCGTAACTGGGTCAAAGAAGATTACAGCGTACAACCTGAAGAAATGTTGTTAGACCGTGCACAATTACTCGGTTTGACTGCGCCAGAAATGACGGTTCTAGTCGGTGGTATGCGTGTACTCGGCACAAACTATGCAGGTACACCAGAAGGTGTGTTGACAGATCGCGTAGGGGTACTGAGTAATGATTTCTTTGTGAACTTAACCGACATGAAATACAACTGGAAACCTGTGGATAAAAACCGTTATGAAATCGTGGAGCGTGCGACAGGGGCAACCAAATGGACGGCAACACGTGTAGACTTGGTCTTTGGTTCGAACTCGATTTTACGTTCATATGCGGAAGTTTATGCGCAAGATGATAATAAAGAGAAGTTTGTAAAAGACTTTGTTGCCGCTTGGGTGAAAGTAATGAATGCAGACCGTTTTGATGTGAAGTAGGTTGATTGAAATAAAAAACTGCCCATAAGGGCGGTTTTTTATTATACTAAAAGTGTTAATTAAAAATTTTATTGAAAATCATGTGTATAATTTTTCTATTAACGCTTTTAGTTAAGGTTTTGGAATGTATGTATTAAGATGAAGACTTATTTTAGGCTCTATAATTCGGAGGATAAAACTAAAATAGAATCATCATTGTTTGATCTAATTTCTGGTGATAAAGAAACTAAACAAACAAAAGGTTTGGCATATGTACTAGCAAAAAATCAATATTTTTTAAATAAACTTACTCTGTACACGACAAATTTCACAGAACCCTTATCCTATCAGGATTCTGCTTTCTTAAAATTGCCAAAATTTCCTTAAACTCTTCTTTTTTCCCAAAACCAATTAAACGCTGAATCGCCATTTGAACATAGTCTAAACCATAGCGAAATAAACTCATTGAGAGTCGTCCATGCTTCTTTATTTTTATCGCTTTTTTTTGATTATGTTGCCATTCACCCGTTAAGTAACACCAACAGAAGCTTATAGCTAACACCGCAATCAATTTTTTCACTCGTCTAGGGTCTGTCAAGCGCGTATTTTCAAGATTAAACCCGCGTCCTTTGAGACAACTGAATAAGGTTTCAATTTCCCAGCGTAATGCATAATCCTGAATAGCATTGGCATTAAACTGAGGAGAAACGACGAGTAAAAGCTCTCCATTTTCTAACTGTAGTGCACTTATATATAGTTTCACCCGACCAACCAAAATCCGTCGTTTACGACATTCAATTTGACCAACTTTAAGATGGCGAAATAAATCACTAATTTTATGATTCTTTCCTAAATGATTGGTGACAATGAAGTTTTTTTAACACGAATGCAGAAGTTGATGTCTTGTTCAATTAACCATGTAAACCACTGCTCACCGATAAACTCTCTGTCTGCGAACACATTCACAATACGGTCTTTACCAAAAATGGCTATAAAGCGTTGAATCAAAGCAATACGCTCTTTCGTATCTGAATTTCCACGTTTATTAAGCAATGTCCAAAGGATAGGTATCGCTATTCCACGATAAACGATTGCGAGCATCAGGATATTAATATTTCGTTTTCCCCATTTCCAATTGGTTCTATCTAAAGTCAGTTGCACTTGGTCGAATGAAAACATATTGAAAATCAACTGAGAAATTTGACGATAATCAAAATACTGACCTGCAAAGAAGCGCTGCATACGTCGATAAAATGATTGTGGTAAACACTTGATGGGCAAGGCTTTAGATGCAGAAGAAAGATTACATGTTTGCTTTAAAATAATCACAAGCATGATGAGCGCAAAGCACTTTAAATGTGACTTGTTCCATTTTAGAGATTTGTTTAAGATAAGATATAACTCATTGAGATGTGTCATAGTATTCGTCGTTAGAAAACAATTATTGTGACATTATTTCAATGAGTTATCTATTTTTGTCGTGTACAGAGATAAACTTATTAAGTATGTTGTGAAAAGAAGTGTGCCAGAATTGATTTCCAAAATAAATAAAGCCTCATCTATTATAGTAGAAGCAGAAAGAATTTTAACAGATGGTAAAAGAGCAGATGTATTAATTCGGATTAAGGTTGAAGATAAACCATTTCTTGCTATTTTAATAGAAGCTAAAAGTATTTCAGCTAACCATAATGCAAGGGCTATAGATGCTCAGATTATTCACTATTTGAAGAATGAAAAAGATAATATTTTAAAAGGTTATCAATGTGTAGGTGTTTTACTTACAAAATATATAAAATTAAGTCGTGATAAAAATATTTTAAATATCTCATGGAACCAAATAATTAACTTGTGTTTAGAAGATAAAAAACTATTTAATAAAGATATAGTTTTAAAACAATATATAGATTTTTTAATAAACGGGGAGAAAAGTATGAAATTTTATGAAGAGGAAGTATTATCAATTCCCGCAGGAAAAACTATAGATTTAATAAAAAAACATCATATTTATGTATGCCCTAATAGTAATGACTATTCTTATAAAGATGCATTATTTATGGCATTCCGTGCATCTGGTGGTGGTCAGATGGAGAAATTATATAAAGTTGATGAAACCATAATCCTAAATCTTAGTGATACATTGCAAGAATTAGAAAATTTTGATTTAGATGTAGCTATTATTGAGCGTATTCGTTGCTATGTTAATGATCATTTTGTCATACATGAAAAAGATGGACGCATAAAAGTAGATGAGATGCGAGTATATATTCTGTCTCAACATGAAACTATTGATTTACCATTAAATCCACGTCCTGAAAAATCCAATTCTAAGCATACTTACTATACCCTCAAAGAAATGCTTACAATGGAAATTTTGCCCGCAAAAAGTCTATTGAAAAAGAAAGTATAGATAAAAAATTTTAAAGTAATATGGAATTAAAATAAAATTAGCTTGGAGTTAGCTCATTAAGAAAAAAATAATCTCTTTATTTAAATCCTCCCACTCCCCAAATTCAGGCTCGACCAGTAAAGTCTGCGACACAAAGCCATAACATATCCGCTGTACATTTAAACTCAATTGCTGGAGTTGCTTTGCATCATCAACATAAGGCTCAAGGATACTGCGCCACATTTGCACCATCATTTCATAACTCTTTCGATAGCTTTCAATATTCGACACCTGTCGTTCCAGCAAAAAAGTCTGCGCCCAGAGAAACTGTCGAGTCTGAATCTGTTTGAGCTGAAAGTGAATAATTTGTTGTAAATAGTCTTCAAAAGTTAATTTTGTGGATAACTTCATCAGGCTTTGTGCATAACTTTTTAGTTGCTCTGCATTAGTTTTCACATGCTGGTGAATGGTCAATGCAACCAAATCTTCCTTCTTGGAAAAGTACTCATAAAAGGTACCTAAACCAACACCGGCCACGTCGGTAATTTCCCGAATGGTGATTTCGTGCGCATGACGCTCATGCAAAAGCCGAACAAAACTTTCTTGCAAAGCTTCTTGGGTGAGTTTAGCTCGCGACTGGCGCGGTCTACGACGGACTTGGATCTCAGGATTCTTCATAGCACAAAGCTGAACATGTCAGACTCAATTTTTCTCTATACTGAAATGAAAAGCACAGCATAACAAGAGCAAAGTGATATGAATACGGCATGGATGACCCATCAAATCAGCAATCAGTTTGATGAACTGGAAAATTACAATCTGTTTGAAACTGATATCGTTTTAAAAGAAATTCTCACTCGTTATGGCAGTCAGGATCAGGCAAAACTTACAGAGTTGGGCAAAGTCGTTGGTTCAGCAGAATATTATAACTATGCCGATCTGGCCAATAGGCATACACCTATTTTACACGCCTTCGATGCTCGGGGACGCCGTAAAGACTGTATCGAGTTTCACCCTGCATGGCATAAATGGATGGGGTTAAATCGTCAGTTCGATACCCATGCGCATCCGTTTAATCACCCCAATTCATCCTCAAAATGGATCGAGTGGGCCGCGCGTTTTTATTTGGCAGGGCAGGTGGAATGCGGAAACTTGTGCCCAAACTCGATGACCTTAGGCAGTATTCCACTGATTCAACGTGAGCCTGAACTGTGGGCCAAAATCGGCGATAAGTTACTTTCGACCGAATACGATGAACGTGATATACCCATCAGCCAAAAAAAATCAATTTGGTTGGGCATGGGCATGACAGAGAAACAAGGCGGTTCGGATGTACGTGCCAATGAAACCATTGCAGTACCTGTCGCAGAGTCGGGGCGCGGTCAAGCCTACTTGCTCACAGGGCATAAATGGTTTTTTTCTGCACCGATGTGTGATGCGCATTTGGTGGTGGCAAAGACGGAACAAGATGGTTTGGCCTGTTTCTTTGTGCCACGTTGGCTAGAGGATGGCAGCAAGAATCCAATTCATGTGCAACGCTTAAAAGACAAAGTGGGCAACCGTAGCAACTCCAGTTCCGAAGTTGAATTTAAAGATGCGTGGGGCATTATGATTGGGGAAGCGGGACGTGGTATTCCCACCATTATTGAAATGGCGAATTACACCCGTCTGACCTGTTCTGTGGGCAGTACTGCCATGCTTAGGCAAGCCTTGGTGCAATGTATTGCTTATACCCGTCAGCGCAAAGCTTTTGGCAAACACTTAGCACAGCAGCCTTTGATGCAAGCCGTATTGGTAGATTTAGCTTTAGAAACGGAAGCGGCGATGCAACTCAGTTTCCATCTTGCACATTGCTATGAAACGGATGATGCACTGTCTGTGGCATGGAAACGCATTATGACCCCAGCGTCGAAGTTCTGGATATGTAAACGTGCGGTTGAGCTGACAGGGGAAATGATGGAGGTTTTTGGCGGCAATGGCTATGTCGACAACGGCATCATGGCACGTATTTTTAAAGAAGCGCCAGTCAATACCATTTGGGAAGGTTCAGGTAATGTCATGTGCTTGGATGTATTACGGGCCATCAGCCGTGATGTAGAGTCAATTGAAATCCTGTTTCAAGATTTGGCTGCCACGGCTATGCAAGATGAACATTTAAAGCAAGAGCTACAAAATCTACTTCACTTGTTTCAGCAGACACCAGAAGAGCTGCAATTTATGGGGCGCAGTTTGGTCAGCCGTTTAGTGATTTTGGCTCAAGCAGTCCTACTGAAACGACATGCACCAGACTATGTGGCTGATGGCTTTATTCAAAGCCGTTATAGTCCATTTCATGGTCGGGTTGTTGGTATGCTTGAGATGAAACAACCCGACGTAGAACGACTACTGCATAGAGCATTTGCGGTTTAAGGCCTGTTATTGTACTGAAAGCTTTTGCGCCTCACCTTGTTCGAGTTTGACATTGGGGCTGTCTTCAGCCTGAATAATATCAATGGGAATAAAGCGGACTTGGACGATACTTGGGTTATCGTTCATGTCTGGTAACAGCTTCTGATTGAGTGCTGCAATTTGTATTGGGCTAGGCGGGATATCGCCACGAAGCGAGACGCGAATGAGTGTAAAGCTTTCTCGCGGGTCAAACTGAACAGTATCAATAATATTATTGTTATGGTTAAACTCCTCTGCAATTTTCGCTTCAGTACTGCTTTGGTATAGACGCGAATTCAGCATGCCATAGAAGTTAAATGATAAATAAATTCCCAAAAGAGCAAGTACAATTAAACTGACAAAGTTTCTTTTAAGAAATTCTTTGACATTACTTTGAACTTCTTGCGTTGATCCTCGTCTAAAACCTGCAATCCAAAGCACTAAAGATGAACTGATTTGGATGGCGATAATATTGGTTAGGGCAAGTAAAAAAGCATTGGCTGAATTTTTCCACTCCATATGGGCAAATAAAATACCACTTGCAACCAATGGCGGAACCAAGGCAGTCGCAACGGCCACACCCACTACTGCTACGGAAAGTCTAGGAGATACAGAGGCAAATGCACCTGCTGCACCACCAGCTAAAGCAATCATCAAATCTAAAATGGTTGGTTTGGTTCGAGCTAAGATTTCATTGGTCATCGGTAAGTCATAGTTGAGTAAGCCTAAAATGACCCCGATGCTATAAATCATAATTACGCCAAGCACTAAAGTGGATAGTGCTGTTTTAAACAATAACCAACGATTGTCAATTAAAGCGAGGGCAATACCTGCAATGGGTCCGAGCATCATTGCAACTAGCATGGCGCCAATCACCACTGCAGCGGAGTTGGAGAGTAAGCCATAGCCTGCAATAACGGCAGCCAGTGCATTCATAATAAAAAAGGTTTTACTTGGCAGAGCGTCGGCTTGGATATTCAGTCGAACTTTTTGATGGTCAATTTTTTTTGAGTTCTCTCGCATGGCCTGTTTGTAGCGAATTTTTTCTTTTAGAAACTCATACTTTTCTTGATCTGGTGTATCTTTGACCACAATGGTTGCGTCTTTGTCTTTTTCTAGTGGCATGGTGATGCTCTTATTTTGTATGTGATTAAGACTTAATTTAGCGCTTTTATAGGGGGAAGCAAACAAATAAATGGTGAGAAATAATATGATTTACATTTAAATTCAAAACAGGTTCTAGTCACGTTCTTTTTATTGAGACGCTGCTTATCGATCTTACAGAACATTATGGAGTAACAAAGATTTTTAGTTCACCGCAGTACAGATCTGCTTGAAATTTCGCTGTCATCTATAAAAAGACAGATCGATTGCAGATGTTTAGCTAATTTTAGAGCGTGTTGTTTTAGAACAAGACGCTACGATTGGAAATAATGTTTTTCATTACCATGGTAGAGATGAGGCGCTGTACATTCGGCAGTGCTGACAAGTGCTCATCATAGAGTTTTTGATAACTTTCCAAGTCATAGGTCACGACATGTAGCAAGTAGTCAGGGTCACCAAAAAGTCGCTGCGCTTTCACAATTTGAGGCACCTTAAGAATCGCTTCTTCAAGACTCTGCACCGAATCTTTATCGCCATTTTTGAGCGTCACAAAAACAATGGTGGAGAAATTCAAGCCGAGCTGGGAAATATCTAACTGTGCGCGATAGCCTTTGATAATACCTGCATCTTCTAAAGCTTTAACTCTGCGATGACAAGGGGAAAGGCTAAGTCCCACCTTATGGGCCAGTTCTGTAACAGATAAACGACCATCGGCTTGCAGTTCAGCAAGAATCTTCTTATCAATTTTATCCATGTGGAAGAATCTCCCCTTTTTAGGCGTTATTAAACAAATATTTGAAAGCACATTTTAGAGCCTAAAGGATATCCTTTCGAAATTATTTAATACAGATCATTTCTTGATTGGGTTAAACCTCAAAAACGAGGATAGATAAGAGAGGAAAGGGATGTCGCTGAATATTTTGATTGCATTTTGGGGTGTTTCGATCCTGTTTGTGATGACCCCAGGCATAGATTGGGCCTATGCTATTTCATCGGGGATACAGGGTAAAAGAGTCTTGCCAGCAGTAACTGGTTTATTAACTGGGCATTTGATGGCGGCATTGATTGTTGCGGCAGGTGTAGGCACATTGGTGACCAGTCAGCCCGTATTGCTTCAAGTGCTTACGGGTGTTGGGGCTGTTTATTTACTGTGGATGGGGTTGAACCTTTCGATGCATCCTGCGCGTATTAGCAGTGATCAGGTTACTATTACATCTTCAAAGTCATGGTACATTCGAGGGGTTTACTTGAGTGGCTTAAACCCGAAAGTCTTGCTGTTATTTTTGGCTTTATTGCCGCCCTTTATCGACCCGCAAGCGACTTTGTCTCCCACGTCTCAAATTGTTTTATTGGCGGGGATTCACCTTATGAGTTGTGCGGCTGTTTATTTTTTGGTGGGATTTAGTGCGCAAAAAGTTTTGGGCACACGTCCGCAGGCAGCTAGGGTGGTCAGTCGAGTGTCAGGGATATTGATGATATTGATTGCGATGATTTTATTGTTAGAACAGTTTTATGTCTAAACGATATTTTAAGTATATGGAGCGAAGTTAATACAAAATAGAGCATGCTTTGACCTGTAATTGAATTGAAAAATAGCAAATGGGCTGGGTACACGCCTAGCTAAAACCGCTTGTAATCTGATCTAAAAGGCGTAAAATTTCTACCACATCATCAGCGAGATGATCGAATCCACAAGGTGAAAAAATGGCAAAGAAGAAAGCTGAGCCAAAAGTTGTGATTCACAACTTCGTGGCTAAACACATGCATGAAGTCAACCAAAGTCAAGTCTTTGTAGACCGAAAGAAAAATGCAAAACGAGGCTATGATAAGCATAAAAAAGGGAGATATTCAGATGATTATCTCCCTTTTTTAATGCGCCTTCTTTGGGTTTAAAGGCCTCTAAGCTGTCACGATACGTGTTGCTGATTTGACCATGTCGGCCAAACCATGGGTTTTAAAATAATATTCCATCTGACTTTTCACAATGAGTGGGTTGCTCATTTTTAAGGCACGCTCTAACAATTCGACCGCATCTGGCATTGGGACATGACAAATGGCTTTGCGTACACGCAGAATGTTGCTTGAACTCATTGATAGGGTATTGAAGCCCATTGCCATCAATAAGATCGCAGACAAAGGATCGCCCGCCATTTCCCCACAAATACTGACTGGTTTGTTGTACTTATGACATTCTTTGACTAAGCGGGTGAGCGCACGTAAAACCGCGGGGTGAAAATGTGAATAGACATTGGCAACACGTGGATTATTACGGTCAACGGCCAGTAAGTATTGTGTCAAGTCGTTTGAGCCCACCGAGAAAAAGTCAACCAACTCTGCAAACTCTTCAATCTGTAATAAGACACTTGGTACTTCGACCATGATCCCGATTTTTGGTTTGGTGATTTTGACCTGTTCTTCTTCTTGTACTGCGACCCAATCACGCTCCAGTAAGTACAGCGCTTCTTCTACTTCACTGACACTAGTCACCATCGGTAGTAAAATGTGTAGGTTGTTGAGACCAATACTGGCTTTGAGCATGGCACGAATTTGTGAAGAAAAAATTTCAGGGTGGTCGAGCGTAAAGCGAATGCCGCGCCAGCCCAGTGCGGAGTTTTCTTCCTCAATGGAGAAATAAGGTAAGTCTTTATCGGCGCCAATATCGAGTGTACGCATCACCACGGGTTTGTTGGCGAAGTGGCTCAACTGCTGACGATAGATCGCACGCTGTTCTTCTTCACCTGGGAAGCGGTCACGGAGCATAAATGGAATTTCGGAGCGATATAGACCAACACCTTTGGCTCCGCGTTGTACACCACGCACCACATCAATCATTAGACCAGTATTGACAAACAGTTTGACTGCGACACCATCAGGAGTGATGGCGTCTTTGGTTTCATACTGTTTTAAATCTTTGGCTATTTGTTCTTCTTCTTTTTGAATTTCTTTATAGCGACTACGTAAACGACGAGGTGGATTAATAAACACACGTCCTTGGTGCGCATCGACGATCATTTCCACATCATCAAGGGTATTAATCGGTAGTTCGGTCACACCGACCACGGTTGGAATACCGAGTGCGCGCGCCACAATCACCATATGTGAGTTCATGGCGCCTTCGGTGGTTACGATGGCTGCAATTTTGTCGACTGGCAGTTCAACCAAAGCTGCGGTTGAAATTTCTTCCCCAATCAGAATACTTTCATCGGTAAGTTCACGGTGACTCGAATCCGCTTCTTGCAAATAGGCCAAAATACGTCGACCTAAATCTTTTAAATCTGCCGCACGTTCACGTAAGTAGTCATCTTCCATTTGTTCAAACAGATCAATATGGTTATCAATGACGATACGTACTGCACCTTGTGCCCAGTTACCTTCGCGAATTTGCTCTTTAATTTCCGCTGGTAGTGCATTTTCATCCAACATGCGTAAGAACACGCTAAACAGGGCACGTTCTTCAGCCATAAGGGCGTCTTGCATCTTGTCATCAAGTGATTTGATTTCATCACGCACTGAGGTCAGGGCACGATCCAGTAGGGCTAATTCTTCACTGATATCATCGGCTTCACGGTCAGGGACAGCGGCCAAATCTGCAGGGGGATAGAGAATAACGGCACGACCCAATGCAATCCCGCCTGAACCAGGGACCCCTTGGAAGGTTTTGTAGGCAGGTAAATTGCTGGGTTTACGAAATACATCGATATTGCCCACCGCATGCGCATGTGCAATGACCCCAGAAAGCTGAGCACAGAGCGTGACGAGGAAGGATTCCGCAGCTTCACTAAAGTCTTGCGACTCTTTGTTTTGTACCACGAGCACGCCCATGACTTTCCGACGGTACATAACAGGTACACCAAGGAACGAGTTATAAATTTCCTCACCGGTTTCAGGTAAGTACATAAAACGTTCATGTTTCGGTGCATTGTCAAGGTTGACGATTTCTTCACGTTGCCCCACCAGTCCGACCAAGCCTTCACTGGTATGCAGTGAAACATGGCCGACTGAATCAGGATTCAAACCTTTCGATGCCATCAACAAATAGCGTTGATTGCGTTCGTCGAGTAAATAGATGGAGCACACGTCAACATGCATGGCTTCTGCCACATGGTTGACCATAATGTCGAGCGATTCATGCAAACTGGTAGACGCATTGATTTCTTGTACAATACGTCGAAGGGTATCCAGTTGCATATTCGACATCGCGTCTACTCCAAAAATAATGTGCGTCCAACTTATTTATAACAAGAGATCCTTAAAAAATCTGTAGGACGTCTAGATTTTTTAAGGCTTTTTTTGAGGGAGCTGATTGCACAGCTCCACCATCGCTTTGCGGTATACATCGCGTTTAAAATTTACAACTTGCCCCAGCGGGTACCAATAACTGACCCACTGCCATTGGTCAAACTCAGGCGGATCAGACAAATTCAAACGAATGTTCTGAGCGGGAGCAGTGAGTTTGAGTAAAAACCACTTTTGTTTTTGTCCAATACATACGGGATCAGAATCTGTACGAATGTATCGGTGCGGCAAACGATAACGCAGCCAACCTTTAGTTTGCGCTACAATTTGGACGTGTTCGGGCAGTAAGCCAACTTCTTCTCTCAGCTCACGATAAAGTGCCTGTTCAGGGGTTTCTCCATATTGGATACCTCCTTGTGGAAATTGCCAAGCATTGTGTCCAATGCGTTTTGCCCATAAAACTTGTCCAAACTCGTTTGCCAAAATGATCCCGACATTGGGTCGGAAACCTTCCGAATCGATCATTTGGCTACCTAAATATTGTGTAAT
This sequence comes from Acinetobacter sp. WCHA55, assembly GCF_002165305.2. Taxonomy (NCBI): domain Bacteria; kingdom Pseudomonadati; phylum Pseudomonadota; class Gammaproteobacteria; order Moraxellales; family Moraxellaceae; genus Acinetobacter; species Acinetobacter sp. WCHA55. The sequence continues at coordinate 2,992,563 of NZ_CP032286.1, read as the reverse complement.
TTATGACTTTGCGATCGGGGATTTTTATTTCTATATCCAACTCGAAAAAAGCAAAGTTTAAAAATGTTAAAATTGCTATGATCTTAACGAATTTCTATCGACTAGCGGAGATAGATTTACAATTTTTTTCTTAAATTTCAGTTTTTACGAGTATTTTCATGAAATTGGCGCTATTTGATCTCGATCACACCTTGTTAAACACCGATTCAGATCATTCTTGGGGAGAGTTTTTGGTGAATGAAGGCTTGGTCGACCCAGTTCGCCATCGCGCCATGAACGATAAATTTTATGAAGACTACAAAGCAGGGCAGCTCGACCCGATTGCCTATAATGAATTTGTGTTTGAATTTTTAACTCAACATGACAATGCTTATCTCACTGAACTACATGAACTGTTCATGCACAAAGTGATTCGCCCGCAAATGCGCCCCGAAGGTTTTGCAGCCATTGAAAAGCACCGCGATGCTGGACATGCCTTGGTCGGCATTACAGCGACTTCGGATTTTATTACGGCTCCGATTTTTCGTGAATTTGGGATTACGGAAATTATTGCCACCAATGCAGAAGTGGTCGATGGTAAATACACGGGTAAAGTGATCAACATTCCATGCTATCAAAAAGGCAAATTGGCGCGTTTAGACTTATGGTTGGATGGACGTGATGTCAGCGAGTCTTGGGCGTATTCAGATTCCATCAATGATCGCTTTTTACTTGAATATGCTGACCATGCCATTGCAGTCAATCCAGATGATCGCTTGGAAGTCTTAGCAAAAGAACAGGGTTGGGATATTCAAGACTGGTCCATTTAATTATTTATCTTTTGATATTGAAAAGGCTACTTTCGGGTAGTCTTTTTTATTGCAAAGACATTGAGTCGGTCAATTTTTTTGAAAGTAAACCTATTGATAAAATATTGCGGTAATGGGACGACAAATCATAGAAAACTAACTAAATATGCTATGTTAGAACTTGGCTAAAGCTATTTTGACTATGTAAAAAATTAGAACAGTATCGTGGAGAATAACATGAGTGTACGACCAAGAATGACCCATTTGTTTGAGCAACTCGGTTTAGATGCGAGTGAAGAGGCCATCGCTTTATTCATTGTAACGCATCAGCTCAACGCACAAACCACGATTGTTGACGCAGAGTATTGGACTGAAGCGCAACGTCAGTTTTTGGCAGAAAAAATTAAATCGGATGGTGAGTGGGCCATTATTGTAGATCAGTTGAACGAATCCCTGCATGAAGATTCACTGATTCAAAAATAAACTGAGTTTAAAGAGGCTGAGTGTCGAAGCTTTGCCTCTCTTTATAAAAATAAGATAAAAGTAGAAGTTTATGTCTCTCGATCATCAAGCTTTTCCTGACTCTATGTATTTAGACTCTGTGGCTTCAGTTAATCAACTAGAACAAGATCGTACCCTGTTTGTCGGTGCGAAATATGAGTCTTATTATCAAGCTCAATTTGAAAAAATCATACCCAAGAAACAATATGCAGGCTTGAATATTGCCACCTTTTTCTTAGGTGTGGTCTGGTTGTTTTTTCGAAAAATGTACAGTTATGGCTTTATGGTCATTGGGTTGATTGTGGCGATAGGGGTGGTTGAAATACTTTTAGGGATTGAAAGTTCTAGTTCAAATATCGGTTTGGCCGTAGCCTTTGGAATGTTTGGGAATACCTTGTACAAGCATCATGTTGATAAGCAGATTGCTCAAATTCGCCAATTGGGAAATAGCAACGTCAATACGGAATTAGAAAATCGCGGTGGTACAAATCGCATAGCAGGTTTGATCTTCTTGGTGATTTGGCTTGGGCTGATTGCACTGGCTATTAGTGCTTCTTAATTCGTTCGTGCAAAATTAAAAAACCATCCTTGTGGATGGTTTTTTAAGGCTTGTAAAGCTTAATTCATCATTGCAATCAGCTCTTGTACCGCACGAGATTGGGTTCTGCCTGGATGCCAAACCATACCGAGTTGACGGTTCATTTCGAACTTCACATTCAATTGCTGTAGGTCTTGGTTAATCATCGTTTTTGGAAGTACTGACCAGCCCAGTCCAATCGATGCTAGCATACGAATTGATTCGAGGGGATTATTGCTCATGGTGATTTTTGGTTTGAGGTTTTGTTTCTCAAACTCTGCCAGTGTGATTTGACTGGTATAGGTTTGCGATGCAGGTAATAAACTTGGGTATTGAATCAGGTCTTCGAGTTGTAGGTTTTGCATTTGTGCCAGCGGATGAAACGGTGCTGCTACAAAAACTAAAGGATCTTCCCAAATGGTCACGTACTGCAAACGTTCATCGAGTTTGGGTGGTAGGGTTAAAAATGCCAGCTCCAAATCACCCGCCAGTACTTTTTCATGTGCTTGCTCAGAATCGACAAAGTGCACATCTAAAGTGACATTTGGAAAGCTTTGCACATAGCTACGCAAATGGCTCGGTAAGTGATGCAAACCAATGTGGTGACTGGTGCCAATTTTGAGTTTGCCTTGGACTATGCCTTGTTCATGACTCAAGGTATGGTGAATGTCACCCAGTTCATTAAGCCAGTTTTTGACTTTAGGCAGCAGTGAATGCGCGGCATGTGTGGCTTGTACACCACGACCAGCAGACTCAAACAGTTTCACACCAAAATATTCTTCTAAACTATGAATACGTTTGGTTACAGCAGGTTGCGTAATGAAGAGTTGATCTGCGGCTAAAGAAATAGAGCCGGTTTCCATGACTTTTACAAAAGCTTCGAAGGCTGCAAGATTCATAAGGATAATCTAGTTATGAAAGTATAATTTAATTATAAAATAATTTTATATGAATTGCGATCTTTAAAATGAAGGGGAGCTTATTGGATCTGGACTGAAATAAAAAAAGATCACTTGATGTGATCTTTTGGGGGAGTTGAGAGGGTGCTTGATATAAAGGTTTAAGCAGGAATATTTTCTTCGGATGTACGGCTCTTTTTCTCCCAAATACGTTCATGGAAAAAGAAGGCGAAGGCTTGCACGGTTGGTTCTAATAAGCTAAGGGTGATCGCCATCCATAAGTTACCTGTAACAAAGTAAGCCACAATCATGGCCACAGTAATGTGCATGATGTAATAGCTTAGGGTTTTTTTAAATATGCGCTGATTGTTCGCGACAAATTTCTGAATGTTCGCCATGATAAATACCCTCTCAATAATGCTTTTCATTTGTAAATAGTAATTATTATCATTAATAAAGTCAAAATGAAATTTTAATTGCTCGTGATTGGGTTTTTGAATGCAAGGTGACGTAGTCGATTACTTGAGAAAACAAGCTTCTGTAGATTTCACTGTTTAGTCTATGCATAGGTCGCTGTCTTTCTATTCACATCAACGAAGCTAGCCTTAAAAGTATTGGCCTAAATAGGGGAGATAAACCTTGCATCGCTGAGCAAGGAAATATACTGCGAGGCCTACAACAGGTTGATAAATAGGCGTATAGGGCTTGAATTAAAACCAGCGGTGAGGGCTTGTAATCTAAGGGATTGAAACGAAGAGGTATAAATTTAAAATAATTCCAAAAAGTTTTTAAATTAATAAAAATGATAAATTAGATTTATGTGAAATCGTCGTTATAATCGATTCTAATGAAAGAATTACCCAGTCCAGTGGAGTCAATCGACATGGCAGGCGAAAACCAACAAGCAAAAACATTGTATGACAAATTGTGGGATGATCACTTAGTAAAACAACGCGACGATGGCTCGGCTTTACTCTATATTGACCGTCATTTATTACATGAAGTAACTTCTCCGCAAGCCTTTGAAGGTTTACAACTTGCGGGTCGTAAACCATGGCGTTTAAGTGCGAACGTGGCAACCCCCGATCATAACGTTCCAACATCGACCAAAGAGCGTTCAGAGGGAATTGCAGGTATTGAAGATGATACGTCACGTATTCAAGTTCAAACCTTAGATGACAATTGTAAAACCTTTAATGTGGTACAGTTTGACATTAATGATGTCCGTCAAGGCATTGCACACGTGGTCGGGCCTGAACAAGGTTTGACTTTACCGGGTATGACGGTGGTCTGTGGAGACTCTCATACAGCAACACATGGCGCATTTGGCTGTTTGGCGCACGGAATTGGTACATCTGAAGTGGAGCATGTATTGGCGACCCAATGCTTGGTTCAAAAGAAGATGAAAAACATGTTGGTACGTGTTGATGGTCAATTGGGTCAGGGCGTAACACCGAAAGACGTAGTTTTAGCCATCATTGGTAAAATTGGTACTGCAGGCGGGACAGGTCACGCCATCGAGTTTGGTGGTCAAGTTTTCCGTGATATGTCGATCGAAGGTCGTATGACGGTGTGTAATATGGCGATTGAAGGCGGTGCACGTGTGGGTATGGTGGCTGTTGATGACAAAACTATCGCCTATGTTAAAGACCGTCCATATGCACCACAAGGCGCACAGTGGGATGCAGCGGTTGCGTATTGGAATACCTTACATTCGGATGCAGATGCGCATTTTGACACAGTGGTTGTATTGCAAGGTGAAGAGATTGAGCCACAAGTGTCTTGGGGCACATCGCCTGAAATGGTGATTCCAGTGACTCAAGCTGTACCAACTTTAGAACAAGCCAAAGATGAAGTGCAACGCAATGATTGGACGCGTGCTTATAACTATATGGGTTTAACCGCAGGTCAGGCGTTGGCAGATATTCAGTTAGACCGAGTCTTTATTGGTTCATGTACCAACTCTCGCATTGAAGATATTCGTGCAGCAGCGGAAGTGGCCAAAGGCAAAAAAGTGGCAAGTACCATTAAACAGGCGATGGTGGTTCCAGGTTCTGGTTTAGTGAAAGCTCAAGCTGAAGCGGAAGGCTTAGATAAAGTTTTGATTGAAGCAGGTTTTGAATGGCGTGAGCCAGGTTGTTCAATGTGTTTAGCAATGAATGCAGACAAATTACAACCTGGTGAGCACTGCGCATCGACCTCCAACCGTAACTTCGAAGGTCGTCAGGGCAATGGTGGTCGTACGCATTTGGTGAGTCCAGCAATGGCAGCAGCAGCAGCGATTGCGGGTCACTTTGTCGATGTGCGCCGTTTCTAAAATCCCCCTCAGCCCCCTTTTGTAAAAGGGGGGAAGGGGAGATTTAAAGTAATGAAATTCTTTAGGGAAAAACATGAAAAAATATACCGTTGAACAGGGTATCGTTGCACCTTTAGACCGTGCCAATGTAGATACAGACTTGATCATTCCAAAACAGTTTTTGAAATCCATTAAGCGCACGGGTTTTGGTGAAAACTTATTTGATGAGTTGCGTTATTTAGATGAAGGTTTTTTGGGACAAGACAATTCTAAGCGTCCTAAAAACCCTGATTTTGCATTGAATCAGCCACGTTACCAAGGTGCAAGCATCTTAATTTCTCGTGCGAACTTTGGTTGTGGTTCAAGCCGTGAACATGCGCCGTGGGCATTGGAAGAATATGGTTTCCGTACTGTGATTGCACCTAGCTATGCAGACATTTTCTTTAATAACAGTTTTAAAAATGGCATGTTGCCTGTGATTTTATCTGAAGAGATTGTTGATCAACTTTTCAAAGAATGTGCAGCGACAGAAGGTTACCAACTGACGATTGATTTGGATGCGCAAGAAGTGCGTACACCATCGGGTGAAGCCTTCACATTTGAAGTTGATCCGTTTCGTAAGCACTGTTTGTTAAATGGTTTGGATGATATTGGTTTAACCTTACAAGCAGCCGATGAAATTCGTGCTTATGAAGAAAAGACCAAAGCATCACGTCCGTGGGTGTTTGCTGAAATTCATGCTTAATTGAAAATTCGATTCATCTAGTGCTTGGGGCCATCTCTTGTTAATATCGAGCAAAAGAATTTTAAACGTTTTGCTACTGGTAAAGGTTGGGCTTGAACAATGGTGACGAGTTACAGTCGTATCGCTCTACTGGCATTGGTGGGAACATTAACTGCCTGCCAAAGTATGAATACGGCAAGCATAAAGCGTATTCAGGATACCCCAGCGAGTAAAAATAATGCGCAGCTTTACTGTGCTGGTACAGTGAACTGCGAGTTTGAACGATGGAATCAGATCAAAATTGTGAATGCAGACAATCATCGTGTCAGCCGTGAGGCCATTCGAGAGAAGGTCGTGCGTCTAAAACGAGATGATTTGAATGAAGCGAATGCCTTGTTTCTGTCTGTGCCAGCGGGGCAACATGAATTGGTGATTCGCTTCTATCCTGTTTCTGTCGATCGCGCTGAAACGTTGCATGTGATTCATCGTTTTAAGCCTGCGGAACGCTACACCTTTAGAATGTTCCGTGCGCGCAGTCGACATCAGGGAAGCTTGTTGAATATGTCTGCACCTGATCCTTTGTGTGTCGATTTAAAGCAAAGCCAAAGAACAATTCGTCGTTTTTGCAAACCTTACAATGTCTTAAATGGCTTGGGCGAGTTTGTAGAACAAAAACTTTAATCGTGTGAGTCAGAACTCACCAATAATGGAATATTTCATGTCTAAACATATTTTGATTTTGGCTGGTGACGGCATTGGTCCTGAAATTGTAAAAGCTGCAGAGCAGGTACTTACACGAGTCAATGATCAATTCAATTTAGGTTTAACGTGGGAACAGGGTCTACTCGGTGGGGCTGCCATTGATGCACACGGTTCGCCTTATCCAGATGTAACCGCAGCACAAGCCAAAAATGCAGATGCGATTTTACTCGGTGCGGTGGGTGGTCCTAAGTGGGACAACATTGAGCGTTCGATTCGTCCAGAGCGTGGTTTGTTAAAAATCCGTAGTGAACTCAATTTGTTCGCGAACTTACGTCCAGCGATTTTGTATCCGCAATTGGCAGACGCATCAAGCTTAAAGCCTGAAATTGTAGCGGGTCTTGATATTCTCATCGTTCGTGAATTAACGGGCGGGATTTACTTCGGTCAGCCGCGGGGGATTCGTGAACTTGAGAATGGTGAAAAACAAGGTTTTAACACCGACGTTTATGCTGAGTCTGAAATTAAGCGTATTGCGAAAGTGGCTTTTGAAATGGCGGGTTTACGTGGTGGCAAAGTCTGTTCTGTTGATAAAGCCAATGTCCTTGAAGTGACTGAGCTTTGGAAGCAAACCGTAACAGCCATGAAAGAAGCTGACTATCCAAATATTAACTTGTCGCATATGTATGTCGACAATGCTGCAATGCAATTGGTACGTGCACCTAAACAGTTTGACGTGATTGTGACAGGTAACTTATTTGGTGACATCTTGTCTGATGAAGCCGCAATGTTGACAGGCTCAATTGGGATGTTGCCATCAGCATCCTTAGATGAAAATGCGAAAGGAATGTATGAGCCATGTCATGGTTCGGCACCTGATATCGCAGGGCAGAATATTGCCAATCCATTAGCCACTATTCTTTCGGTGGCGATGATGTTGCGTTATACCTTCCGTGAAGAAGCTGCTGCTCAAGCGATTGAAGATGCAGTAGGCAATGTCCTAGATCAAGGTTTGCGTACCGCTGATATCATGTCTGAAGGTATGAGCAAAGTGGGTACTGCGGAAATGGGGCAGGCAGTTGTGGCTGCACTGAACTAAGCCAAAATAATTTGAAAACGCAGCCATCCGCTGCGTTTTTTTATGCCCAAGATTTAATAACCTTTGCAGGCTTTACCTCGATATTGAATTGATTGCGCAATATTATCTTTTAATAAGAAATGGACTTGGCACTCTAACTGCACATCATAAAAAGGTGTATGTGTGGGAATAGGAATCGCTCCGATACTGCTGTCGCTACGCATAGAGGGCATAGGGGTTGGAATTTGAATCCGTCGGACAATGGTGTAACTCAGTTGGTTTGGTGTTTGAATTGGTGCACCTAAGGTTTCATAACCGAGTTGATGTAAGTTGAGCTGACGCCGAATGCTCGATACATCTTGGCCGATATATTGTTCTAAATAGTCGGGGAGTGCAATTTTAACGGGTGAAACGACGGTCTGGTGTTTCGCAGGAGAGCTGCTACAAGCTTGAAGGAGTAGAAAGCAGATGGAACTAAAGAAACTGATAAGAAAGGGCTTCATGATCATCCCCTAAGCAGAGAGAGACCCTTTTAGTATTGTATATCTGAACGTTCGTTTGAGTATGTTTCGAGTAATTTGAGATAAACGGTATGTAGGCGACTCAACATAACGCAGCCGTTAACACGCTTGGTTGACGTAGTGAATAGATTCCACAAGATCATCATGCAGCCTGAACCCACTTTTACATTTCATTTCAATATTCAAGCTACCGCTGGAAGGCATCGGAATGGGCGCGCCCATACTGACACTGGTTCCAAGATTGGGGGGCCATCGGAATAGGCATATTAGTTAATAGAGTGTAGGTCAGTTCCTCAGGAGGTATGTACAGGAGCACCGAGTACTTTATAGCCCAGGCTATTGAGGTTGAGTTGACTTTGAACTTGATCTGACGATTGTTCGATATGGTTTAGTTGAACTGAGTTTGGCTTGTTGTGGCACAAGCAACACATAGCATTGGGAACAGTGAAATAGCGAGCTTCATTGAAGTCGTCATTATTATTGTTTTGGTACCTTCAGTTTTTTTGTTTTTAGTTATAGTTTTATTTTACTTGAAATGTAGTTGATTCATAATGTTTTAGTCTAAGCACAGACATTAAAAAAGCCACTTAAAAAAAGTGGCTTTTTCGCTTCGCTAAAACTTAGCGCGCACGATAAGTGATACGACCCTTAGATAAATCATAAGGTGTCATTTCTACTTTAACACTGTCCCCAGTCAAAATACGAATATAGTGTTTACGCATTTTACCAGAGATGTGTGCAATCACTTCATGACCGTTTTCTAAACGTACACGAAACATAGTATTAGGAAGCGTCTCGGTGACAACGCCTTCGAACTCGATGAGTTCCTCTTTATTGGCCATAGCCTACCTGAATGAATAAATTGGAAAGGCGCAAATTATAGTCAATTTTTTTGCATAAAACAAGGCGGAATGGGCGGTTGCCTGATCATCTGTCAGTAAAATAAGCGAACGAGAGGAATAAATATTTTCAACAAAAAAACTATATAAGTTGTTGTCAGTTCGGTCAATCGCAGTTAATCTAATTTTAATGTTTTATGTATAAATGAAGAACATACAAGGAAGGTTCTAGCGTGGGTCAGCTAACGGATGCATCGGTTGTATTGCGATTAGGCTACCAAGCGATTCGTCGTTCAGGGTTGCCAACAGAAGAAATTTTAACAAAGGCTGGTGTTGCACTAAATCAGATGGAAACCAATGAGCGTACGCCTTTGAGCGCACAATACGCTTTTTGGGTGGCGGCAGAAGAGGTCAGTCGCGATCCAGACATCGGTCTACATTTGGGTGAAAATTTGCCTTTATACCGTGGTCAAGTAATTGAGCATTTGTTTATTTCATCTGAAAACTTTGGTGAGGGTTTGAAGCGTGCTTTGGCGTATCAGCGATTGATCAGTGATGCCTTTCATGCCAAGTTGGTGGTTGAAGATGATCGTTGTTATTTGACCAATGGGGAACAACCTTGGGCTGAAAATTTGGTCAATCGACATTTTTCTGAATGTGCGATGTCCGGTATTTTACGGTTCTTTAAATTTATTACTGAAGGGCGCTTTGAACCGATCTATATTGATTTTAACTTCAGTAAAGGCGCGTTTGATGATGAGTATTTCCGCGTATATGAATGCCCTGTCAGTCTAGGGCAAAAAGAAACCCGCTTATATTTTGACCCAAGTATTTTGGCTTATCCGTTATGGCAGGCAGAACCTGAGTTATTGCAATTGCATGAGCAGTTAGCGATTGAAAAACTTCAAGAATTAGCCCGTTATGATTTGGTGGGTGAAGTGCGTCGTGCCATTGGCTCTACCTTAGAAAGTGGTGAAACCACACTTGAAACGGTGGCTTCACAGCTCAGTATTACCCCAAGGCGTTTACGTACACAGCTGAGTGAGGCGAATACTAGCTTCCAGCAAATTTTGTCTGATTATCGCTGCCGTTTGGCGAAAAAACTTTTGGCCAATACGGCTGAAAGTGTAGAGCGTATCGTGTATTTGACTGGCTTTTCTGAGCCAAGTACTTTTTATCGTGCGTTTAAACGCTGGACCAATGAAACCCCTGTGGAATATCGAAAGCGTAAGCAGCGTTAAGAAATCCTTCCTAAGCCCCTTTAAAAAAGTAGGCTAGGGAGAGGATTCAAAAAGAAATTATTCAGGCATATTTAGCCAGTGTGGCCCAAGCGGCTGCTTAGGTAGCTTAAACTGCGCTGGATAGTCGACATGAATGAAATACAGCCCATCAGGAGGGGCTGTAATACCTGCGGCTTTGCGGTCTTCTGCTGCGAAAATCGCCTCAATATGTTCGACTTCATACATACCTTGACCAATTTCCAGTAAGCAACCCATGATATTGCGGACCATATGGTGCAAGAAGCCATCGGCCTGAATGTCGAGTACCAAATAAGGACCATGTTGAATCAAGCGACAATGGCTGACATGGCGCACAGGTTGATTGGATTGACATGCGGCTGCACGGAAGCTTTCAAAGTTATGAGTGCCTTCAAACTTTTGCGCGGCTTGCATCATCTTTGCCACATCTAGCGCATAATAGGCATGTGTGACTTGTTTATGCATAAGAGCAGGGCGTTGCGGGTGGTTATAAACAACATAACGATAACGACGTGCCTGCGCTTTGAAGCGTGCATGAAAGTCTTGATCCATTGCTTTGATCCACTGGATCGAGATATCTTTTGGCAGTTGGCTGTTACTCCCCATTAACCAACCGCGCTCTGAACGAAGTGCCGAGCTATCAAAGTGTGCCACCATATTGGTGGCATGGACGCCCGCATCGGTACGGCCTGCACCATGTAAGCTAATCGGTTCATTGGCAATTTTAGAGAGTACTTTTTCAATCGTCTCTTGTACGCTGATCACACCTGTTTGTTGGGTTTGCCAACCACGATAGTGTGTTCCACAAAACTCAATGCCGATCGCAAAACGTTGCATATGTACCTCAAATTAACCCAAATCATGCCAATGGCTGAAGCGTGCTTCCGCGCTGGGGTATTGTAAATACATTTTGAGGGCTTTGGCATACAGATCTGCATGCCCGAGGCAATCACTGACAATTATTTTGGCTTGGGTTGTCCAAGCGGCGACTGCATAGCGCTGATCAATATGCCCGAAAGGGACTTGGGTGCTTAAGATAACAACACAGCCTTGTGTGTAAAATTCATCGAAAAGTGCTATCAACTCAGCATTCACAGCTAAATTACCCGTTCCAAAACCTTGCAAAATGAGGAAATGTGGTGGCGCAGAGAGCAAATTTCGCAAGTTTTGAACTTGTTGCACTAAAGCAACGGGTTGCATCATCAGATTGAGGCAATTGAACTGTTGGGATTGTTCTACATCATCTGTTTGTACAATATGTGTTTTTAAGCCTTGTGGAATCGGCTGTTCAGCCATGATGCCTGTAAAAGCATCTAGTTCTGTGGTATGGCGTTTTAACGCGGTTTGCGCATGTAATATCTGTTGATGAAAAGCCAGATACACTCCGACAGGATGTTTCATCACCGCATCTAAGGCAAAATTCAAATTACTAATCGCATCGCTAAATTCACGGGTGTCAGTTCCGTGTACATTGAGTAATGGATATTGGCTACCTGTGAAAACCACACGTGCAGAGTCTGCAATAAAGTGTGCAGCGACGGCACTGGCATAGCTTAAGGTATCGGTGCCATGAATCACGACAAAATGCTGGAATTGTTGCAGTTGTAAGTGTTGAATCTGCTGAGTTAGCAATAACCAGTCTTCAGCCGTACAGGCGCTACTGTCTTTAATAACAGGTGCAATGAAACATTCAATGTCGAGATGAATTGGCAAGACATGTGTGAGCTTGGGAATAAACTCTTCGGCAGGCATTGGTTGTAAGGGTTCGCTAATACAGCCAAAGGTTCCACCCATATAGATAAGCGCAATTTTTTTCATTATAAAAAAGCAGTCGGTGATGACTGCTTTAGTTTAAAACGAAATGGCTTAGGATGCTATGCGACTCAGTAACTGTTCGACTTGCTGACGTTGTTCCGTAGAGTAATTTGGTTCTTGTTCAACCAAAATTTCACGTGCAGCTTCGAAAGCGCCGAGTTGAATGTATTGCTCAGCCAATTCAAGGTTTAAGAGTATTTCATTGACTTCGCTCAATTGAGGGAAAGACTGCACCAGAGGATCGCTTTGGTCCACTGTATAGGTAGGTGCAGTAGACTCTAGGCTCAAGTTGAGGCTTGGCGTAACAACGGCTGGTGTTTCTTCTGCTATCGTTTCACCTGAACTAATCGTATCGAAAGAAAAAGCAGGGATGTCTTTTGCAGCTTCCGTCTTGGATTTGCTTGAAAAATCAAATGTAAATTCAGGACGGTCATCTGCAGGATGCAGTGAAGTTTCTGCATCTGGCGTTGTTGTCGGCGCTGTGTCGAGATTGAACGAAAAATCTAAAGGTTGGATGTCAGCTGCAGCGGTTTCTGCTGGTTGTGCAGGCTTGCTTTCTAAAGAGAGTGAACCGAAATCGAGCGGTTTAAGTTCTTCAGCAGGTTTGGCTGGTTCTGCTGTTGGTGTATTTAAACTAGAGATATCAAAATCTAAGTCTTGAACTTCGATGCTCGGTTCAGGTTGAGCTGTTGTTGCGGTGGTAAATGCTGAGGTATCAAAATCAAGCGGTTTAATGTCTTGAATAGGTTCAACAACAGGAGCCTGCACAGCATTATTTGATGACATCAGGGCATCAAAGTCAGCGGTATTGGTTGCTTCTACAGGTTTTGGTGTAGATGGTGCAATTTCAGTTGGTTTAAACTCAATCGTGTCACGGCTATTTTGATGTAATTGATCGTAATCCGATTTTTTGGCTTCTGCTTGCACCAAAATATCATCCAGTTCTAAAGAACGTAAATGATTCAGTAGTTGGCTGATAGCAAACTCATCTTTTTGGAGCAAGTGAATATCGAGCAGCAGTAAATATAATTCGTGTTGTGAGTTGTCTTTATTTAGGGCTTGGTTGATTTGCGCTTCAGCTGAGAAGAAATTGCGGTCGCGAATTTGACCTTCAATTTTATTACGTAGATCTGTAGCGAGTGGTGTCGTAGCTTTTTTAGCGACAACATCTTCAACGACTTGAGTTTGTTGCGGGGATTTTTTAGACGAACTGGTTTTTTTGGCTTTGTTTTTTGCAGCAACCGCTTTTTGAGTTTTTGGTTCTGCTTCTTTGCTCGCCTCACGCTTTTTTAAGACTATGGCAACAACCAATAGTAAGATAAATGGAATCACATAAATAAGCATGTTTTACCCCTTTTGAACTTGTCTTTGTGCAAGTTCATCCAAAATCAAATAATCAAAATAACACTTTAGTGTGTTGGCTTTTTCTCAGTTTGTTGTGCTTTCAATTGTTGTTGCAATTGTGCAAGACGAGCGTTTAGTAATTGAATTCTCTGATCTTTCTGATTAAGTGCCACTTCTAATTGTGTTACGTTTCTCTGTAATTTAACGGTTTTTTCACGGGATGTCATAACTTTTAATGACAACTCGTTTGATGTTTGATTCTTTTCTGTCGACTTCTTGGCAGAACCGTGGCTTGAATCTTGCTCTTTCTCTGCAACCAAACTCATCTCGGCTTGATTGAGGCGGTATTTCGCCTTGCCAGATTGCTGTGAGCTTTGTTTTGGAAGGGATGAAACGGAGACTTTTTGTTCTGATTTTGCTGTTTGTAGGCCCGTTAAATTAAGGTTGGCACCACGTCGTAAGCGGTTTACGTCCCCTTGAATAAAGGCATGTTCATTCTTGGCTTTAATTTGTTGCATGACTTCACCGACAGGACGGTTTTCTTCAGCAGCAATACGTGATGCAATGCCCCAGAGAGATTCATTCGACTGGACAACATGGGCACTTTGCGGTGTGGCTTGGCGTGCAGTAGTTGTAGGGGCAGCAGGTGTTTTTTTTGCTGTCGATGGACTAATTTGTGGGCTGGCCTGTGCTGAAATTGGTGCATCTGATTTTTGAACTGAATCTGCATATTTTTGCACCAATGGATCTGCCGATTTTTTCGCTTGTGTAATAGGTTCAACACGTGGAGCTGATGTTTGAGCAGTTGCTGCAATTTGCGTAGAGGCTACTGAAATAACTTGCGTTGGCACTGCAATAGCGGTCGCACTCATGCTCGGTGGAGTATGGTTATTGAGTTTGAGGGGTGTCGTGTTTGTCGTTGGCGTAGCTGTTGTTTTTAAGCTATTGAATTGTGTGCTGACAGGTAAGTTCAGTGCAATATCTTTTTCGTTGACAATCACCACTGGCTTTAAGGCTTTTTCATTATTATTCGCGCGTGCTTGAAGTGCTGCCGATCGTTTATTGGCTGTTTTAATATGTTGTAGCCTTGCCGCATTGCCTTCTTTGATTTTGACGACAATGTTGAGTTCCGCTTCAGTTAAAGGACGTGAAGAGGTAATCGTAATCACACCTGTACTGGCGCTGGTACGACGGGTAAAAAAGTTCAGATTACTGGGCGGCTGATGCATGACGCCTAGAGACATCAAATCTTCTGCGCTGGCTAGACTGGCTTGAATGGGAGCATTCGGATCGGCATCGTGAAAGTTCAATTCTGCATACAACAGTTCCCCTGGTGCAGATTGAATTTGAATAGGATCAACAGTGATCGCATTCACATTTTGCGAAGCAATAATGGCTAAAATGGCTATCTTTAATTTGTTATTTACGGTCATCTTAATCTTTAGCTCGGTCACAGATCGCAAAGCGAAAATTATAGATTAGCGAGTTGTGTGTTATTTGTAAAACGTTAACATCAGGGTTACAAAAAAAAGCCGATCAAGTGTGATCGGCTTAATACTTTAGCGGGTAAATGCTTAAGTATTTTTGTAGTCAATCAGGATACGGAGCATGCGACGTAAGGGTTCTGCAGCACCCCAAAGCAATTGATCACCGACAGTGAAAGCACCTAAGTACTCTTTGCCCATATTCAATTTACGTAAACGACCAACAGGGACTGTTAATGTGCCTGTTACAGCTACAGGTGTTAAATCCGTCATAGACGCTTCACGGGTATTTGGAACCACTTTTGCCCATTGGTTCGCGCTACGTAACATATCTTCGATTTCATCGAGTGGCACGTCTTTCTTCAGCTTCAAAGTTAAAGCTTGAGAGTGACAACGCATTGCACCAATACGCACACAATGACCGTCAATCGGAACGATTTGCTGGTTGCCCAAGATCTTGTTGGTTTCAACTTGACCTTTCCACTCTTCTTTCGATTGACCGCTTTCTAATTGCTTGTCAATGTACGGAATGAGCGAGCCTGCTAAAGGCACACCAAAGTTTGCAGAAGGGAAGCCCTCACCACGTTGTAACGCTGCAATTTTACTATCGATGTCTAAAATTGCTGATTTCGGGTCATCTAGTAAATCTTTAGTGTTGTTGTACAAATAACCCATACCCGTGATGAGTTCACGCATATTTTGCGCACCAGCACCAGAAGCTGCTTGATACGTCATTGACGTTGCCCATTCCACCAAATTGTTTTGGAATAGACCGCCTAAGCCCATTAACATTAGTGAAACAGTACAGTTACCGCCCACGAATGTTTTGGTGCCTTTCACTAAGCCATCTTTAATGACATTCATGTTGACAGGGTCAAGTACGATGATCGCTTCATCATCCATACGTAAGGTAGAAGCAGCATCAATCCAATAGCCTGTCCAGTTTTCCGCTTTAAGCTTCGGGAAAACTTCTGAGGTATAGTCGCCACCTTGACAGGTAATAATGACATCCATTTGCTTCAGACTCTTAATGTCTGATGCATCCATAAGTGCTGGGGCAGTCTTACCACCAAATGCAGGGGCTTCACCACCTGCATTACTGGTAGAAAAATAGAATGGCTCAAAGTGAGCAAAGTCATTCTCTTCAACCATACGTTGCATAAGGACGGAACCAACCATCCCGCGCCAACCGACCAGACCTACTTTCATGTCATTTTGCCTCGGTGCGTTAAAAAATTAAAAGGGGTTTGAGTGTATCAAAAGCGACCACAACTGCAAGCACTACACAATGAAAACAGCAATTATATTGTGCAATATATCTTGTTTATGTTACATGCAAAATTGATATTAATTTATGAATCTACAAAAAATTAAGAATATAAGAGTTATTGCTTATGATCTGGGTTGAGTTGCTGGCATGTATTGTGATTTGGTTAAGCTTTTGGTCACTGATTCCACGTGATGAATGGTGGTTTCGTGGTGCAGATTTTCCACGGCTCCAGATTTTGGCATTGGGGCTGATTGCATTTATCTTGATGTTGTTTTGGGATGCACCTTGGGATTGGGTACGTGAAGTCATTTTGCTGGGATTAATTGCGGCAGTGGCGTATCAACTCAAAATGGTGTTGCCTTATACCTTTGTATGGAAAAAGCAGGTCAAAACGGTTGCCAAAACAGAGTTACAGCCAGAACGTCAGATTTCTTTAATTGTATCGAATGTACTGACGCCCAATACTCAATACCATTTATTACTGCAGCAGATTCATCAGCATCAACCTGACTTGATTTTGACTTTAGAGTCAGATGGACATTGGGAACAAGCCTTGGGTGAACTTGCAGATGACTATCCCTATCGGGTTGCAGTACCTTTGGATAATCTGTATGGCATGCATTTGTACAGTCGTTTAGCGCTTAAAAATACTGAAGTTAAGTTTATATTGAGCGATGAAATTCCTTCAATTCATGCCACAGTCATCCTAAGGTCAGGACAACCAGTGCAACTGTACTGCTTACACCCGAAACCACCAAGTCCGACCGAAGCCAAAGACTCTACTTTACGTGATGCTGAACTATTGATAGTCGGGGATCAGATCAAAGATTTGGATGAGAGTTGTATTGTGATGGGGGATTTAAATGACGTGGCGTGGTCGCGCACGACACGACTTTTTCAACGGATTAGCGGGTTGCTAGACCCCCGAGTTGGACGACATTTTGTTAACACTTTTCATGCCGACTATCCCTTACTGCGCTGGTCACTGGATCATGTCTTTCACAGTACGGATTTTGCCTTAGTGCAGATGCAGCGTTTACCTCATATTGGTTCAGATCATTTCCCAGTATATGTGGTGCTACAAACAGGTCGGGTGTTTAAGCAGATACAAGAAGAGCTAGAACAAACCGAAGCCGATGAGCAAGAGGCGCAGGAGGCAATTGAAGATGGAATTGAGAAAGCGGAACGAGAAGGTAAGCAGGTTACAGATAAAATTGCCAAAGATTACCAGTAAATATACGGGTGCTCGGATTTCATCAGTGTAGGATATGGCTTACAGGGATTTGGGAATCTGACGAATGGTTAGTCATTTGGTATCCCCGTATTCTAGTCTCATCAGCAGATGGAGCGGGAATGGATTATCCCAGTATGGAAGTTGAAGCTGATGGAAATCATCATGGATATGATGCAGGTATGGAATGCCACCAAATAAAACAAGAATAACGTTGAAAGCACAACCTCATGTACCCGAGTTCTGCAGGACGCAGAACTCGGGTTCTACTTTATTAATCAGACTTTTTTATTAAGAGTAAATCTTGTTATAGCCTGCAGGGCGAGTTTTAAAGCGACGGTGGAACCACATATATTGAGTCGGAGCAATACGGAGTTGATTTTCAATAATTTGATTCACTCGTGTCGCATCATCGACTTCATCTTCGCTAGGTAAGTTTTCCACTGCAGGTTCAATCAACACTTTGTATTGTGGGTTTTTAATATCCCCATCACGATAAAAATACAGAGGAATGGCTGCAGCCTTGGTCATTTTCAATAAGCGACGGTGTGCTGTAACTGTCGCTGCAGGGACGCCAAAAAATGGTGCCATCACGCCTTGTTTTAAGCCAAAGTCTTGATCTGGACTATACCAAATGGCATGGCCATTTTTTAAGTTACGGACCAAACCACGCATGTCGTCATGATCGATTTGATGTGCATAAATGGTGGCGCGACAACGGTAGATAAGCATATCCAACAGTGGATTATTTTGTGGGCGATACACCACATCTGGTTCAAAATACTGTGCGCATAGATAACCACCCGCATCGAGCAAAGTTGAGTGGGTTCCTAAAAGCAGTGCACCTTTACCTTCTGCTTGTGCTTTTTGAATATGTTCTAAACCTTCAATACTGACTCGGCCGGTAAACCACTTTGGGCTGTACCATGCATTCAGTGTTTCAAAGACCCCCAACATTTGATCGACAAAAACCAGGCGCGCATTTTCAATAACTTCTTGGGTCGACCACTCTGGGAAACACACTTCCAGATTACGAACGGTGGTTTTACGTCGCGACTTCAAATATTTAAAGCAAAGGTTACCTAAGAGGGTTGCCAGTCGGTGTTGAATTGCCCATGGGAGAATCGCCAATATCATGAGAAAGATGATACCAATCCAAACACCCCAATATTTGGGATGGAGAAAAGACCACTGAAATTCACCGGGTTGATAGTCTGGCTTTGAACTCATAAATTGCGATAAAGACTGGAAAAAGAATATTTCGAGTTTAGCATGAAGCAAGAATGAAGATGCAATCTTCACCATCAACCTGTTGTACAGGACCTTTTAATCTCAAGTTGTGATGGTTTTTATGAGGTGGGTGAAATTGTATTCATGCTCAGTGGAGAACATGGTCTAAACATCTCGCAACATTTGTTTTGTTTTAATTTGGGTGAAATTCACAATACTAAGAAGAAAGATAAGAATAGGGAGATAAAAATGCTAAAAAACATTATCAGTTGCGGTGTGCTATTCATTGCTTTAACGGGCTGTGTCTATAGTCCATACGATGATTATAATCATTATTATCATGGGTTTGGTTGGACAGGGTATGAACCATTTCCACTAGAAGACCATCGGCCGCCGCCACCTAATGGTCATGGCGGTGGGCATCCAGGGGGACAACATCCTGATCATATCCATCCAGGAGGAGGGCAGCCTGGTGGAGGTGGGTTGCATCCAGGAGGTAGTCATTCAGGTGGTGGTGGGATTCATCCTGGCGGACATCCAGGTGGCGGTGCTGGTATACATCCTGGCGGTGGGCATCGTCAGCCACGTTAAATAAAAAACTCCGCATTGTGCGGAGTTTTTTTATGGAGCTTACGAAAAATTATTTAGTTAAATTTTCCAGTTCTTCCCAACGTTCTAGTTTTTCCAGCAATAGCTCATCAATTTCAGTCAAACGATTCGACAACGTCATCGCCTTGTCTGCATCTGAAATAAAGAGTGAACCATCTGCAAGTGATGCATTGATTTCCGCTTGCTCTTTTTCCAGTGCTTCCATTTCGGCAGGCAGTTGCTCAAGCGCACGTTGATCTTTATAGCTGAGTTTGACTTTTTTAGTAGGTACTGCGTTCGCTTCAGCTTTCGCCGCTGCTTTTTTCACAGCACTTTTTTGATCAACCGCAGTTTGGTCTGGTCGCTGTTGTAAGTAATCTTGGTAACCACCGATGTATTCATCGATATTGCCTTTACCATCGAACACCCAAGTTGAGGTGACCACGTTATCCATAAAGGCACGATCATGCGAAATAAGCAATAAGGTACCTTTGTAGTCGGACAACATTTCTTCTAGTAGCTCTAATGTCACCATATCCAAGTCATTGGTGGGTTCGTCCATCACGATTAAGTTGGAAGGCTTAAGTAGTAACTTGGCTAAAAGAATACGGTTACGCTCACCACCTGAAAGGGCTTTGACTGGTGTACGCGCACGTTCTGGTGAGAACAGGAAATCTTGCAAATAGCTATAAATGTGACGACGGTTACCATTCACATCTACATGGTCAGAACCTTCTGACACGTTATCTTTGACTGATTTTTCAAGGTCGAGAGCATTACGTAATTGGTCGAAGTAAGCCACTTCCAATTGCGTACCAGTTTTCACCGTACCCGTATGTTCTTGTTCGCCTAAAATGGCTTTAATGAGGGTAGTTTTACCCACACCGTTGTCACCGACAAGACCAATACGGTCACCACGTAGCACCAATGCTGAGAAGTCTTTGATGATAGGCGCAGCCTGACCAAAGCGAACACTTAAGTTTTCAATTTCAAAGACCACTTTTCCTGAACGGCTAGCATCTTGCGTCGCCATGCTGACTTTGCCTTGCTGAGAACGGCGCGCTTTTGATTGTTCACGTAATTCTTTTAATGCACGTACACGACCTTCGTTACGTGTACGACGGGCTTTAATGCCTTGGCGAATCCACACTTCTTCTTCAGCTAAGCGCTTGTCAAACAGTGCATTCTGCTTTTCTTCTGCTTCCATTTGCTGTGCTTTCAGCTCAAGGTAACGTGAGTAGTTGCCTTCATAGCTACGCAGGGTGCCGCGGTCGAGTTCAACAATTCGAGTTGCAATACTGTCCACAAATGAACGGTCATGCGAGATGAACAATAAAGTTAAATTATTTTGATCAAGTAAAAACTTTTCCAGCCATTCAATACTTTCAACGTCCAAATGGTTGGTTGGTTCGTCTAGTAATAGTACATCGGGTTGGGTAAGGAGCGCGCGAGCAAGCAGCACACGACGCTTACGGCCACCTGATAAATCGGCCAAATCGGCGTCTGGGTCTAGGCCCATTTTACTTAAAATAGAATTGACTTTGGTTTCTAAAGCCCAGCCATCCAACTGATCTAGTTTGTGTTGTAGGTTACCCATGCGATCACACGCTTCCATGTCCCCGAGCACACAAGCATCACTGGCTTCATGATAGGCTCTGAGCACATCTGCGGCTTCACCTGCGCCATCTGCCACGATATCTGCCACTTTACCTGAGTCCATTGGTACATCTTGAGCCAACATGGAAATGGTGATGCCGTTTTGTAGAGAAACTTCACCAGAATCGGGCAATAAACTTCCCTCGATCAGTTTAAGTAAAGTAGACTTACCTTCACCATTACGACCAATTAAACACACTCGTTCACCGCGCTCTAATGAAAAGTTCGCGCCGTCGAGCAAGGCAGGTCCACCAAACGCAAGTTGGACATCCCTTAAAGTAATATAGGCCATAATGTTTCCTGAAAAATCTCAAATGAGGACTTGAAGTGTCTAAACAACAAAATATTGATAATCAAGCGCCATTGTCCGCACCCATTGAAGATTTGCAAGTCCGAATTGCATTTTTAGATGATTTAGTTGAACAACTGAATGAACAATTGGTGATTCAAGGGCTGGAAATTGCTGATTTAAAAAAACAAATGCAAATTTTGTATCAACGTGTTGAATCTTCAGATTTGTCCGATGGAATTGCGACATTTGACCCGATGGCCGATCGTCCACCACATTATTAAGTTTATTTGCTGTCTTGGGCTAAAAAATGCTGTGAAGTGGGTTGTGGATATTGCTGAGCCTTGTCTCTTTTTTTTGTTTTACTCAACTCAAAGCTCGATTTGACTGACGAAATCATTTGACCTTTGATGCAGTTCCTACTCTAATACCCGCTTTCTGGTGCATCCCATAAAAACTGTCCTATGACTCAAAAAGTTGTTCTTCTTGACCTTGAAAATAATGTTCCGACTGCCAAATTGTTGCGTGAGATTGTGGAGCATTATCCAACTTTGTATTTGTTTCATTGCCAAGGTCAATTTGAGTACGCATTGCAAGATTTAACGGAACTGGCTGCTTGGATCAGTAGTGGTCAAGTGGTGATTTTAGACACCCCCAAAGTCGAGCAAAAAGAATTCGAATATGCCGTGGTGGTGGGGCAGTTAATGGCTTTACTTGAGCCAGAGACGCAAGTTGAAATTATCTCTGCGGTCAATACCGCAGAAATACTCTTGGACTTAATGCAATCTTCGCATATTCAGAGCAATTTGATCCTCATTCAGTCTGAAGCGTTACCGATTCAACGTCATCTTCCCAGTTTAGACAGCATCAAAAATCAGCCTTATTTAAAAATGGTCAAAAAATATTGTGATGCTTTGGGGAAAATGTCAGGTAAGCCGAACACATTGGACGGTCTAAAAAATTCAATAAGTAATATTTTGCAACTCGTACCTGAAAAGACGCAGCGGCTAGTGGGGATGTTGATTAATCTCAAAATCATCAAACGCTATGATGAGCAGATTCGCTTTCGTAAAAAAGTGTTGAAGCAGTGGTTGGCACTGAATTTAGATGAACAAGACCCAATTACACAGCCGCAGAGCATGCAACAAGCGCTACAGCAACTGCAAAAAGACAGGGTTGTGGATAAGCTTGAACCAACTGCAGATATGCAGTCCGCACAACAAGAGTTGTTTAAAAACTTTGCAAAGATTGACCCTGTACAGCTTGAGGTTGCACGAAAACTGCGCGAGTTAAAAACCAATAAACCCAAAGATATCTATGCACTCCGTGATTTGCTTGAGCAAATGTTTCCGAAGTCAGATGTGCGTATGTTACTGAAAGAGTTACTCGATAAAGGCTATATTTACTGGAATGGACATGAAGTTCTATATAGTCATGAAATGTTCTTAAATTAATTTTATCGTTCAAACTTGCGTTTTATATTGTGCTTATGCAACTCTAATAAAGGAATAAAAAGGTTGTGCTATGGAAAATACTGGAATTTGGGTTGTTGGATTTATCATCTTATTCATCCTCGGCTCGATTTTTGGACTACGTGTCAGTCCAAGAGAGAAAGCTTTAGGTGAAATGCGTGATAAAGCGCGTAAGATGGGTTTACACCCGCGTTTAGTTGCAGCACCTGACTGGACAAAAATACCAATGGCTTCGGAAAATCGTGCCAGTATGGTGGCGTACTATAGTGTCCTGATTCCAGAAGCACGCCTACCTTTAATGCGCGCTCGCGTTGTTGATCAACAGCTTGAGCTCATTACAGGTGATGACAAGTTTAAACATTTACCCATTGAATTAAAGGGTATTTATGCTATTGATATGCAAGCAAACTGCGTGGGACTCTATTGGGATGAGCATTCTGACTTAAGAGCAACCCAGTTAGATGCCATGAAAGCATATTTACAGTCTTTGGCTGAACTTTAATTTTACAGACCCATTGAAACAGGATTAACGGTTAATATGGCGAAAGCTCCTCGGTCCACATCCAAAAGTACTACAGCAGATTCTCCTGAGGCTGGGAAAAAGCGTGCTTTAGTGATTGTGGAGTCGCCTGCAAAAGCGAAAACAATCAATAAATATTTAGGCTCGAATTACATTGTGAAGTCGTCTGTGGGTCACGTGCGTGATTTACCTACAGGTGGTTCCAGTAAGACTGCAGAAAAGAAGCCAGCAACACGAACCAAACTAACCGATGCTCAGAAAGCTGAAAAAGCACAAAATGCATTGGTCAATCGTATGGGGGTTGATCCTGAGCATGACTGGAAAGCACATTATGAAGTGCTTCCAGGTAAAGAGCATGTAGTTGCTGAACTGAAAAAGCTTGCTTCGCAAGTTGACGAGGTCTATCTCGCAACGGACTTGGACCGTGAAGGAGAAGCAATTGCTTGGCATTTAAAAGAAGTGATTGGTGGCGATGACTCACGTTATCAACGTGTGGTGTTCAACGAAATTACCAAAAATGCCATCCAAGATGCATTTAAGCATCCAGCACGCCTTGATATCGATAAAGTGAATGCGCAACAAGCACGCCGCTTTTTAGACCGTGTTGTTGGTTTTATGATTTCGCCCTTACTTTGGGAAAAAATTGCTCGTGGTTTATCGGCAGGCCGTGTTCAGTCTGTCGCAGTTAAACTGGTGGTTGAGCGTGAACGTGAAATTCGTGCGTTTATTCCCGAAGAATACTGGCAAGTTTTTGCAGACACCAAGTCACAGACCGATGACATCCGTTTAGAAGCTGTCAAACAAGCAGGTAAAGCTTTAAAGCTACGTAATAAAGCTGATACCGATGCTTTACTTAAGCTCATTAAAGATGCAGATTACAAAGTTTCAGCACGTGAAGATAAACCGACCAAGGTGAATCCGAGCGCGCCGTATATCACCTCGACTTTACAACAAGCTGCGAGTACACGTCTGGGCTTCTCTGTGAAGAAAACCATGATGTTGGCGCAGCGTTTGTATGAAGCGGGTTTTATTACTTATATGCGTACCGACTCAACCTTCTTGAGTGACGATGCGGTGAATATGGTACGTCATCATATTGAGACCGAGTTTGGTACGAAATATCTGCCTGCTAAGCCGAACCGCTATGGTAACAAAGCGGGTGCACAGGAAGCCCACGAAGCGATTCGTCCATCGAATGTAGCCTTAAAAGGCGACAGCTTGGTTGGTGTGGAACGCGATGCACAACGTTTGTATGACCTGATCTGGCGTCAATTCGTCGCGTGTCAAATGACACCTGCTGAATACTTGTCATCGACTATTTTAGTGGATGCCAACGGTGTTGAACTTAAAGCCAAAGGCCGTACCTTAGTCTTTGATGGTTTCACTAAAGTCCGTGGTCAAAATAAGTCTGACGATGATGTGTTATTGCCTGCGGTGAAAGTCGGTGAAATCCTGAAGCTTGAAAAATTAGATCCATCGCAACACTTTACTAAGCCCCCTGCACGTTTTACTGAAGCATCATTGGTGAAAGAGCTTGAGAAAAAGGGCATTGGTCGACCATCGACCTATGCGGCGATTATCTCGACCATTCAAGACCGTGGTTATGTCAAACTGGAAAACCGTCGTCTATTTGCAGAAAAAATGGGTGAAATTGTTACTGATCGTTTAGATGAAAGTTTCAATAACCTGATGAACTATGACTTTACTGCGGACTTAGAAGGTCAGCTCGATAAAGTGGCCGATGGTGAACGTAATTGGAAAGAGTTACTCGACAGTTTCTATGGCGACTTTAAAAAGCGCCTGACCAATGCGCAAGGTGAGGGCGGTATGCGCCGCAATCAACCAGTAGAGGTCGAAGCGGTTCACTGTAAAGAATGTGACCGACCAATGCAGATTCGTACGGGAACCACAGGTGTCTTCTTAGGGTGTTCGGGCTATAACTTACCGCCGAAAGAGCGTTGTAAAGGTACGTTGAACTTAACGCCAGTTGAATCACTTGCTGCACTTTCTGATGATGATGCAGCAGAAACAGCAGATTTGATGTCGAAAAAACGCTGTCCAATCTGTGAAACTGCTATGGACAGTTATGTGATCGATGGTGGTCGTAAGCTACATGTCTGTGGTAACAACCCAGACTGTGCTGGTTTTGAACTTGAAGAAGGTGAGTTCAAAATCAAAGGTTATGATGGCCCAACCATTCCATGTGATAAGTGTGATGGGGAAATGCAGCTGAAGACGGGTCGTTTTGGCCCTTATTTTGCTTGTAACAGCTGTGATAACACGCGTAAAGTACTGAAAAGTGGTCAACCTGCACCTCCACGTGTCGACCCAATTAAAATGGAACACTTGCGTTCGAACAAGCATGATGATTTCTTTGTCTTGCGTGATGGTGCAGCAGGGTTATTCTTGGCTGCAAGTAAATTCCCGAAAATTCGTGAAACACGTGCGCCAAAAGTATCTGAATTACGTTCTGTTGCTGAACAGCTTGATCCAAAATATCAATTCATTTTGCAAGCACCAGATGTCGACCCAGAAGGAAACCCAACGTTGGTGAAATTCAGCCGTAAAAACCAAGCACAATATATTGGCTCTGAAACGCCTGAAGGTAAGCAAACCAAGTGGTCATTGGTGTTCAATGATGGAAAATGGGTTGAAGCCTAAGTTTTAATTGCTTAGAAATAATCAAGAAATGCTCACTTTGGTGGGCATTTTTTATATGATGCACATCTATAAATAAAAAAAGATTTTGGTTAATGTATGATTCCTATTCGCTCTGTTGTTGTATCCGCTGTTTTACTGTCAAAAATTGAGGGCGAAATTAAACTGTTATTGATGAAGCGAGTTAAAGGTGATTATTGGTGCCATGTCGCAGGAAAGGTTGAAGAAAATGAGACCGCCAGCCAAGCGATACTTCGAGAAATCAAAGAAGAAACCGCCATTCAGCCACAACATTTATTTAGTGCAGATTACATCGAGCAGTTTTATGAGCCAAGCTTGAATGTGATTGAAATGATTCCCGCATTTGTTGGCTTGTGTGCTAAAAACCAATCTGTTCTGTTGAACTATGAGCATACTGAATATCGATGGTGTAGCTTAGCGAAAGCTAAAACTTTAGCTGTATTTTCAAATCAAAGAAAATTATACGACTTTATTTGGGAAAACTTTGTATTACAACAACCTCTATAATACATTTAGAAATTACGTAATGTATTGATCATTGTGATAAAAAAAATTTAAAAATTGGGGGGCAAAGATGTGGAAAAAACTTCGTATTTTAATCTTGCTACTGATTTTATTGGTGGTTGCTGTGAATGCTTATCGGGATCAGAACCAAGATTGGAGCAAGCCCATTATTGTATTACTCCATCCAGTGAATGCAGATGGACAGGCTACTACTCAGCAATATATTCAGCAACTGAACCTTGGAAACTTACAAGGAGTACAAGGCTATTTAGAGCAGATGTCGGCGACATATCGCGGTCAACCGATTGCGATTTATTTTCAACTTGGGCGTGAACTCAAGCAGCTACCACCGAAAGTGCCTGAGCAGGCAAGTTTATTGGATACTGTAATGTGGAGCTTAAAGTTCCGTTATTATGCATGGAAAAACCATCAGGGTTCAGATGGTGCACCAGCCGTTACTTTGTATTTGAACTATTATGATCCTGCACTAACTAAAGAGCTGAAACACTCTACAGCCTTGCAAAAAGGTCGCATCGGTTCGGTGAATTTATTTGCATCGACCAAGCAAACTGAGCAAAACAAAGTCGTTCTTGTACATGAGCTTTTACATGCCTTTGGTGCCAGTGATAAATATGACATAGCTACTGGGCAACCGATGTATCCCGTAGGTTATGCATATCCAAATCAGCAGCCCTTGTTCCCACAAGCTAAAGCTGAGCTTATGGCTGGACACATACCAACTTCGGAAACACAAAGTAAAATGCCAGAGTCGATTGATGATACCTTGGTGAATGAGATCACCGCGATAGAAATTGGCTGGAAAAAGTAACTGTGGATAATGTCGAATTTATCCACAATCCAGTGTGCTTATGTGGATAAATTCATGCCTACAAGTTAGCTGCAAAACATGTTAAAACTAAGTGAACGAAAATCAAACTTGAGAAGAAGATGAAAACAGTAGGTAATGATTTAGTTCGCCATCAACTCCATGAAAATCGTAAATGGTATTTGGGTTTAGGGATCTTATTGGTGTTGTTTGGTTTTGTCCTTTTGGCCGCTTTGCCTTTTGCAACCTTATCAGTGGTGTTTATCTTTGGCGTGTTGATGATGATAGGTGGTGTTTTACACTTCATCGCAGCTTTTAAGATTTTTGAGGGTAGCTTTCGCTGGCTATGGGCATTGTTTGGTGTGTTGTATTTGGTCGCAGGCTATTATGCATTTAGCACCCCTGTGAAAACAGCCATTGTTTTGACCAGTGTTTTAGCTGTTTTCCTGATTATTGCTGGGGTCATTCGTATCTTTAATGCAATCTTATTTCGAGCATTCCAAGGTTGGGGCTGGACACTTTTTTCTGGTGTTTTAACCCTGCTGGCGGGCATTATGATTTTAACCACACCAGATGCTCCATTTTGGGTGCTGGGTTTATTCCTTGCTTTTGATATTTTATTCCAAGGGATTAATTATCTTTCTTTAGCTTCTTATATCAAAAGAGAAGTCCCGAAAAGTTCAGCAGATGCCTAAATGATCAATCTGAACAAAAAAAAGAGTGCTTTAGCACTCTTTTTATATTTCAACACCCTTGTCATTTAAGTTTGAGAGCTGGCAAATATAATTTATGGAATATTTCGCACGATGAAAACTTTTGTACTAGCGCCCGATTCATTTAAAGAAAGTATGACTGCAGAGCGGGCCTGTGTGGCGATGCAACGTGGGATTCAAAACCTAATCCCTAATGCAGTATGTATACATGTACCCATGGCAGATGGTGGGGAAGGTACAGTCGATGCTTTATTAGCATCTTTAGCTGGCCAAAAAGTCGAATGTGAAGTAACAGGGCCATTGCCATCGCAACGAATTAAAACGTATTGGGGCTTATTTGATGGTGGGCAAACGGCTGTTATTGAAATGGCCAAAGCCAATGGGATTCATCTGCTTGAATCTGCGCAGCGGAATCCACTGCTAACCACAACTTTGGGAACGGGGCAAATGATTCGGCATGCCTTGGACGTAGGTGTGTCAAAAATTATTTTGGCACTCGGAGGCAGTGTCACCAATGATGCAGGCAGTGGCATGGCTCAAGCGCTTGGAATCAGGTTTTTAGATGTACAAGGGGTTGAACTGGCCGTTGGTGGTGGTCATTTACAAGAGATTGAACGGATTGATATGCAGGCTTTAGACCCACGCTTGCACGGGGTTCAAGTTTTGATTGCCTCTGATGTGACCAATCCACTATGTGGCATGCAAGGCGCCTCGTATGTGTTTGGTCCGCAAAAAGGGGCGAGCACAGAGATGGTTGAGCAGTTAGATCAAAACTTGAGTCACTTTGCGGATGTGGTCGAAACACAGCTTAATCTACAGATACGGAATGTTGCAGGGGCGGGTGCCGCAGGTGGGCTAGGCTTTGGCTTAATGGCATTCACAGGTGCTCAGCTTCAGTCAGGTGCGACGTGGGTGATTGAACAAACCCAACTGGCTGAGAAAATAAAGCAAGCTGATTATGTCTTCACTGGTGAGGGCAGTATCGACTTCCAAACCAAATTTGGCAAAACGCCGTGGGCGGTGGCTCAGTTAGCCAAACAGTTGAATAAACCAGTGATTGCCTTTGCTGGACGTGTTGGAGAGGATATTGAGTCATTATTGGATGAAGGGTTTAGTCAAATTGTTTCGATCAATGAGTCCGACTGTGATTTAGCCACAGCATTGAAAGATGCAGAACAGCATTTGCAAAACAGCTGTGAGCACATCACTCGACTTTTGCTTTTAAATCATGTTGAGCAAGCTTGATTTTAAATATTTGAGTCGGTAATTGATTCGAGCATAAGGCCTTGGCCTAAATTTGAAGATGTATTCCAGACAGAAATGGATAATCGTTGTTGTAGGCTCATATTGACGTCATAGATTTGTTAAACTAGTAGCATCCACGAATTGATGAGTGATTATGAGTTTAGCCAGCCTAATTGATGAATTAAACCCGCAACAAAAACAAGCTGCCACGACTGAGTTACAACACAGTCTGGTGCTTGCAGGGGCTGGCTGTGGCAAGACCAAAACCATTGTAGCGCGAGCGGCATACCTGATAGATCAAGGGATTCCAGCCAACCAAATCCAGATTTTAACCTTTACCCGTCGTTCAGCCAGCGAGATTGTGGCGCGAGTGGAGTTGGCTTTAGGTGAGCAGGCAAAAGGTCTGCGCGCTTCTACTTTTCATACTTTTTGTATGTATCTGCTACGCCGTGTGCCGAAAGCCTTTGGTTTAGAACAGTTTTCAATTATTGATCGTGATGATCAGTTGATGATGTTCCGCCTGATTCGTGGAAAAGATGATAAAAAAAATCCCAATCAGTTGCCTAAACCGCAAGAACTGTGTGATCTGTATTCTTTTGCACGCAATACGCGGCAGAAACTGAGTGATGCCTTAGAAAAACAGCATCCTGAGCATTTGGCTTTTAAAGATCAAATTGCGGAAATCATGAAAGAATATGAAACGAGAAAACGTGCTCGTAGTTTTTTAGATTATGACGATATTTTGGCAATCGTGGCCTCAGCACTCGATCAGTCAGACGGTTTAGCCGACTATGTGGCATCACTCTGTAAACACATGTTGGTCGATGAAATGCAGGATACCAATCCTTTGCAGTGGGCCTTGCTTGAACCGCTCAAAGATAAAGTGAGCCTGTTTTGTGTGGGGGATGATGCACAGTCAATTTATGGTTTCCGTGGGGCAGATTTTGAAAATATTCACCACTTTAAAGACCGTGTGCCGAATGCTCAGGTGTTTAAATTGGAGCAAAACTATCGCTCTACCCAAGAAATTTTAGACCTTTCTAATTGGTTGCTCGATCAATCTGAGATTCAATACAACAAACGTTTAGATGCACATCGCGGTGAAGGTGTGAAGCCCCGCATGCACATTTTCCCAAATGAATTTGATGAAGCAAAATGGATTGCGATCGACATTAAAGAGCGACATTATTTACAAGGAAGTAAATGGTCAGATCATATGGTTTTGGTCCGTTCTAGCTTTGCAGCACGGCATATTGAGGCCGCATGTATTGCAGCCAATGTCCCCTATCGATTTATTGGGGGTATGAAACTGCTTGAAACCGCGCATGTGAAAGATTTACTGAGCTTGCTGCGCGTGATTGCTAATCCTCTAGATGATATTGCATGGATGCGTTTTCTCACTCTGTGGAATGGGGTGGGAGATGTGGGTGCAAGCCGTCTTGCTCAGCAACTTCTACTGGAGCCTGAGTTTGATTTGATTTTTGATAAATTAGAAAAATTTGGACGGATTCCTGCTGAAACCTTGTTGATCATGAAGCAAATGACGGTGCTGAAACAGGAAGTACAGGCTTGCGTCAGTTTGGGTATTCAAGCGATTGAAGCACAATTGGCTGAAAATTATAAAAAAGACTGGAACCGCCGCCAAGGTGACTTTGAACTGGTCAAACAATTGGCGTCTAAACATAACCAGTTAAGTGAGTTCCTAGAGGAGTATGTGCTTGATCCTGTGTCAATTTCTGAAATCGAACGCCAGTCCGATAGTGATGTCGTCACCCTGATTACCATTCACTCGGCCAAAGGTACAGAGCAAAAGGTTTGTTATGTGGCGAATGTCACTCCGGGGCAGTATCCGCATGCCCGTGCTCAAGGCGATTTTAATGAGGTTGAAGAAGAGCGTCGGGTCTTGTATGTGGCGCTGACACGGGCTCAGAATGAGCTGATTTTAACTAAGCAAAATTTAAGTCTATGGGCACGAGATGTGATTGATGAGCAAGGGCGGAAAGTTGAAAGCTACTTTTTAAATGATCTGACGCGAAATTTGTGTAGCATGGAAACGCACCATAAGCCTCGCCAACAAACGGTAAAGAGTGCTTTAATTGAGCGCCAATCGATTAATTTAGATTTTGGGATTAATCTCGATTAAACTAAACTAATTACATTGTGGTATTTGTTGTGCAATGTTCAGAAAGTAGCGTAGGCGATTGCTTTTTGATGATTTTGCCTATTTTTGAAGGTTGTAAGATGAAAATTTTAGTTCGTAATTTAGAGCGTACAGTGGCTGAAGCTGAACTGCTTGAATTATTTAAGCAATATGGCACAGTTGCATCATGTAATTTAATCCTTGATGCAGCAACAGGTAAATCGAAAGGTTTTGCTTTTGTTGAAATGCCGCATGCACGTGAGGCGATTAAAGCCATTAAAGGGCTAAATACACTACGTTTACATGGCACGGGTATTCGTGTCAAACAGGCGGAAGATAAACCTGAGAAGCCAGAAGCATAAGCAAAAAGGAGCAATAGATGCTCCTTTTTTATGGGATAAAATGAAAAAAATTTATCCAGCTTTATCGATTGTTGCTCCGATGGGTCGACACATTGCACAAGGAAAAAAGACTTTAGAAATACGTTCTTGGCGCCCTACACATTTGCCGTTGAAAAATTTATTGATTGTTGAAAATCAGCATTATTTGACACAAGAGGGTGATGAAGAGTTGGGGTATGCTGTTGCTATGGTTGATGTTGAGTCGATTCACTCATGGAGAGAAGATGAGTTTGATTCGGCTATGGCATCGTATTGGGAAGAGGGATATTGGGCTTGGGTACTGACAAATGTGCGTCCAATCCATATTTCGATGCCTGTCATAGCAAAAAGAAAGATTTATTTTATTGAAATAGATCATGCATAATTTTTATTATGCACTGCTGTATAGAAAGATTACTCTTAGAATTGTTATAAATGCCAAAATTTAGGAACACCCTTCATGACTCGTGTTGCCCGTTACCATGCTGATCGCACTAACCAAAAACTCTACTTTGCTCGACTTTCATGTCAACAAGCAGAGCAAATTGATCATGTGCAACAAGTTCAGGCTTACCGTGAGGCTGCTGTGTTTCACTTGCATGGCGCGGTGCTTGCGTTTCTACAAGAGCTGGTCCGTTACTACCGCTTAAATGACTTAAACCCAACGCTGAAGTCCATAGAAGAGCATATGGCAGCTAAAGGACAAGTCTCGCCTGAAGTGACTGTGATGCAACAACTGTCGAAAGAAGGTTTCATTGCTGAGTTAAAACGTGCTTATCGCTTGTGTCAGTATGCACCAGAGCCAAGTACGCCTGAACCGGAGTCAGAAACTTCATCCAATCTGATCATTAAAGTGACTCAAACTCCTCAAGCATGGTTACCCGATACCAAAATTTTACGTGAGTGGCATCGAGACTTAACAGCGTTGATTGATGGCTTTCGGAATGAGATGGTTGAATTCTAAAAGCGATGACCAACGCTTGAAGTTTGAAAATTTGTCCTTATATCAATAAGTCTAAGCGAAGCAAAGTGCAACTGCCTTTGCCACCATGTTGAACATGGAGGAAATATGTCTATAGAACAATTGAAAGAATTATTTGGAAATCAAGAAGCCATTTTAGAATTGGTTCAACTTGAAGGTGGTGAGCTCGCACTACGTAACGCAGGTTCGGAGAGTGCGCCTTTAGTCACGATCCAGTTTAATGAAGAGCTCAAAGCATTATTGGGTGACCAGACAACAGTCGTTGCTCAGCAGATGGTGCAAGCGGCTTTATACGGCTTACTTGAAAAACAAGTGGGTGAGTGGCAAGCTGAAGTAGTGGATGAAAAGCCACAGTTCTTCAGCTAAGCCGAATAAGAAAAACGCACTGAACAGTGCGTTTTTTTGTATTTGTGTTTGTTTATTAGTGGGTGGGTGCTTGATGATGTGCAATCTGAATTTGATTTAAAATATGATTGGTCATATTTTTAGCCATTTCCTCTTTTGCAAAATAAACTTCACCAATTTGATCGCGGCGAATCACTTCAGCTTCTTCTTTACTTTCCGCACACACCAAGACTTGAATTTCAGGATTGAGGGTTTTGGCGATATCCACGATTTTATGAATATCTAAAATATCCATCGGGGAAAGTACCAGCAGGCGCGCATGTTGAATATGGGCTTGAATTAGTACGCCAGGGTCTGTCGCCATCCCAGAAACAGCCGCAATGCCTTTTTCACGCAGATTTTCTACAATTTCACGGTTTTCTTCCGCAATTACGACTTTAATGTCTTCGGCCATCAATTGTTTGGTAATTCGACGCCCCACTTCACCATGTCCAACAATCACCACTTGATCACGTAAGTAGTCTTGTGAAACTTCATCAGGCAGCATTGCCAATGGGTCTCCACTACGTTCCAGTAAGCGTGCTAGATGTGAGCGCTCACGAATCCAGCGTTGTACAGGCTCAATTGCCGAGAACACAAAACTGTTTAAGGTAATGGAGATCAAAGCGCCTGCCAATATCAGGTTTTGTCCTTCTAAGGACAAGAGTTTAAGTGAAACCCCGAGTGTCGCTAAGATGAAGGAAAACTCACCAATTTGTGCCAGTGAAGCCCCTACAGTGAGAGCTGTATTGATGGGGTAGCGGAAAAAGAGCACCAACGCCATAGCCGCGATGGTTTTGCCGATCATGATAATGGCAACGACTGCAAGCACATGCACAGGTTGTTCCACTAATATACGTGGGTCAAATAACATGCCCACGGCAACAAAGAACAAAATGGCAAAAATTTCACGTAGAGGGAGAGTTTCTTCTTCGGCACGATGGCTAAAGTCAGACTCTTTAACGACCATCCCCGCAAAGAAAGCGCCCAGTGCCATGGAAACACCAAAAATTTTATAAGCACCGAAAGCAATGGATACCGCAGCAGCCACGACGGTTAAGGTAAACAGTTCACGCGAACCAAGGCGAGCGACAAATTGCATGATCATTGGAACAAGACGTTTCCCAATGATCAGCATAAAAGCAATGAAGCCTACCACTTTGAGCAGGGTGATGCCTAAGGTAAGCCAAATGTTGTCGTTACCACTGCCTGCAAAGGCTTCTCCGCCGAGTAGTGCTGCTGTAGCAGGTAAGAGTACCAATACCAATACCATGACCAGATCTTCAACCAAGAGCCAACCTACGGCAATTTTACCGTTGACCGAATTGAGTAGACCACGGTCTCCCAGTGCTTTGAGTAATACCACTGTGCTGGCACAAGACAGGCTTAAGCCGAAGACTAAGGCAGAGCCAAAACTCCACCCCCAGATCATACTGACGCCTATTCCGAGAAGGGTCGCGACAGCAATTTGTAAAATAGCACCTGGCAGTGCAATGCGTCGGACTTGTAATAAGTCATTGAGGGAAAAATGCATACCCACACCAAACATGAGGAACATAACCCCAAGTTCAGCCAATTGGTTCGCCAGATGAATGTCTGCGACAATACCGGGGGTATTGGGGCTAATAATGATACCGGCGATCAGGTAACCAATGAGCGGGGGAAGGCGTAAGCGTACTGCAAGATAGCCGAAAATGAGCGCAAGTCCAAAACCGACAGCAAGTAATATAATGAGATCTACGTCATGAGGCACTAAAAACTCCTTAAGCGAAAGTTAAGGGTGAAAAAGAAGCAAAGCACAAAAGGTGCCAAAAGAGATTAAAAGTTTAACAAGTCGAACGAAAAAAAAGCAAAAAAAAACGACCTAAAGCAGGTCGTTTTTTTCAAAAAACTAAAATTATTTAATTTTAGCTTCTTTGAAGATTACGTGTTGACGGATTTTTGGATCAAATTTTTTGATTTCCATTTTTTCCGGCATAGTACGTTTGTTCTTAGTTGTGGTATAGAAATAACCTGTACCAGCAGTAGAAACTAGGCGAATTTTATCACGCATGGTTCAGACTCCTTAGATCTTTTGACCTTGAGCACGTAGGTCAGCAACAACCTTCTCGATACCCAATTTGTCGATAATACGCATACCTTTTGTAGTTAGACGAAGACGTACGAAACGTTTTTCGCTTTCTAACCAGAAACGGTGGTGATGCAGGTTCGGCTCGAACCGGCGTTTGGTTTTGTTATTGGCGTGCGAGACGTTGTTGCCAACGACTGGACGCTTGCCGGTAACTTGGCAAACCTTAGACATGGTGAACTCCATTGCTAGACAGCACCGATTGTGCGCTAGTTATTAAGTAAACGGATGAAATCATTCAAGGGGCGTTTTATACCAAAAATGCGCTTAAAAGACAAGCGATTTTCATTAAAACTAGGCATGAACCAGTGCGATAGGTCATGCCTTGATCATTTAGCGAAGAAGGGTCTTTGAAATCAACTTGTGAATTGGTTTGTTAAACGGTGGGAGAATGAATTTCAAGCTATATAACTTGGGATTCGACATCACTGACCGTTCATGCGACAAACTGAAGAAACCTTCTGGACCATGATATTTCCCCATACCTGATGCACCAACGCCACCAAATGGTAAATCGTCTTGTGCGACATGGGTCAAAACCGTGTTTTGTCCGAAATGCCCTGAATGAGTACGCTGTGCAACATAATCTGCACGCGCCTGATCAAAGTCGAAGTAGTATAATGCAAGTGGGCGCGGACGGCTATTAATAAACTCGATCACATCGTCTATTTGATCATATTCCATGATCGGCAGCAGTGGCCCAAAGATTTCCTCTTGCATAATACGCATGTCAGGCGTGACCCCAGTTAACAGTGTAGGGGGCACTTTACGTGTATCGGCAAAAGTTTCATGGGCTGGGTTGATTTCAACTACCTGTGCACCATGCTCCCGTGCATTTTCAAGATAACCTTGTAAGCGGTTGTATTGGCGGTCATTAATAATCGATGTGTAGTCTGGATTATGCAGAATTTCGGGATACATCTCTTCCACACATTCACGGAAATGCTCAATGAACTCGGCGGTTTTACCTTTAGGTAAGAACATATAGTCAGGTGCGACAC
Source organism: Acinetobacter sp. WCHA55 (assembly GCF_002165305.2). NCBI lineage: Bacteria > Pseudomonadati > Pseudomonadota > Gammaproteobacteria > Moraxellales > Moraxellaceae > Acinetobacter > Acinetobacter sp. WCHA55. Next base: position 2,956,501 of record NZ_CP032286.1, on the reverse strand, counting down.
AGGTTTGACCTGCATTCCAGAGTTTTCCTGCGGCAATACGCTGTGCAACATCCCGTAAATGAATAGAAGGATGTACCAACACTGGTGATTTTCCACCAAGTTCTAGGATTAGTGGAACGAGGTTCTCTGCCGCAGCAGCCATGACGGTTTTACCAACATTGGTTGAACCTGTGAAAATGAGCTTATCAAAAGCCAGACGACAAAAGGCATCCGAGATCGCACCACCGCCATTGGTCACGGAAACTAACTCTTGAGGAAAGGCTTCAGAGAGTGCTTTTTCAAGGATGCGACCAAAGTTGCCAGATGAACTAGAAATTTTAATCATGGCGTGGTTGCCTGCCGCCAAAGCACAAATCAAGGGGCCAATCGAGAGTAATAAAGGATAGTTCCATGGGGTAATAATACCAATCACACCTAAAGGTTGATATTGCACCCATGCTTTAGCTGGCTGATGAATGATTGAAACGTGACGTTTCGAGGGTTTCATCCAGGTGGTTAAATGCTTGCTATAATATTTAATGTGTTCAAGACAGGTGAGTAATTCGCCAATTTTGGTTTCACTGGTGGAACGGTTGCCGTAGTCTTGATTAATTGCCTCTGCAAATTGATCTTGATACTTAACTAAGATACGCTTAAGTCGTGCCAAACGGTCAATACGCTCTTTTGCTGTTGGCAATGGATAGCGTAAATAAGCGTGCTTTTGTTGTTCAAGCACATCATGTAGGTGCTGAATATCATAAGAATGTGGTGTCAATGAAGTTGTTTTTGTTTGACTGTTCATGTTGCACTACCATTTCAAATTTCAATTTATGTTTAATTTTTAGAGTAATTGCTCTAATTAGTCAAGTTACTTTATGTGTTAGTCTTCTAATGCACTGAATGAATGGTTATTTTAGGATGTCTCAAACTAAAACGTTGAAAACCAAAGAACGTATTTTGCAACTCAGTTTGCAGCTTTTTAACGAGCGTGGAGAACGTTCTGTCACGACCAATCATATTGCCGCTGAATTGAATATGAGTCCGGGCAATTTGTATTATCACTTCCGTAATAAGAGCGAAATTATTAAGGAGTTGATGGAGCAGTATCAGAAAGAAACACTGGACATGCTGGCACTGCCAGATGATCGTGTTTTGGATGTGAATGATAAAATTAGTTATTTCCAAGTGTTAAGCAACCAATTGTGGGCCTATCGATTTTTACATCGTGATGTTTATCATTTAGTTGAAAATAACGAAGATTTTAGAAAAATGTATCCACGTTTTGCTGGACAGGTTATGCAACAAGGGCAAAAAATTTATCAGGCCTTTGTTGATGCTGGTTTAATGCAAATGACACCTTCTGAAATAGAAGCATTGGTGATTAATTTGTGGATTGTCCTCACCAACTGGACCAACTTCTTGTATATGTCTGGGCATATCAGTGATTCAAATCATCTTGAAGAGAAATGGGTTTGGCAAGCGTTGCGCCAAATGGTGTTCTTAGAAGGAGCGTATTTGCGCGGTGAAAGCCGTGAAACGTATGAGCGATTATTGGAAAGTTTTGGCCCGTCAGAACTTTTCGCGAGTCTTTCACATATGAAAAATAATTGAAGCCGAAAAACAAGCTATTTAGAAAGCGCGTGAAACACGGTAGAATACTCGGCTTATTTTGATTAGGTGTAACAAGAACCAACATGAACATGACAACTGCTAACACAGCACGTTTACTGATTACTTGTGAAGATAAACCAGGGATCGTGCAAGCTGTATCGAGCTTTTTGTATCATCAAGGCGCAAATATTACTGCGCTTGATCAATACGCGACTGAAGCTCAGGGCGGACGTTACTTTATGCGTGTTGAGTTTGAACTAGACAATTTACAGTCTCGTAAAGAAAGCATTACTCAAACTTTTGCTGTAAATGTAGCAGAGCGTTATGAAATGCAATGGCGCTTGGCGCTGGTCAGCGATGTGAAAAAAGTCGGGATTTTGGTGTCTAAAGTAGATCATGCCTTACTTGAGCTGTTATGGCGTCATGCGCGTGGCGGTTTACCGTGCGAAATTACTAAAGTGATTTCTAACCACGAAACTTTACGTGAAGCGGTTGAGAACTTTGGCATTCCGTTTGAAGTTGTCCCTGTGACTAAGGACAACAAACGTGAAGCTTATGCTGAAATTGATGAATTAATGCAAGGCAATGATTTATTGGTACTTGCGCGTTATATGCAAATTCTAGATGAAGCATTTGTTGAAAAGTGGGAAATGAAAGTGATCAACATTCACCATTCATTCCTACCTGCTTTTGTTGGTGCAAACCCATATAAGCAAGCGCATGAAAAAGGTGTAAAACTCATTGGTGCAACCGCACACTATGTCACTGCAGATCTGGATCAAGGTCCAATCATTGAGCAAGATGTAGAGCGTGTGAACCATGACTTTACGGTTGATCAATTACGTGAATTGGGTCAGGATGTTGAACGTAATGTCTTGGCACGCGCAGTGAAGTGGCACTTAGAAGACCGTATTATTGTTGATGGTAACAAAACAGTCGTTTTCCAATAAAAAATGGTTGCAAGCAATATTAAAAAAAAAGGCATACATTAAGTATGCCTTTTTTGTTTGGGTATGATTAGAAAAAACCATAAAAAGTGACAAATTAATAGTTGCAAATGAAAACACTTCTCATTTATCATTGCGCTACTTTATTGTACTAACCGATAAGCGTTATAGTGGAAACCGACACAGTAGCCACTCCGCTTAAATTAGGTCACCGATTTTAATGAGTTCAACAGTTATTTCTCCTATGCAGACTCCCAACCCGATGAAAAAGAAAGTTCTTGCTGCCTTGATCGCGGTTGTCGTGGGCCATATGGGCGTATTGTGGGCAGTGAACCACATGAAAGCTCCTGAACTCAAACCGATTGAAAAAGAACCTATGAAGGTTCGCTTCGTTAAAATTCAAGAACCACCAAAACCGCTACCACCTAAGCCGAAGGAAGAACCGAAAAAGGAACCGACGAAGCCGAAGGAAGTGAAGATTGTGGAAAAACCACAACCGACTCCACCGAAAAAGGTAGAAAAGGTTCAACAAGTTAAAAAAGCAGAAGTGGTTAAACCCGTTGTTAAACCAACCGAAACCCCAGTAAAACCGACAGTCACCACGACGACTACAGAGAAAAAAGTCGAAAAACCTGTCGAGAAACAAGAGCAAGCGAAACCTGTCACTCAAGCTGAACCTGCTGATACTTCACCTAAGTCGGTGTCGATTGGTGGTTCAGGTGTGCAATGGAGTCGCTCTCCAAAACCAGTTTATAGTAATCAAGATTTACAAGGTGAGAACCGTCGAGTCGTGGTGCTGATTGAGGCGAATGAAAAAGGGTCGATTGTAAATGCCCGTATTACGCGCTCAAGTGGTGTACCTGCTTTAGATGAAAAGATTTTAAGAGCTGTCAAAGGCGCTAAATTTAAACCTTATAAAGAAAATGGTGTGGCTTATCCAATTCGGGCTGAGCAACCATTTGATTTAGAATTGAATACAAAACGCTAACTTTATCAGGAGTTCGAGTATGAACTTTTCAGTTTATTGGCAACATGCTGATGCAGTCAGTAAAACACTGTATTTCATCTTGTTGGCAATGTCGATTGCAACGTGGACCATCTTTGTTTTACGTATCATGGGTACACGTCAATTGAAACAACAAGCTTATGCTCAACTTTCGCAAGCTTTAGCTAAGTTAAAATCGAAGTTTGCTGTGCTGAACTTTGAACAACGTAAAGCAGTTGCAGAGCAAGCACTTCTTCGTCAAATTTCTGCTGAAAAAGCAAATGCTGAGAAAGGTGTTTCAGTTCTAGGCACGATTGCATCGCTTGCACCGTTCGTGGGTTTGTTCGGTACAGTATGGGGGATTTTCCATGCCCTAGTTGCTGTTGGCAAAAGTGGTCAAGCGGGCTTAGCCCAAGTTGCAACTCCTGTGGGGGAAGCATTAATCATGACGGGTTTAGGTTTAGCTGTCGCGATTCCTGCTGTGTTAGCGTATAACATCTGTGCACGTGTGAACCGTACTTTAGCACATGAGCTTCAAGACCAAGCACACGGCTTGTTAATTGATACCATGTTGCAACAAGACTCAGCACCTGCGACAGTAGAAAGTAAAGCGACTCAACAAGGTTTAGTTGGAGGTCAAGCTTAATGGCTTTTCAATTGGGTGACGATAACGATGCTGGCATGAATGAGATGAACCTCATTCCGCTGATCGATATTATGCTGGTTTTGATGATCATCTTCTTGGTGACAGCGACCGTTGCCAACCCATCAATTCCATTAACTTTACCAAAAACGACGGCTGATATTGTGGATCCTCCACCTAAAGCTATTACAGTGAGCATTAATGCAAACGGCGAAGTGGCTTGGGATAATCAAGTGATTAGTTTGGAAGAACTACAAACGCGTTTTAATGAAGCGGGTGAGTTGGAAACCAAGCCAACGGTTCAACTTCGTGCAGATAAAGAATCTCGTTACGATATGGTGGCACAAGTCATGTCTCGTGCGAGTGAAGCTGGACTGGCAGATATTGCTTTCGTCAGTGATAACTAAGCTGATATAAAAAAAGCGACTCTTGAAGTCGCTTTTTTTTGGTGAGTTATTTGCTGTCTTTCAATAAAGCCTGAAACTTAGAGCGTAGCTTCATCAGTTTTGGTGGAATGGCAAAGTTACAATAACCTTGGGATGGATTCCGTGCATAAAAATTCTGATGATAATCCTCTGCGGCATAGAAGGTTGGTGCTGGGCTGAGTTCGGTCACAATATCGAGACCTTCAGCTTTTAAGTTAGCAATCGCCTGTTCCGCTACAGCACGCTGTGCATCATTAAAATAGTAAATGACTGAACGATACTGGGTTCCGACATCATTGCCTTGACGGTTGAGTGTTGTAGGATCATGAGTGGCAAAAAATACATCGAGCAGCTGAGCATAGCTGATTTGAGCTTCATCAAAATCAATTAAAATAACTTCGGCATGGTTGGTATCGCCATGACAAATGTCTTCATACGTTGGGTTGTCGGTATCTCCACCTGCATAACCACTGGTCACTTTATGTATGCCCTGAAGCTCTAAATAAACCGCTTCTACACACCAAAAACATCCACCACCAAAGAGTGCTTGTTGCATTTTAAAATCCTAATAGTGTTTATATCTGTTTATATAAGGGCTGATTGGTACAGTACAATGTTATTTGCTACAGATTAAAAAAGCCTGTGATTACAGGCTTTTTATAGAAACAATTTAACGTGGTTGAATGGCAGAGCCAAACTGTAGCAGCAAGTTACCATGTCGATCGAGTAGTTTTAGCGTTTTACCAAACACTTGGTAATGTGTCACTTTTGCCAGCGCTTCTTGGAACTGTTGCGGTACAGCACTGTTATTGATACAGGCCATTCGGGTGGTTGCGAGCTGGCTCAAGGTAAGCGTATCGCGTCCAACGGTATAGCTACCCATGATGCGGTTACAGCCATCTGCACCACTGATGCGATTATCGGTTGAAAACTGAAGGCTTGGAATATTACGTTCATTGGGTGCTGTTTTAATTTCGGTATTGCCCATTTGCGTCAAAATCCAAGTCCGTTGCTGAAGCTGTTGAATGTTGGTCATTTCAATGGTGTCGGATGGCGGTGGTGTCGTTTGGCAACCAGTCATGATTAAGCTACTCGCTAAAAGACTGCTTGCAATCAGTTTTTTTAACATGGGATCAGACTCTTATTGTGATGTATTGTCTGAACTATCAAAGCAAATTTTGCCCTTGATTGCCAGTTTTAACTTGCAGATTTTCGTTGCAGACCTTAGCGAGTTTGGTCAACAGGTAAACCCTGGCGAATAAGCTGTGAATACTCACGACTGGTTAACTCTGTTTCTTTGCTTACGCGTGGGTTGATATGGGCTTTTTGATACCACGTTTTGATATCCCACTGCGGACTAATCGCACCTAAGTCATACAGATAGTCCGGTAAATAGCCTGAAGCTAAAATACGATAGTCCGTTGGTAAAGCGTCATGTGAAACGGCTTGAACCATGTCAAATACCAAAGTGGTGCAATTACTGGTGAGGGTGTTATACCACTTAGGATATTTGGCGAGCTCGTCGGCCTTATGTAAATACTCTACAAATAGTGCTTTACTTTCAGCCTGTCCGAGGAGGACAGGAAAGAAATAGACTTGTTCATGACGAATATTACTGCGGGTATACACAATATCATGTTCGTCTGAGGCTACTAAACTTAGCTCATATTTTCTAAAAAAACCGCCAATCGCTGAAAATTCTTCATTTTTCTCTTTGCGAATTTCAATGGAAAAGGTCAGCGGTGCAGTATTGGCAAAATCAAAACTGACCAAGGTATGTGCGATTTGCGGCCCCATCCAGTATGAGGTAATGATATTGACTCCAGTGATTTGATTTAGATCGAAAGAGCGGGTATCCCAATGCTCAGTATAAGAGCCGTCAGGGTGCCATGTGAAATTACGGACATTATGAAGGGTGACATGGTCACCTTGTTTTTCATAATGCAAGATTTTTGCTACTTCAGGTTGCCAGTCGCGGTCTTGGCGAGCATCTAAACTAAAATACCAAGACAACGCCAGTAAAAAGCCAAGGAGATAAAGGATGATATCGAGGCGACGACCAAAAAAGCTTTGGGTGATATAGATGCCTAAAATGCTGAGCGCAAAAGCAATCCAGATCCCAATAAAAATACGGCTAATCAACCAGCCCAAAGGCTCTTGAATCCACAATGCAAAACACAGCCAAATTGAACTGAACAAGACAAAAATACTAAACAGGGTGTGGAGTAATCCAAAGCCCAGTGTCCGCCAAAATTCTATTTTGATCATGATATGCATCGTGCTTTTAGCAAAAAGAATATGCTTTATTTTTGATAGCTTGCGAACTCAAAAGCAACTCCAGTTTTGTCATCAATATGTTGTTCTGACGCCACTTTTTTGAATGCTGCTGGAATGGCAGGGTAATGCGCATCACCTTGCACATCGAGTTCAACATGCGTGAGCTCTAAACGGTCTGCAATGTCGATGGTCTGTTTGAAAATTTCACCGCCACCAATGATAAAAATACTTTCTGGTTTTTCTGAAGCTTGAACATCGGCAACAGCTTGCGTTAAAGCCTCTTCGATGCTGTAAGCCACCTTTGTGCCTTCAAAAGCCCAAGAAGTGTCGCGAGTAATGACCCAATTGACACGCTTGGGTAATGTACGGCCCATCGATTCCAGCGTTTTACGCCCCATGATGACTACACCACCTTGGGTGATGGCTTTGAAATGTTTTAGATCGGCTGAAATATGCCAAGGTAGGTCATTGCCTTTACCAATACAGCGTTGCTGATCCATTGCGACTACATGTACAACTTCTAAGTTTTGAAAGGTCATTACGCGCTCAAATGTTGGGTCATATTTCTTATTCTTCCTTAAGGAGAGGAAGAACATCTATGGATAAACCTCAATCCCGCTGATGCAAGGCGAGATTGAATTGGGCTTTATCAGCTTTAAACAGCGACAGGTGCTTTAATCCCTGGATGTGATTCATAACCCACAATTTCAATATCTTCAAATTTAAAGTCGAAAATATCTTTAACCGCAGGATTGAGTTTCAGTTGGCACAGTCCTAAAGGTTCACGGCTTAACTGAAGCTTCGCTTGCTCAAAATGGTTGGCATATAAATGCGTATCTCCACCCGTCCAAACAAAGTCCCCAACACCTAAACCGCAGACTTGCGCGATCATATGGGTGAGTAGCGCATAACTGGCAATATTAAAAGGCACACCTAAAAATACATCGGCACTGCGCTGATAGAGTTGACAAGACAGTTTGCCGTTATGGACAAAGAATTGGAAAAGAGTGTGGCATGGAGGAAGAGCAACTTGCGCAGCTTCTTGTGGATTCCAACCCGATACAATTAGACGGCGTGAGTTTGGATTGGTTTTAATTTCATTGACTAACCACGCAATTTGGTCAAAACCATCTTGTTCATATAAACCATCTGCTTTTTGGGTTGCACCAAAATTACGCCATTGATGGCCATATACAGGCCCTAGTTCACCTTCAGGGCGACCAAAACGCGCAGTTTGTTCTGCGGTTGACCATTCGTCCCAAATACTGACTTTGTTGTCCTGTAAATATTGCACATTGGTATCGCCTTTTAAGAACCACAAAAGCTCAATCACGATCGAACGAAAGTGCACTTTTTTAGTGGTTAATAAAGGGAAGCCTTGAGAAAGATCAAAGCGCATTTGATGACCAAATACCGAGCGCGTACCTGTACCAGTACGGTCGCCTTTATCACCACCGTGATCGAGGATGTGTTGTAACAGGTCTAAATACGTTTTCATAAAACTCTCAAATAAACAATTTGGGAGAGCAGACTTCTTATATAGAAGTGCCTGTTCTATCCAATCTAAATTATAAAATCTGCGGATGATTATACTGAATTGTGCAGTATAGCGCACCAAGATTGGTGGTTCAGGCGGCATGATTGATTATATAAAAGTTATGGGAAATCTGTTGTAGTTAGTCAAATTAAAGGCGTTTGCATGAGAGCAGTAAATTACAACAGTAGTTGTTTTTTATACTTCAGTTTTCTGCTGTTGAGACTGCTTTTTACTGGATCTAAATAGGTAGCCATTTAGATGGGCAATCCATTCCATATCTAAGGACTTCGTTGGACGATGGTGAAACATTTGCGCTTAAGATGAAAAAGGACTTGGTTAAGGATTAAATTTTTTAGTTAATTTATGTTTTAAAAAGTACGGAGAAAAGAAAACCTTAGAAAGGTTGTGTTGCATTTTGAAAAAAAATATTACATTTACGACATGAAAGTTCAATGCTGAGCGGTTAGTATTTCGAACTCGAAAAGATGTAAGACCCTGATGATTGGGAGGAGTGTTGGTTTTAGTATGCCTTATGATCAAAACGTGAATATGAACGAAGTCTATGCGCCTGCGCAAACCAATATCATAATACGTTCCCAGTCAGAGAGAAACGTTACCGCTGCTGAAATCCTGACCTCGAAGAAGGCAAGAGAAAGAGCAATCAATAGTAATCAACGCGTAGATATTGAAAAATTTACGGGGTTTCTAAAAAATATTACTCGTCAAACCAGTACTCAGAAATGTGCGAAAAGCATTCGCTTAGGTCTAGAGTCTGCGGGTGCACGCTTTAAAAGCCATCCTGTGGCGGCGGCGGATTGGGGTAAGACATTAACCAGCATTGGTTATCGTAAAATCAATTTATCTTTTGATCAGCCTAAAAAAGGCGATATTTATATTATCGACCGTACTGCAAAAAACCGTTATGGACATATTGCCGCTTATTCAGGCAATGGTTGGGTTTCTGATTTTAAACAAAGTGGTTATGCGGTTTACCGTAACCAAAATGTGAACTACAGCTATTATCGAATGGATTAAGATGTTGACGGGATGTAGCGCAATTCCACATCCCGATTAAACTCTTTTTTCACGCTGTGCGTGAATCGATACTAAAAATAAACCAATTCCACTAAAGCCAATACACTGAAGCGCAAGCGCAATTTTATCTTCCGCGGGTAGATAGCCCAACAAACAAATCAGGGCAATCAGTGGTAGAAAAATCACCAAACGAGAAAAACCTTCTCGATACGGATTGTCTTGAGCAATCTTCAAGTGCGCACCGCGCAGCAGATGCGTTGCAATGCCAATCACTAGACTCAAACCAATAAAGATCACGCCAAGCTGCTGAACTTGTGCTGCCATAAAAATCATCACGCAAGTGGCAACACAAATGATGAGTTTAATTTGACGGCTACAGCGTTCAGAATACCAAAAGTTCAACATGATTTATTTGGACTCAGGCTGAGTATTGCTATGCAAAAGAGACAGGGGGGAAAATAGGCAAATCCCCAACGCCATAAAACCAATCCCTTGCGCACCTGGAATCAGCAGCTCACCATCTTTAATATTCATAAAAATCAGTGCTAAGAGTAGGGCAATCGGAATCCAAGTCAGTAGGCGGTATAGAAAACCTGTAGGGTTTTTGGCCGCAAAATGAATTTTGCAGTAACGACAAATCAGAAAAACAATCCCAGTACCCAAGAACATTAAAATGGCATAGAGACTCAGGGGGTCCATCCAATACAACACACCTGTTACAACAGAAATCACAATAAAAATAAGTAATTTTTTAAGAATGGAAATAGAGGGATTAAACCAAAATTCGAGCATGGGCGTGATGTATTTTAAAAACCAAACATACGTCACTTTAGCATAGTTTGGCCCTAAAAAAGGGGGCAACAATGCCCCCAATATTTTATCCACTCATCGGATTAGCCATTCTTCTTTTGTGGCCCCCAATCATAGATGTTCTTGTGATAGGCGTACCACATCATCCACGCGCCGACCAAAATCATTGGTAGACTAAGGAATTGGCCTTTACTCATCCATGCAATAAACAACTGTCCATTGTCAGGCTCACGGAAGAACTCTACGATGAAGCGGGCCATACCATAACCAATCAGGAAGAGGGCAGACACAGCCATACGTGGACGTGGTTTTGAGCTGAACCACCACAAGACGATGAACAGCAGTAAGCCTTCAAAAAAGGCTTGATAGAGTTGAGAGGGGTGACGAACCAGTTGTAATGGGTCGGTTGGAAAGATCATACCGAGCGCAAAGTTCGGGTCGCTTACAGGGCGTCCATAGAGTTCCCCACCAATAAAGTTACCAAAGCGTCCAAACATAAGACCTGTAGGTACACAGGGAGCAATGAAGTCTAGGGTTTGGAACCATGTCATGGCGTACTTCTTACACCAGAACAGCATGGCAAGCATTACACCCAAGAAACCGCCGTGGAAACTCATACCACCTGTCCAGACTTGGAATAGCCAAACAGGGTTGGCAAGGAATTGCTCAAAGCCATAAAAGAAGACGTAACCGACACGACCACCAATTACCACACCTAGAGCACCATAGAAGATCAGATCGGAAACCATGTCAGGTGTCCAACCACGTTCTTTCGCGCGGTAGCTTGCAAGTCCCCAAGCAAATAAAAAGGCCAATAAATACATCAGTCCGTACCAATGCACCTGTAAAGGGCCAAGTGCGATTGCGACGGGATCAATATTTGGATAGGTCAGCATGCATATTCCTAGTCATTATGTTTTGAACAGATTTTAGCTGAAAGAGATGAAAAATGTTGTACATTCAATGTGTAAAGATGATGAGTATCGTTTATGTGTATTGTGGCAATAGCATGGCAAGTCTTGGACGATTTGCCATTGTGTTTGATTTCAAATCGAGATGAGTTCTATCAGCGTCCTTCGAGTCATTTAAAGCAATGGGAAAATAGTCCGATTATTGCAGGGCAAGATTTGCAGTCTGGTGGTACATGGATGGGTATAACGCCCACAGGACGTTGGGCAGTTTTGACCAATTTTCGTGATGGACGGGATCAAACTAGCTATCCAACGTCTCGTGGACATTTGATTCAATCTTTTTTAGAGTCTGAACAAACGCCCATTCGTTTTGCACAAGACTTAGAGAAAAAACAATGTGACTATGCGGGTTTTAATCTTTTTATGGGGGATCGGCATCAGGCGGTTTATATGAGCAATCGTGGTGAAGCACCACAGGTTCTTCCGAAAGGCGTATATGTGGTGTCTAATGGTTTGATGACTGAACATTGGGAAAAAACCAAACATTTACGTCAACGCTTTACCCAAGAGTTTTTACCGATGTTGCAACAAGCGAACAGCTTACAAAGTGAGTTAGGGACGGCAGCTTGGGATATTTTGGAGGATGAGCGTAAGATTATTTCAGGCTTGTTACCGCAAACTGGTATTAGTCAGGAGATGGAAGAATTATTGTCTTCGACCTTTATTCAAAGTCCTATTTATGGGACACGTTGTTCTAACTTCCTACGCATGACCCATGAACATTGGTCTTGGCTTGAAAAGCAGCAGCAAGGCGAGTTTAAAGGAAAAATTACGGAACAAATTGTGCCATTTGAGCTATAAAAAATGCCGACATGAAGTCGGCATTTTTACAAGTGCGTTATTTAACCTGCAATTAGACCACCATCATTTCGTGTAATAACCACTGTGGCTGAACGAGGACGAGCTGTATTATTTGCACGATCTGTTTGGCTTGCAGGCCAGTGGCTGGTTGGTGCATCAAAGCTCTTAGAGTCTTCACCTGGGTGCTGTACATTAATGAAAATGGCTTTGTGATCTGGTGTCATCGTTACCCCTGTAATTTCACATTCTGCAGGACCTGTTAAGAAGCGACGTAAGTTTTCATCCGTGACTTTAGCTCCCATAAGAGTGGTCTGGTTATTAGAGGTTGTTGCAACGCCACCATCACCAACTTGACCTGGTAAAGCTGCAAGCATCATACAGTTAGTGACATCCGTATATGCACCATCATCTGTTTGAATCCAAAGCACACCACGAGGGTCAAACCACATACCATCAGGTGAAGATAAGTCGTTGCGGTCATTCAACCCTGAAAGGTTGATGTTTGAATCCATGGATGCTTCCGCACCAAACAAGTAAATATCCCACTCAAAAGTTTCAGCAGCTGAATTTTCTTCTTTGAAACGAATGATATGGCCATTTACATTCCCTTTACCACCTTCAGGATCGGTATAGTTTCGAGGATTTGCTGCATCTGTTGTATAGCTTGTTCCTCGGTTCGAGTTGTTGGTGAGTGTGACATAGACTTCGCCATTTTCTGGATTCACAGCGACCCATTCAGGACGATCCATTTTCGTTGCACCGACGGTATCACCTGCTAAACGAGCAAATGTAAGCACTTCAGCTTGAGAATTAAATGGATAAATGACGTTTTGTTCATTTAGCCCATTTTTCCCATACGTTAATTCAACCCATTGTCCTGTACCATCGGCATTAAACTTGGCAACATAGAACTTACCATTGTTCATGTATTTGTCGCCTGCACGATAACCAGTGTTGATATCTTTAGGATCCCATTTTGCATCAGAGACAAATTTATAGATGTATTCACCACGCGAGTCATCTCCCATGTAGAAGGCAAATGGTTGACCTTCAATCGCACGGCTTGCTCGACAGTCTTCATGTGCAAAACGACCGAGTGCAGTACGTTTCACAGGATTTTGACGACCATCAAATGGGTCAATTTCAACAATCCAACCAAATGTATTTGGACCATTACGGAAATCTTGTGCAGTTGTTACACCTTTCATGGAAGCATCCCAACGATCATATAAATCTTGAGATTCAATTGAGCCAACGGCTGTTTCCCAAGCATAGCGTGAGTTTGTATCCAAATAGGCAGTACGGTTTTGTGCATCTTTATTCGGAATTTTTTTACCTGAACCATCAAGAATATAAATAATTTGCCCTTTCTCATCTTTTTTAGGGGTGCCATCTGCATTTTTTTCGTATAGATAATCGATGCTTAAACCTAAGCCGTAACGTTTGAGTGCAATTTTTTCTTTGTCTGAGCGTCCTGCATATTCATCTGCACCTGAACGTTTGAAATATCCAATAAAGTTCTCTTCTGTAGTTAAATATGTACCCCAAGGTGTGTAGCCATTACCACAGTTGTTGTGCGTGCCACGAGTTTTGAGCCCCACAGGTGAATATTGTGTTGCAAGTAAAGAGTTACCAGCAACTGGACCATTAAAGTCCATGATTGTTGAGCCTGTAATACGACGATTGAAAATAGAATTTTGTACAATTTCAACTTTCTGATTTGTCTTGTCTTTCTTGATGTGAACTACGGAGACACCATGTGCATTGACTTCACGAATTACTTCGTCTTCAGGACGTCGGCCATTGGGTTTAGTTGGCCCTTGAGGATGTAGGAATGTTGGGTTGATGTATTCATGATTCATCACCAAAAGACCTTGTTCTGACGCAGACGAATCATAACGGCCAGTTGTGTTATTTAAACCAAAAAAACTCATACCATCATGGCAATCACCTGAACGGAATTGAAAACTCGGACCAGATGGAATATTTTGGTCATCCCAAGCTGCATAGGCTGGGTTAATAGAATCGCCCATTGCATAGAGTACAGTTGCTGTATAGCCTTCAGGCACTGTAACCCAGTCATTTAAGTTTTTATCAACTGGGGTAAATGTCAATTTCTGTGGTCGTACGTTTGGATCGGTTGGAGGAGTTGTTTCATTGTTTGTAGAATTATCATCATCTCCACACGCTGTTAAGCTTGATGCTAATGCTAACGCAGCCGCGCCACTTGCAGTTTTCTTAATTAAGCTACGGCGTGAAATGTGTTTTTCTAAAATATCGCGAAAATGCGTATTGCTTGAGTTATTGTTATCGAGTTCTTGGTCTTCGTGATACGGGGCTTGATATGTCATGTCTTTTCCTAGCGTCTTTGCTTGGTCGTTTTTAGAAAGTTACAAACAAGGTAAAGCGCCAATATGACAAGGTGGTGAAGTTTATATGTCAAAAACATGAAATGATCGTTAGTTCGTTTTGCCATAAAAAAGCAGGCAATTTTGCCCGCTCATTGTTTTCAATCGAAGAAGCTTAAGCTTCAGACGCTCGTTTTTTTTCAATCAATTTTCCAAAAAAAAGACCAATCTCAAATAAAAGCCACATTGGTATCGCGAGCATAATCATTGAAAGGGCATCTGGCGGGGTCACAAACATAGCAACAAAAAAACAGCCGACAATAATGAACTTTCGTTTTTCAACCAATTGTTGGGTACTTACCACACCAATCAAGATGAGTATCAACGTAACAATAGGAATTTCAAATGTTAAGCCAAAAACCAAAAACAGTTTTAGACAGAAGCTGAGATAGCTGTTGATGTCTGTCATTGGAGCCACGGTGTCAGGGGAAACACTGATAAAAAAGTGCAAAATGGATGGCAGTGCAATCAAATAAGCGAAAGCTACACCAGCATAAAACAAAGCAATACTACCAACCAAAAGAGGCATTGCGAGTGATTTTTCTTTTTCGTATAGCGCAGGTTTTACAAAAGCCCAAAGCTGATAAATGATAAAAGGCATGGCCAGCATGAGGGCTACAAAAAAGTTCAGTTTAAATGGTGCCATAAAGGTAGCAGTAACATCTGTTGCAATCATAGACGAGCTAACTGGAAGTTGTGCTCGTAAGGGTTCAGATAGCATTTGGTAGCTTTGATTGGCAAAGGGCAATAAACAGAAAAACAAAATCAGAATTAAACCGACGATTTTAAATAAATGACCTCTTAAGATAATCAAGTGTTTCGTAATCGGCATTTCTTCAAGCAACAGTTGATCTGAGTCTTGAGTCACTGTGGGGCTTAAGTTATTAGATTTCATACAGCCTCCCGCATCGGTTCAAAGCGATTTTGAACACAGCCCAAATAAGTCACTGAATCTATAGATGACTTTGGTTTTATAGGTTGAAGTGTAAGTAATACGGGTGTCTTTTGATTCACATACTGATAAGTATGGGAGATATTTTTATTATCGAGTGTGGCAGTTTCTTGGTACTTTTCATTTGCCAAAATATTTTGTTGTTGTATGTGTTGCATCTGAGCTTGCATTTTTTGTTCAAGCTCCTGAATTCGCTTCATTTCATTTTGCATTTGCTCACGTAATTCGGACATGCGCAGC
Organism: Acinetobacter sp. WCHA55; assembly: GCF_002165305.2. Taxonomy (NCBI): domain Bacteria; kingdom Pseudomonadati; phylum Pseudomonadota; class Gammaproteobacteria; order Moraxellales; family Moraxellaceae; genus Acinetobacter; species Acinetobacter sp. WCHA55. Next base: position 2,940,880 of record NZ_CP032286.1, on the reverse strand, counting down.
TCACGGTCAATGTCATTTTGCACATTACTGACCATACGTTTGACTTTGCCATACCACTTTCCTGCAAAGCGCGCTGCTTCAGGTAACTTCTCTGGTCCAAGAACCAATAGTGTAATAATGCCGAACACCAAAAGCTCTGTCATGCCGATATTGAGCATCGCAAAACTCCAATGACTTAATGTTTGACGGTTGAGTTGGTTGGGTTGCTATTCTGATGTTCTAAGGTGCGGGGTTCATTTAGCTGAGCTGCTTCAGCATCCTCATCACGGATTGATTTCTTAAAGTCTTTCACTGCACCACCGACATCTTTGCCTAAGTTCTTAAGCTTGGCTGTGCCAAAAAGAAGAATAACCACAATTGCAAAAATTAGTACGTGCCAAATTGATAGTCCCGCCATGGGTAGATCCTCATCATTTTTTCGTTTTCCCTATATCAACAGTCTTGTGTGACATTGCGGTGACGATGATGTTTCAATTTCAAGACAAGATGATTGCTTCGCACAGATTTTGAGAAAAAGCGGTGTTATGATGATTAGGTGAAATTTCAAGGATGTTGAAGTGACGTTGCTGCTGCCTCTGTTGGCCTTTCTTAGTGGTTTATTCCTTGCATCCACCCCGTTGGCAACACGGTTGAAAACAGGCTTTTCAAGTCTTTTAGCACGTTGTTTTATTCCGATTGTGATTGTCTACAACATGGTGTTTTATCAGGCTGGTAGCTTCAGTCTGATGCTATTCAGTTTTGTCGTGGCAGTGCTCTTATTTTACTTTTTCCACTATTTTTCAAAGAATAAATTAAGTGCCTTATGTTTTAGTTATGTCAATATGGCATGGCTAGGCTTTCCTTTTGCGATTGCATTGTTTGGCACAAAAATTAGTCCAGCGATGGTGGCTTTATATATCGGCGGCTCTATTTTTGGCAATCTTTGGGCTGTGACGGCCGTGAGCCAAACACCGTTACCTTTTTCATTAATTTTAAAAAAAGTACTCTGTGCTCCACCCATGATTGCTTTGATTCTGGCCCTTATTTTTCGTTCTGTTGGGGTGCAACATTGGTCACAGCATGATCTGATTGATGTGGTTTATAGTTTAGCCAAATTTGGTATGAGCTTCTCTGGTATGTGTGTATTGGGCATGTGGTTGAGGCACACCAAAGTTGAGAAAGCGGACTTGTGGCAAAGTAGTCGGACGGCTTTGTTAAAATTAGCATGTGGCGCGGTGCTGTGTGGGCTGAGTTATCGTTACGTCGCTATTCCTAATATTGAACAATATATTGGGGTGATGTTCTTATTGTTTTGTTTACCGCCAGCCGCCAATATTGTGGCTTTGGAAACGCATTATCAGGGTACAGGCACGTCGGCAAAATACATTGCTTCAGGTACAATCATCAGCTGTGTCGTGGTGAGTATTTATGGCCTATTGCTGCATGTATTTGCTGTGATCTAAGCACTCACTTCTAGCTAGAAATGCATCGTACTGCTGCGCAAGGGTGATAGATGGAATATAGAAAACCTCTTGCCACCATCCTCCCAAAAGGGAGAAGGGGCAACATTGAGCAGCTTATTTTTTATTGTTCTAAACTGGCTTTAAACAGTTGCATCGCCTGACCACGATGGCTGATTTTATTTTTTTCTTCTTTGCTCATTTCTGCACTTGAGAGTCCTAAGTTCGGTAACCAAAACAGTGGGTCATAACCAAAACCATTTTCACCGCGAGCAGCCTCGAGTACTTCACCTTTCCAAATACCTTGGAAAATTTGTGGAAGAGGATCATCGGCATGTTGTACTAAGGCTAAAACGCATACAAACATGCCTTCAATCGTCTCACCTTCTTTACGCAGTGGCTTGAGTTCAGCTAATAGCTTTTGGTTATTGGCCGCATCATCGCCGTGTTCACCTGCATAACGCGCAGAGTAAATCCCTGGTGCACCACCTAAAACTGGAACACAAATCCCTGAGTCATCTGCAATGGCTGGTTTTCCTGAAATTCTAGAAGCATGGCGCGCTTTAATAATTGCATTTTCGACAAAGCTCAAACCATCTTCAATGGCATCTTCAATATTCAATTTACCTTGAGCAATCACTTCGACAGGTAAGTTGAGTTCTGCAAATAATTTTTCAAATTCAGCAATTTTACCTTTGTTATTGCTTGCGAGGACTAACGTGCCTTGAGATAACCAATCAGTTGATGCCATGTGAAAGATCCGTGCTTTAAAAACTATGCGGTTATTTTAACAAGTCCGACTCATGGATAGGCAATAAAAAAGCACCCGAAGGTGCTGAATATGGAAATAAAAGCTTATTGGGCTTGAATCCACTTGTCTGCACGGTCACGTGCTTGACGAATTTGATCTTGGGTTAAGTTTGCCGCCAAGGCTGTTTTCTTGCCTTCAGAAAGCGTGATTACTTTATTGTCGAGCATGCCATCACGGGTTGAAAGCTCATACCATTGGTAAGCACCCATGTAGTTTTTCTTTTGCTCTTCCATCATGGCTAAGTTAAAGCTCGCGCGGTTATCACCACGGCTGGCTGCTTTTTCAAAGTATTGACGTGCTAAAGATTCATCTTTCTTGGTGCCTAGACCATCTGCAAGCATACGTCCCACATTCAGCTGAGCCGCCGAAAGACCTTGATCAGCAGCAGCTTTATACCAAGCAAAAGCCTGTCGTTCATCTGCAGCAATGTCTTTGCCTTGTTGGTACTTGGTTGCAAGATAGAACTGTGCAGCAGGCTGACCTGCTTTTGCCGCTTTAATTAAGCTATTGATATCCATAACAGAATATTGTGCAGCTTGACTCGCAACAGACGTGGTTGGGGAAACATAATCTGCATGAGCTTGAATGCTCAAAAGTCCAACCAGTAGTGTCGTGCTTAAGAATAGTTTTTTCATAGAGCGCTCACTCGATAAATTGCGACTTCACCAAACAAATTCGGGAGACGTTTACTGAGTAAACTATCTTGTTGATCCCCATTTACAGCGAGTCGATTAATAATTCTGATGTTATTTTCCGCACAAAGTGCTTCAAAGTCACGGAAAGTACATAAGTGGATATTGGGTGTGTTATACCACATGTACGGCAAAGCTTCAGAAACGGGCATCATTCCTTTCAGTGCCAAGAAAGAACGGGTCTTCCAGTGGGCAAAGTTAGGAAATGTAATAATTGCCTGTTTCCCTACGCGCACCATATCACGTAATAAAACATCTGGTGCATCTACTGCTTGCAAGGCTTGTGCCATAACGACATAGTCAAAAGACTGGTCTGCAAAGCGGCTTAAACCCAAATTTAAGTCTTGTTGAATAATATTTAACCCGCGACTGACCGCAATTGCAATCTTTTCTTGATCAATTTCCAGTCCATATGCGCGAATATTGTGCTTTTTGCTCATATGAGCCAGTAATTCACCGTCGCCACAGCCTAAATCGAGTACGCTGGAATCAGGTTTGATCCATTTTTCTGCCAGTTGATGATCAATACGCATTACACAGCCTCCTGAGATGTTGCTTGAAGGTGTTCAGAACCGCCCAAAAATGCACGTAATGCTTTTACATACAAAGGAATCGGGAACAAGAACGAGTCATGACCTTGTTCAGCATCGATATCTAAATAGCTCACCGGTTTATGGTTGGTAATCAGCGCATCCACAATTTCTTGTGAACGTTGCGGGGTAAAACGCCAGTCAGTGGTAAAAGACACCACTAGGAACTGACACTTGGTCTGTGACATGGCTTTAACTAAAGACTGTTCATACTCACGAGAAGGATCAAAATAATCCAAAGCTTTGGTCATAATCAGGTAAGTGTTGGCGTCGAAATTCCGGCTGAACTGCTCACCTTGATAGCGCAAATAGCTTTCGACTTGGAACTCGACATCAAAACCATACATAAATTTGCCAGACTTTAAGTCGCGGCCAAATTTTTGCTTCATGGCTTCTTCAGATAGATAGGTAATATGACCGACCATGCGTGCCAAAATTAGGCCACGTTTGGGATAGCTATCATTTTCAAGGTAGCGACCATCATGGAAGTCTGGATCAGACAAAATTGACTGGCGTGCGACTTCGTTAAAGGCAATGTTCTGAGCAGACAGTTTCGGCGCACTGGCAATAATCACGCATTTTTGCAAACGATCAGGATAATCAACCGACCATTGCAAGGCTTGCATACCGCCCAGTGAACCGCCAATCACTGCGCTCCAGACTTGAATACCGAGATGATCGGATAAAATGGCTTGGGTTTTAACCCAGTCACGGACGGTGACTAAAGGAAAGTCAGGACCATAAGGACGGTTATCATTTTCAGGGTTTGGCGAAGTTGGCCCTGTTGAACCGCTACAGCCCCCAATATTGTTCAGTGCAACCACGAAAAATTTTGACGTATCAATCGCTTTGCCTGGGCCAATACAAGCATCCCACCACCCTGGTTTTTTATCGTCAGCATGGTGGTAACCTGCAGCATGATGATGGCCTGATAACGCATGGCAAATTAAAATCGCATTGGATTTATCTGCATTAAGCTCACCATAGGTTTCAACCATCAGTTCGTAACGAGGGAGAATACGACCGCATTCGAGCTCTAAAGGCTCTTCAAAAGTAAACTTTTGTGGACTAACGATACCCACGGAGTCAGCAGGAAAAGACACAGGAATAATTCGCCTTAAATCTTTGGGGTTAATAAACAAAAGGATACCACTTGAGGGTATCCTTCTAAAGTCATTTTAGTGCTAATTATTATTGCTAATACTTATACCGCAGCAGCAATCACTTGATCTGTGCTTAACACACCTTGATCAATTAAGCGGTTGGTACACGCAATGATCGCTTCGATAGATGAGGTCACAATGTTGTCATGGATACCCGCACCGAACGCAGATTTGCCTGTGCCTTTGACTTGTAATTCAACCAAAGCCAGTGCTTTTGCATTGGCACCCGAACTAATACCACGCTCTTCATAGCTCAAGACATCAATTGGTAACTGTAAAGCATCTAACATTGCAGAAATCGGGCCGTTGCCTTCACCACGTAATTGCTGCGTTTCACCATTCACTTCAACCTCAAGCTCAACCACTTGTTTGCCGTTGTTGTCATATAAACGGTAGTTTTTGGTCGAGTAATGCGTGTCTTTGGTGTTCACATACGTTTCTTTGAACAATTTCCAAATTTCTTGTGCGGTAATTTCAGTGCCTTCTTCATCGGTACGTTTTTGTACGGTTTGAGAGAATTCAATTTGGATACGGCGTGGCAAGACCACGTTGTAATTTGCTTCTAACAAGTAAGCAATACCGCCTTTACCTGACTGCGAGTTGACGCGGATTACAGCATCATAGTCGCGGCCCAAGTCTTTCGGGTCGATTGGTAAGTACGGCATATCCCAAATTTCTTCGTTCTTTTGGAACTCAAAGCCTTTTTTGATGGCATCTTGGTGTGAACCCGAGAATGCTGTGAAGACCAAGTCACCTGCATAAGGGTGGCGAGGGTGAACAGGCAAGCCTGTACATTCTTCTACCGTTGCAATAATTTCATTAATATTTGAGAAATCTAAGTTTGGTGCAACGCCTTGGGTATACATGTTCAAGGCAATTGCAGCAACATCGACATTACCTGTGCGTTCGCCATTACCAAACACACAACCTTCGACACGATCTGCACCCGCCATAATGGCCAACTCTGAGGCAGCAATCCCACAGCCACGGTCGTTGTGACAGTGCACAGAGATAATCACGCCATCACGACGTGCGATGTTACGGTGCATCCATTCAACTTGGTCTGCATAAACATTCGGTGTCGAAACTTCAACCGTAGCAGGTAAGTTTAAAATCACTTTGTTGCTTGGTGAAGCTTCCCAAATTTCAGTGACCGCATCACACACGTCTTTTGCAACGTCTAATTCGGTTGCAGAGAAACACTCAGGGCTGTATTGGAACACCCATTCGGTTTCAGGATATTGTGCTGCATATTCTTTCACTTTGCTTGCTGCATTGACTGCTAATTGCTTCGCACCAGCAACATCGACATTTAAGACTTTTTGACGGAAGGTTGGGGCATTTGAATTATAAATATGCACAATCGCACGTTTTGCACCGACTAAAGATTCAAAAGTACGTTGGATCAAATGATCACGTGCTTGAACCAAAACTTCAATGTATACGTCATCTGGAATATGACCTTCTTCGATCAATTTGCGGGTAAAGTCAAAGTCAATTTGAGATGCTGAAGGGAAACCGATTTCAATATTCTTGAATCCAATTTTCACCAACATTTGGAACATTTTAAATTTTTGTTCCATGTCCATCGGTTCAAAAATCGCTTGGTTACCATCACGTAGGTCAGTACTCATCCAAATAGGCGCTTTTGTAATTTCGTTGTTTGGCCATTGACGGTCTGGCAAGTCAACACGTTGGTACATGCGACGATATTTTTTACTTGGATCAGCCAACATCATGAGGTAACTCCTTACATAGTATGGGTTGCATTTGAGTGGGTAAGAAAAAGCAACCTACTATTGATATAGATTGTGTCTATGGTCTCTATTTACAAGGGAGTCTTCAGGGTGTTTGTAAACGTAAATAATTGATACGACTTAGATTTACCGTGAGTAACCTTGTAAGCTTATATTTAAGAGTTTAATCCAGTTCGACCGAAAAGATTTTTCTTTTTTTATGGCTTTTAGTCGTATCTGAAAAAATATTTCCCTTTAATTTGATATATAGGGGAAATATTTCCGTTTATTTTTGAGATGTGTTTAATCTTTTTCTTTATTTCACGAATTTAGTTTATTTCATTCGAATTTTTGAGGAGGTTATGAGAACTCTATGACCATATCTGTTTGGATAGACCAAAGAACTTACACCCAATTCAAAGTAAAATTTACAGTTCAGACCACATCCGTATGAGGTTGTGATAGATATTGGTGAGCTTCATAACTTCAGGATAAGTATCCCCATGATCTACTCGAAGTTGACGAATACTTTCATCTAAATTGAATAACATATGTCTTTTTTGATCTTCACGAATCAAGCTTTGTACCCAAAAGAAAGAAGCGAAACGTGTACCGCGAGTTATGCTACTAACTTCATGCAAGCTAGTAGAAGGGTAGAGTACAACATCACCTGCGGGTAATTTAACTTCATGGTAGCCATAGGTGTCTTCTATGACCAAATCGCCACCGTCATATTCTTCAGGTTCGCTCAAGAATAGTGTGCAAGAAAGATCAGTTCGGAGTTGTTGAGCTGTACCACGGATTAGGCGAATGGAGTTGTCGACATGAAAACCAAAGCTTTCATGTTCATCATAACGGTTAAAAAGTGGTGGAATAATTTGGTGTGGGAGAGCGGCAGCTTGAAAAACGGGATGTTTCCAAATGGCTTGAATGACTAAATCGCTTAAATGATGGGTTAACGGATCTTGTTCGGAGAGTTGTTGATTTTGTTTGACCGAGGCAGATAGAGTTCCTGCAGTCACTTTTCCTCCAACCCAGTCTGCTGTTTCCATCAATTGACGAAATTCAGCTACTTGCTCTTTTGATAATACATTTGGAATGTGATGAATCACAGAGAACATCCTTGATGTGGTTGTTATAAAAATAGCCTCTCGATGAGGCTATTTTAGTTTAAGTTAGATTATTTCCCTAAAGTTTTTGGAGATCAAACTTAGTATTTGAAGTTGATTGCCAATACCGCATTGCGACCATTACCTTCAAATGCATAGTGTGCTGCATGTGCACTGGTAAAGTATTGTTTGTCAGAAATGTTATTCACATTTAATTGAACGTTTACATTACGGTTTATATCATATTTCGCCATTGCATTGTAAATGGTATAAGTCGGTAGAAACTTAGGTGCAGTTGTATTTACATAAACTTGGTCACGGTATTCAGCACCAGCGCCCAATGTTAACTTTGGTAACACTCGGTATGTTGACCATAAAGTTGCGCTGTTTTTCGCCACAAATGGAAGTGGTTTACCTTCTTGAGCAATTGCATTGTAAGCAGCTTTGGTGATTTCGCTATCTAGATAGCTATACCCTGTAGCTACTTCCCACTTGTCGGTAATTTTACCGTTTAAGCTTACTTCAAATCCATCAACTTTACTTTCCCCCGCATTTGCAGTCGTCGTCGAGTCAATTTGGATACGTGTATTCTGCTTTTCGGTACGGAAAATAGCAGCAGTCAAGTTGGCACGATTATTAAATAAGTCCCATTTGGTTCCAATTTCAAAAGTACGTGCTTCTTCAGGTTTAAGGCTGTTAATAATATCAGTTGTGCCTAAGGCATTGTCACTGCTGTCACCTTCTGCTAATACCCCTACTGGGTTCGCAGAAGTTGCAAAACTGGTGTAAATACTACCATTTTCAGTTGGTTTGTAGACTAAGCCTGCTTGATAGGTGAAAAAGTCTGAGTCACTTTCGTATTTTGTACCTTTAGGAATGCTAATTGTTGAGTTGTAAGCACCAGCAGTTGTTCCGTAGACATCTTTATTATATTTTTTCTCAGTTTCAAATTTGTCCCAACGGACACCTAAGCTTAAGAGCCATTGTGGATTAAATTCAATACTGTCTAAAGCATATACAGACATCGTTTCACTACGCGTAGTGGACTGTCCTTTAATGCTGCCCATAGTATCGGTAAAGAGACCATTGTTTGGGTTGTTTAGACTAGTACACCAACCATTAAGAGCTGCAGCAGTTGAATTACATGAGTTGATATTAGACGTTAAAATAGTAGAGGTTGTTTGTCCTGCTGCATTGGTAAATGTATGCATTCCTTGATCGGTTTCTTGTAAGCTCCATTCGGTTCCTACATTAAACGAGTGTTGCAAAGCACCAGTATTGAATTTACCGCGCAATGATAATTGGTCGCTATACGCATCAGTATCCAAAATACGGGTTAGAGCACGACGCGCAACAGTTCCTCTGTAGATATTCCCTTTTGAGTCATCGGCATTGGTATAAACATAATCAGATTTAGATTTGTTATAGGTAGCAATATTAGACAACGTCAAATCTTCATTCAGATCATGTTCTAACTTCAATGTTGCAATTTGATTTTCGCGCTTATCAAAATCACGAGCTTTCCAGCCGTAGTAGGTACCCGCTTTAACGCTAACTGGTTTACCATCGCCTGGTGTTACTGTTACGCCAGCTGGCGGGGTGCTTGGGTTTGCATTATTAAATGGAATACCCGCATCTGGTTCATCATTGCTACGTAAATAGTAATAACCAACAGAGCCACGTGTATCAGAACCAAGACCAAAAGCTAGATTTGTTGCAATACCTGCACGAGCATATTCAGCACCGTCATGTTGTCCTGCTTTTTCATTTTCATGACCCATGACTACAATGCGACCAGCCATTCCGTTGCCGAAATCTTTATTCGCATCGAGTTGAATGTGGCGATAGTTATCGGTGCCACCTTGTACGCTACCTTGGTAAGCATCGCCTTCATGTGCAACTTTAGGAATGAGATTGATACTGCCGCCGACACTACCACCACCGCCAAGAGCAGAAGAAGAGCCTTTAATAACTTCAACTTGTTCGATTGCGAACATATCTCGACTTTGTGATGTCGTATTGCGGACTCCATCGACATAAATAGATGATTGACCACTATATCCACGAATGTAAGGCATATCCGTAAATGGTGTACCACCTTCACCAGCACCTAAAGTGATACCAGGCTCATAACGTAATGCTTCTAATAGCGTATTTGAATTGGTTTCTTTGAGTAATTTTTGAGAAAGAACAGAAACAGATTTTGGTGTGTCGAGTAGGGGAGCAACGAACTTGCTGTTTGCAGATTTGTCTACTTTCAAACTTTGTTCTGCTGCCGCTTCCGTGTGAATTGTTTCTAATTGCGCGATTTGATCTTGCGCAACAGCATTGACTGCAACTACAGAGAGAGTTGAAGCGATTGCTGAAGAAACCAGCTTTTTACGTGTTTTGATGAAGGCCATAACGAATCTAGTTCTAGCGTTGTAAATTAGTATGCGAATAATAATGATTCTTATTTTTTGTAGCATAACTATTACATTGGAATTGTCGATGCTTAGATATATTTGCGTAGAAAAAATAAATGTAATAATATAATAAAATCAACATATTTAATTGATTTTTATATCTATTGGAAAAGTAGATTGTATTTTTGTAATATTATTGAAATTTAGAATCTATATTTTTATCAGTCATATTTTTGAAAATGTCTGATGAATATGAAGGAATTGTATTGGATCTATATGCTCCATGTAGCTTCTCAAAAAACCTGCCGAAGCAGGTTTTTTACATGATGCTAAGTATCATTAGAAATCATAAGAAATGGATAGCCAGTAGTTACGACCAGGTAAATAGGTTCCTTCTGAGCTTCTGCCAATAGATAAATATTTATAGGCTTGCTGAACATTGCCGTTGGTATCGACATAATCCATATACTCGGTAAAGTCTTTATCTAATAGATTATTTACAGCGGCATTGATGCGGACATGATGATTTAATTGATAGCTTGTCCCTAAATTGAATAGGTTGTAAGCAGAAAATTTATTGTCTGTATGTCGTTCAATACTAATTTCTCCGCCAGTTGGTGTTGCTAGATAGCGAGGACGGCCTGACTGATATTCGTGTTGTAACCAGACATCAAGGCGATCATTAATATGCCAAGTCGATGTTAGGTTAAATAAGTGTTTCGCCGTTGACTCAAGCGCATAACCTTTATTTGCACCTTTAGTGATTTCAGATTCGGTAAAAGTATAGGCCGCTTTGACATCCCACTCGGGAATGATTTGATATTTAAGCGATGTTTCTAAGCCATAAATTTCTGCTTCATCGGCATTGAAACTTTTGCTATAAGAAGTCACATTGCTATTGAAGTTTGAGCAATCATTGGTTGCACATGAAAAATTCCTAGACACAATCTTGTCTTCGACGACATTAAAAAATGCAGTAGCATTAAAGTCTAAAGTATCTGTAGGTTGATAGTTTAAACCGAGTTCGTAGTTAACAGATGTCTCTGGTTTTAAGTCCGGATTACCAAGGCTTGGTGTTGTACCTTGACCGCTATAGCCAATAATACCGTTGTATAAGTCCTTGGCTGATGGTGTTTTATAACCTGTACTTACACCACCTTTAAGCGTTAAAGCATCCGTTGTATTCCATACTAGGTATGCACGTGGACTAAAGTGACCACCAAATCCTGAATGATCTTCATAACGACCACCGAAAGTGAAATGTAAGTTATCTAATAAACTCCATTCATCTTCTGCATAGACTGACCATGTATCTTGGGTAAATTCTTTGCCCATACCTGCAATATCGTCAGCAATAGTGACATCTTTATATTCTGTACCCACAGTGAGTTTATGGTTCGCAATTGGAGCAACCAAATGTGAATCAAAAACTAAATCTGTATTTTCTAAGGTGCGTGGTAGGCCTGCTAAAGTAGGGAAGGCATCAGTTGGAATAGTACGACCTTTGGTCTCAGTTTTATTTTGACTAATGTACGTTTTCCATTGACCAAAATCGTAATTACCATCGTGTCCTGCTGAGATTTGCACACGATTGAACTCTAACTCATCTTCATAGCCTGCAATGCCACCACGGCTAAAAAAGTTACCTAATCGCTGGTCAGAGTTGTCATAGGTTTGGTTTGAAGTAAAACCATCAACCCAGAAAGAGTTTTTATCATCTAATGTAAATTGTAATTTTCCACCGATATCATAGTTTTCAGCTTTGCTTGGGCGTGGGTCGCGAGAGGTTGAGCCCGCCACAATGCGTTCTGAACGTTGACGGTCCAAATAACTCCCGCGGAGTTGTAAGCCTAAACGATCATGCATGATTGGGCCATTCAAGACAAAACTGGTTTTCCATGAGTCAGCTTCAGCATTACTTTCCATGACATTGCCACTGACAGTGACGTTACCATTCCATTCATTACTTATTTTTTTGGTAATGATGTTAATCACACCACCCATCGCTTCGGAACCATAGCGTGTTGCCATTGGTCCGCGGATGACTTCAATACGTTCAATAGAGGCTAAAGGTGGTAAAAAACCATTTGATGTTTCGCCAAAGCCGTTTGGAGTGACATCTGATGAGGTGGTTTGGCGGCGACCATCAATTAAAATCAGGCTATAGTCATTGCCTAGGCCACGCATTTTGATATTCAATCCTGATGTTTTTCCCACACCAGAACGAACGTCAATACCCGGCACATCAGCCAATAGGTCGGCAATGCTGGTCGCATTTTTCTTTTCTATATCTTCTTTAGTCACGACACTAATAGATGCAGGTGCATTTTTAATATCTTGTTCAAAACCCGCAGCTGAAACCACAATGGTGGAAAGCTGATGTGGCGATGAGTCTTCAGTTGTTGTTTCTGCGAAAACAGGAGTGGTGATTGCCCCAAGCAATGCCAATGAAAGAGGGTGTAGATTAAACTTACTCATAACTAGAGTTCCAATGATGGACGAGAAAAAAATTGAAAAAAGCGATCAAAGTTGATGCAAATATTAATGGTAATATTTATCATTTGCAACAAAAAGCCATAAAAAATATAATACTTTGCGCTTAATCAGTAGCGATTTAAAAATATTCAAAATAAAAAATGATAAATGAAGAAAAAAATATGTGGTTTCAATCGGGTGTTTTGTATATCGTTCAATGTTGTCATATAATGTGGCACTTTTTAAAATTGTTCTTACCAAAAGATTGAGGAAGCCATGCAAGTAACTTCTGAAGCGGTTTCGGGTGTTACCCGTCGTTTAAATGTATCTGTACCGACGAGCCGTGTTAACGAGCAGTTCGAAGCTCGCTTAAAACGCACTGCTAAAACTGTGAAGATCAACGGCTTCCGTCCAGGTAAAGTGCCAGTAAATGTTGTTCGTCGTGAATATGGCGCGGGTATCTATCAAGAAGTCGTAAGCGACATTATTCGTGACACAGTATTTGAAGCGATCCAACAAGAAAAAATCAATGCTGTTGGCATGCCAAACATTGAAAAATCTGAATTAAAAGACGACGCGCTTGTATACGAAGCGACTGTTGAAGTTTATCCAGAAGTTAACGTGAAATTTGATGGTTTAGAAGTTGAACGTAAAGCATCTGAAGTAAACGACAAAGACGTTGACCAGATGATTGAAAACCTTCAAAAGCAACGTGCTTCTTGGACTGAAACAAAAGGCATGGCTAAAAAAGACATGCAAGTCACTTTTGACTTTGAAGGTTCTGTAGATGGTGAGAAGTTTGAAGGCGGTTCTGCTGAAGACTTTAAACTTGTTTTAGGTTCAGGTCGTATGATTCCTGGCTTCGAAGACGGCATCGTCGGCATGAAGAAAGGCGAAGAGAAAGTGATTGATGTTACTTTCCCTGAAGACTACCAAGCTGAAAACCTTGCAGGCAAAGCTGCACAATTCAAAATCACTGTGAAGCTTGTTGAAAAGCAAAAACTTCCTGAAGTTGATGCTGAATTCCTTCAAATTTTTGGTCTAACTGAAGAAGAAGGCGTTGAAAAATTAAAAGCTGACGTTCGTAAAAACATGGAACGTGAAGTGAAAAATGGTCTACGTAACCAAGTGAAGGGTGCTACTTTTGATGCGCTTGTTGCTGCAAACGAAGTTGAACTTCCTGCATCTATGGTTGCTCAAGAAGTTGACCGTCAACGTCAACAAATGATTCAACAGTTCACACAGCAGTTTGGTGCTCAAGGTGCGAAAGCATTTGACTCAAGCATGCTTCCAGATGAATTATTCAAAGAACAAGCTGAAAAATCTGTAAAATTAGGCGTATTGGTAAGCAAAGTTTTAGCTGATGCTAAAATCGAAGTAGATCAAGCACGTGTTGATGCTTACATCGAAGATATGGCTTCTTCTTATGAAGATCCAGCTGAAGTGATTGAATACTTCAAAAATGACAAACAACAACGTTCCCAAATCGAAGCTGTTGTGTTAGAAGACCAGGTGGTTGATCACATTTTAGCGTCTGCTAAAGTAACAGATACTGCTGTAAGCTACGAAGACTTATTGAAAGAGCAACAAGCTCGTCAACAAGGCTAAGTTTAGCTAAAGTAAAAAAGGCGCATTGAGCGCCTTTTTTATTGTGATCTAGGTTTGTAAAAGGCCTTGCGTTCACAAAGCTTATGCAAAAAATATCTGTTATTTACTTGGGAATATTTTGCATTTTCAGCAATTATCCCTCATATTGTGACTATGAGTTGAGTAACAAAAAATTTAGGAATAAGTAAACGTATGTATATTCCAACTATCGATAATGCCTTAGTTCCAATGGTTGTAGAACAGTCATCTCGCGGTGAACGTTCATTTGACATTTATTCACGTCTTTTGCGTGAACGCGTCATTTTTATGACTGGTGAAGTTGAAGATAACATGGCGAATTTGATTGTCGCACAAATGTTGTTTTTAGAAGCGGAAAATCCAGATAAAGATATTCATCTTTATATTAACTCACCAGGTGGTTCAGTGACTGCTGGTATGGCGATTTACGATACCATGCAATTTATTAAACCCGATGTTGTGACCTACTGTATGGGTCAAGCAGCATCAATGGGGGCTTTCTTGTTGAATGCAGGTGCGAAAGGTAAACGTTATTGCCTTGAAAATGCACGTGTCATGATCCATCAACCGTTAGGCGGTTTCCGTGGTCAGGCATCTGATATTGAAATTCATGCACGTGAAATTCTGTTCATTAAAGAACGTTTAAACCGTTTAATGGCAGAGCACAGTGGTCAAGACTATGAAACTGTGGCACGTGATACTGACCGTGATAACTTTATGACAGCGCAAGCTGCAAAAGAGTATGGTCTCGTGGACGAAGTGTTATCTAAACGTCCATAAGTTTTAAAAGTTTAAAATTGGAGTGAATATGTCCGAACATCCTCAAGGACAAAAGCATTGTTCATTTTGCGGTAAAACGCAGTCTGAGGTCGGGAAACTGATTGCAGGCGAGGACGCGTACATCTGTAATGAATGTGTGGACGTATGCTTAGACTTGGTGCAAACCAGTCAACAAGTTGAGTCGGGTGACTGGGCTGCAAAACCATTGCCTAAACCTCAAGAAATTCGTGCGGCACTAGATCAATATGTCATTGGTCAAGATGTGGCAAAGAAAACCTTGTCAGTTGCTGTCTATAACCACTATAAACGTCTTAAAGCGACACATGGTGGCCATAAACATGACGATGCTGTTGAAATTGCAAAAAGTAATATCTTATTGGTAGGGCCAACAGGTTCAGGTAAAACCTTGCTTGCGCAAACCATGGCACGTCTCCTCGATGTTCCTTTTGCTATGGCTGATGCAACGACACTTACCGAAGCAGGCTATGTCGGTGAAGATGTTGAAAACATTGTACAAAAGCTTCTACAAAAAGCAGATTACGATGTAGAGAAAGCGCAAAAAGGTATTATCTATATCGACGAAATCGACAAGATTACCCGTAAGTCTGAAAATCCGTCGATCACGCGTGATGTGTCGGGTGAAGGCGTACAACAAGCTTTACTGAAAATGATCGAAGGTACGGTTGCCTCTATTCCACCTCAAGGGGGGCGTAAGCATCCGCAGCAAGAATTTATTCAAATTGATACTTCAAATATCTTGTTCATCTGTGGTGGAGCATTCTCGGGTCTTGAGAAAATCGTACAACAGCGTCAAGAAAAAGGCGGCATCGGCTTCACTGCTGAAGTGAAAAAGAAAGATGAAGGCAAGAAATTGTCTGATTTGTTCCGTCAAGTTGAGGCGACAGATTTGGTGAAATTTGGTCTGATTCCAGAATTTATTGGTCGTTTACCTGTAATTGCGACTTTGGAAGAGTTGGATGAAGAAGCTTTGATGCAAATTCTGACTGAGCCGAAGAATGCATTGACACGTCAATACCAACATTTGTTTGATATGGAAAATGTTGATTTGGTTTTTGAAGACTCAGCACTACGCGCTGTGGCGAAAAAAGCGCTAGATCGCAATACGGGTGCACGTGGCTTACGTTCTATTTTGGAAAATACGCTGCTTGAAACCATGTATGATTTGCCAAGTCGTACCGATGTTGGTACGGTTGTGGTGAATGAAGACGTGATTAACGGCACGGCTGCGCCATTATTTAAGCCGGAGCGTTTGCCAAGAATTGAACAGAAAGATACAGCTAAAGTTGATTTAAAAGTGATTAATTCAAAGTCCGCTTAAGTTGTTATTCATCTGAAACGTGTGAAAATCGAGTGTTTTCACACGTTTTTTTATATTCAAAAAAAAGAGGGAGTGCTACTCTGCATCAATAGGCTGGGATGCCTAGATTAAAACTAAAAATTCAGTATCAAAATAAAAAATACGCCGTGAGGAACAGTCATGCGTGCAATGATGATTACGCTTTTAAGCAGTTTAATTTTATTGGGTTGTCATGGAAAAGCGACAGTTGAACAACCTGAACTAACATCAACCCTCAACCATGAGGTTGATTTTGATCACGACCCTGGCATGATTGAGCAGTATCGTATTGGGGTGTTTAGCGTAGGTGGTTGGGTCAATCAAAAATTAGGACAGCGTTTTCAGCGTGTTCAACCTCAACATGAACAAGCAGCGATCGTCTATCTATACCGTCCAGATTCAAAATGGAACCGTCAAGAAATTGTGGCTTCGAGCTTATTTATCAATAAAGAACGTATTCCAAGCCTGCTGAACAATCATTACTATTGGGTCGAATTGCCCGCGGGGACTTATCGTTTATCGAGTAGTCGGCCTTTGGGCATTAATCATTTCCAAAAGCCAAAATATCTCGATTTTAGCGTAGAAGCGGGGCAGTCTTATTTCATCAAGTATGATGAAGAGAACTTGGCTACCAGACGAGAGGTTGCAGGGCCTTTGGCGATCATACCTGAAAAAATTGCGATTCAGGAAATTGCATTTACCCAGTTAAAGTCCAACAGTTATAACTTTGTAGCTGAAGATCAACACACGGGTGAGTTACGAAAGAAAGCGCAAAAACTTAAGCCTACAAAATATGACCCAGATGAAGATGTTCAACTGATGAAGCCGTTTAAGCTGTGGAATCCTTTAACCTGGTAAGTGAGCTATTGTGCTTTTTTGGCTTGTTCAAATAATGGGGTCAGGGTCTTTTCAATTTGACGATTCATTTCTAGCTGAATAGCTGGATCTTGCATCATTTCAGCAGACATGGCGATGCTATTACGCATGATTTCACTCATCATTTTGCTGCTTTTTTTATTGATAGACTGGCCTAGAGGTGTTTCGAGGAACTGAATGTTGGCTAACACTTCCTCTTCGGTAAAGGTCTGCATATAGACATTTTTAAGCATTTGCATAAATTTTGGATCAGAAATCAATTTGCTGCTAAATGATGCTGTGATTTCAGCGATTTGCTTGGCTGCTTTTTGTTGTTCAGCATTGAGTGTGGAGGTTTTAAAAATATTCTTAATAATTTCTTCGGCTTGTTGGTCATAGACAGGGCGCATCTCTTGCTGAGACTGCGCTAAAGTGCCTTTAATATCGCCGAGTTTGAGCGCCTTTTCTACCGATGCTTCGGTTGCGGGTTTTGCAAAAGAAGCTGTGCTGAGGACACATAAGGCGATGCCGTAAAGCATGTGATTTAATTTTTTCATTGTTGGTCTATATCTTTTGATTAAGTCTATAAAAATAGGTAAAAAAATACCCTTAACATGACCTTAGCATGTTAAGGGTATTCAAAAAAGTAAAACTTAAGTTTTAGCCAGCTGCAGCATCAACTACTGGAATTTTACCAATTTTGGCTTGCCAAATTTTTGGTGCTGTTGCGTGAATAGAGGTACCATTCACATCAACTGCGACTGATACAGGCATGTCTTTCACTACAAACTTGTAAATTGCTTCCATACCCAAGTCAGCAAAAGCAACCACTTCAGCTTCACGAATCGCTTTAGACACAAGGTAAGCTGCGCCGCCCACAGCCATTAAGTAAGTCGCTTTGTTGTCTTTGATTGCTTCAACAGCAGCAGGACCACGGTCTGCTTTACCGATCATGCCGAACATACCGGTTGCTTCAAGTACTTGACGTGTGAACTTGTCCATACGTGTTGCTGTTGTTGGGCCAGCAGGACCAACCACTTCATCACCGACTGGATCTACAGGGCCAACGTAGTAAATGAATTTACCTTTTAAGTCGACAGGAAGCTCTTCACCATTGTTCAACATGTCGACCATGCGTTTGTGTGCAGCATCACGACCCGTATAAATGGTACCGTTTAGAAGTAAGGTGTCGCCTGGTTGCCAAGCGTTCATTTCTTCTTGGGTAATGGTGTCGAGGTCAACGCGTTTAGAGGTTGATGAATCCCAAGTGACAGATGGATAGTCTTCCAGTTTTGGTGCTTGAATGTGTGCAACACCTGTACCATCAAGTTGGAAGTGCGCGTGACGAGTCGCTGCACAGTTTGGAATCATACCGACTGGTTTGCCCGCAGCGTGACATGGGTAATCTTTAATTTTAATGTCTAGAACTGTGGTTAAGCCACCTAGACCTTGCGCGCCAATGCCGAGTGCGTTTACTTTTTCGAAGATTTCCATACGAAGTTCTTCGATTTTATTTTCAGGTCCACGACGAAGTAATTCGTCCATGTTGATTTCTTCCATGAGCGATTCTTTTGCAAGCATCATGGCTTTTTCAGCAGTACCACCAATACCAATACCCAACATTCCTGGTGGACACCAACCTGCACCCATGGTTGGAACAGTTTTGAGTACCCAATCCACGATTGAGTCGGATGGGTTAAGCATCGCCAGTTTAGATTTGTTTTCTGAACCACCACCTTTTGCTGCAACAGTAATATCCACTTTGTTGCCTGGAACAAGTTTGTGATAGATCACAGCAGGGGTGTTGTCTTTGGTATTTTTACGACCAAAAGCTGGGTCAGCCAATACAGAAGCACGCAGTACGTTGGAGTTTTCTAAGTAACCTTGACGTACACCTTCGTTGATTGCATCGTCTAAGCTCATGGTTAAATCAAATTTAACATCCATGCCCACTTCAACGAATACGTTGACGATACCTGTATCTTGACAGATCGGGCGGTGGCCCTCTGCGCACATACGCGAGTTAATTAAGATTTGCGCGATCGCATCCTTCGCAGCTTTGTTCTCTTCACGATCATACGCACGGCTCATCGCTTGGATAAAGTCTTGTGGGTGATAGTAAGAAATGAACTGAAGCGCGTCTTTGACCGATGTGATCAAATCATCTTGCTTGATAATAGTGGTCATACAAATATCTCTTGAGCGGGCTGATAGCTAGCGGGCTAAATTATAAGACAAAATGCCGATGTTGTGGATGTTTTACGCAGCCTTTGGGCGAAAGTTTAATAGTTGAACAAAATTGACCAGAAAATGAGGTTATAAACGATTGTAAATATGACAAAAATGCCTAAGTTGAAAGAAATATTTCACATTTAAATTCGGATTATGAATATGATTTTATTCTTAAGATATTGAATATAATGGAAAAATAATAATATTTGAAATATGACAGCATTGTCATAAAGTTGTCATAAAACTTTCGCATAATGCATTCATCAAAGAATAGGACATCGAACATGTTGACAGGTTTAGTGATGGCTGCGGGCTTTTGTGTATATATAGCAGCGACTTGGATGTACGGTCAAAAAGAAGATCAGGCTTAAGCTTTATCTTCTTTTTTTGTTTTAAGCTCTCTTCAAATCTTCAAATCTTCAAATCTTCAAATCTTCAAATCTTCAAATCTTCAAATCTTCAAATCTTCAAATCTTCAAATCTTCAAACAAATACAATGAAATATTATTCCTCGACTTCAGCCTTGCTATTTATCGGATGCTTTTTCTTGTGGTCTATTTTCCTGTTTTATTTAATGGCTCAAAAACATGCAGGCAATGTCATTGTCGAAGATATATTTAAATTTAATTTTTACTGCATGATACTTGCAATGTTGCCTTTGCTTTTGAAAAAAGCTCCGCCTAAAAACGATGTCGAGATGACGATTTTTGAAGAAAAGCAACATATGGAAATGCGCCATCAAGTCCTGAGCCAATCTGCTCAAGAGCGTCGGAAAGCTTATGTGATGAGTGCATTTTTCGGTTTTTTAATGTCAAGTCTAATGATGAGCTTTATTTTGATGTTAGATAAATAAGCTGAATGTGAGTTTATCCGATCTAATTTTTCTCACTTTTCCGCATTTGGGATGGAGAGTAGCCAAAGTGCTTTTTAAAGCGATGACTAAAATGGCTGCTGGAGCTAAATCCATACTGTTCTGAAATCTCCGTCATATTGGCAGTCGTCTGCTGTAGAGCTTGGTGTGCCAGTTCAAGTCGACGTTGCATCACATATTGGTGTGGCGGCATTTGCATGGATTGCTTAAACATATGGGCAAAATGGTACTCACTGAGCTGCGTTTGCTCGGCCAAATCTGACAAGGTCAAGCTTTGCTGAATATGTTGATCAATCCATTCTAATAACTGTTTCAGGCTATATGGAGACAGCCCGCCTTTGACTTCAGGGGCTTGCCACTCGGTATGGCTATAATTTTTAATCAAATGATTGAGCAGAAGTGTCGTGGCAGTACTCATCTGCAAATGATTTTCACGGTTCTGCCAAGCCCCATTGAGTAAAAAGTGTCGGTAGATCATCGAAATCTGTGGGTCGGCCACGAAACTTTGTGGATTTAAAATAATTTGGCTCGGCTCACGATCCCACACCTGTTCGGCGACGCGTTGTAGGTGTTGTTCAGTATAGTACAGATGCACAAAAGTCAGTGGATCACGAAGATCCCATGTTGACTCAAAGTCCTGTGGCATCAAACACATATGATCTGGCCCACCGCCATTATGCCAGCCTTGAGCTGTCTTTTGATAACTATGATATCCACCTTGAATATACATACTGAGTGTATGGTGGTTACTGCAAACACTGACGCGGTCTTGGTTGTTTTGCCACATGGCCAACTGCATGCCCGAACCCAGTTCGACCGAGTTGAGGAGTTGAGCTTTATGCTGTTGTAATTGATCTAGAATCTGATATTTCATCATCTATACGCAGTGCCGAATGGAAGAATGAGTGTAGGGCTTTGATGTCATTTTGTCATCTATATCCGAAAACCAGTAAAAAAACCACAAGTTCATGATAGTGACCACAAGAAGGTGCAAGTAATGGGACAGCTAAACCAAGCACAATAGCGTGAGTGGTTTGAGTTGGATTGAAAGAGTATGAATGCGCTGTTATATGCTTTGGTGGTCGTGATTTGGGGAACGACATGGATTGCGATAAGTCTGCAACAACAAAGTGGAATATCGACCAATGTGGCAGTGTTTTGGCGTTTCTTTATTTCAGCTATGGTGTTGTTTGCTTTTGTTGTGTTGTGCCGAAAATTGCAAAAATTGGCTGTAAAAGATCATCTGTTTTGTATGTTACAAGCGTGCTGTATTTTTGGTTTTAACTTTGTCTGTTTTTACTATGCGGTGCAATATATTAGCAGTGGTTTAGAGGCTGTTATTTTTTCAATGGCGGTCATTTTTAATACCCTCAATGCCAAACTGTTCTTTGAACAACAGGTTTCTACACGTTTTTACCCTGCGGCTTTGCTAGGTGGATTGGGGATTATTGCTTTGTTTTGGCATGATGTGGTGGGAAGTACCTTAAACAACCATACGCTGATAGGGATTGGTCTTTGTGTGTTGGGCACTTATGGTTTTTCACTGGGCAATATGATCAGTGCGCGTCATCAAAAACACGGTCTGGATATTTTCACGACCAATGCTTATGGCATGCTATATGGTTCACTTCTGATGGCATTGATTGCTGGATTTAAACACGACGAGTTTTTCCCCGCTATGGAATTTAGTGCAGTGAGTGCTTTATTGTATTTGGCTGTTTTTGGTTCAGTGATTGGCTTTACCGCCTACTTTTATTTGGTTGGAAGGATTGGGGCAGGCAAGGCAGCTTATAGTACCTTGTTATTTCCGTTGGTGGCTTTGGTGATTTCGACCCTTTGGGAAGGGTATCAATGGCATATAAATGCGGTGATTGGGGTGGTTTTGATTTTATGTGGTAATGCAATTTTCTTTATCAAGGCACCCAAGTTGAGGCTGAGTCAAATGTTGAAGCGAAGCTGAGTGTGTACAAGAAAATTAAAAGATATTCTGCACTATAAATGAAAGGCTTAGGTGTTTTTCATCCTGTGTATTATGCTCATTTTAGAGAACTGCATGTATGGCTTTATAAATGGATTTAAAAACGTTTGAATTATTCGCTCGTTACAACGTATGGTCTACTCAAAAATTAAACCAAGCTTTAAAAAATGTCTCTGATGAAGATTTTAATGCTGAATGCGGACTGTTCTTCAAAACTATTTCTGGAACGTTGAATCATTTGCTTGTGGGGGAGCATTATCTATGGTTTCCTCGGTTTTCATCGAAACCATCGCCTCTACTGAAGTTAAATACCATCGTAGAGAGGGATAAAAATAAACTCATGTTTGAGTTAGAAAGCAGGGCTCACCATTGGATAGATTTTTTAAAACATGTTGATGTGGAAAAGTTTGGACATGATTTACACTACAAAACATCGGCTGGACAAGAAATGAGCCTGCCCTATGCTGCTACATTATTGCATGTGTTTAACCATGCAACGCATCATCGGGGACAAGTCACAGCAGCTTTAACTTCAATGGGCTATCCATGTCCAGAGATTGATATGGTGTATATGTTGATCGAAGACCGTCAGTAAATTAAAAAGAATAGTGACTACCATTAAAAAATAGACATAAAATCTTTGTTAATACACATTATTTTAGTTCTAACGAATATAAAATCTTTTCCAAGTTAGGGTTCAATTTTTGATTTAATAAACGTTAGTAATTCTTGGAATAATGGATGCCATTCAGCGCTTGGTGACTCAAACAGAGGGTGCCAAAAGAAATTAAATTCTAATCCACCGTCATCATTGCAAAAATGTGTCCAATGCTCTTTTAAAGCTTCTGTGCTATGGCAGATAAATACATGCCAGTTCGGGCCTTGCTCAGATGGATGATGTAAACCTAAATATGAGTGAATATGTGCAGATAAAATGGTAGTGTTCAAAAAACTGTGTCATTTCCTTAAACTGTTAAAAACAGGAATGATGCACTATGGCAACTACATTTGATTTTGAAACAGCCTTAAAACAACTCCAGTCAGGACAAGCACTGACTGGAGAAAATGGCATACTCACCCCTTTAATTAAACAGCTGACCGAAGCTGCTCTTGAAGCAGAAATCGAGAATTACATTGAAGCGAATCCGAAACAAGGTAATCGCCGCAATGGCTATACTCGCAAGACAGTAAAATCTACATCAGGTTCATTTGAGCTTGAAACCCCTAGAGATCGAAATGGTGAATTTGAGCCACAGTTAGTTAAAAAGAACCAGACCAAATTATCAGAAGAAATTGACAATAAAATCATATCACTCTATGCACTTGGTATGAGCTATCGTGATATTCAAAAGCATGTTGCTGATATGTATGGATTGGAGATTTCAGATGGTGCTATCACCAATATTACAGATAAGCTCCTCCCTCAGTTACAAGCATGGAAACAACGCCCACTCGATACAATTTATCCCTTTGTTTGGTTAGATGCCATACATTACAAAGTGAAGGATAAAGGTGTTTATGTGAGCAAAGCGATCTATACCATTTTAGCTTTAAATGTTGAAGGTAAGAAGGAACTACTCGGCTTGCATTTGTCGGAAAGCGAAGGGGCGAACCATTGGCTTAGTGTACTGACAGACCTACAAAATCGTGGTGTTCAGGATATTCTGATTGCCTGTGTAGATGGACTAAAAGGTTTCCCCGAAGCCATAGCAGCGATTTACCCTCAAACAGAAATACAACTGTGTATCGTTCATCAAATCCGTAATTCTTTACGCTATGTTGCCAGTAAAGATCAGAAGGCATTTATGGCTGATTTAAAGCCAATTTACCGTGCTGATACCAAAGGGGCGGCAGAAGTAGCACTGGATGAGCTAGAAGAAAAATGGGGCGAAAAATATGGTGTGGTCATTCAGTCATGGCGTACCAAATGGCATCTACTATCCGCCTATTTCAAATACCCTAAAGCGATTAGGAAGCCGATTTACACCACCAATGCCGTTGAAGCCGTACATCGTCAATTCCGCAAACTAACCAAAACCAAAGGAGCTTTCCCCAATGAGGATAGTCTGATGAAATTACTGTATATTGGTATTCAACAGGCATCAGAAAAATGGACAATGCCTATTCAGGAATGGGGACAAACCATTACTCAATTATCCATTTACTTTGAAGGTCGATTAGATGATATAATTAAAATCTAGTCAAATTTACTGACACAGAACTTTGAACGCCCTCGATAAAATACCAGACTCTTCATAAAGCTCCCGCAGAGCCGCTGTTTCCAACTCTTCATTCACCTCAACTGTACCCTTTACGATTTGAATACCCGCAATTGGATGCTTAAACACTAATATTTCTGTTGTTTGATTGATATTTCGAAATATAACTGGGACGACTTTTTCGATTAATGTCATTTTTGAATTTTACCCAAGAGGCAAGTCGGTACACTACTTAAAAGGTAGATAGGGTCATGGATATGGTCGCGGGCTATATTGGAGCATCTAGTTATCAAAAGCTATTAGGGCGTTTTTCGACTAAAAATAGCATTCACCAAATATACATGAATGCATCATGACGCTGTATTGGCTTTAAGCCGAAGTGCTTCCATCTCAATCTCAACCATTTTTTGAGAATTGTCATGTTTATTACTCAACTCAGCAAACCTCTGTCGATCTGGTGAGTCAGATAGGATGATATTACCCATTTCAATTTGAAGATTATTTTCTTCTTTCAATTTTTCACGAGCTACTGTGGCTTCTGAACTTTTGAGTGTCACAGCATCGTACTTTTGATTCAGATCATGAATTCGCGTAGTGGTTTGTTTAACAGCCTTCATAAGCGCATTTCTATTACCGCTGTCTATCGCATTTTGCATGTCTATAAAAGAATCTTGAGCCTTTTGTTTGGCTGCTTGAGATACTGCTCTAAGAGCAATGAGGTCATGTTTAATGTCTGCGGCATTATCTTGACTCAGATGTGAGGTGCTATGGGGTGGAGTATGAGCCGTAACATTGAGCTCAGGGTCTGATTTTACCTGTTGTCGAGTGTTGTTTAATGCCCCTGAATTCAGTTGAGGGTAAATCATGTGTTGTAAGGCTCTCATTTCACTGACAGAACTTTGTTGTATCACGCTGATTTGCGCTTCTAATCCAGTGATGCGATCCATCTGTGGTGGATTTTTAGTATTTTCTTGTGCCAGTTCAACGCCAAGTAAATGGACTTGCTTAAACTTTTCACTTAACGCTGCACCTTCTTGGCTTTTGAAGTTTGCAGCGTCTAATGCAGCATTAAACGCAAGCGAATGGATTTTTAGTTGTTCTAGCAAGGCAGGGATCGTATTGACTTCTTTATTTTGACGAGCTGCTTTAAGTGCGTCCTGTGCATTCAAAATGGCTTGAGAGTTTTTATTCGCAACCTGATCCAAGGTATCAAGATCAGTTTTAATATCCGTTGGATTGGCTGTACTTAAGTTTTTATGTGTTGGTGTTGAGTCTGATGATATTTGTTGCTGTTGATTAGACTCACTGCATGCTGTCAGACAAAATGTTGCTGTCAGTAGAATTGGAAGCCATTTTTTATTCATTATGAGACCAATGATTTAGAATTTAATTATATGGCTTGAGTATATTGTTTAAGTATCTGAAAAGTAAAGTCTTACCATTTTTCTGTGTTCTGATTATGCCCATAAATATAAAGCAGTTAAGCTTTGGCTTCATATTGTTATGCGCTATAAAATAAAAAAAACCACCCAACTGTTTAGCTGGATGGTTTGGATCATATCAACTCGATTTAAGCAGTTGCTTGCTGTTCCGCTTGAATTGCAGTCAGTGCAATCGTAAACACAATGTCATCCACCAAAGCGCCACGAGACAAATCATTTACAGGTTTATTCAAACCTTGCAACATTGGGCCCACACTCACAACATTTGCAGAGCGTTGTACGGCTTTATAGGTTGTATTTCCTGTGTTTAAGTCAGGGAAAATAAATACATTTGCACGACCTGCAACTTTAGAATCAGGCGCTTTCGAACGTCCAACACTTTCCACCGATGCTGCATCGTACTGAAGCGGTCCATCAATCAACAAATCAGGACGACGTTCTTTCGCTATGCGTGTTGCCTCAGCGACTTTTTCAACTTCAGCACCAGCACCAGAGGTACCCGTTGAGTATGAGATCATTGCAATACGTGGGTCTAAACCAAAAGCTTTTGCTGAGTCAGCCGATTGAATCGCGATTTCAGCGAGTTGTTCTGCGTTTGGATCTGGGTTAATCGCACAGTCGCCATAAACATAGACTTCATCAGGTAACAACATAAAGAATACGGAAGAGACCAGTGAGTACTCAGGCGCTGTTTTAATCAGTTGAAATGCTGGGCGTACAGTATTGGCTGTGGTATGGATTGCACCTGAAACCAAACCATCGACTTGATCGAGCGCCAACATCATGGTGCCCATAACGACAGTGTCTTGCAGTTGTTCACGCGCTTGCAGCTCGTTCAGTTTGCCTTTACGCAGTTCCACCATTTTTTCGACATAGTTTTCACGAATTAAATCTGGATCGATAATTTCTAAGTCATGTGGAAGCTCAATACCACGTGCTTTTGCCACTTCTACTACAGCTTCTGGTTTCGCCAATAAGATACAGTGTGCAATACCACGAGATTGGCAAATGGCCGCAGCTTGAACTGTACGTGGCTCATCGCCTTCAGGTAGGACGATGCGTTTCTTCGCCGCAATCGACTTTTGTACCAATTCATGGCGGAAGGCCGAAGGTGAGAGGCGAGGTTGGTACGAGCCATTCAACATTGCCGTTAACCATTCTTCATTGATATGGCTCGACACAAAACGAGTGACTTGTTCAGCACGTTCAGTATCATCGACCGGAATTTCATTGCTGAGATTGGCTAAGCTCTGTGCCGTATCGAACGTACTGAGCGGGGTATGTAAAATTGGTAAGCCTTGCTTAATCGCTGCTTGGCAGAACGCAAGCACTTGCTCGTTAGGCGTATGGTGTTCAGTCAGTACCAAACCTGCCAGTGGAATACCGTTACTGCTAGCTAAGCTGGATGCTAATAGCACATCAATACGATCTGATGCACTAATAATGAGTTCACCTGCGACAAACTTATGAAGTTCGTGCTCAATATTCGATGCAATTAAACTGCTATGTAATACACGACGTTGTGTTGCATCGCCTTGATTGATCCATTCTGCCTGAATATGCGCAGCTAAGTCCGACATACGCGGTACGCTAAGCGTATTACTAAACGGAACTAAACCAATTACTGGCAGTTTGTCTGAACCGAGTTTTGGATGGGTCTTTTGGAGTTCAATAATGAACTTATTGGTATCGCTAACTAAACGGAGACTTGGGTCAATCGTCACAGGAATATGTGCCGAGTCATCTGGCAAACCCTTGGTACGCATCAATAACACGCCCGCGGTTCGCTCTGAACTGGCACCGCCAAAGTAGCGCAGTTGGCTATCAATTTTCTCAGCCGTCGCACTTGGTTTATTAATATCTGCATTGCTGACGATGATCACTTTAGCATCGAGCGCTTGGGCAAGTTGCGCGTTTAGTTCAGACGCAAAAGAATCACGGTTGTTCGGGACTAAACCTTCAACGATAATC
The DNA here is from genome assembly GCF_002165305.2 of Acinetobacter sp. WCHA55. Taxonomy (NCBI): domain Bacteria; kingdom Pseudomonadati; phylum Pseudomonadota; class Gammaproteobacteria; order Moraxellales; family Moraxellaceae; genus Acinetobacter; species Acinetobacter sp. WCHA55. The sequence continues at coordinate 2,913,129 of NZ_CP032286.1, read as the reverse complement.
AGGTCATGCTTACGTGCAATGGTGCGGTGTAGGCGAACTGCATCTTCAAGTAACTCATCATTTTCACCTGTGCTAAGTTGCTGCAAAATAGTGTGATAATTAATGGGTTCAACAGTTTCGTTTTTAGACACATGGTGGTAGAGCGCCGTTGTACGGTCTGCGCCCGCCGTGAGTTCTTGAGAGAATGGTTTTAAAAAGCCAGCTTTAACACCTTGGCATTCCAGTGCATAAACCAAACCTAGGCATGCTGATGTTAAGCCTACACCTTCCCCAGTCGGCACAAGTAAAATTGTTTTCATATATTTATTCGTCATACAAGAATTTAAAACAGACTTGAGTGAATGTAACGACCGCTTAAGCGATCGCTACATTGTCTTCAGACTTTTTTGCAGCAGTTTGAATCACCTCATTGGCTACGGATGCAGTTTCTTTGGCAATACGGCCTTCTTCATCCGTCGGCACAACCCAAATTTGTGGACCTGTACCTGTATCAATACGACCTTCAGTACCACGCTTTAAACTGTCATTGGCTTCTTTACTCAAGTTAAAACCAAAGTGTGGTAGGAAAGCGACTGTTTTTTCACGAATATATGCCGAGTTCTCACCAATACCACCCGTGAAGAATAAGCCATCAAGACGTGGTAGACCACAGCTCAGCGCAGCCAATGACTTTGCGAGGCGGTAGCAAAACACTTCAATGGCTAAAGTCGCATCTTCATTGCCTTGTTCCGAAGCTTCAATCAAAGTACGCATATCATTCGAAAGGTCAGACAGGCCGAGTAAGCCCGATTGGCTATTCAACATTTTATCAATTTTATAAATGTCCCAGCCTAGGTTATTGGCAAGGAAACTATGTAAGCTTGGATCGACATCACCACTGCGTGTGCCCATCACGACACCTTCAAGTGGAGTTAAACCCATTGAGGTATCTACACTTTGCCCATTCCAAATCGCACAAGTAGAGCTACCATTGCCCAAGTGTGCAGTTAACCACCCCCCTTGCTTAAAGCTACCTGCCAGTTCTGAACCGCGTTCAGACACATAAGCATGGCTCGTACCATGGAAGCCATAGCGACGGACATTGTGCTCAGTATATAAGAACTTTGGCACAGCATAGCGGTAAGCATGTGCAGGCATAGTCTGGTGGAATGCTGTATCAAATACAGCCACTTGCGGTAGCTCTGGGAATAAACGCATCGTGGCGTCAATCCCAACCAAGTGTGCAGGGTTGTGTAGTGGTGCAAGTGGTGTTGCAGCACGAATACGTTCTACAATTTCTTCTGTTAAAAGCTCAGCTTTGGTCAATGTACCGCCATGTACCACGCGGTGACCAATGGCTTGAGGGTTATAATGTGAAAGGCGTTCTAAGATGGTTTCCAATGCTTTTTCATGATCGGCATGTGGAATAGACAATTCAAGGGGTTGCCCGCCCGCTGTAATGCCTTTGATACGAGCGTCAGCAGAACCTAAGTTCTCAGCTAAACCGAAAATACGATCTTCACGACGTTCAGAAACGAGCGCATATTTGATTGATGAAGATCCGCAGTTAATTACTAATACTGATGTAGACACGTTTTAATACCTGATTCTAATTGAATTATCCGTCCTAGAACTGATCTTCATGCAGTACGTTCTTATGCAATCTTGATCATTTTTTATGTTGTATCATGTGTATATTTTTAGTCCAAGATAGACTTTAGGTGATTAGACTTAAGCACTATCGACCGTCTGATGAATAATAATTAAAATTTATCGGTTCATGATTTTCATTTATTCATGAAATGATGCTGAATTATTCAGCAGCTCCAACGCTATAAAAATAACACGCTATTTGCTGAAAGCAGTTGAATATATTGTGGCGTTCCTGTTTATTTTTGATATTTCATTTTTAGATCCACACATAATCACATAGACCATCAGTGCGACCATCAAAAAAATCATGATTTCCTTTAAGTTTAAGGCTTCGCAGAGGTAGAGAGTGTTCATATATAAAAAATGCTCAGCCCTCCTTGGAGAGCTGAACATTTTACCTAAATATCAGTCGGAGTGATTATTGGCGAATTTGACCATCACCAAATACAATCCATTTTTGTGAAGTCAGGCCTTCTAATCCAACTGGTCCACGTGCATGGATTTTATCAGTTGAAATGCCAATTTCTGCACCTAAGCCATATTCAAAACCATCGGCAAAACGGGTCGAGGCATTGATCATGACAGAGCTTGAATCAACAGCAGCCAAGAACTCACGAGCTAGAGAGTAGTTTTCTGTAATGATCGAATCGGTATGATGTGAGCCGTATTTATTGATATGCTCAATTGCTTCTTCCATACCCGATACCACTTTCACGGCCAAGATTGGACCAAGATATTCGGTGTACCAATCTTCTTCTGTCGCTGTTTTGACGTCTGAACCTAAAATGCGCTGAGTTTCAGCACAGCCACGCAATTCCACTTGTTTTTCAGTGTAGAGCTCAGCGACACGTGGTAAAAACTCATCTGCGACTTTTTCATCGACCAGCAAAGTTTCCATTGCATTACATACACCATAACGGTGAGTTTTTGCATTGAGCGCAATCGGTAGGGCTTTTTGTAGGTCAGCTTGTGCTTCGACATAAACGTGACAGTTCCCATCCAAGTGCTTAATCACAGGGACACGGGCTTCATTGCTGATACGTTCAATCAGGCTTTTGCCTCCACGTGGAACAATCACATCAACAAATTCAGTGAGTGTAATCAGTTGCCCCACGGCTGCGCGGTCTGCGGTATTAATGACTTGAACCGCATGTTCAGGTAAACCTGCCAGTTTTAAACCACGTTGAATGGCTTCAGCAATGGCTTTATTAGATTCGAGGGCTTCAGAACCACCACGTAAAATAATGGCATTGCCAGACTTCAGTGCTAAAGACGCGGCTTCTAAGGTCACGTTTGGGCGAGACTCATAAATCATGCCAACCACACCTAAAGGAACGCGCATTTTACCGAGCTGGATTCCTGACGGACGATAGGCCATATCGGTGATTTCACCGACAGGATCTTTCAGGCTAATGACATCTTTTAAGCCCTGCAACATGCCTTTAAAGCGTGCGGGAGACAGTTCTAAGCGATCAAGTAAAGCACTGTCTAAGTTGTTGCTGTGCGCTTTGTTCATATCTGCTTGGTTCGCAGCTAAAATAGCGGGTTCACTATTGACTAAAGCAGTATAAATAGCTGACAACGCATTGTTTTTAGTTTCGGTAGAGGCACGCGCCAAAATACGAGAAGCTTGACGTGCTTGCTGTCCTACCGTTTGCATATATTGTTCAATCGACTCTTGCATAGCGGTTTGATCACTTAGAAATTTCACAGAAGATAGTAACAGCCTAACACTCGACCGCATAGTCTCTACATGAAAAATCCAGCATATAGGCGGACTTATACATATTTTGAAATTGTTTTTTATCTAAAACATGATGAGCGGTCACACAATCTGTTGCGTGCAAAACAGTGCTCTGTATAGAATGAATTTTAGGACATGAAGTCCTTGCATAATTATTACAACACTGAACACCCTGTTGCCACTAACAGACGTGATCGTGCATTTCTTGCAAAACAAAAAGTACAGGCAAGAGTAGAGGGAAGGAACATGAATTCTATGATTCAAATGGATGCGGAGCTAGATGACGCGACTTTACGCTTAGGTTTTTTTGATGTTTACCATCGTAACAGCTTTAAAGAACCTGCACGAACCACATGGATTGAGGGCTGGAAAGTCGAATACATGGCGATTGCTCAACCAGAGTCATTCCATCGTACGCCTATCGTGATTATTGGCGGGGCATTTCAAAACTTTAACTCCTATAAATACTGCGTTGAACAACTGCTCGATGCTGGTCCGATTATCCTGATTGATCTGCCTTCAATGGGCGCCAATCAACAAATTCGTAATATCGATACAGGCTTGTCTGCGGGCACTTTAGAACTGGGTGATCTCGCGAAAATGCTTGGCGTTTGGTTAGACATTGAAGGATTAGAAAAAGTTTCAGTGATGGGGATGTCACTGGGTTCAGTGGTGGCATCTTGTCTGGCCGATCAACGACCAGAGCTGATTGACCGTATGATTTTAATGGGTGTGATGCAAAAGACCCGTAAAAGCTGGCGGATGTTACTGGAGGAATCGTTACATCTAATGCGTGAACAACGCATGGATGAGTTTGGTCAGGCCGTGATTTTGTATCTGGTCAATCATGCCAAAATGGATAAAACCAAAATGTCGCCTACAGCTAAGCGTTTGTTCTTCAGACAGATGGCAGAGTTTACCGCAACAGAACAAGAGCGTTATGAAATCAACTGTAATCGTTTGCTTCGCCTCACCGATGTGCCGATTCCGCAGTGCAAAGTCTTGGTGGCCTGTGGCCAATATGATAGTTTTACCTTGCCACATGAAAATGCCAATTTTGCGCTGCAATGTCCTGACATGGAATATGCGCAAATTGCCAATGCAGACCATGTGCCACAGCTACAACGCCGTAAAGAAACTATGCACTTGTTTGCAACATTTCTGAAGGACGAGCCCATTCAGCATCTAGAAGGGATTATTCCATTTAGTCGAGCACAAATGCTAGATATGGAGCGCCGGGGAGAAGAGCGGGTTCAGATTCAACACCCTGAAACTTTTTTAAGCTATCGCCATTCGGATTTGGTGATTGCGACAGAAGTGGTGGATTTGAACTACTTTGGAGTGCTTTTACGTTTTGAGTCAGACTGGGTTTCTGTCGCGGCTGAATATCCACGTGATTTGGCTTTACACTTGAGTGATGAAGAAGGCGCATTTCAGATTGAATGTTTAATTTTTGCCGAAGATGGGCTGCATATTCGTGCTTTGTTTAAACATGGTAGTTTTGAACTCGCGGAGCGACTGCTTCGCTTTGTTAAGCGTCAAAAACAAGAACAGACGTTGCTTGAAGCTGTAAGTTAATTGAATTTAAAAACAAAAAAAAACAGCGTGTTATCGCTGTTTTTTTATGGTTTGGACTTAAGGTTGTTACTTTGTTTGATTGGCTGTTTGCCATTGGCTATGTACCAACCAGACTAAGTCGCCTAAGTGATCCTGCTGATCTAAATTTGAAGTGTCGGACTGAGTTCTGTTAAAAGCTAAAGTGGGTTGGTGAACAGTCACAGTATGAAAGCCTGCTTGTTTGAAAAATTGAGCTGCTTCGGATGGACTGACAAAGTGAAAGCCAAATGCGCTTCGGGACATCCATTTTAAAAGTCTGCTACTGCTCCAGATAAAGTTAGCGAGCTTATTTTTTACAGGTTCTGGGTAGAGGTCAGTTAGATAATATAACTGATTAAACTGCTGTCCGTATTGGACAATGCCTTGCAGCAGTTGAGCGAGCATGTCTTTACTAAAGTAGTTGATCAAACCTTCACTCACCACCACCAGTGGAAGGTTAGGGTCAAACACCTCAAAAGCACGGGCAAAATCTGCGCTAAATAAGTCGGCAGACAGCACTGCTGGACTGGTCTGATCGATCTGTTGTAAGGCCTGAGTTTTGATTTGCGCCATGTCAGGTAAGTCGAGTTCACGATAGTCAATTTCAGGATACTGCTGGCGAAAGCTCCAGCCGCGTGGGGATAGACCACTGGCAATTTCTAAAACTTGTAAGTTTGGATACTGTTGTATCAGCATGCTGAGGTGGTCATCAATCATTTGATGACGCTGTTTTAAGGTGGTGCGCATGCTGCCACCGACATGTTTCTCGGCCCAACTTTCGAGTGGATGTACCAGTTTGGCCAAAAACTTCCCTTTGCGGGTGGCAAATACAGGATGTGAGATGCCCATGCTATACCAAATATAGCCTGTATAGTGAGCCGTAAAAGAGATATGGCGATGAGCCGATAAAGCATCTGTCATGGTATCCGTACCTGATATTTTGTTGTTTTAGCGTTGTTGTTTGGGCAAGGTCGAGCAAGCCTGTTGATTTATTTTGAGTTTATCATAATGAAAAAAGGACATCTTGTGATGTCCCTTTGTCCGAAATATTGTGGTTGAAATGGTCAAAGATGAAGTGCTTAACTTAATCTAAACACTTCCACGCGGTCACGTATTTTAGCCCAGTCTTCACCTAAATGCAGCTTCGACTGAACGCTAATATTTGGAATCTGACCACGCATGCGTTCTAAGCGAGCTTGGTTTGGTAGCGCCAGTTGACTAATTCCATCCAAAGCCACGCATGCGGCTGCTCGGTCATTACACACAAGTCCCATGTCACAGCCTGCATGGAGTGCAGCTTGAATGCGTGCATCGGCTCCACCCGCAACACATGCGGCTTGCATGCTTAAATCATCTGAGAATAAGACACCATCAAAGCCCAGTTGCTGACGTAGCACAGTTTGAATCCAGTACGGTGAAAAACCTGCTGGGTTTGGATCGACTTGGTTATAAATCACATGTGCAGGCATGAGTGCGTCTAACTGTGGCATCAGTTTGATAAAAGTCTGCATATCTTTGGCATAAATTTCATCATACGTGCGTGAGTCGATGGCTGCTGCAACATGCGAGTCTGCTTTGACAGAACCATGACCAGGGAAATGTTTGCCTGTCGATGCCATGCCCGCGGCTTTCATCCCTTTTAGGAACGCACTGGCCAGCGGTACGATGTCTTGAATATTTTTGGCAAAGCCACGGTCACCAATCACATCACTGATGTCATTTAAATCGAGTACAGGGGCAAAGCTAAAGTCGATACCGACGGCAAGAACTTCTGTCGCCATCAACCAACCAGATTGTTCAGCCAAGTTTAAAGCTTTTTCAGGTTCGCTTAAGAATAGCTCGCCAAACTTGCCCATAGCAGGGAGTAGGCTAAAACCCTGTTTTAAGCGTTGCACACGTCCACCTTCTTGATCGACAGCAATCAAAATATCAGGACGAATTCTGCGCATGTGGTCAGTGAGGGCGCGAACTTGGGCAGGAGATTCAATATTTCGTCCAAATAAAATCATGCCACCGACTTGCGGTGCTTGTAATAGTGCAATATCTTCTTGAGTAAGTTCTGTGCCTGCGATGTCGAGCATCAATGCGCCAATCATATTGGGTGTCCGTATTTGATTTTTTGGTCAGTGACTGTTTTAGCTCTTAAATGAGAGCGAACAGGTCGTCGAAAACAATACCCGAATTTTGCAATGATTTGCTACATTTTGTCAGCACAGATTATGATAAAACTACACGACATAAACAGATTAAGTTGTTTAAGATTTTGAATATTCTCAATTCATTTCGAATAATGACATTGTAATTTTGGTCAAAAACCAAGGAACTAAGAATTATTTATGAAACTTCAAACCATTGCTTGTGCGGTTGCAATTGCAACGGGTGGATTCTTTTTCACCCATGCCATTAATGAAGCCATTGCAGCGACTGAGTCAACCGCTGTAACCAAACAAGCTATTGTTCCATCGCAGGAGCAGGCTTTGGTGTCTCGTCAGCTGGCGACCTTGGTTGACCGTCAACATTATCTCAATCAACGTTTAGATGCGAAAACATCGGCGCGTATTCTCGATTTCTATCTGGACAGTTTAGATCCAGACCATTCGTTGTTTCTTGCCTCTGAAGTCGAGGGTTATAAACGTAAATATGGCTCAAATTTAGGTGCGGCTTTAAAAGCAGGGGACTTAAGTGGACCGTATGCGATTCATGCACAGTATCGAGATCGTTTGACCCAGTTTTATACCTATATGCTGGATGAGCTGAAAAAGCCACAGAATTTAAAACAAGCCAATGTTTATATCGAAACGGATCGTGAAAAGGCACCGTATTTTGCCAATGAAGCTGCGCAGCGTCAGCATTGGAACAAAATGTTGGTTTCGCAGCTGATTAACTTAACCATTAGCAAAGAAGAAGAGTTGGCGAAGCAAAAAGCGCTTAAAGCCAACCCAGAACTGGCCAATGGACAAGACCTTACTAGTTCAGAAGATTTAACTCCAGTACAGACCTTAACCAAGCGTTATACACGCCAGTTAGAACGTATTTCACGGGTGAAAAGTGATGATGTGTTAGATAAAACACTCAATGCAATGACCCTTACCTATGATCCGCACAGTAACTATTTCCCACCTGTCGATGCAATGGAATTGAACCGTCAGACGACTTTGCAACTTGAAGGGATTGGGGTGTCGATTCGACCTGAACGGGGCAATGAAGACTACACCAAAATCGAAACCATTGTGGAAGGCGGTCCTGCGAGCAAGTCTGGACAGGTCAAGTCGGGTGACCGCATTATTGGTGTGGCACAAGATGGCGAAAAAATGGTGGATGTCATCGGTTGGCCGAGCAATGAAATTGTGGGCTTAATCCGTGGTAAACGTGGTACCAAAGTCACCATACGGTTACTCGGCTCGGGTGCGTCGATGAGCCAAGCGCGCAATGTGACTATTACTCGTGACGTCATTCAAGAAGAAGATGCTGGGGTACGTTCACGTACCGTGAATGTGACTCGCGATGGTCAGCAGTACACCTTTGGTGTGATTGAAATTCCGTCTTTCTATTTAAACTATCGTGCACGCCGTGCGGGTACAGAATATCGTTCTGTATCTGAGGATACCAACAATGCGCTGAAAACTTTGGCGGCCAAGAATGTATCAGGGATTATTATCGACTTACGTAATAACCCAGGGGGGTCACTTGAAGAAGTAGCGCGTATGCTTGGCCAGGTGATTAAGTCAGGTCCTGTGGTGCAAATTCGAGATGGTAATGGCAATGTGAGTGTTTTCGAGGACGATGACAATGGTGCGCAAACCTATGCGGGCCCATTGGCAGTGATGGTGAATTTAGCATCTGCGTCTGCAAGCGAAATTTACTCTGCTGCGATTCAAGACTATGAACGTGGCATCGTGATTGGTAGTACCACGACAGGAAAAGGAACCGCACAAGTTCAGCTCGACAACTTAGCGCATGGTCAAGCGACACTAACGCAACGTAAGTTTTACCGTGTCACGGGTGGAAGTACGCAAAACAAAGGCGTGATTCCTGACGTGAAATTGGTGGACATTTATAATGAAGAGTTTGGTGAGCGCAAAGCGAAAAATGCGCTTGAGTGGGACACCATTCCAACTGCACCGTTTAAACGTGAAGGCAGTATTGCACCGTATGTGAAACGTTTAGGTGAGTTGTCGCAAGCACGCGTTAAAGTCGATCCGCAGTTTAACTATCTTGAACAGCGTAAAGACATCTCGAAAAAGACCGAAGATCAAAAACGTGTCGTTTTAGACATTGATCAACGTAAAGCCGAATTGTTAGCACTGGAAAAACAGACTTTAGATTCGGAAAACAAGCGCCGTCAGATTGCAGGACAAAAGCCTTATGCAAATTGGGAAAGCTATCAAGCGTCTATGGAAGCATTGGTTGAAGCCCGTGCTAAAATGAAAGCGAATCAGCGTCCTGCATTGCCAGAAGAGGAAGCATTTGTGATTGAATCTGCAAATGTCTTATTAGATTATGCCAAGTTGCAAAAAGGCACTGCAAAATAGTTTAATTCTTGAATATGTATATTAAAAAGCCAGTTTCGACTGGCTTTTTATTTAAATTGTGATTCAAAACACAAATGCAGGCATGGCTGGTTATCAAACCGATCTTCAAGGTAAAATAAATCTATAAATTCTAATGAGATTTCTGTGTTTTTTTCTTGACCTGAACCTGTTTGTATAAGATTCTTAATCGGGTAGTAATGCTTTTCGCCTTTGATAAAAAGGATATATAAATGAAGAAAAAGAGCAATTAATACGGACACTTTATATGATGCATGTGCATTACGATTTTAGTTTGGTGTTAGGTTCAATTGTTGTGGCATTGTTGGCGTGTTTTTTTGCAGTGTCGACCGAACGCTTATTATTTCGTGCTTGGCGTAAAAAATTTCAAACAGGGTTAATTTTACTCAGTAGTTTTTTCTTAGCCTGTGCCATTTGGGCCATGCATTTTGTGGGCATGCTGGCTTGTAATTTGCCGACACATAGTTATTTTGACCCTGTACTGACCATTCTTTCTTTTTTTATTGCCTTTATTGCATCTGTTTTTTCAATTTGGTTGACCACGCGTCATACCTTACCTTTTCTAAGATTAGTCTTAGGCGCTATTCTGATGGGATTGGGTATCTCTGGCATGCACTATACTGGCATGATGGGGTTGATCATTGAGGGCTATCAGAGTGTCTACGATCCTTTACTGACAGTTTTCTCCATTCTGCTTGCCATCAGTGGCTCGGGTTTAACCTTTTGGCTGATCTTTAAATATAAGAGTGCAGTTAGTAAGAAACTGTTGTACCAATGGTGTGTCGCATCAATGATGGCCTTGACCATCGTGAGTATGCATTATACAGGTATGCTTGCAGTCTCGTTCTATCCAACCCATAGTGACAAGTTGGTCATGACTCTTGAAGCGGGGCAAAGCATCGTTTTATTTGTCGTTATATTCATTACCAGTTTGATTCTGGTGGCAGCTTTTGTTGTTGCGGTGCTGGAGCAACGTTTAGAAGAACGTAATATTCAACTTTCTCTTGCCAATAAAGAGTTGGCAAATCAGGCGGTACAGGACAATCTGACCAAGCTGCCAAATCGTTTGTATTTGGCGGAATACGCCCATTTTCTGTTTACAGATCACCGCTTCCGTAATGAAAGCATTGCTTTTCTATATATTGATTTAGATCGCTTTAAAGCTGTAAATGATGTATTTGGACATCATGTTGGGGATCAATTATTGGTTCAACTGACCACTCGGATTCATCGCAACTTAAGTAAAGATGAAAAAATTCTCAGAATTGGTGGGGACGAATTCCTGATGGTGCTTGAGCAGGCGACTCCTAAGCAAACGTGCCAAATGGCGGAGCACGTACTTGAGTTGATTCAAGATAGTTTTTTGATCGCGGGCAAAGAAATCAATGTGTCGGCCAGTATTGGTATTGCGATGTATCCTGAGCATGGTAGTAATTTGCAGGATTTACTGATTAATGCCGATGCAGCGATGCTGACCTCAAAATATCAGGGACGAAATACCTATTCTATTTTTAATTACAGTTTTGACCAACAAGAAGCGAAAAGCCAAACTAAGCTGATTAATGATTTGTATAAAGCTGTAGAAGAACAACAGTTTGTTTTGTATTATCAGCCTAAATTTACCATCCAAGATCAACGGATATGTGGAGTCGAGGCGTTGATTCGCTGGAAGCATCCGACTTTGGGTTTGCTGACCCCTAATATGTTTATTAAAGGTGCGGAGAAAACAGGGTTGATTATCCAAATGGGGTATTGGGCTTTGGAGCAAGCATGTAAACAACTGCAAATCTGGGAGAGAGAGAAAATAGAGCTGTATCCGATCGCTGTGAATTTATCGGCGGTGCAGTTCGAGCATAAGCATTTATTTAATAATCTTGAGCATCTTTTTGATAAATATAAAGTCAACCCTAATCATTTAATTATTGAAATCACTGAAAGTACGGCGATGCACCATATCGAAGGCAGCATTCGTACCTTACAGCGGTTACGTGAAATGGGGATTCGTTTGGCAATTGATGACTTTGGGACAGGCCATTCCAGCTTTTTATATTTAAAAAATCTTCCTGTGGATGAGTTGAAGATTGATCGTGGCTTTATTCATGAGCTGACTGTTGGCTCAAAAGATGAAATGATCTTAGAAAGTATTATTCATCTGGCGATTCGCTTGGGCTTGGTTGTGACAGCAGAAGGTGTCGAAAGTCCCCTGCAAATGGAAATCTTGTCACGGTTAGGCTGTCAGCAATTACAAGGCTATTTGTTGGGTATGCCTATGGATGTTAAGCGCTTGGAAGAGTTTGAGTACACCTCGTCAACTTATTTCAATTAAGTGATATCTACAATTTGTACCGATGGCTGATCGTTTTTATGGTGATTTACTTCAGTTGAGAGTCTAATAAAACATAAGCAGTTTTCGTAAAAGCCTCTACCTAGTGAGATCGGCTTTTTATGTATTCTTTAGAATCTATTCGTTTTAGTGTCCTGCTGTCCCGTATACCAAACTGTTCAATAAAATCAATTCAATCAGTTCAAAGCATTGGGAGCAATTTGGAATTAAATAATTATGGCTAGAGTCGTTACTAAGGTTGGTGATGTTTTTTCTGTAAAGTTGGATAATGAGGGGAAAAATATTTCCAGCTTATTGCTTTTGATTTAACACAATTAAATAGTGATGTGATCAGAGCATTTAAAAAAGTGTACCCTATCCATGCAATTCCTACGTTATTGGATATTGTTAATGATGATATCGATTTTTATGTGCATTGTGTCACTAAGTTTGGCATAAAAATGAATCTTTGGGAGAAAGTTGGAAACATATCTGATGTGGGTGGAACTTCTAAAATATTATTCAGAGACACAGATGATTATGGTGTTATGGTAGGGGACGAACCAATAAAAATTTCTCACAATTGGTTTGTATGGCACATTAATGATGACAAATTTACTTATGTTGGAAACCTAGAGGGAGAAAACCGTAAAGCAGAAATAGGTGTGGTTGTGAACCCTTTGGCTATAATAGAACGTATAAAAACAGGGAAATATAGTTTCGTATATCCAGAGTTTGAATGAAGTTTATAAAATGACCTCAGATTAGGCTTAAACAAGATAAAATAATGCTTGATGTATGAGGGACAACGGAGTTTTACTCCGAGTTGTCATTGGGTACAGCGTGATTAAGCGTATATTCAGATCTGATCAAACAATGTTTTTGTACATCTAAGTTGTAGCTGATAGCGCTATAGTGTTTCTATTCTTATCCACTACCAGAGCGGGAAAGCATCCGAATTGTCGACGAATGCGCTGTACTAAGCTGATGGGTTAAGGGAAAATTATCAATAAAATCTCATTTATAAATCTGCTACAATTACGCCAATTTTAAGTTATCACTTTACGGGTTAGATACACATTTATAAGTGTGTACAAAACCGTGTAGCTATTGAAGATTTTCCTTATGTTTAAAAATGAATTAGCTGCGCAAGTTGCGCAGCGTCGCACCTTTGCGATTATTTCCCACCCCGATGCGGGTAAAACCACCATGACAGAAAAACTGCTGTTGTGGGGGCAGGCCATTCAGATTGCTGGTATGGTGAAAAGCCGTAAATCGGACCGTGCTGCCACTTCAGACTGGATGGAAATGGAAAAAGAGCGTGGGATCTCGATTACCACCTCTGTAATGCAGTTTCCATTTAAAGACAAGATGATCAATCTACTGGATACACCAGGGCACGAAGACTTCTCAGAAGATACGTATCGTACCTTAACGGCGGTCGATTCGGCTTTAATGGTGATTGACGGTGCAAAAGGGGTCGAAGACCGTACCATCAAATTGATGGAAGTGTGTCGTATGCGTGACACCCCAATTATTTCATTCGTCAACAAAATGGACCGTGAAATCCGTGAGCCTTTAGAGCTGTTGGATGAAATTGAAAACGTTCTCAAAATCAAATGTGTACCGATTACTTGGCCACTTGGTACGGGTCGTGACTTCGCTGGGGTATTTAACCTAATCGAAGAAAAGTTCTATGTTTATAAAGCTGGTTTTGGTTCAACCATTACCGATATTGAAGTTCGTGATGGTTATGACTATGCTGACTTACGTGAAAAAGTCGGTGAACTAGCTTGGGCTGCATTTGAAGAGTCTTTAGAACTGGTGCAAATGGCCAATGAGCCACTTGACCGAGAGTTATTCTTACAAGGCAAACAAACCCCAGTTTTATTTGGTACAGCCTTAGGTAACTTTGGTGTAGACCATGTGTTAGATGCTTTTAGTAATTATGCACCTGAACCTAAAGCACACCCAACAGAAAATCGTTTGGTTGAAGCCACAGAAGAAGGTTTTACGGGCTTTGTCTTTAAAATTCAAGCCAATATGGATCCGAAACACCGTGACCGTATTGCCTTTATGCGTATTTGTTCAGGCAAATATGAAAAAGGTTTGAAAATGAAGCATGTGCGTCTAGATAAAGATGTACGTATTAGTGATGCTTTGACTTTCTTAGCAGGTGATCGTCAGCACCTAGAAGAAGCATGGCCGGGTGATATTATTGGTTTACATAACCACGGCACGATTCAAATTGGGGATACTTTTACTTCAGGTGAAAAACTGCAATTCACAGGTATTCCGCACTTCGCCCCTGAAATGTTCCGCCGTGTACGGTTGAAAGATCCATTGAAGTCGAAGCAGTTACAAAAAGGCTTAAAAGAACTTTCAGAAGAAGGTGCAACACAGGTCTTCATGCCGCAAAATAGCAATGACTTGATTGTAGGCGCGGTAGGCGTGCTTCAGTTTGAAGTGGTGGCATACCGTTTGAAAGAAGAATACAAAGTCGATTGCGTCTACGAACCAGTGAGCATTAACACTGTGCGTTGGGTGTCTTGTGATGATGACAAAAAATTCAATGAATTTAAGAAAAAAGCACATGACCAGTTGTCGGTTGATGGTGGTGGTCACTTGACCTATTTAGCACCGAGTCGTGTGAACTTACAGTTGATGCAAGAGCGTTATCCAGACATCGTGTTCCGCAATACTCGCGAACACTAATTGGAATTAAAAAAATAAAACAGCTTCTTCGTGAAGCTGTTTTATTAGGTAAGACACTTTATTTTAATCATGAAATTCATGGAAAGCGCATGTTGCACAAACAGGCTATTTATACAATATTGGTGAGTTTGACTGTCTTACTGACAGCATGTGACTCCTCTAAACAATCTGAAACAGATACAGATGCCAAAAGCTCGGTCTTTAAAACAGAGCAGGCTGAAGTCTTGCCGTATTTAAATATTCAACAACAAGCAGCGGATATCGCACAGCCCTTTTGTGAGACTAAGAACTGTATCGAATTAGACATTCAGACTTTAAAAACAGAAGACGCTTGGTTAAACCAATGGATTGCCAAAAGTCAGGCTCGAGTGGTTCAAGATCAAATTGGCTTAAAACAAGACATGAGTTTACAACAAGCCATTAATGCATATGTGAAAAAGTCGGATGCATGGCAAGCTGAGTTCAAGGGCAATAAGGCTTATAGTTTGGCGATGTATACGCGTATACCGTATCAGCGCAATCAGTTTGTATTGATGCAAATTGGGGTGGATACCAATCAAGAGAATGTAAGTGTTAAGGAGCGTTATTATTTCTTTGTTGCGGATCGTAAAAACCAAAAAGCGGTGGCATTATTAGATTTAATTCGCCCGAAACAGCAACTGGCGATGAATGCGTTGGTGCAAAAAGCATATCAAGACTGGTTAAAGAAACAAGAACCTGAAGTGAGTAAATCTGCACCAGCGAAGTTGTACTGGGGGCAGGCAGATTGGTTCTTTGACCAAGAGGGCATCGGTTTACACTATCGGACTCATGAGATTGTAAAAGATGGGACTCAGCTTGATATTTACTTGACGAAAGCACAAACTCAACAGGTATTAAAAGCGGATATCTATACTCAATTGTTTTAGTGCATAGTCCAAAGCAAGAGCAGGCTTCACAAGGTAATAGGTTATTTATGTTAAAAAGCAAAACAATATTGACAATCAGCGTACTTGCAGCTGCAATCAGTTTGACAGCCTGCCAACCAAAAGATAAAGAGCCTCAAAGCCCTGCAACTCAAGCCACAGCAGCTTCAGAGGCAGAAACAGCCTTAAAGTTGGTCGGTGACACAGAAAAATTACAATTCGAATTACCTGAATGTGATGGTAATGCTTGCCCAGAATTAAACATTGATCGTTTACAAAGTAATCAAGCGTTTATTGATGAATTTATTGATCAACAAATTGTGAAAGATCTCTCGCAGATTATTGATATTTCACCGATGCATAGTAGTTCTGATACCGTGGCATCAAGTGCAGTGGCGGCAAGTTCTGAGCCTGCGGTAGTAGGCCAAGTCCTCACGCCTAAACTGAAACTAGAGAAACAAGTTCAACCTTATTTGGCCGCCTTTCTTGCTTTAGATCAGGAACTCAAAGATTTAAGTTCTAACCATCAAATCAGTTTGATGATTAAACCGAAAATCTTAAATGCCAAAGACCCTTTGGCGACGGTGGTGTTGAATACCAGTAGCTACTTAGGTGGTGCACATGGTTCATCGTCACAGCATTATTATAATTTTGACTTGAAGCAGCAAAAGCTGGTGAGTTTGGATGATCTATTGTTGCCCAATCAGAAGGCGGCGTTAAATAGAGTAGCGCATGAAGCATTTCGTGCTTGGGTCGTCGACTCTAAGTTAGCGACCAATGTCGACGAGTATGAGCAAGCGTGGAAGTTTAGCTTAAGTAACAATTATTACTTGGGTACTGAAGGGCTGATTTTACAATATGGTGAGTATGAAATTGGCCCTTATGTGGTGGGTTTACCGCGCTTAACCATTGGCTATGAGCAACTCCAGAAAATATTAAAGCCTGAGTATTTACCCAAAGCCAAACGGAGTGCACAGGCTGCTTCAGAAGCCAAGAGTTAATCAAGCATGAGCTTGCCTCTGTTCGACACCCATACTCATTTTGATGTTGCCGATTTTGATGCTGATCGGCGACATTTGGCTGAGCAAGCAAAATGTGTTGGGGTAGAAGCATTGGTCCTTATAGGTTTTCTTGAATCACGATTTGATGTGCTGATTCAGACCCATCAGCAATTAAAAAGCTGGAAGAATGTTCCGTGCTCTTATCTTGCTCCAGGTTTACATCCGTTTTATATCGAACAGCATCAGACTGAACACTTACAGCGTTTAGAGCAGGTTTTGCAACAGCAGGACTGTGTGGCGGTGGGTGAAATTGGTTTAGATACGTTTTTAAAACAACATAAACAACCCGAACTTTTCGCCAAACAGCAGTATTATTTTATTGAGCAGCTTGAACTCGCCAAGCAGCATCAAAAACCTGTGTTATTGCATATTCGCAAAGCACATGCGGAAACTATTGCCATTTTAAAAGCACAAAAGTTTAAATTGGGTGGTATTGCCCATGCTTTTAGCGGTGGGGTAGAAGAAGCCAAAGTATTGGTTAAACTGGGTTTTAAAATCGGGGTCACAGGACAAATTACCAATCCGAATGCCAAAAAATTGCATCAAGTGGTTCAGGTGATTGGTGCTGAACATTTGGTGATTGAAACAGACTGCCCAGATATGACCCCGTTGTGTTGCCAAACGTCAACGGAGCATCGAACCCGTAATACCCCTGTCAATTTGCCTTATGTGTTGGAGGCGCTGGCACAGACACTAGGTCAATCTACACAGTCGCTTGCAACTCAACTTTGGCAAAACTCATTGGTTGCTCTGCATTTAAAATTTTAGAAGAATAAGACCGTAATCTCGATAAAAATAAGATAACCAAAAGGGAACACATTCTTTTCTAAACAGGCTTACATTAAAGGAAGAACATCATAATAAATAAATTCGCCAATACTGGGAGGGCAACCGAATGGCCAGATATAGCAAAATCAATAGTTTCAATGCATTACAAATACTTAAGGTCGGTGAAAAATCCTATCAAATTTTTAACCTCCCTCAAGCGGCCCAAACATTGGGTAATATTGATCAATTACCCAAGTCTTTAAAGGTCTTACTCGAAAATTTACTCCGTTTTGAAGATCAAAAAAGTGTAAAAGTAGAGCATATTAAAGCGCTAGTCGATTGGCAAAAAACCAGAAGCTCTGATCAAGAAATTCAATATCGGCCTGCACGTGTGCTGATGCAGGATTTCACTGGGGTCCCTGCTGTCGTTGACTTGGCTGCCATGCGTGCCGCAATGGCACAGGCTGGTGGCGATCCGAATTTGATTAATCCCTTGTCCCCTGTCGATTTGGTGATTGACCACTCCGTAATGGTTGATCATTTTGCGGATAAAGATGCCTTTACTGAAAATGTCGAAATTGAAATGCAACGCAATGGTGAGCGTTATCAATTCCTACGTTGGGGGCAATCGGCCTTTAATAACTTTAGCGTTGTTCCGCCCGGTACAGGAATTTGCCACCAAGTTAATTTAGAGTATCTGGCTCAAGCGGTATGGCTAGGGGAGGATGAAGGACAAACTTTTGCATTCCCTGATACCTTGGTGGGAACAGATTCACATACCACCATGATTAATGGTTTGGGTGTTTTAGGCTGGGGTGTTGGCGGGATCGAAGCTGAAGCGGCGATGCTCGGGCAGCCAGTGTCGATGTTGATTCCTGAAGTGGTTGGTTTCAAATTGACGGGTAAACTGCATGAAGGGATTACTGCAACAGATCTAGTATTAACCATTACTCAGATGTTACGTCAAAAAGGTGTGGTGGGTAAATTTGTTGAATTCTATGGCGATGGATTGGCTGATTTACCTTTAGCGGATCGTGCCACGATTGCCAATATGGCTCCTGAATATGGTGCAACTTGTGGTTTCTTCCCGATTGATGATGTGACCTTGGCTTATTTAGCATTGACAGGTCGTGAGCAACAACGGATTGATTTGGTTGAAGCTTATAGTAAAGCGCAGGGTTTGTGGCGCAATGCAGGTGATGAACCCGTTTTTACAGATACGTTGAGCTTGGACATGAGCACCGTGCAGGCCAGTTTGGCAGGTCCTAAACGTCCGCAAGACCGTGTTTTACTGTCAGATGTACCTAAAACTTTTCATGACTTAATGGAGTTGAATCTCAAGCCAGCCAAAGAAGCCAAAGAGCGTTTAGAAAATGAAGGGGGTGGCACAGCTGTTGAAGCTAAAAAAGCCAATTTACCGCATGATGCGCCATCTTGCATCATTGATGGAAAATCTTACCCCTTGAACCATGGTGATGTGGTCATTTCAGCGATCACATCATGTACCAATACTTCTAATCCGAGTGTAATGTTGGCTGCAGGACTTCTTGCCAAGAAAGCGGTTGAAAAAGGCCTACAGCGTAAACCGTGGGTGAAAAGTTCGCTTGCACCCGGTTCTAAAGTGGTGACTGATTATTTGGCGGCGGCAGGTTTAACGCCGTATTTGGATGAGTTGGGTTATAACTTAGTTGGCTATGGCTGTACTACCTGTATTGGTAACTCCGGACCGCTACCTGAACCGATTGAAGAAGCCATTCAGTGCCATGATCTCAATGTAGCGTCAGTGTTGTCAGGCAACCGTAACTTTGAAGGGCGTGTGCATCCTTTAGTGAAAACCAACTGGTTGGCTTCGCCACCTTTGGTGGTGGCTTATGGTTTGACGGGCAATATCCGTACAGATTTGGCCACACAACCCATTGGCCACGGCAAAGATGGGCATGCGGTCTATTTGAAAGATATTTGGCCAAGTCAGGCGGAAATTGATGAGGTATTGCAGAAAGTCAACACAGACATGTTCCATAAAGAATATGCTGCAGTCTTTGAGGGGGATGCCAAGTGGAAAGCCATTCAAATTCCACAAAGTCAGACGTATACGTGGGATGAACAATCTACGTATATTCGTCATCCCCCCTTTTTCTCAGAGATTGGGCAACCGCCCAAATCGCTCCATAATATTGAGCATGCGCGGATTCTTGCCGTCTTGGGCGATTCCGTGACCACCGATCATATTTCTCCTGCTGGAAATATTAAAAAGGACAGTCCCGCAGGGCGTTATTTACAAGAGCATAGTGTCGAGCCGAAAGATTTTAACTCTTATGGTTCGCGTCGTGGCAACCATGAAGTGATGATGCGAGGCACTTTTGCCAATATTCGGATTAAAAACGAAATGTTGGGTGGTGAAGAAGGTGGTAATACCTTGCATATTCCAAGTGGTGAAAAACTGGCAATTTATGATGCCGCGATGCTGTACCAACAAGAGGGCACGCCTCTGGTGATTATTGCAGGCAAAGAATATGGCACAGGCTCTTCTCGTGACTGGGCAGCAAAAGGGACCAATCTACTTGGGGTCAAAGCCGTCATTGCGGAAAGTTTTGAGCGGATTCACCGTTCAAATCTGGTGGGAATGGGCGTGCTGCCATTGCAATTTATGGCGGGTCAGACGCGTCAAAGTTTAAATCTGACTGGGCATGAGTGTATTTCGATTCTCGGATTGTCAGATGATTTGGCGCCGCATCAAACCTTTGAAGTGGAAGTCACACGAACCGATGGCTCACGTGATTCTTTCCCTGTGCTATGCCGTATTGATACTCTGAACGAAGTCGAGTATTTCAAAGCGGGTGGTATTCTGCATTATGTCTTGCGACATTTGATCGCGAGTTAGCCTGAGTAGCGATTCAAGCATCAAGTACCAGAGTCATTGCCTTTAAGGCTCTGGTATGCTTCATTTAGAAAACAAAAAAATTAAGATCCTTTTCTATGTTGAAATTTTTATTGGCGGGTTGTGTACTGGTTTTTCCAGCTTGGTGCTATGCAAAACCTCAAACTTTAATCTTACAAAAGCAAAAAATCACGCTGGCGCAACGTGACAGTCTCTGTACTCAGCTCAAGATTTCCTGCCAAGCTGATGCGACATGGCAACTCTATCAAGCCCCGAATCAAAGCAAGCATCATTATGTGATCGCCCAATTGCAACTGTTTGAATTGGAGCGCAGCACTCAGGGTTTTCAATTGCGTAAGCTCTGGGACTTTTCAGGTTATCCACCACTCAGCCAAACACCCCATTGGACGGTAGAGGGTCCTTCAGAAAAAGAGGATTTACTGGATGAACACGGCAATTTTGTCCGTGCCGATGCTTTGCACCTCTATCCTGTTTTATTCCCCATTAATGACACAGATTACAGCATAGCCTTAATTCAACGTTGGGATGAAATGTATTCGGGTGGGGGAATGACGGAAGAAGTCGCAGACTTTTTACAGCTCAAGCCAGAAGGAAAATATCAACAGGTTTTCCAGAATATTCCATTTTCTGTTTCAAGGATGATTCGCGCCTGTTTCTCGGAGCAAGATTATGCTCAGTCGAATGAGCAATGCCATGACCTCGAAAAATTGGTGTTGAATATTGAATATCTACAAGCGAATACGTGGCGCATGAAATATCACTATATGCGTACCTTGTCGCCCGCCTCAGATCAGCAGCCAATCAATCAACGCCAGAATTATCTCTTGAATACAAATACAGCCGATGCAATCCAGTTGCCACGTGCATGGACTACATATTAATCCGCAAATTTAAATTGAATTTGATAAAATATCCGCGATACTTTTTTCTGATTTGATCTCCCTATGACTGATTTACTCCAAGATGATGAATATGAACGCCGTTTTGCTGGCGTAGCTAAAATTTATGGAGAACCAGCATTTCAAGGGTATGAAAAAAGCCATGTTATGGTCATCGGTATTGGTGGGGTTGGTTCATGGGCTGTAGAAGCCTTGGCACGTACTGGCGTAGGCGAATTGACCTTGGTGGATATGGATGTGGTTGCCGCATCGAACATTAACCGCCAATTGCCTGCGATGACCTCCACTTTGGGCTGTGAAAAAATTGAAGTGATGGCAGAACGATGTCGTTCCATCAATCCTAAAATTAAAATTAACCTGATTGATGACTATTTAACCCCAGACAATGTGCCAGAGTTGCTGTCAAATACGCCTGATTTAATTTTGGACTGCATAGATGATGTTAAAGCCAAATTGGCACTCATGCTTCATTGCCGTTTTAATAAAATTCCGCTGATTGTTTCGGGCGGTGCAGGCGGGAAACTTGATCCACTGAAAATCCGCGTGGCAGATTTGTCTAAAACTGAACAAGACCCCATGTTGGCCAAACTACGTGCCCAACTGCGTTCTAAAGGCATTTGTAAAAAGCCAAAAGAAAAATTTGGCATTACGTGCGTGTATTCGATTGATAATCCGTTTTCCAGTGCTGATGTTTGTCCAAGTGCTGGTTTACGCTGTGGCGGTTATGGTTCGGCAGTGGTGGTGACTTCTAGTTTTGCCATGATTGCAGTGGCCGAAGTCTTAAAAAAATTAGAAGCAATTCAAGCAAAACGCTAATTTTTATTGCCTTTGCTTACTTGAAAATTTACATAAAAATAAGTGCTGTTCAACGGGGGATATCTCGCTTATCCCTCGAATTATGTTATGTTGATTAAAAATTGATTCTAATTCGAATCTGCACGTTAAAAACTATAAAGAATGATACAAATAACAGAGAAAAGAGGTGGATATGACAATCATCAGACCCATGGGCTTTATGCTTTTGGCACTGGCAACAGCTGTAACGCATGCTGATACCAGCAGCTATGAAAAAGAATTACGATCCAAACATCAGGGTTATTTAACCGAGTCGACAGTTGATAGTGCACTGATTTTACCGCCACCTCCTGCTGAAGGTTCAGCCACCAAAGCCAATGATGAGTATGTCAATAAAAATGCGTTGATGCTGTATGGTTCAGACCGTTGGGTGCAAGCTGGCTATGACAGTAATTTATATTTTCCAAGTGCAGCCAAGGCTTTTTCATGTGCAGCCAATGTGGACATTAGTAAAGAAAAGACCCCGACCATTTATAAAATGTTAGAGCTTTCGCTGGTGGATTTAGGTCTATCTTCCTATGCCGCAAAAAATAAATATCAACGTGCACGCCCGTTCATGAGCAATGGTCAGGGCATTTGTGAAATTTCTGCCGCAGACCGTGAAAAGTACGGCATTACCTATGAAGAGAATAAAGAAAAATTATCTACTGATGGTTCTTACCCATCTGGGCATTCAACCATAGGTTGGGGGTGGGCACTCATTATGAGTGAAATTGCACCTCAACGAGCCAATCATATTTTCTTACGCGGACGTGCTTTTGCCGAAAGTCGTTTGGTGTGTAATGTACACTGGCAAAGTGACATCATCGAAGGTAAAAATATGGCAGCGATGACCGTAGCGCAGTTGCACACCCAAAAACAATTCTTAAAAGATTTAGAAAAAGCGCAAAAGGAATATCAGGCTGCACAGCGTAAAGGTGATGTGCCAGATCCAGCTTCTTGTGAATTTGAAAATAAAGCGTTATCGACCACCATTGGTTCAGTCATGTAACTTGAAAACACACAACCTAGACAATAAAAAAGCTCAATCTTGGATTGAGCTTTTTTATTGAAGGGGAGCAATTAAGGTTGAATTTGATGTTCAATTAAATAATCTTCAGTGCGTTTCATGGCATCTTTAATGTTTTGAATCGCATTTTCAACGTCAGCAAAAGTTTTGGCATTACCGCCACTTAAAGCCTGACGCCATTTTCTTGCACCAGGCAAGTTTTGAAATAGACCGAGAATATGACGGGTTAAAATCGACAATGGTGCACCTTCTGCCATGCGCTGTGAAATATACGGCAGCATTTGTTCAATAATCTCAAAACGATCTGGCGCATCTAACTGCCAAAGTTGCCCGAGTTCTGCTAATAGGTAGGGGTTGTGATAGGCTTCACGTCCAATCATCACGCCATCGACATGCTGTAAATGCTGCTCGGTTTCTGCAAAGGTTTTAATGCCCCCGTTGATTTCAATCAGCAGGTTTGGACGTTCTTGTTTTAAGCGATAGACATCTTCATATCGTAGAGGAGGCACTTCACGGTTTTCTTTCGGTGATAAGCCCTGAAGCAAGGCAATACGGGCATGTACAATAAAGTTATTACAGCCAGTTTTCGCCACAGTATCAACAAAATGCAGCATTTCTTCATAAGAATGCATGTCGTCAATGCCAATACGGTGTTTTACCGTCACGGGAATGTCGACTGCATTACGCATTGCGGCAATACATTCTGCGACCAAGTCAGGCTCTGCCATTAAACAGGCGCCAATTTTATTGTTCTGTACGCGGTCGCTTGGGCAGCCAACATTCAGGTTGATTTCATCATAGCCCCAGTCTTGTGCCATTTTGCTACAGGTCGCCAGATCTTTTGGGTTTGATCCACCCAGTTGCAGCACAATTGGGTGTTCTTCATTGTTAAAGTCGAGATGACGTTTCGCATCGCCAAATAAAATGGCGCCTGTGGTCACCATCTCGGTATATAAAATGACATTCGGGTTAAACAAGCGCGCAAAAAAACGATAGTCCTTGGTGGTCCAATCCATCATGGGTGCAACACTGATGCGAGGTTCTTTGGTGTTATCAATGGTTTTTTCAGTAATCATATTAAAAAACATACCTTTACAGTGTTGCTGATTTTGATTTATTTCGATTTTTTACGCCTCATTTAGCACTATTATTTTTGATATTTACGCCAAATTGCGCCATTATAGCCTTAAGAAAATAATAAGGCGTAAATCATGGGGACAATTTCACAGCGTAAATTAGCCGATGGAACCATACGCTTTCGGGCTGAAATTAGAATAAGCCGTAAAGGGTTTGCAAATTTCAAGGAAAGTAAGACGTTTAGTTCTATGCGACTCGCTCAAAAATGGCTTGCAATGCGTGAAGAGGAAATCGAAGAAAATCCAGATATTTTATTAGGTAGATCGGATGTGACGAATATCACTTTAGCCAATGCCATAGACAAATATCTTGATGAAGTTGGCAGTGAATATGGTCGTACTAAAACCTATTGTCTTCGCCTAATTCAGAAATTTCCAATAGCGCAATATATTATCACAAAAATTAAGCCAGCCGATATTTCAGAACATGTCGCTTTGCGTAAGGCTGGATATGCTAAATTAGATTTAAAGCCGATAGCGACAAGTACGTTGCAACATGAGTTATTGCATATTCGTGGCGTATTGTCTCATGCTTCAGTCATGTGGGATGTAAATGTTGATTTGGCAGGATTTGATAAAGCAACAGCACAATTACGAAAGACTCGACAAATATCTTCTAGTGGTAAACGTGATCGCTTGCCGACAACGGCAGAGTTAAAAAAACTGACAGAATACTTTTATCGAAAATGGCAAAAGCCTGTTTACAGCTATCCCATGCATTTGATTATGTGGTTTGCAATATTTTCATGTCGTCGTGAGTCAGAAATTACTGAAATGTTATTGGCTGATTATGACGAGGATAATGAAGTATGGAAAGTACGGGATTTAAAAAATCCGAATGGCTCAAAGGGTAATCATAAAGAATTTAATGTATTAGAACCTTGCCGAAAAATGATTGAACTTTTACAGGTGAAGAGTACGCGAAAACGTATGTTGAATCGAGGATATGACAAGGATTTGCTCATTCCTCTAAGTCCTAAAACGATTGGTGGTGAATTTAGAAATGCTTGTAAAATCTTGGGAATTGAAGATTTACGTTTTCATGATTTAAGGCATGAGGGTTGTACCCGTCTTGCTGAACAAGGCTTTACAATTCCTCAAATTCAGCAAGTGAGTCTACATGATTCATGGGGGAGTCTGGAAAGATATGTATCAGTGAAAAAAAGGAAAAAGACAATAGAATTAGATGAAGTGTTCCCCCTCATTGGTGAAGAGTAACATGGTCTTGATTGGCATATTTATATTGTAGATCTAGGACATGAGCTAGATCTTTGATATGGACAAAGTACGGAGCTTTTTGGCTTTTATCTAATTTAAAGCAAGAAAATGGAAAATCTTGATTTCTTGCTTTTTCTAACATTTTTACCTTACTGAGATGAGGGTAGTAATCCTTGACTACGTCCTCTAGTTTAACTGTTGTGCTGCGGTAGCGCATAAATAAGTAATCAGATGTGGAGAGTTGCAGAGCAGCGCCATTCATGATTTTATTCCTATCATTTCGGTTGATGTGCTCACTGTAAATTTAATGGAATTTAAAAAGTAGAGTGGTGCGTAATTAGTAAATAACTAGCGTATCATGCTATTTAATATATTGTTATTTAATGGGATTTAAAATAGTGAATTTAGACATCATTTCTGATTTGAATGATTTAGAACAAGAAATGCTTTTCACATTTAAGTATTGGTATGACTGTGATTTTGAGGCTGATATTACGCATCCTTCATATGCAGCAGCTAGAGATAAAATCATACTGAGAATGCAACAAAATGATTTCTTAAAGAACCCACTTAGAGTGACAGTACTTCCACAGTTTTCAAATGATCCTAGTTTTAAGCCTAATCAAATATATGATTTTTTTATAAAAATCGATTTACTAAAAAGTGAAAGAAGTAATTTATCTTCAAGAACTTGTAAACAACGGTACTCCGAAATTTTAATGGCATATGTAGATACAATGGGGACTTACTATTATTGTTCTAACATTGGATTAGCAAGAAAAGTGAGTGCAATTCGTGCAGTTAGGGCGCGCTATGATAAAAAATTATTACCTAGGCGTGAAATTTTATACAGTGTTTTACGTGAGCAATGTGCTTTAAATGGGTGTAAGTGGAAGAGCTTGAATCAGGCTGTAACTTCAATAATTCCGACATTGATAAAAGAATTTGAAAAATTTGATGTTGATTGGTTGAAAGTCTTAATTAAGGAAAAAGAAGAAGAGTTGAGAGAGGTCATAAGCGATGGGTATAAGCGTCGTAAAGTATTATCCGATAAAAAGGCTAGGCAAGTAAAAGAATTACAAGAAGAAATTGAAAATCTAACAAGCATTCTAAATTCGAAAAACCCCTCCGTTGCATTAAAGCATTTTGGCTACAATATGCCATATAACAATACTGACTACATGGAGGAAACAATTATCCACGAGTTAAGAAAAAATCACGATTTATTGAAAGAAATTATAATTCCAAAAAATGAAAGTTAAATAAGAGGGAATCACATTTTTACTGTTACACCCGAGGGCGTTCAAAGTTCTGTGTCAGTAAATTTGACTAGATTTTAATTATATCATCTAATCGACCTTCAAAGTAAATGGATAATTGAGTAATGGTTTGTCCCCATTCCTGAATAGGCATTGTCCATTTTTCTGATGCCTGTTGAATACCAATATACAGTAATTTCATCAGACTATCCTCATTGGGGAAAGCTCCTTTGGTTTTGGTTAGTTTGCGGAATTGACGATGTACGGCTTCAACGGCATTGGTGGTGTAAATCGGCTTCCTAATCGCTTTAGGGTATTTGAAATAGGCGGATAGTAGATGCCATTTGGTACGCCATGACTGAATGACCACACCATATTTTTCGCCCCATTTTTCTTCTAGCTCATCCAGTGCTACTTCTGCCGCCCCTTTGGTATCAGCACGGTAAATTGGCTTTAAATCAGCCATAAATGCCTTCTGATCTTTACTGGCAACATAGCGTAAAGAATTACGGATTTGATGAACGATACACAGTTGTATTTCTGTTTGAGGGTAAATCGCTGCTATGGCTTCGGGGAAACCTTTTAGTCCATCTACACAGGCAATCAGAATATCCTGAACACCACGATTTTGTAGGTCTGTCAGTACACTAAGCCAATGGTTCGCCCCTTCGCTTTCCGACAAATGCAAGCCGAGTAGTTCCTTCTTACCTTCAACATTTAAAGCTAAAATGGTATAGATCGCTTTGCTCACATAAACACCTTTATCCTTCACTTTGTAATGTATGGCATCTAACCAAACAAAGGGATAAATTGTATCGAGTGGGCGTTGTTTCCATGCTTGTAACTGAGGGAGGAGCTTATCTGTAATATTGGTGATAGCACCATCTGAAATCTCCAATCCATACATATCAGCAACATGCTTTTGAATATCACGATAGCTCATACCAAGTGCATAGAGTGATATGATTTTATTGTCAATTTCTTCTGATAATTTGGTCTGGTTCTTTTTAACTAACTGTGGCTCAAATTCACCATTTCGATCTCTAGGGGTTTCAAGCTCAAATGAACCTGATGTAGATTTTACTGTCTTGCGAGTATAGCCATTGCGGCGATTACCTTGTTTCGGATTCGCTTCAATGTAATTCTCGATTTCTGCTTCAAGAGCAGCTTCGGTCAGCTGTTTAATTAAAGGGGTGAGTATGCCATTTTCTCCAGTCAGTGCTTGTCCTGACTGGAGTTGTTTTAAGGCTGTTTCAAAATCAAATGTAGTTGCCATAGTGCATCATTCCTGTTTTTAACAGTTTAAGGAAATGACACAGTTTTTTGAACACTACCTTACACCCAATTATCCCCCATATAGATTAGGGCGGAGTGATGCTTATTACTGCACTGTCTTTATTGGATCATTATCAGATTCTACAACTCTAACTTCCCCGCATAAAGTTCACTGAGCTCACCTTGTGTTTTTGAAAGTATTGCCAGCAAAAGTAGCCTATTTTGACCTAACAGAGCTAAGAGGATTTTTGCCCTAAAAAAATTCAATCGACATTTAAAAATTGAACAGTTGTGTTTGATTTTTGGGGCTAATGGCCTCTCTGATTTTTTGAATAATAGCTATAAATAGTTTGATTTTTGATTTTTAAAATATGATTATTATGATAAAAAGTGCTGAATAACATTTCAATTAAAATTTTATAAGTACTGTATATAGAGGGTTTTAATGAGGATAACTCCAAATTTATCTAAAATTTCAAAAGAACAAATGTATGATTTACTTAGAGCTCGATATAGAAAGACTTATGATGAAGCCAAGCAAGAGGGGGTGGATCAGAATATTCTCATTTTTAGGGAATCAATTGATGTCATTCAGCTCTATGATTGGTGGCTGTTAAATATCAAGAATGATGAGGTGATGAGTAAAAGAAGATTTGAAAAAATGGACTTTAGTCGTAAAGAACAGTTCTTAAAAAATGTTGGTTCTTTGCAATATGCATCTGGATTATTGCCTGAATGGCATGGATTGGAGATACCAGCATTTAGAAAATTTGTACAATATTTGATGGAACCAGAAGTGCAAGGTGGGTGGGGAAATCAGACAAATATTGTCAGGTGGTTTAATCAGTTTTTTCAACAAAATAAATTTTGTATGAGCAGCCCCCAGGATTTTAGTTCAATTCCTTATGAGTTCTTGGCACAGGTTTATTATGAAATATCTGAGAATTTAAAACCAAAAATAAGAACTGATGAAACGATTAAAGAAACCTTTGCCTTGTCAGATGAAGAAGAAAATTATTTTCAGTATTTTAAAAATACATTGGATAGGTTGGGGCAGGTATTCATCATGTGTTTGGACATTAATCTGTACGCACCTTCCGATGATTGTTCAGACAGTTACACCAGCTTATTCAAAGTACTAAAAGGTAAAATTGATGCTGTACGCCAGTTGATTGCTCAAACTGGGAATTTACAAAGTTATTTATTAAAATTAGAGCCGATGCAGGAAGCTGGTCTAAATTTGCATTGTATATTGATGTTTAATTGTAAACATTCGAATTTCTCAGAAGATGGGATTATTGCTCAATTAGATAAGAAAATGAAACAGGAGGCTGGTCTGTCTGCTGAAAGTTACACCCTAAGAAATTGGAATAAGCATCTCCGCACTTATCATCAAAATGCCGTGGGTTTAATAAAAAAGGGTAAGGGCAATGAGCTTTCACTTTTTTATTGTTGGTACTGGGTTTACAGCTATTTTTTTTCTGTAGACCAAGTCATAAGCCTGAACATAGACGGCTATAATAGTAACGATGATATTTTTAAGGCTCACTCAAATCAGTCTTTAATGCCTCAAGGGGTATTACTGCAAAAGGATATAAGAAAACAGATCACATTTGATGAGCTTTTAACACTTTCTAAGTGCAATAAAAGCTACGATTGCCAGCACCTCCCTCAAATAGCTCAAAATTATCTCGATAAAGTTGCATTGATGGATTTACGTTCTGTTTTACCTCCTCCTATCAGTCACAAGAATAAGATTCCACGCAGTAGCTTACTTTATTTGATTGAGCTTTTTTGTGAGACGTTGAAAACGGTTCCAGCAAAACTATTCAACATCGTAATAACGCCAGCCACTTCTAATAAGAATCGTTCTCCTAAATTTTATAGCGATAGCCTGACGCGTTTAGGGCATATTTGGTTTGGTCTTTTCAAACACTTAAAAGGTGTGGATTATCCTTTTACTCAAATAGAAATACTTGTTTTCGAATCACAAAATGTAATCGATTTTAGGAGCTTCTTTTATTCCAAGGCGGGTGAGTTATTGGATTTATGTAATCACACAATAGGCTCTGAAACAATTCAAAAGTATGAAGAGATATTAAGAGGTTTTAAAGCAAGTCTGAATGTGAATACTTACAACAAGCAGATTAAAGAATTAGATAAATCATTTGAAAAGTTGTCAAAATATGCTGAATACCTTTTAGAAAAGGATGTACTTGTTTATCGATTGCATCTGAAGTTTGGTCGTCTACATGGTGGTAATTTTAGCAAAAAAGAGCAATCGGCAATTTTGACAGAGTTCCTTCGGGTAGGGCGCTCAACTCAACCTTTACGTTGGTTAAGAGGGTATATACTGCGTTGGGATGAAAAAGGATTTGTAGTTGGGCAAGACAAAACGTTGTATGCAGACCTAACCTTGATTTTTAATTATGACTCAGAGTTACAGTCTATTGATATATATCAAAGTTTGGATTCATTTTTGAAAAGGTTTATTGACCAGCGTAATGAAAATTATCGAAATTCAGAGGATTTATCTCATGGTGGTTCTCTTGCTTTTATAAAAGCAGAGTTTACTTACCTTCTAGATCCCCAGGTTATTTGGGATGGGGTGATCGAACTTTCGTCAAAATCCTTAAAAATTGAGACTATAGACAAAGTGACTAGGGGAGCTTTTAAAGACAAGTATTTGCCATATATTTGTTACAAGAGTTTATTTAGCCCAATTCAAGGTTGGGTGCCTAAAGAAAAAAGGCTAACACTAGGGCATAAACCTAAAGCAGAGCAAGAGCTATCCTAGGCTTATGGTATTGAACCATTCTTACACTTTTCTTAAAGAAAAATTGGTTTTAGCAAGGGGTGACTTTAGCTTGGTCGATTTATGACATATTTCTAGTATTTACAGGCTATTGTTATACCATTAAGCAGGATTCATCGGCAATTCTTACTGTGTTGTACAGCCTGCTTAGTTGGTCTCTTATATTATTAATACATCCTCGTCTATTGATCCATAAGATATTGACTATAAAAGAATTCAATTAAATACTGCTACCTTCTTTCATGATGTTACTTCTCATATGCCTTTTACAGATCATTCTGTACAGGATGGTATGAGAGTACTCAGGAAAGATTCCAAGCCTCTTAAAAAAATACTGAAATGACTCATGACATGGTTATAAACACTTTAGAGGACTAACCATGACAATCACTAATCTGAATAGCAAATCTTACTCTGAAACTGAGATCTTATTTGCAGTTGAAAACTTTGTTATTAACATTCATCTGGCTGGTTTCAATCACGCTCAAAAACCAGAGTTTAAAGAGTTACTTGAATTATTTGATACCATTTACGATATAGATTACTGTTACAATGACTATATCTCAGCCTTCGTAATATTGAAATCGGATATTGACCAAATCCGTTTTGATCCACTTGTAATACAAATTGATAGTTATGATTTTGTTTTAGAATTCAATGATGAACAATTGGCATTTTATGAAAAGATGCTCAAGATGTTGAAAGGGGAAATTGAACGAGACCTACATCAGTTTAGGCTACAAGAAAAGGACAATACAGATAGCTTGAAGGAATATGTTGAACAAATATTCAATCACCATACGAAGGTGCTTATAGTTCGTGTTGACTTGGGATATTTAAACGATTCAAAAGAGCAAATCACGGTAGAGCAATTCTATCGTCATTTTGAAGTCATGCGTAATCGCCTTTCCAACCAAGATACCTTCTTTAGCAATCTTCATGGATATTCATGGGCAATTGAACAAGGGAGGGAACGGGGTTATCACGTACACCTATTACTTATGTATGATGGAACCAAAGTACAGAATGGATCTTATTATGCGCAGCGTGTCGGGGAGAAATGGCAACAGATTACTCAAGGGTATGGTAGCTATTTTAACCTTCATAGCAAGGACTACATTAATAAGCTACGCATGGCAGGCTGTGATATCGGTATCGGGATGGTATCGAGAAACAACGAAGATGACTGGGAAAGAGTGGTTACTGTAGTTGAATATCTGACAGATCCCGCTAAGGACGAACAGCGTCTCAGAGTAAAATGCTTTAGGAACATGCAAACTTTTGGGAAAGGGCAGTTTGAGAATAGTAAGCGTAGAGGGATCAAGAAGTAACTCAAGTTAAAATTCTTGACTTATACATTATTAGTTAAAAAAGCCGATTTGATGATTAAAGATATGAGGTATTCGTGCCTTATATCCTTAGAGGAGATAACAGAGAGTCTGTAAATTATTTACAGACTCTTCATAAAAAGTTTTGATAGTTATATGAAATATATGACTACCATCTAGTGTCTAAAATATCATCAATTAGAAAATTAGACTCATTTATCATTTTATTCACGAAGTTTGTAAAACCAGGATCCATTGTTGGAATGAATTCATCTAAAAAGTTGAAATGCTTCTCCAAGACTTCATTATAATTTGGAAGCAAGCTACCATTAAGATTGCTGCCTATGAGCCGCAAAATGATATTAAGGAATATCTCATTAGTACTATCATCAGATAAATAAGAATCAATAATTCTTATCAATGCTGCGCTGGTAGGATCTCTTTGAGCACTTGACTTAATGTTAAATGTAGCCCTTATTCCTTCAAATAGAATGTTTTTAGCAATATCTTCATTCAATCCGCGTTCTAGCATTTGGATGAATACGAAAGCCATAACTGCGCCGCTTACTTCCATTGTGGCTATATCATTCTTAAATTGAAAAAAACCTTCTTTTTCAACAATTTCTTTTCTGAAAGATGTTGTTGTCCGTGCAATATAACTTTGGAATTTTTTCTTTATTTTTGAATTTGGATTATTGGAGTCTGATAAAAGTGATCCTATGAAGTCACCGACATTATCTACTGAATTAATTTGAATGATAAAATCAAAGAGATGATCGTTACTATGGTGGCGTAGTGGGATAGACGAGTTCCTATGTCGATCAAAATTCTGTTGTTCTATGCTATTTGTAAACTTGGATATATTTTCTCTATTATCAACAGAAGAAAAAGAGTCGTGCTGTAAAGATATTATGTTGGTTTCTTTCTGACTTAAATTTTCATAGATAATGCGACTTGTCGGTTCATGACCATTTAGAATGCTTATCAGACCAGAAAATAACTCAAACGCATATGGGCGAATAAATGTATTTTGTATTGAGACGATAATTCCATCATTATTGGATAAACGAATACCTACATATCTACTTTCTTTATATTCTTCAAGGGCACTTAAGCTTCGTAAATCATCGTGAGACAAAAAAGTTGCTGGTTGACCTGATAGTACTGAGTGAACTCCACAATTGGTTACACAGAAAAAACTATCCTTATTATCGTGGGAGTCTAACCATGACGCACAAAGTAGTTCTTCATTAGATGCAAAATTTCCTTTAAATCGTATAAATTTAAGTTGCTCTTCATTTATGTTGGCAGCAAGAACATAACCAATAGTAGTAGCTCCAGGTTTTCGACGGTCAATAGGAGTTGATTCAAAATAAAGTGGTTCAGTAAGGCGTGTTAGGAAGATGCTAAGTTGACTTGTTGTAGAAACATCAAGAGCATTTTTTTTTAATTTATTGGTAGTATTCTTTGTGGCTGTGATGAACTCATTTAGTTTTGAGCCAAATGCGGTGAGGGGTAGAACTTCTGGATTGTTAAATTTAGTAAGTGGTATATCATTTATAATCAGGTTCTTATCTTTAATATGAATTTGATTTACTGAGCTAAGAGGAATAATCCGACCACCTAGTTTTTTACTTAGAATAATATCTTCGTCTGTGATGATCATTCCTTCTTTGCCACTGCCCCAAAATGTTTCATCAATAAGTGCTATTACAGTGCTCATTCCAATGTTGGGTGCATATTCTTTAATCGCATTAACCAGTTTGTCTTGTGGAATGTTGGGTTTAAAGTATAGAGAGGTTACCTGCATTTCAGGCAATACCGAATTTTTTAAAAAGTTTTCAAGATTCATAAATAAATTACCCTAGTTCAAAGTTGATAAGTATTGAATTACTAATTTGTTATTTCATTTTTACGTATGAAGTTGTCTAAATGATATTTATTTCTCCAAGCTTTCCATAAACCTAAATAGGGCGCAAAAAAAACAAATGCAATCAAAAATGCAGGATGAATAAGATCTTCTTGAAAGGCGTTGGATGTCAGTATTTTAAAAATATTTTTTCCGACCAAAAGCCCAATTAACGTTAAAGCAAAAAATAATGATCTATAGGGAGAAAAGAAGTATGCGGTGAAACCAACTAGCCATAGGAATATAAGTAAAATGCTAATACCCAATAAGTTATTATATTGCATTGCAAAATTGGATGCTCCTACGAATGTTAAATTAAACAACGTAGGAATAATTAAAAAGCGTAACCAGACAATCATGCAATCTCTTATAAAAATTATATTAATTTAGTTAATTATATGAAAAGGAATCATAATTTCCAATGCTTATCTATAAATTATGAGCCTTTAAAGGAGCTGAGTCAGGAGGGGATTTATACTCCTATGGGTATCCTCAGTGATTGTTACCACCTTATATGAGTTGTAGTAGAATTAAATTTTAAAAATTGAGTTACATTGTCTTGTAAGTAACCAATAAATATATAGAAATACAAAACAAGCAATTTTCATGTGTCCGAATTGACTTAAACCCACCTCACCATTATTCTTAGCATGCTGACCTACATTGTCAGTTGGTTTTGACAGACCAAGCGTATAGCGTATCAGGTACTTATATTCTTCCTGAGTATAAGTCTTGTGCGAAACCTTCTCGTCCCCCTTTGCGGTAGAACGGGAGGGGGACGCGTTCGCGCGTGCTGGTTCTATATGCCCAGTCTGTCAACCCCTTTTCGTTCTGCCACCATAATCAATTGACAGTGATTCGGTAGAACTTCTTATGCATATAGGAGTCCGTCATGGTCATTCAAAACATCCCCTTACTGTACTGAATGCTATTTCAAACAACTGACTTTTCACTAAGCAGTTGATGGGATTTATTCGTCTCATTTTATTCATATTCGCACATCTTCCTGACTAGGGAGGATGCGTCGTTGTGTCTTAAATTTTGATTTCAATACAGAACAATACCAGAGGGGCTTTATGAAAATTCAAACATTCAGCATGCTTGCTGTATTCCTTTTACCTATTTTATCTGCCTGTTCATCTACGGATGCCAAAGACCGTAAAGCCTATATCGAACAATGCATGTATCCAAATGCTGCCATTAAAACCGTAGTGGAAAGTGAAGCAACTTGTAGCTGTCGCTATGACAGCATTCGTGAACAATACGGCAAGCCATTCTTTACTGTACCGATCACCAATGATGAAGACAGACGTCGTCTGGACTTTGCCAGAGGTTATACCGTAGGCAAATGCAGAGGGTAGGAACATGCAAAACAAAAAATTACTTTTCATCATTGCTGTGGCTTTGCTTACAGGCTGTAGCTCCAAACAAGAGAAAGTCTGTCAAGAAGAAGCCAATGTGGCTGAAACTGTGATGCAGGCACGCTTGACCTACGGTGGTTTTGCCGAAGCGACTTATATGCTCGCAGGCGATAACGATGAGCTGAGAGAGCAACTCAGACCGATGATTCATGATGCCTTCGAATATAGTCGAGGTGGGACAGCAACTTTCGAAAAAACCAAACAAGTCTTCAAAGATAAATATTACCAACAATGCATGGACAGACCAGCACCTTGATGTGAATGCCTAAGCATATGGGGAATAGGGGTAAGAGATAAAATGAAAAAGATCATGATGTTGGCAACCATAGCCATGTTGACGGTCGGTTGTGATAAGCAACCAGAAGTAGCACAAGCGCAGAATAATGCAGTGAAAACCGAAGCAGTCAAAGCAAAGGCTCAAACAGATAAACTGACCGAGAAAG
Organism: Acinetobacter sp. WCHA55; assembly: GCF_002165305.2. NCBI lineage: Bacteria > Pseudomonadati > Pseudomonadota > Gammaproteobacteria > Moraxellales > Moraxellaceae > Acinetobacter > Acinetobacter sp. WCHA55. The sequence continues at coordinate 2,877,369 of NZ_CP032286.1, read as the reverse complement.
AATTACAGGACTTGGAGTCCTTGGAAAAATCGCCTAGTGAAGAAACGGCAGCTACCGCAGGCTATTATCTCAGTAATTTGGAAGTGACACCCGTTACGGAAATAAGAGAATTTATTGCCAAAGGCTGGGGTGAATGGGAAACACTGAATAGACAGGAAGCGGAGAAGGATGAACAACAAGCGCCATCTGACCAAGGCGATGCTTCAATGCAATATCGTATTGAAATCAAGAATCAGGTCTTTGGTGGAAAGCATGAGGTTGAAACTGCCTATCTACATTTAATTTCATTGTCCGACAGCATTACACTGGATCGAGTGGTGGTGAATCGGGGTAACTGTAAAGCGGATTACCGTGATGGTGCCAATCCTATTCTGTACGGTAAAACCATGCGCTTCTTCTTGAATTGTGATCCACGGAATGTCAGAGAAGTGGTTGCAGTACTCAAGGATGGACGTGAAATTGTGATGTCACCACAATAAACTGAAGGCTGTGTTTATTCCACATACACACCACGCATTATAATGTTGAGTTGTTGAAGTTTTTGAGCGGATTGAAAGAAATTTCACTTATATAACATAAAGATGAATCAATAGACTGAATGTGTTCATTGAGCCTATTACACAGGATTTAATAAGCACATTCACAAGACCAATCTGAATCAGGTTGCTGGACTTCATTCCAATTAAGGGATGGGGCCCAGCAACCTTTTTGTTTATAAGGACAAAACTCATGGCACATCAACTTGAACAAATGGCGTATGTAGGCGAAACCCCTTGGCATGGACTAGGCAACCCACTCACGCAAAACCAACCGATTGAAGTCTGGGCACAGCAGGCAGGCATGGACTGGCGCATTGAATCTTCCAATGTCAGTTATATGGCACAAAATGAACGAGGGCAAAGTATCATCATGCCCTATGAAGAACAGCGAGTGCTTTATCGTTCAGATACCCATGCACCTTTATCTGTAGTCAGCCAACGCTTTCAGGAAGTTCAGCCTCGTGAAATTTTAGAATTCTATCGAGACTTAACTGAGCAATCAGGTTTTGAACTGGAAACCGCAGGCGTACTTAAAGGCGGTAAGAAATTCTGGGCATTGGCACGTACAGGACAAACCTCTACCTTAAAGGGTAAAGATGTCAGCAATGGTTATATTCTCTTAGCAACCGCTTGTGATGGCACTCTTGCCACGACGGCACAATTCACCTCGATCCGTGTGGTGTGTAACAACACTTTGGCGATAGTCCTAAAAGGACAAAACAGCAGTGCAGGCGTGGTTAAAGTGCCACATAGTACCAAGTTCGATGCAGAGAAGATTAAACAGCAATTGGGTATTTCAGTGCGTGCATGGGAAGAGCACATGTATGAAATGAAACAATTGAGTCAACGTAAAGTCACTCAACAAGAAGCAGCAGCCTACTTTGATTCCGTGTTTAACAATACCAGCCTCAGCCCAATGGAACAGGATGAAGGCATTATTGAGTTTTATCGTAATGTCGCCACACAAGCCAACTCACCCACCAAAGCAGAAAACAAGACTGAACCGAATGGCCGTGCCATGTCAAAAGTCATGAGCATGTTTAATGGGCAGGGGCGTGGAGCAGAACTCAGTTCAGCCAAAGACACGGCTTATGGCTTACTGTGCTCGATCACAGAGTTTGCTGATCACGAACGTCGTGCCATGAGTCAGGATCATCGACTTGATTCTGCTTGGTTCGGTGCAGGTGCAGGCTTAAAGCAACGTGGCCTAGAACAAGCTTTACGCATGATTGCCTGAGCCTCATCAACGAGCAGACTCACTTACCAACCTAACGCTCAAATACACCTATAGCCACGTCTTCGGATGTGGCTTTTTTATGCCCGAAATTTACAAAATAGGAAATCATCATGAATACAGCACTAAACACGCCTCTGAATGTAACACCGAATCCAATGGTTAATATCCATGCCAATCGTCCCAAACTGTTTACTGCCAAACGCTTTGTGGATACCAAAAAACTTAGCCAAGCCGAGTGGTTAGAAGTACGTCGGCAAGGCATCGGTAGTAGTGACTGTGCCGCAGCCTGTGGACTCAATCCCTATATGTCGATGCTCGAACTGTGGATGATTAAAACAGGGCGGATTCAACAAAACATCGAAGATGAAAGCGAGGGACATGCACCCTTGTACTGGGGTAAACAGCTTGAACCTTTAGTGGCTGAATACTACAGCATGCATACTAACTATAAAGTCCGTCGGATCAATGCTGTGTTACAACATCCCGATCCAGACAAACATTTCATGTTAGCCAACTTAGATTATTCTGTGGTGGGTGTTGCCGATGTGCAGATATTGGAATGTAAAACCGCAGGGGAATATGGCGCAAAACTTTGGCGAGATGGGGTGCCTTTATACGTGTTGTGTCAGGTACAACATCAATTGGCGGTGACAGGCAAGCAAGCTGCACATATCTGTGTCTTAATCTGTGGGCATGAAACCCGAATCTTTAAAGTGACACGTTCAGAATCGGTGATTCAACATATTATCAATGCAGAGCGTTACTTCTGGGAATGTGTGGAAAAGGATACGCCACCTGAAGCGGATGCCAGTGAATCGGCAGCAAAAGCCTTACAGCTCCTCTATCCTGAACATGTGCCTCTCAGTACCACGGATCTTTCAGAGGATGAACAAGCCAATCAACAGTTTGAACAACTGCTTCAAGCTCGAAGCCAAATTGAAAAGCATCAAGAGCAGTTCGATCTGCTGAAGCATCAGCTACAAGCCAAGATGCAAAATGCCGAACGGGCCGTGTTTACGACAGGTTCAGTGACATGGAAAAAGGCTAAAGACTCGATCAGTTTAGACAGTAAAGCCTTACTCAAATCACACCCCGAATACCTCAACCAGTTCCCACAAACTAAACAAGGTTCACGACGTTTCAATATCTACAGCAAGGATGATTGAAGCTGCTTTAGCCTAAGTGTAATTCACAAGCGGAACATCAAACTCCACTCAACAATCCCATGCCTCAGTGCATGGGATTTTTTTATAGCAATTTCATTTTAAGCAGATACAGAAACCCATTTAAACAGAAGAGGAAAACACCATGATCAAAGGTCTAGCCATCACACCGCCTATTCTAGGGCGAATCAGTATTGGTAAGGTGGTCGAAAAGAACGGTAAACGACTCCCTGAAAAAGATGATCAATTCACCATTACCAGTCAAATTCAAAGTAAGGAGGGATGGGTTAAACATCCGCTTGACGAACAACTCCGAGCCCAAATATCTAATCAAAAACTCAGAAGTATTCCAGTACGGATGATCTTCAATGATCCTGATTTAAATCTCAGAGCGGAATACACCTTATTTGACCGTCAGACAGGGCGACCTGTCTGTGTCGGCAATGGTCAAACTTGCCAACGTCTGACCAATCAAGGGGTAGAACAACATCCATGCCCATCACCTGATTTATGTCCATTGGCACAAGGGGGGCACTGTAAGCCTTTCGGCAGACTTCATGTGAACTTAGATGAATCGGATGAACTCGGTACATTTATCTTTAGAACCACAGGCTTTAACAGCATCCGTACTTTGGCAGCACGACTGAGTTATTACCATGCTGCATCGAATGGTTTGTTGTCATGTCTACCGTTACAACTGACCTTAAGAGGCAAGTCCACCACACAAAGTTATCGTACACCTGTGTATTACGTGGATTTAACGCTTAGGGATGGTGTTAATCTGCAACAGGCAATTCAGATGGCGCAAGACATTGATCAACAAAGTAAAGCATCAGGCTTTAATCAAAATGCCTTAGATGTAACAGCACGATTAGGTTTCGCCAATGCACAGTTTGAGGTGAATGTGGAGGAGGGATTGGATTTGGTGGAGGAGTTTTATAATGAGGAAAATCAAGAGGTAAAAGCTGAACAAGCACAGGCTGAAATTGCAACGAGAACCAAAGTAAAGCTTAAGCCGAATCAATGTGAGGGTTTTGTGCAGGATATGCAGAAAGGGTTAGAGGGGAGTGTGAGGGCGGTGAATTAATATTAAATTAAATATCAGTGATATAGAGGTTGTGGTTTTATCTCACTGATATTTTTTTTGCTTTGAAATAATAAACTTTAATGATTTATGTAGATTGATAAAGATAGTCTATTATTCAAGCGGATGATATATAGAAAATATCATTGACTTTCTTGAGATGATTAGTCTGGAATTCTAACATCATGCATTTTATAAATTTAGGTGAAAGTTGTCAGATTAAATAGCTAAAATTTAAAAAGGCTTGCGAAAAAAATATAAATAATTTAAATATTATAATTATTTACTTTAAAAAAAATATTCATGTATCTTAAAAATTTAATTATTCAAAATTTTAGAAATTTTGAATCTATTGATATTCCATTGAGTAGTAATCTCGTGTTACTTGGTGAAAACCGTGTAGGTAAAAGTAATTTATTATTTGCGATGCGCTTGGTAATAGATCAAACACTTCCAGATTCAGCGAGACAATTAAGAATTTCAGATTTTTGGGATGGATGTGATCTATCAAAAAAACCTCAAATTGAAATTCATTTAGATTTTACCGATTTTGAAGATGATCCTTATTTAACTGCTTTACTAACAGATTATAGACTTGCTCATGATCATAAAACTATTCGATTAAGTTACGTTTTTAGATGTAAAGCTGAGATTACTGGTTTACCAACAAGTAGTGAAGACTTTGAATTCATTGTTTATGGCGGAGGAGTTGAAACAAGACCAATTCATAATCAAGTGAGAAGACGAATTTCTTTAGATTTTCTTGATGCATTACGTGATGCAGAAAACCAATTAGGCTCTTGGAGAAATTCACCTTTAAGACCACTCATAGAAAATACTATGGGATCAATCGGCTCAGCTGAGTTAGCCAAAGTATCAATTGACTTAGAAGCCGCAAATACGAAAATAGTTGAACAACCAGCAATCAAGGAATTGAATGATTCATTAGGTAAAAAAATCCTAAGTCTTTCAGGTAAAGGACATGATTTAAAAACATCTCTACGCTTTTCTAATGCCGATCCGTTACGACTATTTCGCTCATTAGGTATGTATATAGATGACGGCAAACGTAGTATTACTGAGGCAAGTTTAGGGTCAGCGAATGTTATGCTGATGGCTTTAAAACTAGAGGAGTTCTCATGGCGAAAAGAAAAAAATGAAAGGAATTATTCTCTATTATGCATAGAAGAACCTGAAGCGCATTTGCATCCTCAACTTCAACGTACTGTTTTTAAAAATATCTTTAAAGAAAAAAATTCTTCTCAGGCTCTCATTATTACTAGCCATTCTCCAACATTAGCATCGATTGTACCTTTACGTTCTATTATTAATTTAAGGCTCGTGAAAAATAGTACAAAAGCATTTTCATTAGCTAATTTGCCAATTAATGAAGATGAAAAAGATGATATAGAAAGATATTTGATCGCAACTCGTTCTGAAATTCTGTTTGCTAAAGGCATTATTTTTGTTGAAGGTGATGCTGAAGAGGCTTTAGTTCCTAGCTTTGCTGAGTTATTAGAACAAGACTTAGATGGACTCGGTATTACTGTATGTAATGTAGCTGGAACGAACTTTAATCCATACGTAAAATTAGCGGAGGGATTAGGTATACCATTTACAGTGATTACAGATTGGGATCCGTTAGATGGAACAAAACCAGCGTTAGGAAGAGCAAGATGTGTTGGGATTTGGGATTCTCTTTGTGAAGTTAATACCGAATTAGACATACTAACTGAAAAAAATAGAAAATGGGCTGAAACTGCTAGTTTTGAAGAGTTTAGTAGTTCATTTAGTAACGTTGGGATATTTTTAAATAATGAAACATTTGAAGTTGCTATAGTACAAACACCTAATTTAAGTTCAGTATTATTAGAGATTTTAGATGAACAAGGTTTTGGATCAACACGTACAAAGCGTATTAATGAATGGAAAACTGATTACAGTAAAATAGATAGTACACAGTTACTTGCTATGGTAAAGGATATTGGTAAAGGGCGCTTAAGCGGAAAATTAAAAAAGAAAATATCTGGAGGGGAACTTATACAAGTTCCTAAATATATTCAGGACGCAATTGAGTATATGGTGAAAAATGTTTAATTACATCACTTTACAAAAAGCATTAGCAGAATTAGAAAAAAACAAAGAGCAATTTGAGGCAGTGCATTGTAAGACTCATTGTGTTGTTTTAGCTGGTCCAGGTAGTGGAAAAACAAAAACTCTCACGACAGCTATTGCTCGTACTCTTAATGAAGAAGTTATTGCTCCAAGAGCAATTGCATGTATAACTTATAATAATGAATGTGCGATTGAACTTGAAACTCGATTATCAAAACTTGGTGTTGAAACTACTGGTACAAATTTTATTGGTACAGTACATAGCTTTGCATTAACACAAATAATAATGCCTTATTATCGTTGTGTAGAATGTAATATCCCTCAAGACTTTAAAGTAGCGGGTTCAAAAGAATGCCGTATAGCGATAGAAGATGCCTATAAAAAAATATACCAAGATTCTGGAGACCCTCATAAACAATGGGAATTTGCTAAAGAAAAACGAAATCGTGAACTAGATCGGACACTCCAAAGCTGGAAAGGTCATAATAAAGAACTAGCTGAATTTATTGAGGAATATGAACAGGAACTAAGAAAAAAAGAACTTATTGATTTTGATGATATGCCTCTTATAGCATTCAGAATGATCAAAGAAAATCCATGGATTCGTAAAGCTTTAGAAGCTCGTTTTCCGATTTTATTTGTAGACGAATATCAAGATCTCGGTCATGGGCTTCATGAATTAGTTCAGCTACTTTGTTTTGATGGGAATGTTCGGTTATTTGCTGTTGGAGATGCGGATCAATCTATCTATGGATTTACTGGTGCAAATCCAGAATTACTGCAAAGTTTAACTCAACGACAAGATGTCCAAACGTTTCAATTAAGATTTAATTATCGTTCAGGAACAAAAATTGTCAAAGCATCTTCAGCAGCACTTAACGAAAATAGACTCTATGAAAGTCCTGAAGGTGCCCCTGAAGGAGAAATAATATTTAATTCTGTAAATGGGGGGATAGAAGAACAAGCGTATTTCATTGTAAATACACTACTGTCACAACTAAACACACAGGGTTTTAAAAATGAAAATATTGCAATTCTATATAGGGCCGCTTGGCTAGGAGACAAACTTGTAGAAGCTTTGGAAGCTAATCAATTACCATACCATAGAACTGATGGTAATTCTTTAATCAAAAGAAGTTCAAAGTTTTCCCGTTTTATTGAAGATTGTGCAAAATGGGTAACTGGGGGATGGAAAGATGCTGAACCACCATTTAGGGAGTTATACAAAAAAGCTTTAATTATAGTCTATGGTCATCACTACAATCAAAATGAAGAACAACAATTAGGACTTCAGCTTATTAATTTTCTTCAAAATAGTAAGTCTATAACAGAAACTGCAAATGAATGGTTATTGCGCTTTAACCAAGAACTAGTAAAACCTTGGAAAACAGTTTGTCGTAATAACTTGCAAGAATGGGAAATATGCTCAGAATTATTAGAAAAAACCTCACCTGAATCCAATAAAGACATGTCTCTTGATCTATTTTCTGGAAAAACTGAAGGAACAGGTAGATTAGCACTCACTACTTTTCATAGCTCTAAAGGTCGTGAATTTGATGCTGTTATCCTATTTGGAGTTAATAATGATGTAATACCTAATTGGAGAGATAGACAAACCTCTAAAGCATCAAAAGAAGCAAGAAGACTTTTTTATGTGGCAGTTACACGCCCTAAAAGCATATTACACTTAGTCTTTCAAAAAAATAATCATTCTGATTTCTTAGTTGATTTCTATAGAAGAACTAAACAAGAATAATAGTATAAGGCAAATTATAATCGTGAAAAATTGCATGAAGTAAACAAAGGAAAGTCAACTCTAATGGCTATTTATTTTTTAACTTTTATTTTTAAGGGACTATTACCTTAAAAGGAGTGAATATTGTCAATTGTCTTAAATGCATTTCCGTTGAAAGTCCCTGAATTAGAAGTTACAGTTTGCGAAACACCTTATAGTAAGGAAATATTGGATGAGTATCGTATCAGCCACAGGAAAACTCATTCATTCCAACGTCAAGGTAATAACATCCTTATTTTTTCAATAGATGGCACGTTTCCTAATATCGGTGCTCGAAAGACGATAAGGTTAGAAGATAATTTAGGTATTTTCTGTTCGTTAGTTAAAGTGGGGTTGATTAGACATCTCACTGGATTAGGGCGTAATCCTTCTGGATTTAATCCGATCGAATTGACAAGTATTAAGCAGAAAGATAACCTTTTGGCTCCAATTTTGGGTGAAACTTATCCATTTAAAATTTTCACTAAATACTCTATCGATACACGTATTATTAGAGGTCAACCATGCCTTGTTATTGATTGCACAACTCGTACAGTTATTGAGAAAAACTGTTTGTATTTTTTAAATAGTGCGTTCGATTTGATTGGACGGTATGCCGTTTCTGAACAGCAAGATGGATACAAGAAATTTTTAGGAACTATTAGTGGTGTAACTGGACAGATAATTTCTGTAACTCGACCCGATGGACAGATTGTACAAATCAATGCAAGTGATATTTTCCTAGAGGCTAATCGAACGAACTTTGACGATTTCATTTTTCACACGCATGGAGCAAAAAAAGATGCCGTTGTAGAGAATATTAGACGATCCATTTCTCTTTTTAATGGCGGTGATAATAAGAAAAATCACATTAATAGGCTTAAGGAATATATTCAGTCAAATATTATCCAATTGATTAATGAAGTAAATTTAGAAATTGAAGATCCACCTGATATTCAGAAAGATTGTGGACAAATGCAAAAGCCTGTATTTGTTTTTAACGATAGTAGTCAAGCTGATTGGGTCGAAAAAGGATTAACACAGCATGGTCCATATACGAAGCGTACTTTTGATAGGCATGATCCTTCAATTTGTGTAATCTGTTCAGAACATGATAAAGGGCGTGTGGAACAGTTTGTTCGTAAGTTCTTGAAAGGTATTCCAAACAGTAAATACTTCAAAAATGGGCTTGAGGGGAAATTTACGCTTGGTACTAGCCGTGTTGAAGTATTTACAACAGCTTCGGACAATCTTGGTGGGTTTAAAAGAGCAATCGAAGCTGCTATTAAGAAGAAAGCAGAGGATGGTAGTCGTTGGGATCTTGCTATCGTACAGGTACGACAGTCTTTTAAGAAACTAAAAGTTGAAGAAAATCCATACTATTTAGGCAAAAGTCTTTTTTTCATGCATCAAGTACCAGTACAAGACTTCACAATAGAGCTTTTATCACAGTCGGATTACAACCTCAGTTTTTCGCTTAACAATATGGCTTTAGCCTGTTATGCAAAAATGGGTGGTGTTCCATGGCTACTGAAGTCCTCTCCAACACTTTCCCATGAGTTAGTAATTGGCATAGGTAGTGCAAATATTGGACAGGAGCGTGGTATTAATGGACAGAGAGTTATGGGGATTACTACTGTTTTTTCTGGAGATGGTAGTTACATCGTTTCGAACACATCAAAAGCTGTTGTTCCAAAAGCCTATTGTGAAGCTTTAACGTCGGTTCTTGATGAAACTATTGAAAAAATCCAAATGCGCATGAATTGGCAGAAAGGTGATACGATTCGCTTGATTTTCCATACTCAAGTGAAGAAATTCAACAAAGAAGAGATTGAAGCTGTTCGTGCTGTTATTGATAAATATCATGATTATCAGATTGAGTATACGTTCCTTAAAATTTCTGAAGACCATGGGCTTCATATGTTTGATTCTGCTACTGCTGATGCTCAGAAAGGACGATTAGCTCCACCACGTGGAAAAATATTTCAACTTTCCAAACATGAAATGCTTATTTATTTGATTGGTCAACGAGAGTTGCGACAAGATACAGATGGGCACCCAAGAGGTGTGATTCTTAGTATACATAAAGATTCGACCTTCAAAGATATCAGGTATTTAAGTGCACAAGTTCACTCTTTTGCATCTCATTCATGGCGGAGTTATTTTCCAAATCCCTTGCCAGTGACAATTAGCTATTCAGACATAATCGCTCGAAATTTAGGATGGCTTAATCAGCTTCCTGATTGGAGTGACTCAGTCATGATTGGAAAAATAGGGCAGTCGCAATGGTTTCTGTAGAAATAGATAATGTTTATCAATTGCGAGAGTATCTGTATCTAAAAGCGTGTAAGGATGCACTCGCAGATCCGTTTAAATCTAGCTTCTTATATTTTCTGAAATTATTAGAAAACCTTCCAATTTTTGATTTCACTTCTTTACCTTTATATCAGCGTTGTGCGATCTCTGGGCTTCAAATCAAATCTGAAATAATATCAAGTAAAGATATCTCACGGTTACTTGGACAGGCTCCTAAGATTGACTCTACTCCCCGTCCTTGGGTATCAGATATTTTTGGAGTTTTGGCTATAAAATGGCTAGTTGAAAAAAATTGCGATGCGAATATCGATAATGAGTTCAGCAACTGGATTTCAGGATTTTTAGAGCAGCAAATAGAAGGTAATCATTTTAATCACTTTGAAAAAGATATTGCGTTGTTCGTCCGTCATGATAAATATGCTTCATTTTCCAGTGCATGTGTGCCACTGTTTCTTCATTACCTGAAGATATTACGTATCGAAGATCACCAAAGCCGTCTTTCCCTTATTAGCCGTTTCCAGAATGAATTTCGCGCGCTAGCAAAAGGAGAGACTTCAACTGCACTTCTGAGCTTGATCATTTATGTTTTTGACCAAATCAATCAGGATGTAGCTATAGTAGCGCCCAATGGATGGAGCTTTGATGATCTAGTTAAGTTTCTTGAAAATATTCCAGTTGGTCTCAAGCGCTGGACATGGGAGGAAACAGGTCGTACCAAAGGTGCTGAGCCAGTCAAGTGGTTGGTAGAAAATGAGTATCAGGTTCAAAACCTACTCTATGTTTTGCTCGCGCCGATATTTAATGACATCGCAGACGAAGTAACCCTTCAACCTGTAGGGCAAAAGAATCCACGTATTGATCTTTATTTACCTGCCTTACATACGATTATTGAGGTAAAGTTCCGTAAAGACATCAAAAAGTCCTTTCAAATGCTTATAGGAGAGATTGCTGAAGATGCATCACTTTACCATGTCGATACAAAATATAACGATGCACGCATTATCTGTTTTTTATGGGATAGAACGCGTGCAACGCAAGAGCATTCTAAATTCAAGGAAGGTATTTTAAAGATTAAAGGAATTAATGGCTGTGTTGTAATTAGTGCCCCCTCGACAATGGGCTAAAATGGAAGAAAGTTTTGATTTAGTTAAGCATTTGTGTACTCAGTGTGACTAACAAGACTGTGTTAAGCTTGTTTAGAATATGGTGTGGTTATGGTATTTGGTTGACTGAAGATGAGCATAAGCATTTGACTAACCATATCAATTCCAAAAACCTTGAGCGTAAAGAATTTCAGGACTTATGGAAAAAATTAACCGTAAAGCAATTTATCAAATCTAGATCGATTCTCAGAAACTGATTATTGACAGTATTAGTTGTGTTGAACGTATCGCAATTGAACGTGGGAATAAGTAAGTTTGTTGAAACACTTAGCACCATTTATAGAATTTATTTTGCAGATGATTTGAGATGCAATCCTTAGTTCAAATGAAACAGCTCAAGGTGGCGATCATGCTACCACTCAAGCTGACGTACATCCTCTCCTGCTGAAACAGGTTTGATTGAACGTACCATTCCAGATAAGCCGAAAAGTCCGAAGCAAAAGTATCGTCTTAAACCATGATTTAATTAAAAAAATATTTTGTTACACCTTTGCTTAAATAGTTAGACATGAATGAGAATTAAAAAGCGTAAAGTAAGTTTTTAAATTAAATAATTTATTATTAATCAATTGCTTAGATTGGATTTTTCTTGATTGTGTTATCGAGTTTTGGTAAAAAGAAAATTACTACCAAGTGTGAGATCGATGTGATGAGTACTTTTGAAATGCAAGCTCTGACATGGAAGGCAAGGTCAAAGTATCAACAAGATGCTATTTTGATTGAAAATAAAGTTATTCAACATGATGGACTCATCACTAAACTATATAGCCATTCTGAAAAAGAAAAGTGGTGTGTTGCTGTAGCGGATGGGATTAGCAATAGTCCAGTAGCTGAGCAAGCAGCCTATACAGTTTTAAATGCTTTAACGCAAAATAAAAAGATAGAAACTTGTCAAGCATTTACCATTCAGCAGTATCTTGTTGATCAATTAGCACATCAAAAAAATAGTTTTGGAGCCAGTTCAACACTTGCACTCATTCAAAATAATGGCGAACAAGGTTTTGTGACAATTCAACATATTGGTGATAGCCGAGCTTATTTGTTTAGTCAGCATGATCAAGAGTGGCACTGCTTGACGAGAGATCACAATTATCTTGAGCAGTTAAGAGAAAGCGGCGAAGTAAAAGCTGGAGAAAACTATGCCAGTATTTATGATGCATTATTACAATACTTTTGTGCTGATCCCTTGCATGAAGTGATGGATTTTACAACAACAGCAGAATACTTAACTGAAAATGATGTCTTGTTGGTCTGTACGGATGGTGTACATGATGTGATGGAGTGTAGGGAATGGCCTGCTTTAAAAGTAAATATGGAGCTTCGAGTGTGGTTGCTCAATATGAAAGCATCATTAGATTCAAAGCAGGCGTATGACAATGTCAGCATGGTCTTAGTACGAGCAAAAATTTAATTCATTGAGAATGGGGAAATTATGCAATCAGATGATCTTTTTGAACGTGCCAAATTATTCACAAAGGAAGTGGGTGTTGTTTCTGTATCGAGTTTACAACGCCATTTTTTAATTGGGTATTCTCATGCAGAACAACTACTTAATCAGTTAATTGAAGTAAGTGTTTGTGAATCTACAAAAACTTTTGTTCTAGATTATGGGTATGGCTATAAATTGCATCAAGGTATGAAATAACAACTTTAACAATTAAAAATTTTATTTTTAGGATAATTTTTTATGGCTCAGCATCAAGTTGATCAATTTAAGACAGGGATTTGGTCAGTAAAAGAATTACTCTTAATTTTAGATCAACTCAGAATTCCTGATTATCAGCGTCCTTACAAATGGACAGAAAAAAATTTAAATGCCCTCGTCAATGATATACAGGAACATAAAGATAAATCTGCATATCGATTGGGTACTATCGTATTACACCGTGATAAAAATAATACGAGCCTTAAAAATATAAATATTGTGGATGGTCAACAACGAACTTTAACTTTAATACTCCTTGTTTGGGCGGTTATTCAGAAGCAAGAATTAGATTTAGAACGAGAGGATCTGAAAACAGTTTTGAATGAAATATCGAATCAAATTAATGTCTTTATGGATGTGCAAGAATTTAATAGTGATATTAGCCATTACAATATTTATCAGAACTTTAATGCCGCTAAACGGATCGTTTCGGTAAACTTTTCGGAACAAGATATTGATTTTTTACTCAATAATTGTCAGGTTGCGGTTTTTATTTTAGATGATATTTCAGAGGCATTTCAGTTTTTTGATTCACAAAATGCACGTGGCCGTGATTTAGAACCGCATGATCTTTTAAAAGCTTATCATCTACGAGAATTTTTTGCACAGGAGCAACATTTAAAAGCCCAAACTGTTGCTCATTGGGAAAGTTTAGACTCGGCTCATTTGGCAAAGTTATTTTCGAACTATCTATTCCGTATTCGTCTTTGGTCAAGAGGAAAGTCCGCAAGATTTTTCAATAAAGATCATGTGCATGTTTTTAAAGGTATTCATCTTGGGCAATCAGACCATCATCCATATTTAGAACCATTACGCATAGCGCATTATTTTATTGATGACTATAACGCACAATATCAACGGCAAATAGATCGACAAGAAATGAGTTTCCCATTTCAGCTTGATCAAATGATCATTAATGGTCGTCGATTTTTTGAAATGGTTGAGCACTATGAAAAACAGATTAGTAAAGTGGTGGATCATCAAGAACAGTCTGAGAAGGTCTATATATTTGGTGCGGCACTACAGGATCGAGCAAATAGAATTATCAAAATATTGAATTCATATGATGCAAGAAATAGGGATGGGGATCGTTATGTGCGAACCTTGTTTGATTCTGCATTGATTTTTTATATCGATAAATTTGCTACAGATCGGTTATCAGAAGCGATTGAAAAGATTTTTATTTGGGCATATCGCTGTCGTATTAGTCAATATTCGGTGCAATTAGCAACGATAGATAATTATGTCTTAGAAAAGAACATATTCAGTTTACTGAAATATGCTCAATCACCAAGTGAACTAATCGGATGGTCACTCCCGATAGTCGATAAACAGGAAGGCACTAAAGTTGAGCCTTTGATCACTTTATTTAAAGAACTAAATTATCTCTAACAGGAACATCAGAATGAAAGCAGAGTCAATCCAAGCGCTTAAGGTTCAAGCCCTGTTCGAGAATAAACAGACTTATATTATCCCGATGTATCAGCGTAATTATGCTTGGGGTGAGAAAGAAATTGATCAGTTAATTTTGGATATTCAAGATTATCAAAAGCAACCTGATCAGTTAAATCAAGGACAGACTCAAGGAAGTAAAAAATATTATATTGGAACGTTGGTTGTTTTTGAGCGTAGCGATGGCACTTATGAAATTATCGATGGTCAGCAACGATTTACCACTTTAACCTTGTTAGCGATTTGCCTGAAACGATTATCCAAAGAAGAAAAAATTGTTCTTGATATGTCTTGGTTTAATCAATTCAATCTTGACTTTGAAAGTCGTCCAAAGTCTTCTTTAACCTTTCAGGCTTTACTTAGAGGCGATCATCTACAACATTTAAAATCATCCGAATATAACGCCGATTTAGTTCAGGGGTTTGAGTTGCTGCAACGAGCAATCGAAAAAATGATCAATCAAGGCGGTTTGAGTGGTTTTTGCAAATATTTATTTGAAAATGTAGTCATCGCACAAGTTTTAGTTCCGAAAGATACTGATCTCAATCATTATTTTGAGGTTATGAATAACCGTGGTGAACAATTAGAAAAGCATGAAATTTTAAAAGCGAAATTGATGAGCGTATTGAATCAAATCAAAGATGAAGCAGATAAAACATCAAGCATGACACTATTTATGAGTATTTGGAACGCGACTGCCAATATGGAGCGTTACGTTCAATATGGTTTTTCAACAACACAGCGTGATGTGATTTTTGGAAAGGATTGGGGTGATTTTGTTCCTGAAAATGCTTCTAGTTTACTTAAAATTTTTAGCAGAAATATAGAATCACAAGAACAAACAAATTCGAAAAGCAATTTTCAATCTATTTCTGAAATGTTAAAAAAAGTGCCTGAGCGTATTAAAAATAAAGATACAAAAGAAGAAAAGCCTGAACGATTCAACAGTATTATCAATTTTCCGAATTTCTTATTACAGGTTTTACAAATTTGGCTAAGTCAAACGAACCGTAATGAAAAAGTGGCATTGGATGATAAGCAACTGATTGATCAATTTGAAAAACATATTCTTTTAAAAGGGCAGGGAAACCCAGAGCATGAAAGGGTTATTGAGAATGTAAAAGGTTTTATGTTTACCTTGCTGAAGTGCAAATTTATATTTGATCAATACATTGTTAAACGGGATTATTCTACGGATCATGATGATTGGAGCATAAAAAACTTAAACGATATGAAAATACAGGTTCTTATGTGAATACTTTTGAGGTAAATAATACTGATATTGCTCAAAGAGTTCTCTTATTGATGACAGCATTTCATGTATCCACGCCCACCTTGTCTTATAAATATTGGTTAAATGGTGCACTGTATTGGCTTTATCAAAATAAAGATAAATCTGTGTCTGACTATTTTAATGCATTACAACATTTAGCGAGAAAATTTATTTTTCAGCGGTATCTAAATGAAAAACAGATTGATTATTTTGATTTGATTTATGGCAATCAGACAATTGATGATTTTAAAATTGATCAATCCAAACTAAGCTTTGGCAATATTGAAAATAATTTTGTCTTTAACTATTTGGATTTCTTGATTTATTGTGATGCAGAAAATAGCAATGATAAGGTAATCAAAAACTTTAAATTTACGCAACGGAGTTCGGTTGAGCATTTTTATGCACAACAGATAGAGGGAGAGCGTGATAAATTAGATCATGAAAATTTACATCGCTTTGGGAACTTGTGTCTCATTAGTTCAAGTAAAAATTCAAGCATAGGGAATCGCTTGCCAAGTGCTAAACGTGATTATTTTATGCCTGAGATAAGGAAGGGTAAAATTGATACCCTTAAATTGTATTTGATGATTCAAACGCTTGAAGAAGAAAAAGTTTGGAAAAAAGAACAAATCCTAGATCACGAGAAAAAGATGCTTGATTTGTTTGAGTTAGATTACCAAGACTTTGTGAAATGAGTGTCGGTTAGTCTATTCAATGTTAAAATGAACGTATATAGAAACACCTGATAGGAAGAGAACTATGACTAAACGTTTAAGTGATTTTAAAATTGAAAATAGAAAGCCACGTTCAGCAATGGCTGGTCAACTATTATCAATTCCGTTTGATGACAACGAGGCAACAAAGCGTGTTGTAATGCATAGCGCAAAACGTGTCATTCAACAACATAAGAAAGAAATTCAAGAGTTAGCTTATAAATGAGTACTATCAATTCGACATTTGTAATCGCTGTTCATGATGAAATTTTGAGGCAAACAGGAGTTGGTCGAGAGGGGTGTCATCTTGATAAATTAGAAAGCGTGTTAAGCAGAATTGATCAACAAATGTATTACAATCAGGTTGATGATCTTTATGAAATAGCAGCTTGGTACGGTATTGCAATATCAAAAGGACATGCATTTGTTGATGGGAATAAACGCACAGGCCTTGCTGTAATGCTTACTTTTCTTGAAATTCAAGGCGTAAGTATTCAAGATAATACAGGGCTTGATGATTTAATGGTGGATATTGTTGAAAGTCAGGATGATCATGAAATTCTTGCACAAAAAGTTTCAGATTTCTTGTATGAGCTCTCAGAAATATAGTGAATTGAAGCTTTTTAGGTTAAATAACAATCAAACAAAATTAAAATAATAGAACAGCAAAATTGGACAAAATGTGGACGTTATTTGCGCCTATTTTACGCCTAAAATTTAAAATTTTTTTAATAAGTTTTTGATTTAAAGTATAAATAAAATTTCACTCGTCCAATCCATCATCGGGGCTACACTGATTCGCGGAGATTGAGTGTTTTCAATGTTTTTGATAATAGTCATTAAAAATCATGCCTTTAATCTGTGCTATGTAATCTGTCAAAGATTACGTAAACCCATTTGGACGAGTTAAGAGCTGTCCTAACCATTCTGAAACTACATAAGTGGCTTGTGGGAGCTAAAAATTGAATTAGAAAAGTGCAATCAACATACAGGAAATCAGATAGTTCGTTGGAGAAAGAGCAGGAGCTTGAGCTGACTTTAACGAGTTGCTATTGATCAATATCTGAATCAAATTCGATGTGAATATGGGAGAGTACGCTGCTACTTTAAGCTTAATTCAATTTTGGCCAATCGCGCGCAATACTACCATAAAAATAAATTCAGTACATTTTGCTGAACACTAGAGCAAGTAAAGGGAACTTTTGATCTGGAATTAAAGCTTATAACGAGACGGTCTTCGGTTACATGAACTACTGGGAATATAGCGGCAGTTTTCAGTTGTCGTTACAAGATTGAATGGAAGGTGGGTGACATACGATTTACCTATAAATATCAAGGCACTGAGGGAAATTTTGGATATTTTTTATTTACTTCTAATAATGAAGATGAGTAATATTTGCAGTGACTAGAAGACATGGATATGTCACAACTATTCACTTGTGGAAAATAGTCTCATCGCAACTTTGGTTTTCTAAAGAGGAGTCTTTATGCGTCTAAGCGGTTCGCTTAGTGAGCAAAATAACAATCACAATGGACTACAATTCAAATAATTGAGCACGGTAGTTGCTGTGATTAACAATGAAAATTTAGAACGATGTATAAAATTTTTTATTACATTATTTTGGCAGCACAATGCTGAAGCACCTGCTGGTGCGCCAAATTTAGTGATGATTTTGCTCGATGATGTCGGATTTGGTTAAACTTCTACTTTTGGTGGTCTAGTACCAACTCCAAATCTCGATAAGCTTGCTGCTCAATGTTTAAAATATAACGAGTTTCATACCACTGCTATTTCTGAATTGTTCTCGCGCAGCACTGCTCACTGGACGAAATCATCACGATACCAGAAATGCTTTCTTAATGGAGTGGGCGACGGGACTTCCAAACTACAATACAATGATGCAATGTGATACAGCAACCATTGGACGAGTCTTACAAGGCAATGGTTATATACGTGCTGGTTTGGTAAAAACCATATTACGCCAGATTTGGAAACTTCGGCTGCGGGTCCCTTATAATATCTGAATAAGGGGAATTATCATGTGAAAATTCTAATGGTTTGGTCGCTTTCCTAATGAGGCCCATCATGCTCAAGAGCAACTGAATATTTACAATAAGTTATTCGAAGCTGAGCTAGCTAAAATTCAAGCTGATCATTGGCCCATTTCAAGACTTCTGCTACAGGCTGAAATATGAATAAACTCAGGATACTTCAGAATTGAGGGTAAAAATTCAACGAGAGAAAGCCTTGCTCTAAATTTAGTTAAGATAAAGCCAGAAAATAAGGATGTTTTGATTCGGTATTCATGCTAAAGATATTTCTGTCTATTTTTATTTAATGTTGTGTGCCTAGCACCACAGCCTTCAAATAATAAATTTTCATGCGCATTTGAGAAGGTAAATATATGGTCGGTACTTGACCAAATTAAAGAGCATGCAGGGCATGTGTGGGTCTCGAATCGACAGTTTGCACATCGGATTTTGATGGATGTATTCATACTGTTTCAATCCATCTCCTATGCTTTGCTCTCGTTTCAATATAAAAGCAATAGAACTGACAGCTTTTGATTATTTAAACAGGCGTAATTAACAGGAATACTCATGCGAAATATCGTAAAGCTCTGAATTGCTTATGAAGATGTCTTTTTTAATGGGGCTACGTCTGAGTCAATGACTAGAAGATGAGCAGAAAAAGGCCTTATCTTGAAAAGTATATAAAAGATTGATCCGAAGAAAACGATAAATTTCAACATTAGTAGCTAAGCGTTATAAAAGCAAAGGGCTTATGATTTAAGCCCTTATCAGCCTTTGCAATAAAGTATTAGTTAATTGAATAGGCACCATCAACTTTCACTATCGCACCATTTACAAAGCTTGCTGCATCAGACGCGAGGAAGACTACCACGTTAGCAATTTCTTCAGGCTTACCTAAACGCTGCATTGGAGAACGTTGCATAATGCCATTGAATACTTCAGGCATATCTTTCAATGGTTGGATAAGCGGCGTATCGATCCAACCCGGAGCAACAGCATTTACTCGAATTTTGGCTTGAGCCATGCTCAGTGCATGTGAGAAGGTAAGTTGATCAATAGCACCTTTAGAACAAGAGTAAGCTGGTGCAATACCTGAACCAAATTGCGCGTACAGTGAAGACACGTTAATGATCGATGGATTGTCCGATTTAGCTAAGGCTTTAGCAGCGACTTCACTGATATAAAAAACAGAGGTGAGGTTAACTTCTAGCACTTTTTTATAGGTATCTAATTCGTGCTCTGAGACAGAACCCATACCTGCGCCGTTGAATAAAGTATCAATGTGATCTACTTTTGCGAAAAAAGCATCAACAGCGGTTTTATCGGTGACATCCATTTCGACAGCTTCAATATCTAAACCAGCTGGGAAAACTGCCTTTGTTGCTTGTAAGCCAAGCGCCCATACTTTTGCACCACGTTCAGCAAATGCGACTGCAACGGCTTGACCAATACCAGATGTGCCACCTGTCACGACGGCGATTTTATTTTCAAACATCTTTGAGTTAAATGTTTCCATGATCTTTTTATCCTAGTATAAGTGGCATCAATTCTTCCTGATTGATGCCATTTAACTTAGCGCTATATATTGCTGTAGAAAAGAATGGAAATAAAAACAACGGGATTTCCATTCTTTGGAATGGCTGTATTAAATGCTTACCTGAATCGTTGGATGAGTGATCTCTAGGGCGACCAAAGCATGGAAAAAATTGAATAGCTCTATTTTTCAAAAGAACATTCATACTGAGCTTGTGGGATTTATCAATCACTATGTCCTAGCAGGATTCAATTGAATTTAGCTTAATCATTCAGTATGTTGAATACATAGAAAAATAAAGTATAGGAAAAGCCGATGTTGCTTTTAGAAGAAATTTTTAAAACTAAAAAAATACAACAGAGTGATGTGTTTAATCTGAGAATACATCGCGGGCTGAGTTGGTTGAAGCAGGCATTCCTGCTCGATCATGATCCCGATTTACAATTTATCAGCCTCTGGATTTCTTTCAATGCGATATATGCGCAAGACTTGGGGCAAAGTCAGGACAAACAGAGTTTACACCAGTTCTTATATTTAATTTGCCAGAATGATGTCGATCATAGAATTTATAGCATTTTATGGGACAAGTTTAGTCAGCCTATTCGTAGTCTTTTAGACAACCAATATACCTATCAAGGGTATTGGGACTATCAAAATAAGAAAATTGCTTTAGAGGTCTGTAAGGCTCAACTTGAACAAGAAAAGAAGAAAGTAGCGAAAGCGCTACAACAGAAACATTCGGTCGATATTTTATTGGTACTGTTTAACCGTTTATATACCTTGAGAAATCAACTGATGCATGGCGGTGCAACTTATAAGAGTTCATTGAACCGCAAGCTGCTAAACGATGGCTGTCAAATTTTATCGGCTTTGCTGCCTGCATTTTTGTATATTGCTTTGGAAAATGCCGATAGCCTCGATTTGGGGAAACCTTTTTATCCAGTGGCTCAGGTCAGTTAGTGCTAAAAAAAGTGCCTAAAGAAAAAGGCAGTTTACTCAGTCAACTGCCTTTTTGATAATTAAGCAATACCATGCCTTTTACTATACAGAGTATCCAACAGAGCAAAGACACCCGCCATCATTACCAGTGTAATACCGACTAAACACGTACTAGTCCAGCCACCGTGATGCCATGCATAGACACCTAGTGCTGAGCCACATGCACCGCCAATAAAATATAAGGTCATATAAATGGAGTTCACTCGCGACTTCGCATCGGGACGTAAACGGAAAATCACGTTTTGGTTACAACTGTGTGTGGTTGCAAGCCCTAAGTTAATTAGTGCATAACCGAAGATGTAGCTGATGAGTGAACTTCCGCCTAAGTATAGAAACATCCAACTGAGGGCTAAAGTTCCGCAACCGACCCAAGTCAAAAGCAGGGTATAGCCACGATCGGCCCATTTACCAATCCACTGGGTGGAGAGTGCACCAAATACGCCAACCAAAGTCACCACTCCGACTAAGACATCGGAAAGTTGAAATGGCTCAGAGGTTAAAAGTAGAGCAATAGTTGAAAACAGCATGCTCATGGCAGCAAAAGCAAATCCACCTGTGATTGAACGAAATACCAAACGAGGCTCTTGTTGAAGGAGATTCCCCATGGACTTAAAAATGTCGAAATAGGTAATTTTGAGTTTTGGTAATTGAGGTAGTTTTCCTTTCATCAGAAGAGCCAAAGCAAACATGGCGATGCCACTCAACACATAAATCATTTTCCAGTGCCATAAGTCTGAGAGTAATCCAGCGACACTGGTCGACATTAAAATTCCCACCAATAAACCACTCATGAGGAAACCCACCACTTCCCCCGTTTTTTCAGGTTTGACTGCCACCGTGGCCAGGGGAATCAATACTTGTGCTGCAACAGAAAAGAGTCCAGTAATAATAGTGCCCAGCCAAAGCATCGATAAGTTGGTGGATATCGCGCAGATAAACAGTCCAGCAGATGCCCCAAACATCAGGAGTGGAATCAGTTTGGCTTTGTTCAGCATGTCGCCTAAAGGCACAATAAACAATAAACCCAAAGCATAGGAAACTTGCGCAAAGGTTACGGTCAAAGCCACTTGTTCTTCTGGAGCTTGGAAGCTTTGCTGAATAGAGGAAATCAAAGGCTGGCAATAATAGTTTGCCCCTGCACATAAGCCACAGACAATTGCCATCAGCCAAAGCAGAGATTTGTCTCGACTGATGTCGAAAGAAGTATTCATAATGAGCCTTTGAAGAGGGAGTATTTTTTAGAATGAGGTTTACATCGTGCTTGAGTTAAAAGGATGCACCGCTTCAGAAATTGTATACGAAGCTGGGGCAAAAGCCTAAAAACAGGCTAGAAAAGTATGCATAAAAAATGGGTCGAAGATAAAGACATAGAAAATAGCATGACTTATTTTCATATGAGCATTTTCGTTCGATACAATCAAAAGATGATGATATTTCGAATTTCCTGTCAAAAAATAATAAAAATCTTTAAAAAATTCTGAACATGGTCGTCTATTTTGTATGAAATTGTTGCATTCGATCATTTTTACTCATCTTGTACATCAAAGATTTGGGATAAATTACTGAAATATTCATCTATTTAGAGTATTTTTGCTCGATTGTGGTGCATTTTTGCTTGGGGTTTGTATGCCAATGCGCGCCATTATCATCCGATAAAATATGAAAAAAACATTTTTGTTGGTTTTTTCTCTTTTTAGATCTAGTTAAACGTGATCAACCCCTCCTTATATTTTTAGATGATCCATTTCAAATACGCGTTAGAGTTGAGCTAAATTTTGAGCATTGGCATTTTTGATCGATGAAAAATAGGAACAGGCCAATTCGAAGCTTTTATAAATGGGGAAAAACTGTCATTTAAGTCAATGTCTGCAAAGTTTGCGTGACAGGAGATGTGAAAGCTCGATGCATGATGGGTTAGGGTTAATGTGAATGTGGTGGTTCATATTCTAGGATTAGTCAAAAAGATCAATACTGAGGAATTATAGAACTTGGTTTTGTACAAAAAAAGTGCAAATTTTGGTGTATAAGGATCTGTCGTTCAGAATTTGAATAGAAATAAATCACTTTTTAAGCGGATTCAAAGCAAATAAACGCAATATCACGCAATATTTTTTATGAATCACCAGTTCAGTATATGGGTATTTATTAAATAAATAGTGGGTGGTATTTTAAAAAAGTTTCATTAGAATCCAAAAATTCATAAGAACATCCTGTGAGAAAACATTACCTAATGGGTGATGTTTACTTTAAGAAAAACTAGCTTGAGGGACGCTCATGCAGATCGGAATTCCAGCCGAAACTGTCGTCGGTGAAAATCGTGTAGCCGCAACGCCAGAAACGGTAAAAAAGTTGATCAGTGCTGGTCATAGTGTAGTGATTGAACGTAGAGCAGGTGTCAAAGCTGCTTATATCGACAGTGCTTATGAGCAAGTCGGTGCTACGTTGGCTGATGATGCCTATACCGGTAGCCAAATGATTTTAAAAGTACGTGCCCCTCAGGGTGCTGAAATTCAAAAGCTTGCGCCAAATACATCGGTTATTGCCATGTTTGACCCGTACCGTAATACGGAGCTTGATCAATTTGCATCACAACAAGTGTCTGCATTTGCTTTGGAGCTGCTGCCACGTACCTTGTCTCGTGCTCAAAACATGGATGTGTTGTCTTCTCAAGCCAACCTTGCAGGTTATAAATCTGTACTTTTGGCTGCGGCTGAGTACCAGCGCATGTTCCCAATGTTAATGACGGCTGCGGGTACTGTAAAACCTGCACGTGTCGTGATCATGGGTGTAGGTGTTGCAGGTCTACAAGCGATTGCGACAGCAAAACGTTTGGGGGCTGTGGTTGAAGCAACGGATTTACGTCCGACGGCGAAAGATCAGGTGGAGTCTTTGGGTGGCAAATGGTTAGACGTACCTATGTCAGCGGAAGAACAGCAAAAAGCAGCCGATGCTGCGAAAAATGGTTATGGCTGGATGCCAGGCGAAGACTATATCCGCGATCAAGCCATTATTGTGGATAAAGCTGTATCGAATGCTGACATCGTGATTACCACTGCGCTTTTACCAGGTCGCAATGCGCCACGTCTGATTAAAGCGGAAACGGTTGCCAAAATGAAACCTGGTTCAATCATCCTTGATATGGCGGTTGAAACAGGCGGTAACGTTGAAGGTTCTAAGAATGGTGAAAATGTTGTGACTGACAACGGTGTGACCATTTTAGGGATTCCAAACATTCCGTCTACAGTTTCAACTGAAGCTTCTGCTTTGTATGCACGAAATGTTTTGAACTTCTTAGATACATTATTTGATGCAGAAAAAAACTTTGCCATCAATCCTGAAGAAGAAATTCAAAAAGCCCTTCTAGTAACTCATGGCGGTCAAGTACTGCTGAAGCGTGGTTAAGGAGATAGATCATGGTTGAAACAATTACAATTTTCGTCCTTGCCATCTTTGTAGGTTACTACGTCGTGTGGGGCGTTACGCCAGCACTACATACACCGCTTATGGCAGTAACCAATGCGCTGTCATCGATCATCGTGGTGGGGGCAATGATTCAAACTGTAGGAATTCCTGCAATTGGTGTTGATGCGAATGTTGCATTCCAAAGTGTGAATGTGGTGAGCATCTTAGGTGCAATTGCGGTGTTCTTGGCAAGTATCAATATTTTCGGTGGCTTCGCAGTAACAGCGCGTATGCTTGAAATGTTCAAGCCAAAGCAAAAGAAAAAAGAGGGCTAATATATGGAATTCATTCGAGACTATGCGGATTGGTTCTACCTGATTGGTGCTGTCCTCTTTATCTTAACTTTACGTGGTTTATCTGGTCCGAAGACGGCAATTCAAGGTAACCGTTACGGTATGATCGCGATGGCGATTGCTGTAGTGACCACCTTCTTCGTGGCAGATCATCCTGTGATTTGGATGATTGGCGGTGCGATGGTGCTGGGTGCAATAGTAGGTATTGCCCGTGCTCGTACTGTTCCAATGACACAGATGCCTGAAACGGTCGCATTGATGCACTCTTTGGTGGGTCTCGCTGCGGTATTAATTGCAATTGCTGCAATTCTACATAATAACCAATTGACTGCGTTATTTGCACAAAATGAAGCTGCATTAGCTGCTGCGGGTGTGCAACATGCACACATGAGCAAGGTTCATTTATTTGAATTGTTCGTGGGCTGTTTCGTCGGTGCGATTACCTTTACAGCGTCTGTATTCGCTTATGGTAAATTGGCTGCGAAAAAATGGGCAAAAACCATTTCTGGTACATGGGTTAAACCTGTACAAGCGCTGATTTTCATTGCAATGTTGGCATGTGGTGTGTACTTCTTCACAACAGGCAACATGAATGCATTCTGGGCTATGACTGCACTTGCGCTTGCATTCGGTTGGGTATGGATTGCACCAGTCGGTGGTGGTGATATGCCAGTCGTGGTATCACTTTTGAACTCTTTCTCTGGTTGGGCAGCAGCAGGTATTGGTTTCACACTTGAAAACAATATGTTGATCGTTGCGGGTTCACTGGTCGGTTCTTCAGGTGCGATTCTGTCTTACATCATGTGTAAAGCCATGAACCGTTCAATCATCAACGTTTTGTTTGGTGGTGCAATGGGTGGAACAGCGGTAGCTTCTGCGGACAAAGGCGAACAAGCACAGCGTAACCATCGTTCTGGTTCAGCAGATGACGCTGGTTTCTTGATGTCAAATGCAGACAGCGTTGTGATCGTACCGGGTTATGGTATGGCGCAAGGTCGTGCACAAAATGCGGTGAAAGAACTGTGTGAAATCTTGAAAGAACAAGGTGTAAAAGTACGCTTTGCCATTCACCCAGTTGCAGGTCGTATGCCGGGTCACATGAACGTACTTTTGGCTGAAGCAGATGTTGCATATGAAGATATCTTAGAAATGGATGAAATTAACTCAGACTTCCCTGCAACAGATGTGGTACTGGTGATTGGTGCGAACGACGTGGTAAACCCTGCGGCGAAAGATGATCCAACATCTCCAATCTATGGCATGCCAATTCTTGAAGCACATAAAGCACGTACTATTATGGTCATCAAACGCTCTATGGCGACAGGTTATGCAGGTCTAGACAACGACTTGTTCTATAACGAAAAAACTATGATGATCTTTGGTGATGCGAAGAAAGTGGTTGAAGATATGACCAAAGCAATCAATGGTGGTGGACACTAATCCTCCTCCTGGATTGTATAAAGACCACCTTCGGGTGGTTTTTTTATGTTTACAGCTTTTGCTAAGATGATGTGTATCTCTTCCATAAGAAAACAAGATGAACATAAATCAGATCTGGTTTCATTTTTAAATATCTTTAGGGAGTTGAAACACTGGCATTGATTTTGCAATTGTGATGAATAATCTTTGGGGGATTATTCATGAAAAAAATAAAATACTTACTCTTCTTTGTGTGCTGTATTGCTTTACCCAGTTTTGCTGCGGAGTCCATGCCAACACAGGCTCAAAATATTCAAGAAATTCGTCTCTCGCTCGACAGTGTTTGGGTGGTGCTCGGTGGCATTTTGGTGTTTTTCATGCAAGCAGGTTTTGCTTTGATTGAAAGTGGTTCGGTACGTTCTAAAAACACCATTAATGTACTCATGAAAAACTATATGGATGCCTGTTTAGGGGGCTTGGTGTTTTGGTTGGTTGGCTTTGGTTTGATGTTTGGTGTCAATTCGAGTGGTTGGATAGGAACCTCGCATTTTGCACCCAACTCCATGGATGACTGGCACTGGAACCTCTTGTTTTTTCAAATGATGTTTGCGGCGACCGCCACGACAATTGCCAGTGGGGCGATGGCTGAGCGGATTCACTTTGTGGCATATATCGTGAGTGCTGCGGTGGTCAGTGGCATGATCTACCCGATTTTTGGTGCATGGGCTTGGGGGAGCTTATTTGATGGCGAAGGTTGGCTAAAAGCCATGGGCTTCATTGACTTTGCAGGTTCAACGGTGGTGCATTCGATTGGTGGATGGGTAGCCTTAGCTGGAATTATTGTGCTGGGACCCCGTTTAGGGCGTTTTGGACGTAATGGGCAAGTCCATTACTTGGCAGGACATAATGTACCGTTGGTGGCGCTAGGTGGTTTTGTTCTATGGTTGGCATGGTTTGGTTTTAATGCGGCCTCTACTGTGAAGGCAGATGTGAGTATTGGGCGGATTGCCTTGAATACGCATTTAGCAGCGTGTGCTTCGGCAGTTGCCTATATGGTGTATACCCTAATACGTGGCAAAGCAATTTTAATGCGCGGCACCATTAATGCCTCCTTGGGTGGGCTGGTTGCAATTACGGCGGGCTGTGCAACCATGAGTCCATTGTATGCCATTATCAGTGGTGCGGTTGCAGGTGTGTTGGTCAGTATTTTACCAGTGGTGATGGAAAAACTCCGCTTGGATGATGTAGTCGATGCAGTGACTGTACATGGTTTTTGTGGAGCATGGGGCACATTGGCTGCGGGGTTATTTTTTGAAAACCAAATGTTTAATGCGGGGATTATTGCGGTACAAGGCTTGGGTATTTTGACAGCCTTTGCGTGGGGTTTTGGTGTGGCGTTGATCGTTTTTAAAGTCTTAGACCTCGTTCTTGGTGGTTTGCGAGTGAGTAAACAACATGAACAACGTGGCTTGGACTATACCGAACATGCAGAACTGTCTTATCCTGAGTTTCAGCGTGATGTGACGTTTGAAACTGATGATATGACCAAACGTCATTAATGAAAGAGGATAGCTTATGTCGACCGAAACATTAACTATTTTACAAAAACGCCAAGCGATCGAACGTGGACTGAGTCAATACTTACAAGGAACACTTTTAGAGCAAGTATTGAATCACTGGGAAGTGAAATATGGTGATCAACCGTCCTTTGTCCTGAACCGTTTTTTGAGTGAAATCTGTACCACTGAGGAATTACGTTATTTCCGAAAAGACATGCTCAAAAATGTCTTGGCAGAGATGGCACATGTTGAAAAACAAGTGTTGTTGAACCCATCTACAAAAGTATCGAAAAGTGAACAAGGGGGAGCAGCATTGCTCGATGCGTTGACCTTTTTTATGCAAAATGTCTATCAAGCAGTCAAAGTCGTTGATGTGCAGGAGTTTGAAAGTGAAGTGAAAATGCAGCTAGAGCCTTTATCAATTGTGATTGATAAACATCAGGCTTTGAATGATCGAGTTGTACTCGAAGCTTTGCCCATAACTCAATATGCACAGGTCTTGACGGTCTGTTATGAAAATTATTGTGAGTTTTATGGTCCAGCAAAAGCAGATCAGCTTTATGCCCATGTGAAGCGCCAAGTGAAAGAGCGCTACCCAATGGTCGACATGCATCGCTTAATTTAAATAAAATTAGATATAAAAAAAGCGACCTACAGGTCGCTTTTTTTATATTAGGCTACAGTCTCTTCTGGGGCTGCACGCCAAAGGCTTTCTAGGTCGTAGAAACGACGTGCTGTTGGCAACATCACGTGCACAACAACAAAGCCCAGATCAATCAAGATCCATTCTGCATCACGTTCGCCTTCGACACCGAGAGGGCGGAAGCCTGCTTTACGTGCTTCTTCAGCTACGTTATCAGCAAGTGCTTTAATGTGACGCGTTGATGTTCCGCTTGCAATCACAATTGCATCAGCGACGTTGCTGATTAGGCTGACATCAATCGCTAAAATATCTTTTGCTTTTACATCTTCAAGGGCTTCATGTACAACTTTTAAGCAAGCTTGTACGTCGGCAGCTTGGGTATTCATTGCGAAATCGTGAGAATTAGAAGCGCTGGGCGATGGTTCTAAATTCATAAAGGGAATTTTTCCGGACAATAACTCATCTTGTAATATAGCGTTTTTAGGCGAAAATTTCAAATCCGTAACAGTTCAACTTTGAGGGTGTGCAGTAAAGTATTTTGCCTTCCATGCAAAGGATTGAGTTGAAACAGTTTTTGGTCGATATTCAGCCGCAATATAACCGTCATAACAGCTGTGTTGTAGCCATTCAAAAATATTTGCATACATAATTTGTGCAGTATCTGGTTCATGCCGTCCTGGACAGTCTGCAAATTGGATGTGACCAATATCTTGAATATTCTCTTGTAGCCCTTGCAGCACATCTTCACCCATCATGGCCATGTGATAGCAGTCATATTGCATTTTAAGTGCAGGGTGTTGTACGGCTTCTAACATTTCCTGTGCTTGGGCAATATTTTGTACTAAAAAGCGTGGCATATCTGTACCGTTGATCATTTCAAAAACAGGGCGAATGTTATGTTCACTAAACATATGGCAGGCCAGTTTCAGGTTTTTGGATAAGGTATTTAGACAAGGTAGGAGGTCGGCATCTAGGGGTTGTTTACCAGCAAGGATATTCACACTTGGCACTTTGAGTGCGTTGGCATATTGCACTGCCAACTGGAGTGCGTGATGAAACTCTAGCTCTTTACCAGGGACACCTGCAAGACCATCTCCACCAGTCATTAGGTCACCCGCGGGAACGTTAATGAGGCAAAGGCTTAAGTCATGTAGTGTAAGTTGGGTTTGAATTTGTTCAATGCTGAGCTCGTAAGGAAATTGGATTTCCACATGTTTAAAGCCAGCGGCTTGAGCTAAAGTAAAACGCTCAATCAACGGCACTTCGGTAAAAATCATGGATAAATTTACAGCAAGTTTGGTCATGATTTTCTCCTGATTTTATTTGGCTTTTTGTTCTACTTGTAATATGACTGAGGCAAGATCAGCTTCAGCATAGCCTTGTTGTTGGTGTGCTTGCAATTGCTGAAGTGCTCGCACTGCAACAGGAATATCGAGTTGCTGTTGTGCGGCAAGCTGCACGGCATTGTTCAAGTCTTTGGATAGGGTTTGAACTTTCCACTGTACGGGCTCAAACAGGTGCATCGCCATACGTGGACTTAAAATTTGGAAGGGTTTCGAATCGGCAAAACCGCCTGCAAGCGCAGGTGCGAGTAAGCGAGTATCTACGCCAGCTTTAGCAGCTAAAGCTACCGCTTCAGCAATCAAGGTGCTATTGGCAGCCACAATCAGTTGATTACAAATTTTTGTGGCTTGTCCTGTTCCAGTGCTGCCCATACAGGTGACACGTTGCGACAAGATATTATAAATCAAAGACAAGTCTTGAATCATCTGTGCATCGCCACCAGCAAAGATGACCAGTGTCCCTTGTTCTGCACCGACAGTCCCTCCCGAAACAGGTGAGTCGATCCATTGCACCTGTTTTTGTTCGGCACGTGTTGCAAGACTCAGGGTTTGCTCCACCGAAAGACTGGAAAAGTCGATGATCACTTGCTTCGCCGTCAAAAATGGTTCGATTTGATCATAAACGCTGAGTGCAGCTTTGTCGTCAGCTAAACAGGTCAGAACTACTGGATATTCGGCAATATTTTGGAGTGCTAAGGCTGTCGCCCCCAAATCAAGGAGTGCATCGCAGGCACTACTGGTACGGTTCCATACAGCAACCTCGAAACCTGCTTGAAGTAAGCGGGTGGCCATACGGCTTCCCATGAGTCCCATGCCGAGAAATGCAATTTTAGTGTGTCGATCGAAATTCATGGAACCCTCTTTGATTGTCAGTGGTTAAATACTGTTATTTGTATTGGCGTGGTAGATACTGCACTTCGGGTTGTTTATCTTTCTTACGGGCGATTTGGCTATTTTTCCCTAATAGTAATTTGAGCTGCCAAATTTTTTCCAAACGTAAGGATTTTTTAGGCTCATGCTGCATGGCATCCAGCACATATTTTGAGGCCATGAGCGCATCTGGTGAGCGTTGTAACATTTCTTCTGCAATGGCTTGGGCTTGAGCAAGCGGTGAGTCATCAAGATGGGTGACTAAGCCAATTTCTTTGGCATAAGTTGCATCGAAAATACGTGCTGTAAGCGTGAGTTCTTTAGCAAGATCGAGACCGATTAAACCTTTCAAAGAACGCGTCAGCCCCATATCTGGAACGAGTCCCCAGCGGCTTTCCATAATCGACATTTTGGTTGTAGGGTGTGCCACACGAATATCCGCCGCTAAAGCCAATTGCATACCAGCACCAAAGCAAAATCCTTCAATCGCGGCAATCACGGGAACAGGCAGTTCTTGCCAAATCAGGAAGGCTTTTTGAAATAGACTTTGTCCGGGTTTGATCAGTTCCCATGCAGCATAGGCGCGATTCTTCGGGTTGTTCAAATCGGCAAGATCAATGCCTGCACTAAAGACTTGCGCTTCAC
Source organism: Acinetobacter sp. WCHA55 (assembly GCF_002165305.2). Taxonomy (NCBI): domain Bacteria; kingdom Pseudomonadati; phylum Pseudomonadota; class Gammaproteobacteria; order Moraxellales; family Moraxellaceae; genus Acinetobacter; species Acinetobacter sp. WCHA55. Next base: position 2,846,031 of record NZ_CP032286.1, on the reverse strand, counting down.
CAGTAAGGATGACACAGCGAATGCTGCGGTCTTTTTTAATTTTTTCAGCAGTTTTAACCAATTCACGCAACAGGTCGAAACTCATCGCATTGCGTTTGTCTGGACGGTTAAGTGAAACAGTGGCAATGCCATTTTTCTTTTCAATGCGAAGTAAAGCCATGATGGGAACTCTTATTTTTTGCTCGCACGGAGCATAGCATAGCTCTTGTGCGGATAAATGACACCAAGAGTCACGTCGAAACTTGTCTTTGGTGTCATGCTCTTTTGCATGTTTTATGGGCTATGTTTGATTAAAATTTGCTGTGCCGCATGTTGTACTTGTTCAATCACGACTTTGAGCTCATTGAAACGTTTTATGGTTTCTTGAATAAACTGTTCATCAGCTTTACGACGTTCTTTACGTAAGGTTGAAACAAACTGTTCAAAAGTTCCTGTTGCTTCTTGTAAGTTGGGTACACCGACATAGCGTGTTGCGCCATACATACGGTGTAGCACATGCTCCAACTGTGGGAAATCTTCCATTTCAATCAACTGTTTCATTTCATGCAGCTCAGTATCAAAACTATCCATTAACATACGTAGCAAGTCGACTGCTAAGTCTTCTTTATTGGCGGCTAACTGTAAGCTTTGCTGCCAGTCGAGAACCTTAGGGTCGAGTGCTTCAATCACGATTGCTTTTTCAATAGGTGAGCCTTTGTTGAAACGATCAGTGGTCCAATGGGTCAGGATTTGAATAATCTGATCAATTTGAATTGGTTTGGTAACATAGTCATCCATACCGACTTGCAATAGTTTTTGTTTTTCATCAGCCAATGCATGTGCGGTCAGGGCAATAATGGGCAAACGCTTATGGTTTTCGATGGTTGACTCTAGCGCCCGAATGGCACGTGTGGTGTCGACACCCGACATGACAGGCATTTGAATATCCATAAACACCAAATCAAAAGTTTTACTGTCGTGTTCAGCGCGCTCTTGTAGAATCTCTAAAGCTTGTTGACCGCTTAAAGCTTTTGTTGTCTTGACATTCAACTCGCCTAGTAGGGCTTCAAGGACAATCAGGTTAGGGAGATGGTCATCTACCGCTAAAATATGTAAGCCTTGGCCATTGAAGGACTCCATTTCGTCTTCTTCAAATAGCGGTTGGTTGCTGAGTAATTGAATCAAAGCACTCCGACTGAGCGGTTGGTATAATGGTCGTGCGCGATACTCATTCAGTGTGGTCAAATCAAGTGACATCTGGTAACCATAAACCGCAAGGTTACCGCTATAACGCTGACGAATTTCTTTTAATAAAGCTTCGGTATCACCACTATGGTCAACAATCAACCATGTGTTTTCCACATCTTGAGGCAGTCTGTTGAGATGACTGAACAAGTCTAGAATTGAACTCGATTCGATGTGTTGCACAGTATAGTCTTCAAGATAATGACGCAGAATATTGGCCGTTGCTGGATGCGCCAAATACGAAACCACTTGCATATCGCTAAACTGAGGATGCTCGACGTATTCATCTTCTTCATTGACCATAAACATGGCTGTAAACCAGAAGGTGGAACCTTTTTCGGTGGGTGCACGTTCTTGGTTGTCCTCAAATCCAATTTGCCCCTGCATCAAATGCACCAGTTGTTTGGAAATCGCTAAGCCCAGACCTGTACCGCCAAATTGACGCGTGACTGAAGCATCGCCTTGCGAAAAAGACTCAAACAATTTTTTACGGTCGGTTCCACTGAGTCCGATGCCGCTGTCCTGTACACTAAAGTGCAATAGGCACTGTCCAATATCATCTTGCTCCATTCTTGCACGGACGATGATCTCGCCATCAGGAGTAAACTTAATGGCATTGGAAATCAGATTGGTTAAAATTTGTTTAAAGCGGAGGGCATCTCCAACCACATGCTTGGGTACATTGTCGGCATAATAAAAGGCCATATCAATATGCTTTTGTGCGGCGAGAGGAGACAGCATATCCATAACATCAAAAATTGCCTCTTCTAAATCAAAAGTGGCAGTATCGAGTTCGAGCTTACCAGCATCAATTTTTGAAAAATCTAAAACATCATTAATCAGTGCCAGTAAGTGTGCAGATGATTTGCGGATGGTTTGTAAATACAGATTTTGATCATTGTTGAGGTTGTCTTGACGCAGTAATAGGTGAATAAAACCATCAATACTGTTCAGTGGCGTGCGCAGTTCATGGCTGATATTGGCCAAGAATACAGACTTGGACTGACTTGCTGAAATGGCTTGGTCACGCGCTTGACGATAGGTGATGTTTTGTACTTCTAAAGTGTCAAGGGTTCGACGCAAATCGTCTTCCGTCTGCTCAGTATGTTCTTTCAATTCTAAAAAACTAAAATGCAGGCGTTTCACCACATTGGCAATATCACGCTGTAGCAAACGTAATTCACCGGTACTGTTAATCAGCATATGTTGATCGAGGGTGTCGGCATTTAAACGTTGCAGTTGCATGCGAATTTCATACATCGGCGCAATCCAACGACGCGAGTAGAAATTTAAACAGAGTAAAAGCAATAAGAGTGTCAACAGACCTGTCGCAATCAACACAATCAACACGCGATAACGGGCAATTTGTAAGGGCTGGTTATCTAATTCAACCACCAACTGCGCAGGCGTACCTGTAAATTGGTTGATGGGCAAACCATATACTGTATTGCCTTTAAAATTCATTGGGCCAAAAAAATCAGTATTTTTTTTCAGCGCGGGCCACGGCGCTTGGTCTTGGTAGCCAATGCTAAGTTTGTTGTTGCCTTTGTCATCAATAATTGCAGCACGAATCAGATGTTTTTCATCTAACATTTTTTGCATCAAATAACGTGCATTTTCATATTGCCAAGGGGAAGCATTCACTAAATTGATCGCTGCTTCTGCATCCAACTGGTAGCGCGTTAAAATCGCAATCGCCATTTGTCGCTGCTGGGCTTTGGCGGCATTCGATGTTTCGGTAATGACCAGTAATGCACCTACACAAGCCAAGATCATAATCGGCACGAAAATAAGTGCAATGAGCTGTCCATAAGCATGGTTTAAGTGCAGACGATTAAATAACTTTTTATTGATATTTGACATGGTGCAAGTGATTTATTCCCTATGCTTTGAAGTGTAGCATGCTTTATAAAAAATCGATGGTGCTTTAATCACTTTCACGAAAAAGCACGCTAAATGAGTGCAGGGACAGGCATTTTTCCATACAATAGGCGCACCTCGATCAAGGTGCAAAGAATGAGTACTACATCCACTGATTTTCAAGCAGACGAATTTTTGTTAGATCACTATGTTGGAAAAACTCCACTGGTGCGTTTACAGCGTCTGGCTAGTCACACTCAAGCAACAGTATTGGCAAAGTTAGAAGGCAACAACCCCGCAGGTTCTGTCAAAGACCGTCCCGCGTATAACATGATTATGCAAGCGGAAAAGCGAGGGCAAATCCAGCCAGGCGATACCTTGATTGAAGCGACCAGTGGAAATACCGGCATTGCATTGGCGATGGTTGCCGCGATGCGTGGCTATCAGATGAAACTGATTATGCCCAACAACATGAGCCAAGAGCGTAAAGATGCAATGCGTGCTTATGGCGCGGAACTGATTGAAGTGACCAAAGAACAGGGCATGGAAGGTGCACGTGATTTGGCTTTGCAAATGCAAGAAGAAGGCAAAGGGCATGTACTCAACCAGTTTGGTAATCCTGATAATGTTGAAGCGCATTATTTAACGACAGGGCCTGAACTTTGGCAGCAAACGGGTGGCAAAATCACTCACTTTGTGAGCTCAATGGGCACTACAGGCACCATTATGGGGGTCTCTAAATATCTCAAAGAGATGAACCCCGACGTTCAAATTATTGGCTTACAGCCATCAGATGGTTCAAGTATTGCGGGGATTCGTCGTTGGCCTGAAGAATATTTACCAACGATTTTTGACCGCAGCCGGATTGATCAGATTATTGATATTCCACAAATTGAAGCGGAAAAAACCATGCGTAAATTGGCGCAAAAAGAAGGGATTAGTGCAGGAACTTCTTCAGGTGGTGCGGTGTGGGCATCCATTAAAATTGCTGAAGAAAACCCTGGTGCTATCATTGCGTGCATTATTTGTGACCGTGGTGACCGTTATTTATCGACGGGACTTTTCTCTGTGGTTGATCCTGAATAAAACAAAAAGAGAGTCCTGCTATGCGCTTACCTGTTCTCACCTTTGATATTGAAACCATGACTGATTTGAGATCGGGGGCGCATTTATATGGTTTAGATTTGCCTGAAGCAGATTTGGAGGCGGCCCTGACTAAATTGCGTCGTCAAGAGTCAGGCATGGATTTTCAGCGTTTGGCTTTGCATGAAATTGTGTGTATTTCTGGCTTGTGGCTAGATGACCAAGGCCAGATGAAACTGTTTTCTTTTAGTCGTGAACAATACTCTGAAGCAGAAATCCTCAGTAAGTTTTTATCTATATTTGATAAGCGCTTACCAACTTTAGTGAGCTGGAATGGCGCTCAGTTTGACTTACCTGTAATCATGCTTCGCGCTATGTATCATGGTTTAACTGCACCTGCGTTGTTCGATCAGGGCGAAATTGACACACAAAAGCGCTATAATAACTATCAGAACCGTTATCATCAGCGTCACATCGACCTGATGGATGTGATGGCAATGTTTAATGGACGTCATTTCCAAAAACTAGATGATGTAGCCCATTTATTGGGGTATCCCGGTAAAAGAGGCGATGGGGCGTATCATGTACCTGAATATGTTCGGGCACAGGAGTGGCTCAAACTCACCAGTTATTGTGAAGGTGATGTACTTAATACATGGCTGGTATATTTGCGTTGGCTTTTGCTCAAAGGGCAATTGTTAGCTCAAGACCACCGTCATTTTATCAATCAAACTATCCAGTTTTTACAGGCTCAACCGCAGCATCAAGACTTTTTGTCGGTGTGGCGTGAGACCTCACAGCAGACAGCCTTTACTGTTGCTGATTTTTCCCCTTCCCATCTTTAGGTACACATGAAACATAGAGCCAAACCTCGTCCCACTCAACAGCCCAGTTATATCTTTCAGGTTGAGTCACTTTCGCATGAAGGACGCGGCATAGCGCACTATGGTTCGCATCCAGATCATCCTGCGGACAAGCAGGGTAAAAAAGTCTTTATTAGCTATGCGTTGCCGGGTGAAACGGTCAAAGCGCAGATTACCCATGCAGTAAAGCGTTTAGAGGAAGCCGATGCTATTCAACTCCTCAGTGAAGCCTCTACTTTTCGTGTTGAGCCAAAGTGCCCGCATTTTAAAAGCTGTGGTGGCTGTAATATGCAGCACATTCATCCCGATGAACAAATTCGTTTAAAGCAAGATGTGCTTAAATCACATTTGCAGCATTTTGCGGGGATTCAACCTGAAGAATGGTTGCCGCCTTTACGCTCTTTACGTGAAGATTACCGCCGTAAAGCACGCATTGGGGTGCGTTATTTGCCTCATAAAGACCAATTGGTCGTGGGTTTTCGAGAGCGTCAAACCAATAAACTAACTTCAATTGATCGCTGTTTGGTCTTAGATCAAGAGTTTGGTTCGATCACACGCTTAAAGCAGTTACTCCAAAGTCTAACAGCCAAAGCGGCCATTGGTCATATAGAATTGGCCATGGGGGATTGTGATATTGCCCTTACGGTACGACATACTGAAAAATTAAACACAGAGGATGTCAACCGATTAAAACAATTTGCGTTAGACAGAGGGTGGCAATTGTATTTACAAGATGCAGGCCCAGACAGTCTAAAGCGTATGGATGATGAAAATGCAGAGATGCGTTTACATTATCGTTTAAATGATTTTGATGTGGCATTTGGATTTAACCCACACGACTTTACGCAGGTAAACTCAACCATTAACCCGCAAATGGTGAAATTGGCATGTGACTTGCTAGATTTAAAACAAGGAGAACGTGTTCTCGATTTGTTCTGTGGTCTAGGAAATTTCTCTTTGCCTTTGGCTCGATGCGTGGGCGCAACAGGACAAGTGGTTGGTGTTGAAGGCAGTGAAGACATGGTTCAACGTGGTGCAGAAAATGCGGAACGTAATGATCTTGGCCAGCTGAAGTTCTTTTCACAAGATTTAACAAAAGATTTCTCGCATCATTCTTGGGCAAATCAAGGATTTGATGCATTATTGATAGATCCTCCACGTGCAGGCGCAGAGGAAATAATGCATTATATGCCTAACTTTGGTGCAAAAAGAATCGTTTACGTGTCGTGTAATCCAGCGACACTCGCAAGGGATGCGGGGCTGTTGGTACAGCAGGGTTATCGATTAATCAAAGCCGGTGTGATGGACATGTTTACCCACACGGGTCACGTTGAGTCGATAGCATTGTTTGAAAAAGATAATGAGATAAACGATTAAAGAATATGAAGCGTAAAAGTGTAGGAGAAGGGTATGGTCACAGTACGTGAGCAACTACCTGGACGACTCAATGAGTTGTCTCAGGAGGCGACTGTAGAGCATGCCGAACAAGCTCAACATGATTTGGCTGAATGGTTAGATCGTGTTCGAAGCATATTAGATGATGCGAAGCTTGAGCAACTCGAAGAAGTTGCCAATTTGACTTTACAAAAAGAGTTAGAAACCACGGTTAATCATCGTTCCAATATCTTTTATACCGGTATTGAAATGGCGGATATTCTGGCCCATTTGCATGTCGATGAAGATACCTTAGCTGCTGCGATGCTCTATCGGGGGGTGCGTGAAGGCGTGATTCCTCTGGCAGAAGTACAAGAGCATTTTGGCGAACAGGTGCACGCACTGGTCAAAGGTACTTTGGCTATGGGTAAGTTGTCCGACCTTATTGAGCAGAATAAACGCCTCGAAGATCACTTTAATAACAATCAGCGCGAGCACTTAAACGGCATTTATAAAATGTTGATTTCGGTGACGGAAGACGTGCGTGTTGTACTGATCAAATTGGCCGAGCGAACTTATGCACTGCGTGAATTGGCGACTTCGTCTAAAGAACGTCAAGAGCGTGTAGCAAGAGAAATCTTAACCATTTACTCACCTTTGGCACACCGTTTAGGAATTGCGCAGTTAAAGTGGGAGCTGGAAGATTTAGCCTTTCGCTATTTAGCGCCTGATCGCTATAAAGAAATTGCGACGCTGCTGAATGAAAAGCGACTGGAGCGTGAACAATATATTCAGTTCGTGATTGATACACTGCGTGCATCTTTGAATGAGCATGGTATTGAAGCTGAAATTAGTGGTAGGGTAAAACACATTTATTCGATTTATCGAAAAATGAAAAGTAAGAACCTGAGTTTCGATCAGCTCTATGATATTCGCGCCGTTCGGGTTTTGGTTAAAACCGTACCTGAGTGCTATCACTCGTTGGGGATCGTGCATCAAATTTGGCGGCATATTCCGCATCAGTTTGATGACTATATTACCAATCCGAAAGCCAATGGTTACCGCTCACTGCATACGGCTGTGATTGCTGAAAATAAGTCACTTGAAGTTCAAATTCGTACCAAGAGCATGCATGAAGAAGCAGAGCTTGGGGTGTGTTCGCACTTTAACTATAAAGAGGGCGGTAAGAATACCGATCGCTCTTTCAACCATCGTTTACATTCATTGCGTGCAGTACTTGAACATTACCAAGAGCGCAATGATGCGAATGTACATAAGTCGGATGAGGACTCTGAAAATTTTGAGCAAATTCAAGATTTTGAAGATTTTGAGAAGATTTATGTATTTAGCCGAGATGGCGATATTAAAGAACTACCACGTGGTTCGACGGTACTCGATTTCGCCTATCATGTGCATACTCAAGTCGGTAACAAGTGTTATGCCGCGCGGGTGAATCAGCGTTATGTTCCGCTGACTTATACCTTAAAAACGGGTGAGCAAGTTGAGATTTTAACCAAAAAAGACCGTGAGCCGAACCGTGATTGGTTAGTGAACTCTTTAGGTTATATCAAGACAGCACGTGCACGTGACAAGCTGCGTCACTGGTTTAGACAACAAGATCGTAGCAAAAACTTGGAAGTGGGCCGCGAACTGCTCAACAAAGAACTTTCACGTTTAGCGATTCACCCAAAAAGTATTGATTTGAATGATTACTGTAATCATTTCAATGTCAAAGCGGGTGAAGACATTCTGATTGCACTGGTCAATGGTGACATTAGTCTGCATGCCTTGATCAATCAGGTGAACCGTCATATGCATTTGGATCAGGACGAACCTGAACTGGTGCTGAAGCCGACGTTGAATCCACGCGCTAGTCATACCTTGTCAGCGCATGGCATTCTGATTGATGGTTTAGATAATGTTGAATTACATGTAGCGCAGTGTTGTCAACCTGTGCATGGCGAGTCAATCGCGGGTTATATCACCTTGAACCGTGGGGTGAGCATCCATAAAGTGGCATGTCCTGACTACTTACGCATGATTCAAAATGAACCTGAGCGTGCGGTAGAAGCTGATTGGGAAATGCAGCCAACACGTGGTCAGAGTGTGCAAATTGTGGTGGAAGCTTATGATCGCCGTGGTTTGCTCAAAGATTTGACCCAAGTGATTTTCTCCGATCAAATCAATATTCGTCAGGTCAATACCATTTCTGAAGCAGACGGTATTGCCAATATGAAATTGTTGATTGAAGTTAAAGGCTTATCGCAACTGTCGAAACTGTTAGCACGATTGGAGCAACAACCGGGCATTATTAGTGCGCGTCGTCTTGTGCAAGGTAACTAAGCGAATTGAAAAGAAAGAGCCTGCAATTGCAGGCTCTTTTTTATTTAGAAAGATATAAGTTGGTCAGGCGATTCAGACATTGGGGACTGATTTTACTCAGTTGAAATAAAAGCTTGGCTTTAGCGCCCACGGCTTGATGGGTTGGAGTGAGTACCGTATCTTTTGCAACAGCGCGTTGAAAAACATGTTGTGCTACATCTTCCGCAGTTAAGTGTACTCCCATGTTTTGAATACTCTTCGCTTGCATATCCTGTACCATGGCAGTTTGTACAAATAGTGGCATGACATCGAGCACGCGAATGCCATATTTTTGCCATTCGGTATCTAAGCCTTCGGTGATACCGCGTACTGCAAACTTACTGGCAGAGTACGAGACCAAATCAGCTTGACCATAGATGGCTGAAGCCGATGAAAGGTTGATGACACGAGCAAAATTTGCTTGTTTGAGATAGGGCAATGCAGCGTGGCAGCCATTCAGTACACCATTGATATTAATCGACATGGTTTTGTGATGTGCGCTGATCTCTGTGTGTTCAAAAGGCCCTGAGAATAGAATCCCTGCATTATTGACCAAAACATTGAGCTCGCCCGCCCATGCAACAAACTCGGCTAAAGCGGTTTGCCAGTCTTGATAGTTAGAAACATCGAGTTGACCTGCTTTGGCGTTGGATCCAAGGCTGTCAGCAAGCTGTTGGGCTTGAGCGATATTGATGTCATAAATCCCTACTTTATAGTGATGTGCATAAAATAAGCGTGCGATGGCTGCACCAATCCCTTGAGCTGCACCACTAATCAAAATACTGCGCATCGAAACTGCTCCTTGTTGCTATTTTTCTTAATGTTATTGTTGTGATTGGATTGAGCATAACAAATGTATGCCGTCATAATGTAATTATTATCAATATGATTTTTGAAGAGAGATAAACATGGAACAATTGCTGAACGTGATGCGTGAGTTACGTGAAAAATGTCCATGGGATCAACAGCAAACCCCAGAAAGTTTAACCCGCTATGCCATTGAAGAGGCTTATGAAGTTGAAGCCGCTGTGCGTTCAGGTAAAGCTGATGAGGTGCGTGATGAGTTGGGGGATTTGCTGCTACAGGTGGTGTTCCAGTCACAGATGTATGCTGAGCAAGGGGCTTTTAATTTTCAAGATGTGGTAAATGCTATCACAGAAAAACTAATTCGTCGTCATCCCCATGTCTTTCAAGCACAGCAGTTTTCGGCGTTGTCGGCCGAAGATGTGGGCGAGCTTTGGAAGCAAATTAAACAGCAGGAAAAGCAAGGTAAGGCACAGTCTAGACTTGACAGTATCAAACACGGGCCTGCCTTACAGCAGGCGGAACAGATTCAAAAAAATGTAGCACAGATCGGTTTTGACTTTCCTGATGTGGCAGGTGCTTGTGCCAAGCTTGAAGAAGAATTAGCTGAATTGAAACATGCGGTTCAGCAGCAAAATTCCGATGAAATAGCAGATGAATTTGGCGATTGTTTATTTTCAATGATCAATGTTGGACGTAAACTGGGCGTCTCAAGCGAAATATCGCTTTTGAGTACGATTCATAAATTTCGCACTCGTTTTGCTTTCATTGAAGATCAAGCTTTGCAACAAAACAAAAATATTGAGCAAATGTCTTTAGAAGAAATGGATCAACTGTGGGAGCAAGCCAAATTACAACTGAAATAATAAAAATGGTGGCTTAAATTGATAAAAATAAAAGTAAGTTTGTTGATCATTGCGTTGTTATTACTGAGTTTACTGGCTTGGATGCCCAGCAGTTATGCACAATCTTTTGATCAGAATTACCTGAACTGGAAAGCAGAGCAGCAGACGTGGGATGATCGTATTCAAGCGTCCAAGAGCGTGAAACGTGCTGTGTTTCCTGTTCAGGCCCAACCTGTGTTGAGCACAAATAAAGTTAGTTTAAATCAGGCCAGTGTTGATCAATTACAGCAACTTCAGGGTGTGGGCCTAAAAAAGGCGCAGGCAATTGTGGCTTATCGCCAGAAACAAGGGCCATTTAAGACTATAGATGAGTTACAGCAGGTGCGCGGGATTGGACCGGCAATTTTTGCAAAAAATAAAGCCCGTTTAAGCTTGTGAAAAAAGCAGTGTCATTTATTCGTGAATTGAGCAGAATCCTGCTTTGCTTTCGATAATCAAATTGCCCTTTGATTGTGTTAGATATATGATTAGCGTCATCTTAGAATTTTACGTTTAGGCGTAGGAGACAGCGGCTTTTGCAAACTTTGCGCGCGTCAAAATGTGGTTTATCAACCGCTCAATTACCTTCTTACATTTTAGATGTGATCGATGCATTAACTAAGGCAGGCTATGAAGCATATATCGTCGGTGGCGGTGTCCGTGACATGATGCTTGGCCTAAATCCCAAAGATTTTGATGCAGTGACCAATGCAACACCGTCACAGGTAAAAGAAGTTTTCGGAAGACGTTGCCGTATTATCGGGCGCCGTTTTGAGCTGGCTCATGTCTATTCAGGTCGTGAGTTGGTTGAAGTTGCAACTTTCCGTGCACCGCCGAAGAAAGAAGTCACCTCTGCGCAAGGTATGATTTTGCGTGATAATAATTGGGGTACGATTGAGCAAGACTTTGCCCGCCGCGATTTTTCAATCAATGCAATGTACTATCAGCCACGTAAGGGTGTAGTCTTAGATTTCTGTCATGCTGTGGATGACATTAAACATAAAACCTTACGTCTACTGGGCGATGCGCAAACGCGTTTTGAAGAAGACCCAGTGCGCATGTTGCGGACTTTACGTTTTGCTGCAAAATTAGGTTTCTCAATCGATCAGCAAATTCTCGACGTTTTCACCTTGGAAATGACGCAGTTGCTGCGTGATGTTTCGCCGCACCGTTTATATGATGAATCTCAGAAACTGTTCACGATGGGACATTTAAATCGTGTGTTGCCAATGCTGATCGATTTCGGTATTTGGAAGCAGTTATTTGCAGATATCCAACCGAATATCACCCCATTTATTGAACGTGCTGCTAAAAATACCGATCAGCGTATTCAAGTGGGCAAGACCATCAACCCTGCATTTTTCTATGCTGTATTGTTGTGGCAACCATTCTTAGAGCGTTGTGAGTTTTATAGCAATAAAGGTGTGGTTGCGGCTGAAGCTCGTGCACAAGCAGGACTTGATGTATTGAAACGCCAAGCCACACGGACCATTATTCCGCGCTTTGCCGAAACCTTCATTCGCGAAGTGTGGGAAATGCAAACGCGTTTACTCAATCCGAAAGCACAGCAAATTCAAGCCTTATCTAGCCATGCACGTTTCCGTGCAGGCTTTGACTTCTTGTTGCTTCGCGAAAAAGCCGGTGATGAGGGTACGCTTGGTATGGGCCAGTGGTGGGATGCATATCAGTTGATGAGCACCGATGAAAAAGAACGTGCTATCAGCCAATATAATCGCCAACGCGCAAAATCACGTCGCAGTGGTAAAGTAAGTGCCGAAGAAGCGGTGACTGCCAAAACGGTAAGTCATGAAATTGAGCCTTTGGTACAAGAGCAAGAATCACGCAGTCGTCGTGCACGTAAACCGAAGCAACACGCTGAAGCTCGTACTCAGACTGGTAAGGGAGCAGGTCATAGCTCAACCGAGATTGGCGAAGATCACCCAATTTTAAAACGTAAACGTGTTCAGCGTGATTTAAGTAGCGTGATTTTTGGACCGACACAATGAGCATCGTTACGTACATTGGTCTAGGTAGCAACTTAGGCGACTCGAAAGTGATTTTGACTGAAGCGGTGCACAAGTTGGCCAGTCTTGGAGATGTGAAGACCTCCAAGCTGTATCAAAGCCCACCAATGGGACCGCAAGACCAACCCAATTATTTAAATGCCGTGGTGCAACTCAGCACAAACTTGGCGCCGTTGGCTTTGCTGGATGAATTGCAACGTTTTGAACAAGAGTCGGGACGTGTACGTTTACGCCATTGGGGTGAGCGCACTTTAGATTTAGATTTACTGATCTATGCAGAAGAGAAAATTCAGCATGAACGCTTAACCGTGCCACATATCGGTGTGATGGAGCGTGATTTTGTGTTGATTCCATTGTTGGATTTAGACCCAGATTTACACATTGATGGTATTGCGTTGAAACAGTTGCCTGTTGTACAACAACCCACGTTGAGCGTGCTGGATGCAGGCAATTGGGCAGAGATTTAATTTAGCCGAGCTAAAGATGTTGAAAGGAATAGTTTGATGATTAGTTTAAATGACTTAAGAAAATTTAAAGCAGAAGGTCGCAAATTTTCCTGCCTGACTTGCTATGATGCAAGTATGGCAAAGGCAATGGAACTTGCTGAAATTGATACCATTTTAATTGGCGATTCGCTAGGTATGGCGATTCAAGGTCGTGATTCCACTTTACCTGTTACAGTTGAAGATATGGCTTACCACACCGCAGCTGTACGCCGAGGTAACCAGCATGCCTTGATCATGACCGATTTACCGTTTATGAGCTATGCCACTTTAAATGATGCTTTGCAAAGCTCAAAAGTGGTGATGCAAGCGGGCGCGCAAATGGTCAAAGTCGAAGGTGGTGCATGGCTGGCTGAAACAGTTCAGGTTTTGACGCGCAACGGTATTCCTGTATGTGTACACTTAGGTTTAACTCCACAGTCTGTACATGTGTTTGGTGGCTATAAATTACAAGCACGCACACGTGAAGCGGCAGACCAACTGATTGCGGACTGCCAAGCGGTAGTTGATGCGGGCGCTGCGCTATTGTTATTAGAGTGTGTGCCTGCGCAGCTCGGTAAAGAAATTAGTGAATTGTTCCCACATGTACCTGTCATTGGCATTGGCGCAGGTGTGGATACCGATGGTCAAGTCTTAGTAGTACAAGACATGCTTGGACTGACTTTTGGTCGTGTTGCAAAATTTGTACGTAACTTTATGAAAGAACAAGCAGGGGAAACTGCGATTTTGGATGCGTTCAAGGCATACCATGCAGCAGTGCTAGATAGCTCATTCCCTGCGAAAGAACAAACATTCCAAGTCGAGCTGTAAAACATGAAAACTGAAACCACGATCCAAGGCCTATCAGCATCATTGAACCCTGCGCGAACGGCTCGAAAAAGTATTGGTTTCGTCCCGACCATGGGGAACTTGCATCAGGGGCATTTGAACCTTGTACGCGAAGCGAAAAAGCTCTGTGATGTGGTTGTAGTCAGCATTTTTGTGAACCCTATTCAATTTGGACCCAATGAAGATTTTGACAGTTACCCACGCACCTTGGAGCAAGATCAGCGCTTGTTGGCCGAGGTTGGTTGTGACATTGTGTTTGCACCATCGGTTGAGCAAATGTATGGCAGCAGCCCACGTTTGACAAATATTACCGTTTCAGATATCACCAATGATTTGTGTGGTCTACAACGTCCAGGGCATTTTGATGGTGTCGCGGTTGTGGTGACGAAACTATTCAATATTGTGCAACCTAATTTTGCTTTCTTTGGTGAAAAAGACTATCAACAGTTGGCTGTGATTCGTCAATTTGTTCGTGATTTGAATATGCCGCTTGAAGTAATGGGTGTAGCAATTGCCCGTGCTGAAGATGGTTTGGCTTTAAGTTCTCGTAATGGTTATTTAAGCGAAGAAAACCGTCAAAAGGCACCGACCATTTATCAAAGCTTAAAAGCAGCAGAACAGTCGTTACAAGCCGGTACAGCTTTAGCGGATGTGTTAGCAAATATAAAGGCGACATTGACACAGGCTGGTTTTGTTGTGGATTATGTGGAAGCACGTACACCTGCATTGCAGAAATTGGATGCGTTTGACCAAGATGTGGTGCTTTTTGTTGCGGCAAAACTCGGGGCAACTCGTTTAATTGATAACTTGAAAGTGAAACATATTTAGGCAAGCTCACCTCTCAAAGGATTAAGATGAAGCGCATTTTAATTGTTACAGGACAGTCTGGTTCGGGTAAATCCTCTGCATTGCAAGTGTTGGAAGACCTCGGTTATTACTGTATTGATAATTTGCCTTTGGCCTTACTCCCAGAGATTGTTGCTAAGCTGGATCGGGAAAACAACCTTGAGCAGTTGGCGCTTGGTGTGGATGTGCGCAGTACACGTGCAGATTTGCAAGAGTTCGACTTGGTGTTTGAACAATTGCAAAGGCATGGTACGGTCGATATTATTTATTTGACCACACGTGACCAAGAGCTGATTGCGCGCTTTAGTGCTTCACGTCGTCCGCATCCGTTGGCGACACGCTTTCAAAGTTTGAACCAGTGTATTCAAGAAGAGAAAACCCTTTTATTGCCGATTAATTTGCGCTCAACTGTGCATATTGATACCACAGATAAAAGTGTGCACGATTTAAAGCATACCTTGCTGTCAAAATTGGGGCAGTCAGATAAGCTGATTTTGATTTTGCAGTCTTTTGGTTTTAAACATGGTATTCCGTTGGATGCTGACTATGTGTTTGATGTCCGACATTTACCTAATCCGCATTGGGATTTAGAGCTACGGAAGTATTCTGGACTAGATGCTCCTGTGCAAAAATTTTTGGAACAAAGTGAGCAAACCCACGAAATGTTCCAAGATATTTATAAATTTTTAGATAAATGGTTACCAGCTTTTGCTGAAGGGCATCGTCACTATATGACCGTGTCAATTGGTTGTACGGGTGGGCAGCATCGCTCTGTATATATTGTGGATAGACTCAAAAAAGCCCTTGAGGCAAAATGGTCTATTCAGGTCCTCCATCGAGAAATGAAGCACTGGGCATGATTGACACAACTGTTGACGTAATTAATAAACTAGGGTTACATGCGCGTGCATCTGGCAAGCTCATTGAAGTGACCACCAAATTCCGTTCTTCAATCCAAATTGGAAAAGGAGATAAATTGGTGGATGCCAAAAATATTATGTCCCTCCTGATGCTAGGCGCAGGAAAGGGAACCACTTTACGCTTGGTGCTTGAAGGTGCAGATGAAGAACAAGCTTTATCTGAGATTCAGGCACTATTTGCAGCAAAATTTTACGAGGCAGATTAATCGTGGCACGTCGACCGCATAGTTTTACTGAAGAAGACTTTGAATCTTTAGAAGGACGTGCAAGTAAAACCGAACAGAAAAAAGCCGTACAACGTATGGCGTCTTTGGGTGCACAACTGGCAGAGTTGAATACTAAACAAATTCAAAACTTACCTGTTGAAGAGCGTTTGATTGAAGCCCTTTTGGATGTGAAACTGATTACATCAAATGAAGCTCGTCGTCGCCAATTTTTACGCATTGGTAAGTTGCTGCGTAATGAAGATGAAACAGTGATTTTGTCTTATTTGACACCGCAACAAGGCGCGAAAAAAACCGCTCAATTGCTACGTTGGGTTGATCGTATGATCAAAGATGGTGACCCTGTGATTAATGAGTTTTCCAAAACCTATAATGCAGCTGAGCGTCATACCATTCGCCAACATGTTTTGCGGATTCACCGTGATATGAAACAGCAGGCGGATGAAGAACAACTTAAAGCGTCACGTTTGAAGTTGTTTAATTACATCCAGCAAGTGGCTTTAATTTCAGATAATTAAGCCATTTAGAAATAGAAAAAAGCGACCTTTAAGGTCGCTTTTTTTTTATGAGAATATTTGCTTGTATAGACTGCTGAATATTTAGCTAAATTCGCCAGTTGCACGCTCTTTGGCCCAATCGCGTAGAACAAATTTTTGTAACTTGCCTGTCGACGTTTTTGGGATTTCTGTAATCACTACATCTTTGGGAACTTTAAAACGTGCCAGATGTTGCTTACAGAATTCAATAATTTCTTCAGGTGTGGTTTCTTTACCTGCTTTGAGTTCAATAAATGCACATGGCACTTCTTGCCAGCGAGGATCGGGTTTCGCGACCACCGCAGCCGTTAAAATAGCAGGGTGTTGATAGAGAATTTCTTCCACTTCGAGTGATGAAATATTCTCGCCTCCAGAAATGATCACATCTTTAGAGCGGTCAGTAATTTTGGCATAGCCATCGGGTTGGCAGACTGCAAGATCGCCTGTATGAAACCAACCACCTGCAAAGGCTTCTGCGGTCGCTTCAGGGTTTTTGAGATAGCCTTTCATTACAATGTTGCCACGGAACATAATTTCACCCATGGTTTGGCCATCATGCGGTACAGGTTGCATGGTGTCTGGATCCAGCACTTTCATTCCATCTTGCAGTGGGTATGGCACCCCCTGGCGTGAGTGCAGTTGCGCTTGTTCTTGAATCGATAAGTCAGACCAACCTGCTTGAGAGGCACAAAGCGCAGAAGGGCCATAGGTTTCAGTCAGTCCATAGACATGGGTGACATTGATGCCAATATGGCGCATGCCTTCAATGATTGCAGCGGGAGGTGCAGCACCTGCCACCATTACTTCAACGCGGTGTTCAAAGTGAACTCGTTGCTCTTCAGGGGTATTGATCAGCATTGATAACACAATTGGTGCACCGCAGAAATAATCGACTTTGTGCTCAGCAATGAGTTTGAAAATGAGTTCAGGGTCAATTTTACGTAAACAGATGTTGGTGCCACCATTGGCGGCCATAGTCCATGCAAAGCACCAACCGTTGCAGTGAAACAGGGGTAGGGTCCACAAGTAGGTCGCACGAGGTGTCATGCCACAAGCAATGATGTTACTGGCTGCATTGATATAAGCGCCGCGGTGATGATAGACCACCCCTTTCGGGTTGCCTGTCGTTCCCGAGGTGTAATTTAGGCTAATGGCATCCCATTCATCTTGAGGTAAATGCCACTCAAAGTTTTCATCACCTTCGGTTAACCAGTCTTCATATTCAATCTGACCAATCGGAGCTGCAAAACAGTTCTCGTACTCAGCATCATCTACATCAATCACAAAAATGTCGCGCTTGACCAAAGCCAAAGCTTCTTGTGCAACCGATGCAAACTCAGGATCGACCAAAAGGACTTTGGTTTCGGCATGCTCTAACATGAATGCAATGGTTTTGGCATCTAAGCGCGTGTTCAACGTGTTGAGCACAGCACCTGTCATAGGTACTGCAAAATGTGCTTCGATCATTGCAGGGATGTTGGGTAATAGTACCGAGACAGTATCATTTTTGGTAATCCCCAGTTTTTGCAGCTGAGAAGCAAATTGACGACAACGTTGATAAGTTTCACGCCATGAAATATGACGGTGTCCATGTATGATGGCGTCTTGATGGGGATAAATATAGGCAGCTCGTTCTAAATAACGCAGCGGTGACAAAGCCACAAAGTTTGCGGGGGTTCTTGGTAGTTCGTCATAAGCACTGACCATGTTTATCACTCCAAATTCAGTATTATTTTTTCATTGCTTAAAAGATATGCATTTTTCAGAAATCTTGCATTTATGCTTTAGTCGAGTTGCGCTTTTTAGATGAATTTATTGAACTTTTTTGTTTAGTTTATCTAAACTGAATCTATGAATTCTGTACGATATAAGCGCTTTTTGGTCGATTTTAGCTTGCTTTTTAAACAAAATGTGTGTGCTTGTGTTACTGCATTGTTCAATAAAAAGTGACCAGTAAAGTCATTCTAAAATGTAGTTATCAGGATTGCGGCGTATCAATTCCCTCATTCTTGGGTGGCTGATGGATTGGCAAATGAATTCAAAATGCGCTGAAACATGAATTTTCTAGGGGAAAAGGTTTAATCCTGTGGATAACACGTGTAAAATTCGACTGATTTTATTTATCCACCGTTTTTATCTTTTGAGGTTTTGCCTCGATCATAATCTCGCGGTGACATGCTCCATGGTACGGGGCATCACTCCTTAAGGATTTTTTATGCCAATTATCACTTTGCCAAATGGCGATCAAAAACAATTTGATCAAGCTGTATCTGTGATGGACGTTGCACTGAGCATCGGTCCGGGTCTTGCGAAAAATACAGTTGCAGGAAAAGTCGATGGTCGTTTAGTTGATGCATCTGACTTGATTACCACGGATGCCAGCCTTCAAATTATTACGCCTAAAGACGAAGAAGGGGTCGAAATCATTCGTCACTCTTGCGCGCACTTGGTGGGACATGCAGTGAAGCAATTGTTCCCCGAAGCGAAAATGGTGATTGGTCCTGTCATTGAAGATGGCTTCTATTACGATATTTTTAGCGCAAAGCCATTTACACCAGAAGATATGCTAGCCATTGAAGAGCGTATGAAAAAGCTCATCGATCAAGACTATGATGTCATCAAAAAAATGACACCACGTGATGAGGTGATAGCGGAGTTCACAGCGCGTGGTGAAGATTATAAATTACGCTTGATTGCAGACATGCCTGAAGAAACAGAAATGGGCTTGTACTACCATCAAGATTATTTGGATATGTGCCGTGGTCCGCACGTGCCAAATACTAAATTTTTAAAAGCATTCAAGCTCACTAAAATGTCAGGCGCTTACTGGCGCGGCGATGCGAAGAATGAACAGTTACAACGTATTTATGGTACAGCGTGGGCAGATAAAAAACAGCTTGCGGCTTATATCAAACGTATTGAAGAAGCTGAAAAGCGTGACCACCGTAAAATTGGTAAAGCTTTAGACCTGTTCCATATGCAAGAAGAAGCACCAGGTATGGTGTTCTGGCATCCAAACGGTTGGACCATTTATCAAGTACTTGAACAATACATGCGCAAAGTACAACAAGATAATGGCTATCTCGAAATTCGTACACCGCAAGTGGTTGATTTCACCCTTTGGGAAAAATCAGGCCATGCTGCAAACTATGCAGATGGTATGTTCACGACGCATTCAGAAAGCCGTAACTATGCTATTAAACCGATGAACTGTCCTTGTCACGTACAAGTGTTCAATCAAGGTCTAAAGTCATACCGTGATTTGCCAATTCGTTTAGCTGAATTTGGTTCGTGTCACCGTAACGAACCATCGGGTTCATTGCACGGTATTATGCGTGTGCGTGGCTTTACTCAAGATGATGCACACATTTTCTGTACCAAAGAGCAGATTGGTCAAGAAGTGGCTGACTTTATTCAACTGACTTTAGATGTATATAAAGACTTCGGTTTCGAAGATGTACAAATGAAGTTATCTACACGTCCAGAGAAACGTGTGGGTGATGATGCACTTTGGGATATGGCTGAAAAATCTTTAGCAGATGCTTTAGATGCTGCTGGTTTAGAGTGGGAGCTTCAGCCAGGTGAAGGTGCATTCTATGGTCCGAAAATTGAATTCTCACTGAAAGACTGCTTAGGCCGTGTATGGCAATGTGGTACAATCCAATGTGACTTCAATTTACCAGAACGTTTAGAAGCATCATATGTCACTGAAGACAATGATCGTGATCAGCCTGTAATGTTGCACCGTGCAATACTTGGCAGTTTTGAACGTTTTATTGGTATACTAATCGAACACTATGCGGGCTTTATGCCACCTTGGTTAACACCAATCCAAGCGTGTGTGATGAATATTACCGATTCACAAGCGGAAGCATGTGAGTCAGTCGTCGCTAAACTTAAAGAAAACGGCCTCCGAGCGATTTCAGACTTGAGAAATGAGAAAATCGGCTTTAAGATTCGTGAACGTACATTAGAGCGTATTCCTTACTTACTGGTACTTGGGGATCGTGAGGTAGAGGAAGGTACAGTAAACGTGCGTACCCGCTCTGGAACAAATTTGGGTACTATGTCAATCGACGCTTTCGTTGACCTAGTAAAAGCAGCCGTTGCCGAACGCGGCCGGTACATTGTGGAGTAACAGCGATTAAACAGCCTGACCGTAATCAACAGGGCGGTAACAAATCAAACCGTCCTGCTTTGAATGATGAAATTCGTGCGAAAGAAGTCCGTCTTGTAGACGAAAATGGTGAGCAAAAAGGTATTGTTAGCTTGGCAGAAGCATTGCGCGCTGCTGAAAGTGTTGAGCTTGATCTTGTTGAGATCGTAGCAAATGCTGAACCGCCTGTTTGTAAAATCATGGACTTCAACAAGCATTTGTTTGATCTAAAGCAAAAGCAGAAAGAAGCGAAGAAAAAACAGCATCAAGTACAGGTGAAAGAAATCAAACTCCGCCCGGGTACTGATGTTGGTGATTACAACGTGAAACTACGTGCAATCACTAAGTTCCTTGAAGAAGGTAACAAAGTAAAAATTACCCTTCGTTTCCGTGGTCGTGAAATGGCGCACCAACAGCTTGGTTTGGCTCAACTTCAAAAAGTTGAAGCCGATGTGGCTGAAATTGGTGTTGTTGAGCAATCACCAAAAATGGAAGGTCGTCAAATGGGTATGTTGCTTGGTCCTAAAAAGAAAAAGTAATGATTCATTGATCTTAAAAAAAGCACTGCCTATGCAGTGCTTTTTTTATTGCAACATGAAGAGAAGTTTACTAACCAATTTAATTATGACTTGATAACGTTGCTTGCAGAGTGCATAAGCCTTCTATCTCAAGTCCAATCTGAATATTCCTAAAGTTAGCGTTACTTAAGCTTTGCATGTGTTCATCTTTGGTCATATACAGTTCGAGATTCTTCATATTTCCATCAGGTTGAGCTAAGTGATCAGTGATGAAGTAGTAGCCATCGAGTTGGACGACTTGTTGTGCAATACTTTTATGAAATTCATAAGCATATGCTTTATGGCGAAGTTCATGTAAAGCTTGATGAATCACGATATAGTCAAAGCGTTGACCATTCAGAACTGTATACCAATCGTGTTGTTTAAAATCAGCTAGGAAGAAATCTACGAATGTATGGGGAATAGTGGCTAAACGTTGTTTGGCTAAGTTATGCATAGCTGCTGAAAAATCGACGGCGGTATAATTAATATTAGGTTGTCTACTTAAGAGTTCATATGCAAAGAAACCAGGGCCCGAGCCTAATTCTAAAATACGAAAATCAGGCTTTGGGTGACTTAGAATTTGTGAAATATAGTGTTTGAAGAACTCCAACCGGTAAGGACGTTTAATATTCGCTTCTTTTGCCCATTGAGTCGCTTCAAGCGGGTCTTTTAAATTGATCGGGCTTGGAATATCAATGATTTTATTCATTTTGTTGGGTGGTTTTTATTCAAATATGTGCTAAATAATATATAAAATTACATAAAAATAATCACGTTTAATTATGATATCGTGTATCTAAAATAAGCGAATAAACTTAGGAAATAAGAATGATTGATTTGTACTATTGGGGAACACCCAACGGACATAAAATTAGCATTGCATTAGAAGAAATGGGTTTGGAGTATCAAGTCTTTCCCATTAATATTTTAGAAAATGACCAATTTCAACCTGATTTTCTTCGTATTTCACCTAACAATAAAATTCCTGCGATTGTGGATCAAGATGGCCCCAAAGGTGAAGCTATTTCGGTGTTTGAGTCAGGGGCAATTCTGCAGTATTTAGGGCGTAAAACAGGGCAGTTTTATCCAAGCGATGAACAGTCTCGAGTTGAGGTTGAGCAGTGGTTAATGTGGCAAATGGGTGGCTTCGGTCCAATGCTTGGACAGAACCATCATTTTAGTAAATTTGCCCCTGAACGTATTGCCTATGCAACTGAACGCTATGTTAATGAAACCAAACGTCTATATGCTGTATTAGACAAGCAACTTTTTGGTCAAAACTATGTAGCTGGAGAGTATTCAATTGCAGACATGGCAATTTTCCCATGGATTTTGCGTTATGAATGGCAACAAATTGATTTAAATGATTATCCTAATGTCAAAGCTTATATGGAGCGTATTCAAGCACGCCCTGCAGTACAACGAGCACTGGCGATTCGAGTTAATTAGGTACAAAAGTAATGACTTGAATTGTGTTAAGCTTAGTGCCTTCAAGGTATAAGCCATTCTTTAAAGCCACCGATGGGTGGCTTTTTTGTTGAAGGTTGTTTGGACATCAGCGTAATGAAAAAAGAGTTTTTCCTCAATTTAACCCGTATTATTGAAGCGAATCCTAAAATCTACCTCAGTATTATTGTAGGGATCGCAGGGTGTTTGGTGCTATTTGTAGCTGAAGCGGTACATATTCAAAAAATAATTGAACTGCTCAATACCAAAGATCAGGCGGTACTCCGTGCTGCAATTGAACCGATTGCCGATAAGTATTCATGGTCACGTTGGGCTTTGTTGATTTTGGCATTGATCTGGTCAAGTTTTGCCTATAGCTCAACCAAGAAAAAGCTGGGTTTAAAATCATAAAATGATGTGGGCCTTAGGACTGCTTTTCCTTTCTGCTTTTGGGGCAGCGACATTGCTACCTTTGCAGTCAGAGGCTGTCTTGGTGGGATTGTTGGCTCAGACGCAATACTCAGTGTGGTTATTGATAGCTGTTGCCAGTCTTGGCAATATTTTAGGTAGCTGTGTGAATTGGTGGCTCGGCTTGAAAGTTGAGCAATACAAAAACAAAAAATGGTTTCCAGTCTCAGAGGAAAAGATGTTGCGGGCACAGGGCATTTATCAGAAATATGGTTTTTGGTCTTTATTGCTCAGTTGGGTGCCCATCATTGGTGATCCGATTACCCTCATTGCAGGATTGCTCAAAGAAAATTTTGTTCGTTTTGTCGTGATGGTGAGTATTGCGAAAATAGGACGCTATCTTTTTGTGTATTGGATGTTTAGTCAATTCTAATTGGTCTTCAAATGCTGTTATTGGCCAACAGATTTTTAATGGTTTTTAGGTTTGTAAGAAGTCAGGACACGAGCTATCGAAAACTCGTGTCCTTTTAGATTTTAGTGACAAGACTCAAGGTCAAATTCAATCACATCTTTAAATTTAGATTTTTTATAGAGCCACAGTGTGCTTGCCGTGCGTTTAACACTGACTTTACTGTTGGCAACGGCGTGTAAAACCTGCTGATCAAGCTCATAAATGCCAGAGCCTTTAGTAATCTTGGGCTTTTTCACGTTGCCTTGTTTATCTGTTTTGAAGCTAAATTTAACTTGACGGTCATGACCATTTAACTGTGTTGAATCTAATCCAAGCGTAGGTTGAACCAGATATTGAAAAGGCACTTTTTGTTGCTGTTGTTGCGCAAGCCAGTTCTTAGAGTCAAAGGTGTAGTTACATGCTTCGGCGTCATCTGGCGTTAAGTTTAAATTAAAAACTTGATAACCAATGACGGCAGAAGCAGTATCATCTTCAACAAAAGGTTTTACTTTGGCTTGAAGCACAGCATTCACCAACTTTTCATCCAAAGCTTTGAGCCCAGTACTTTCCTGTACGGTGGCTTTGGTCACATCGCCTGTTTCATCTGCATAGATACGAATAATCGCTGCACGGTTTTGCTGATTTAAATCGCTATTTTTATATTGGGGTTTGGGAAAATCGACCCATTGAATACGCGTGGTCAAATGTGCTGATTGAGCTGAACTTTTTTGAATGGTGAGTTCTAATGGTGGCTGAGCTGCATGGCTTAAATGAACGGGCAATGTTGATAATGCAAGCAATAAGAGTGGTTTCATATGATCAATTTCTTTTATAACGCATCCAGTGCGTATGACTTAAATGATGGTTGCGAGTATTTCCTGAATTGAAAAGACTCGCAAGTTATATTGTTAAATTAAAAACTATTTCTGCTCGGCTTGAGTAATGTCGACGCCAAATAAGTCTTTGGTTTTAGCAATAAAGCGAAAGTCTTCACCTAAACTTTGTAGTACACGTTTCGTTTCAATTTTAGGAAACGTGCGTTTACTTAAAAGATTGACGAGTAAGAAACATAGGCTGAGCAGTACTGCTACACTGATGAAACTGGTTTCACGACCTAAAAAAGCCAACATCAACCCACCCAGCATCGGGCCAATAATCCCCCCACTTTACCAACCAATGGTGGTCCATGTGGCGCCGTTGGCATAAATGTCTCGTGGAATTAAAAAGGGTTTGAGAGACGTTGCGGATGGATTATACAAACCTCGAATTGTTCCTAAGCCAAAGAACAAGGCATAAACACTCCATGACAGGGTGGAGAGCTCGATGTGCTTTAAGCCATAGCATGAAATAATCCCCATAGCACCAAGGGCAGTGGAATGGCAAAGAATAAGCAGATTTTCATGATACTTTGTTTATTAAAACGATCCGCAAAATAACCACCCCATAAGGAAAGTGCAATAAAGGGGATTGCTTCTGCTAAACCAATTAAACCTAGAGTCAGTGGATCTTTAGTGAGGGTGTACAAGGAGTACGCCACAATAATTTCCTGAATTAAAATGGCAAGCGTCAGGCAAAATTGATTCAGTGTAACAATAGAGAGGTCTCTGTAGCGGAGTGCAGTAAACGCATCCTGTGTAGCGTTCACAAGGGGTCAGCATGGAATGGATGAGGCATTATACGACTTGGACTAAACCTCGGTTATAAATTCATCGCTTAAAGCTTGTCGGGAAATAAACTAAGCTTGCTTTTATTGTTGATTATTTGCTTTTGTTTTAGACAAAGTTCGATTAGAATATTCGCTCCCTTACCTGCAGGTCGTTTTGCAATGGTGCAAACGTTCCGAACAGGTGTTCAAAAGAGGTTGTTATGCCTAAGATGAAAACTCGCCGTGGTGCAGCTAAGCGTTTTAAAGCTACTGCTAACGGTTTCAAGCGTAAACAAGCGTTCAAACGCCACATTTTGACCAAAAAATCTGCTAAGCGTATTCGTCAATTACGCGGCTGTGTAATGGTTCACGTGAGTGACGTTGCTTCAGTTCGTCGTATGTGCCCATACATCTAAGGAGATTATAAATGGCTCGTGTAAAACGTGGTGTACAGGCTCATCGCCGTCATAAAAAAATTCTTGCTCGTGCTAAAGGTTACTACGGCGCTCGTTCACGCGTATATCGCGTAGCGTTCCAAGCAGTAATCAAAGCGGGTCAATACGCTTACCGTGACCGTCGTCAGAAAAAACGTCAATTCCGTGCTCTATGGATTGCGCGTATTAATGCTGGTGCTCGTCTAAATGGTTTATCGTACAGCCGTATGATCGCTGGCTTGAAAAAAGCTCAAGTGATTATCGACCGTCGCGTACTTGCTGACATTGCTATGCATGACGCAGTTGCATTTGCTGCTTTAGCTTCTAAAGCTAAAGATGCATTAGCTGCATAAGTCTTTAAGGCTTAAAAAAAGACCGCTTTTTAGCGGTCTTTTTTATGGCCTATTATTTTTTGAATCAAATTTTTTATGGGTCAAAGGCGAGACTGTGATACAACCATAATTACATATGATAAGAAAGACCGCATCAGCGTTAGGCCAGTACAATGAAAAGAATCAATGTTGTAGGAACTTCTGCTACAGGAAAATCTACATTTTCCAGAGCGTTGGCCGAAAAATTAGATTTGCACTATATCGAGTTGGATAATTTGTTTTGGTTAGACGACTGGCAAGAATGTCCTGATGAGTTGTTCTTTGCCAAGATTGAGTCAGAAGTACAAAAGGCGACACAGGGCTATGTGATCGATGGTAACTATACCCGAGCCATTCCTGTGAAATGGGCGGAAATTGACACGGTTATTTGGTTGGACTTGCCGTTTCCGGTCAATCTGTATCGTTCTGTGAAACGTGCTGTTCAACGTGTATGGGCGCAACAAGATTTATGGGCAAACTCCAATAATCGTGAAAGCCTCTTGCGTATGTTTGGTCGGGATTCAATCATTTGGTGGATGGTAAAAACCCATGCTAAAAATAGAAAAAAATATTTAAACATGATGCAGATGCCCGAATATCAGCATATAAAGTGGATTCATCTAAAGACACCTAAACAGGTGAAAAACTTTTTAGATCAATTGGTGATTGAGTAGAGTACAGCTTAAATTTATGAAACATGAAAAAATGAAGTCTTATATGTAAAACCATAGCTGAACTTTGGTTACATAAATCTGCTTTAATCTGAAATGTGATAGATGCCTAATAAATAAAAAGATTAAAAAGAAAAGGAGTAGGATATGCTTGCAGAAATTACTGGGATGGGACAGGGAAGTATCACAGTGGAATTACAAATGATTCCCAGAAAAGGTGAGTCAGTCAAAATTATGTATGGCCCTGATGCGAAGCTGGAAGGTGAGGTTGTTTCAGTTAATCATTATATTAATCAACATGCCAATCAGCATAAGGTGCAAATCAAAATCCGACCTTTCAATCTTCTAATTACTGCCTGAAAAAGTTGAGCCCGTAAAAAAAAAGCGCTCGTTGATAGGAGCGCTTTGATATATTTCTAATAGCTTATAAGCCAAAATAATAGCCAACTACACAAATTAAAATCGTAATCAGGATTAAAGCAAATACCCCAGTTTTTCCAGATTTATGCTGTGTTTCATGAGGCTTGGCCTCTATCGCACTTAATTTAGGTGATGAATGATGACGTGCATCAAGTGGTGTAGTTGTATTTTTGGGGCTTAGCTGTGCGGTTTGATAGTGATTGGCCACTTTCACAATGAACTTGGTCTTTAAATCATCAATCTTTTGTTCAAAATGACGTAGATTTAATTGCTCATCTGGCGTGAGCACTTGGCCTTCTGCATTGTAAGGATGTTGAATCTTAGTCTGGATCAATGCTGATAGTGCATCTAAACGATACAGCGTTTGGTGTGCATAATCAGCGGCGTAGTCTGTCGGTAAAAGAGAGAGATGGTGGGCTTCATCTGTGGCATCTTGTTGTCCATAGTAAGGTAAGGTTACCACCTCAGGCTCTACTAAACCTTGTGCAAATGACGCACTAAAAAGTTCTTGTTCGGTAAAGTTTTCGATTTCATCCCATTTCGGCGTTTGTAAATCCGCTTCAATGCGTTTGCTGAGTTTATGATTCAGTTCAAAACGCCATAAATTTTCACTACGGATTGAGCTTTGTTGTGCTTTTGGAATTATAAAATCGTGTTCAGCGCTGTACCACTCAGCCAGTTCTTTACCGAAAATCCAAGCTGTTTTTTGCTGTGCTTGGTGGCTAACAATAATATGTGGGGTGGCAAGGAGTTCAATATTTGGGTTTGGGTTCTTTTCATCTGCTAGCAATGTTGAGCTATGCAGACTGAGCTGTTTGACCCCTTGCTTTTTTAAGGCTTCAAGCCATACCTGAAAATGCTGAGCCAGTAAATGTTGGCTATTCAGATCACGAAACTGAAAGCAATGTCGGTCAAAAATGGCATGTTCTAACCAACGTTGGAAACTTAGGTTGTGACGCAAATATTCATTGCCATAAGTCACTAGAGTAAGTTGTTGTTGCCAAATAGGATCAAGCGACATCGTTTATTGTTCTCTTCTATGATGGCCCTATCTTAACCTGATTATAAAACCATGTACTAAATAAATTTTCCTGATCGTAGAGCTTCATCAACACGCTTAAAAACTGATAGAATATGGGGTTTTATTAATTTTATAAATTGTTGCTTTGAGAGTTACTATGTCACTGGAAGCCCTGACCACTGAAGCGCTCGCTGCGATTGCAGCAGCAGAGGACCTTGCTACACTCGATCAAGTGCGAGTGCAGTTTACGGGTAAGAAAAGCCAGCTCGCTGAGCAATCGAAAGCTTTAGGTAAAATGGACCCTGAAGAGCGTAAAGTTTTTGGTGCGCAAATTCATGCAGTCCGTGAAGCGATTACCGGTGCTTTAACTGAACGCCAAACACAATTACAACAAGCAGCATTAGCACAAAAACTCGCAAGTGAAACGGTTGATATTACTCTACCTGGTCGTGGTCAAACGATTGGGAGTATTCATCCCGTTACTCAAGTGCAAGAGCGTATTTGTCAGTTCTTTACCAAAGCGGGTTTTGTGATTGAAACTGGACCAGAAGTTGAAGATGACTATCACAACTTTGAAGCTTTAAATATTCCAGGGCATCACCCTGCGCGTGCAATGCACGATACATTCTATTTCGATGCGACACATTTGCTACGTACCCATACTTCGGGTGTGCAGATTCGTACTATGGAAACCCAGCAACCTCCGATTCGTATTGTGTGCCCGGGTCGTGTATATCGCTGTGACTCTGACCAAACGCATTCGCCAATGTTTCATCAAATTGAAGGTTTGTATGTCACTGAAAATACTAGCTTTGCAGAACTGAAAGGTTTGTTGGTCAATCTGTTAAACGAATTCTTTGAAAAAGACTTAAAAGTGCGTTTCCGTCCGTCTTATTTCCCATTCACAGAGCCAAGTGCTGAAGTGGATATTATGGATGAGCGTGGTAAATGGTTGGAAGTACTCGGTTGTGGCATGGTACATCCGAATGTATTACAAGCTGCGGGTATTGATCCTGAGAAATACAAAGGCTTTGCTTTTGGTCTAGGTGTGGAACGTTTTGCGATGCTTCGTTATGGCATCAATGATTTACGTATGTTCTACCAAAACGATGTGCGTTTCTTACGCCAATTTGCTTAATGGTTTAAATACAAATTTAACAATTTAAAGGTTTATAGAAATCCCCCTAAATCCCCCTTTAAGAAAGGGGGACTTTCACAGTCAAAAATAGAGTACGTGGCTTTCACCTCTTTTATACAGAAGGGGTTAGGGGGAGATTAAGGAAATTGAATTTATGAAAATTAGCGAAAATTGGTTGCGTACATGGGTGAACCCAGCCGTTGATAGCAATACGTTATCTGACCAACTAACCATGTTGGGCTTGGAAGTCGATGATTTATCACCAGCGGCAAAACCGTTCACTGGCGTGGTGGTTGGTGAAGTGTTGACCGTAGAACAACATCCTGATGCAGACCGTTTACGTGTGACAACTGTCAATATTGGTTCAGGTGAACCATTACAAATTGTGTGTGGTGCGCCAAACGTACGTGTCGGTATGAAAGCCCCTGTGGCAACCATTGGTGCGGTACTTCCAGGTGATTTCAAAATCAAAAAAGGCAAACTTCGTGGCATTGAATCACAAGGCATGTTGTGTGGTGCATCTGAAATTGATTTAGAAGATAAAATTGATGGTCTTTTAGAATTGCCTACAGATGCACCTATCGGTGTGGATGTTCGTGAGTATTTACAGCTTGATGATCATGTGATTGATATCAGCATCACGCCAAACCGTGGTGACTGTTTCAGTATTCGTGGTATTGCCCGTGAAATTGGGGTGATTAATCAACTGACCGTGACTGCACCTGAAATTAATGCCGTTGCTGCGACCATTGCCGATGAGAAAAAAGTCGTAGTGAGCACGGAAGGCTGCCCGCGCTATTTAGGTCGTGTGATTAAAAATGTGAATACCAAAGCAGCAACCCCAGAGTGGATGGAACGTGCCTTGGTTCGCTCAGGGATTCGTCAGCACAGTATTTTGGTTGATATTACCAACTATGTACTGATGGAGTTAGGTCAACCGTTACATGCTTTTGATGCGGCAAAAATTCAAGGTTCGGTTCAAGTTCGTCAAGCGAATGCAACTGAAAAATTGGTTCTACTGAATGAACAAGAAGTTGAGCTCAATGAAAAAGTCATGGTGATTGCGGATGATGAAAAAGCATTGGCGATTGCAGGCATCATGGGTGGCTTGTCTTCATCTGTTAGTGATGAAACCCAAGACATTTTCTTAGAGTCTGCGTTCTTTGCTCCATTAGCTATTGCGGGCCGTGCGCGTAGTTTTGGTTTACATACGGATGCGTCGCAGCGTTATGAACGTGGTGTCGATTTTGAACTACCAATGCTAGCGATGCATCGTGCATCACAATTGATTGCAGAATTGGCGGGTGGTGAGTTCGGTCCGATTACGACTGTAGAACAAACGGCAGTTTTACCGAAGCGTGAAGCGATTGAGCTGGAACAAGCGCAAGTGGATCAATTGCTTGGTTATCGCGTAGATGCTGAATTTATTGCGGATGCATTGACCCGTTTAGGTTGTGCTGTGACGGTTAAAGCAGAAGGTCAGTGGTCAGTGGTTCCGCCTTCACACCGTTATGATATGGCGATCTACCAAGACCTGATTGAAGAAGTTGCGCGTATTCATGGTTATGACAATATTCAAATCAGTTTGCCAAAAATTGAAGCGCAATTGGCTCAATATCAAGACCAATTTGAAGTGGCTCAGCTTCGTCAAACCCTCGTGACTTTGGGTTATCAAGAAGCAATTAGCTTTAGCTTTGCAGACTTAAAGCTTGAGAAGCAACTCAATGCGGCTGTGAATCCTTTGGCTTTGGCTAACCCGATTTCCAGTGATTTAGCAGTAATGCGTTCAACACTGCTTTCTAGTTTGATTCCGTGTGTGCAATATAACGTAAACCGCCAACAAAGTCGTGTGCGTTTCTTTGAACTCGGCTTACGTTTCGACTATCAAGATGCTGAATCTATTCATGATTTGAAACAAATTCCTACCCTTGCAGTGATTGCAACAGGTGCAAAAACGTCAGAAACTTGGCATGCTAAACCTCAAGCTATGGATTTCTTTGATTTCAAAGGCGAAATTGAAGAAGTATTGGCAGCAGGTCGTGTGCAGGTTGAATATGTTCGCTCTGAACGTAGTTGGTTGCATCCGGGTCAGTCTGCTGAGGTTTTAGTCCATGGTCAATCTATTGGTTACTTTGGTCGATTACATCCATCTTTAGAAGATGCACTGGATTTGAGCACAACTTGGGTGGCTGAACTTGATCAATCGGCTGTTTTGCAAACTTATGTATCTAATTTTACAGAATTATCACGTTTTCCGTCGGTTAGACGTGATATTGCGCTTTTAATTAGTGATAAGATAAATGTAAGTGAAATTCAGCAACTTATCGAAAAAACAGGTGGTGAGCTTTTAGACTCGACTTGGTTGTTCGATGTGTACACTGGGCAAGGCGTTGAAGAGGGTAAGCGCTCATTGGCATTTGCGCTTCTTTGGCAACACCCATCACGTACGCTTGAGGATGCTGAAATTAAATCCGGTATGGATCATATTTTACATGTGTTGGAAAACACTTATCAGGCGACATTGAGGGCTTCATGACAGCATTAACAAAAGCGGAAATGGCTGACCATCTAAGTGAGCTCACGAGTTTAAACCGTCGTGAAGCTAAACAAATGGTCGAGTTGTTTTTTGATGAGATTAGCCAAGCGCTAATCTCTGGTGAACAAGTTAAACTTTCGGGTTTTGGTAACTTTGAGTTGCGTGATAAACGCCAACGCCCAGGCCGTAACCCGAAAACGGGTGAAGAAATTCCGATTTCTGCACGCCGTGTAGTGACCTTCCGCGCAGGGCAGAAATTCCGCCAGCGTGTGGGAAATGAGCAGATCGATTGATCTGCTTTTTTTTTTATCAATTGCATGATTAGCAGTAGTTGATAGGCGTTGTGATGATTTTTATTCGATAAATTTTGAGCATAAAAAAAGAGAGCCAGAGGCTCTCTTTTTGACTAATCTCTAAAAGATTAGTGAGCTTTAGCTTCAGAAGCAGCAGCTACAGTAGCTTCAGAAGCAGCAGCAGTAGCTTCAGAAGCAGCAACAGTAGCTTCAGAAGCAGCAGCAGCAGCATCTACAGCAACTTCAGAAGCAGCTTGAACAGCTTCAGAAGCAGCAGCAACTTCAGAAGCAGCAGCAGCAGCAGGAGCTTCTTCTTTCTTAGCACAGCCAACGAAAGCTAAAGTAGTAGCAACTGCAGCAGCAATAGCGATTTTTTTGAATAACATGGCATCACTCTCTAAAATATGAGATTAAAAAAAACCGACGTTAGTCTGTTGTGTGCTTTTATTGTTCCTAATTTTGCTAGGGACTAACAATGCAGGAGCAGCCTAACTGGTCTGCAAATATGCTATCACTGCGCATTTTGAATTGCTACTAGCTAGGATGAAAAAAGTGATAAAAAAGGTCTAAAAGCAGGTCTTTTTTAACAGAAAATAACAATTAATGATGAGGTTTGTATTGGAGAAGTACTGAATAAACATTTAAAAAGATGAAGGTTTTTAATTTCAAATTTTTATTTATCAAAAACTTGTAAATAAGTTTACAGAGAATCGGATGAAATGTTGCTTTGTGTAAGTTAAGTCAACCAAATAAAAAGGCTGTCGTTAAGACAGCCTTTTTTTAGATGAAGCAGGTCGAATTAGCTGGTTGCTTTACGTTTCATTTGATCAAAGAAATCATCGTTGGTTTTGGTTTCTTTCATGCGATCAAGTAAAAATTCCATGGCTGCAAGTTCATCTTGGGTATGAAGTAACTTACGTAAAATCCAAACCTTACGTAGATTATCCTCAGACATTAGACGCTCTTCGCGACGGGTGCCAGACTTTTTGATGTTCATCGCAGGGAAGACACGCTTTTCCGCAATACGGCGATCCAGTGTAATTTCTTGGTTACCTGTACCTTTAAATTCTTCATAGATCACTTCATCCATTTTACTGCCTGTTTCAATCAGAGCTGTAGAAATGATGGTTAGTGAGCCACCTTCTTCAATATTACGTGCTGCACCGAAGAAACGCTTAGGGCGTTCAAGCGCATGTGCATCCACACCACCAGTTAAAACCTTACCAGATGAAGGAACAACCGTATTGTAAGCACGTGCTAAACGGGTAATGGAGTCGAGCAGAATCACAACATCTTTCTTGTGCTCAACCAAACGTTTTGCTTTTTCAATCACCATTTCAGCCACTTGAACGTGACGAGCAGGAGATTCATCAAACGTTGACGCAATGACTTCACCACGAACAGTACGCTCCATTTCTGTCACTTCTTCAGGGCGTTCGTCAATCAGAAGAACGATCAGGAAGCATTCAGGGTTGTTACGCACAATCGACTGAGCGATGTTTTGTAACAACATTGTTTTACCCGCTTTTGGCGGCGCTACGATAATTGAACGCTGGCCCTTACCGATAGGTGCAACCAAGTCAACCACACGTGCAGTTAAATCTTCTGTCGTCCCGTTACCAAGCTCCATTACCAATTGCTCGGTCGGGAAAAGTGGTGTTAAGTTTTCAAACAAGATTTTGTTACGTGAGTTTTCTGGCGTGTCGTAGTTAATTTGGTTCACTTTTAACAGTGCAAAATAACGTTCGCCTTCTTTGGGTGGGCGAATGGTTCCCGTAATGGTGTCACCAGTACGTAGATTGAAACGACGAATTTGAGATGGGCTAACATAAATGTCATCTGGGCCTGCAAGGTAAGAACCTGCTGCAGAGCGTAAGAAGCCGAAGCCATCTGACAGAATTTCCAAAACGCCATCACCAAAGATCTCTTCACCATTCATTGCATGGCGCTTTAAGATGGCAAAAATAATGTCTTGCTTACGGTTACGAGCCATTCCTTCGAGGCCCATAAATTCAGCAATTTTGATGAGTTCGCCAATCGGTTTTTTCTTGAGTTCGGTTAAATTCATAGGAGGTCAGATAAGAATCAAAAATTCTAAATTACAGGATGAAAAGGAAGCAACATTTAGCCGCAGACATGCAATGAAGTAACGCAATTGTATTTGAACTATAACAATTCAGAGGACTGATTCATTGTTTGAAGAGAAACGTGTCAAAACAATTTGTATTGCCGAGCGGCGATCTTATGTGTTGTGTCTTTTAAGAAAATGACAGGATTGAATAATCCTTTATCTCTTGATCATGCAATATAAGAGAGAAAGGCAGACTTGTCAATTTATAGCCGAAAAAAATACGCTGTTGTTTAGACAGCGTATTTCATTTTCAATCTAAATGGATGCTTAAATGTTTTCTTCAATAAAAGCAGTCAATTTCGATTTTGGTGCAGCGCCCACTTGTTGGGCAACAACTTCACCATTTTTGAACATGAGTAATGCAGGGATGTTACGGATGTTATAGTTCACAGCCGTTGCTTCGCAAGAAGTCACGTCAACTTTAACAATCTTCACTTTACCTTCGTATTCGTTCGCCAATACTTCTAATACAGGTGCAATTGCTTTACATGGCGCGCACCAGCCTGCCCAGAAGTCAACAAGCACAGGAACGTCTGATTGAAGTACATCAGCGTCGAAGTTTGTATCAGTTGTATTTACGATATTGCCAGACATGGATAGCTCCAGTTTCAATTTTTGGATAGTTTTATGGCTAATAGTATGTCATAGCCTGCTATCACTGAGTAGATGGATTACTAAATTTTCAACCTTTAGTTTGAATTTGTCTAATTGAAGCTCACGATGTTACTGATCGTGTAACACAATTGTCATAAATGCCGAAATTTTAAAAGCTCGTCAATTTCTGACCATAAATGGCTTTTAAATTGCATGGAGGTGAATTAATCTAAGCACAATTCTGTATAGGTTTATATTAAATCATGTCTGATTTTTTGATTGATGAAGAGTTACTTGCTGCCATCGATATGGGGTCGAACAGCTTCCACTTGGCGATTGCGCGAGTGGATCATGGCGAAGTGAAAAAAGTTGCGTCAATGTCAGAAAAAGTACAGTTAGCAGCGGGTTTAGATGAAAATAAAAACTTAACAGAAGCCGCACAGCAGCGCGGTTTGGCCTGTTTATCTCGCTTTGTTGGGCGCTTAGGTTCGGTTCAGCCAAATCGTTTAAGAATTGTGGCGACCAATGCGCTACGCCAAGCCAAAAATGGACATGAATTTATTCAGAAAGCTGCAGAAATTTTGCCGAAGCACATCGAAATTATTGCAGGTCGTGAAGAGGCTCGTCTGATTTATTTGGGCGTATCTCATACCATGGTAAACAGTGGACGCCGTCTTGTGATTGATATCGGTGGAGGTTCAACAGAACTGATTATTGGTGAAGAATTTGAACCTATTCATACCGAATCTTTACAAATGGGCTGTGTAGCATTTACCAAAGCCTTCTTTGTTGATGGTGAGATTAACCAAAAAAGTTTTGATAAAGCTGTGGTTGCAGCACGTAAGGAGCTGTCTGGTATTGCCAATACCTATAAAGAAGCGGGTTGGGATACGGTGGTCGGTTCGAGTGGAACCATTAAAGCGTGTCGTCAGATTACCGTGAATATGGGCTGGAGTAATGAAAAAGAAGAACTCACCCGTGACGGTTTAGATAAGCTCAAAGAAAAATTACTCAAATATAAACACGTCGCTGAGATGGAATTTGACGGCTTAAAAGAAGACCGTCGAGCAGTTTTGCCAGCCGGAATCGCTATTTTGTATGCCATTTTTGATGTACTCGAACTGGATAAATTGGTGTATTCAGATGGTGCCCTGCGCGAAGGGGTGATGTATGACTTACTTGGACGTTTTCAACATGAAGATATTCGAGATCGTTCTGTACAAGCGTTAATGGGCCGTTATAACGCCGATCCAAAACAAGCTGAACGGGTCGTGAACATGGCTCAACATTTGTTTGATGGTGTGGCGGATTCATTGAAATTAACCACAGAAGACAGTGATTTACTGCGTCGTGCGGCTTATCTGCATGAAATTGGTTTAGCGATTAGCCATGCAGGCTACCATCGTCATGGTGCATATTTATTGCAACATTCTGACATTGCGGGCTTCTCGCAAATTGATCAGAACCATCTGTCACATTTGGTAGCGCATCATCGCCGTAAGCTACGCAGTGACGCCCGTGTTGACGTGATGAAGGTCGGCGGTAACAAATTAGTCTATCTGTGTTTGCTACTTCGTCTTGCTGTTTTACTCAATCATAGTCGTAGCGATCAGATGCTTCCTGCCATTGAATTAACAGTAGGCAATGCGCAACAATGGCAGTTGAGTGTTTCTGGTAATGCCGCGCAATGGCCTTTGCTGGTTGCAGACTTGCATGATGAGCAGGCGCAATTTAAGCATTGGGATGTTGAGTTGGATATCCAATCAGAACAATTTGTCGATGAATAAATTGGTCAATTAGGGATTTATGGTTGAGCTATGAAGAATAAAGCTGCGCAATCCAAAGCATGGACGACGGTTCAAATTGCACGTCATCCTGAGCGTCCGCAATTTTTAGATTATGTGAGTGAAATTTTTACCGAATTTGATGCTTTGCATGGTGATCGCTTATTTGGTGATGATGGTGCAATGATTGGTGGATTAGCTCGCTTTGATGGTCAGCCAGTCATGATTGTGGGTCAACACCGTGGTCGTAGTACGCGTGAAAAGTTACAACATAACTTTGGTATGAGTAACCCAGAAGGTTACCGTAAATCACAACGTTTACTTGATATGGCTGAACGTTTTAATCTACCCGTCTTTACCTTTATTGACACCATGGGTGCATATCCAGGTGTGGGTGCAGAAGAACGTGGTCAGGCTGAAGCAATTGCAACGTCTTTGGCACAACTTTCAAGCTTGAAAGTGCCTGTGATTGCAACCGTACTTGGTGAAGGTGGTTCAGGTGGTGCACTGGGCATTGGTGTGGCTGACCGTGTGGTAATGTTATCCCATAGTATTTATTCAGTCATTTCACCTGAAGGTTGTGCATCTATTTTATGGAAAACAGCTGAAAAAGCAGAGCAGGCCAGCGAAGCTTTGGCATTGACTGCTGAAAAATTACAGAAAATGGGTGTTGTTGAATACGTGGTCGATGAAGGTGAAGGTGCTCACCTCCACCCAGAACAGGTCATGCATGCTTTAAAAACTGTTTTAAAAGATGCTTTGGCTGAGTTGCAACCGATGGATGCGAATGAACGATGCGAAGCACGTTACCAACGTTTAATGAAGTTTGGCAGCGACAATTTAGGACTAGCGTCTTAACCGAGTTTCAGGATACACCTGAACAGCCTCATTTTTTAATCGGATGTAGTGGTGGCATGGATTCCATGTTACTACTCCATTTGATGTCTCATTTATTTCCCAAGCGTATTCGCGCCATTTATATTGATCATCAATTGCAGGATGTCAGTCCACAGTGGGGTAGCTTTGTTCAAGAACAGTGCTATGTCTTGGATGTTCCATGTGTGATTCAAGCGGTCGATGTTGATACAGGCAATGTAGAAAGCCAAGCCCGCAGTGCACGTTATGCGGCCTTTCAGAAGCATCTTCTTGCCAATGAAATTTTGGTTCTCGCGCATCATCAACAAGATCAGGCTGAAACCGTCTTACTCCGATTATTCTCTGGTGCGGGAATTCATGGACTTGCCGCCATGCAGAGCCTCGACAGACGAGAGCAATTTACAATTTGGCGCCCGCTATTGGCTTTGTCCAGACAGCAAATTGAGCTGTGGGCTACTGATATGCAACTGAGAAATATTCAAGACCAAACCAATTTTGATACTAGTTATGATCGGGCATGGTGTCGAGCCGAATTATGGCCGATCTTAGAACAACGCTTTCCGAAAATGCAGCAAGCTTTGGCACGTACCAGTTATTTGATGCAAGATGCTGAGTCCATTTTGACCGATGTGTTGGCTCAAGACTGGGCCAGTTGTGGAGATGCTTCGGTTTTAAATTTAACTTCATTTCGTCAGTTAACTGCACCGAGACAGCGACAGCTGTTGTCTGCTTGGATGAAAGGTGAGGACTTATATCGTCCTGCTTTTGATATGGTACAACGCCTATTTGATGAGGTGATTGAATCTAAAGTCGATGCTCAGGCCGCTTTGCATTGGAATCAATACTATTATGTGCGTTATCAACAGCAACTATTTCGTGTTTGTAAAGCAGAGTATTTGGCGGAACAATTTCAGACGGTTGAGTCAATTCAGCAGCGTTTTAGTTTAGATCAAGCTTATGCATTGGCTTCGGGGCAATATCGCATTGAAACACAAAAATATGGACTGTCTGCTAAATTGTTAGAGCAGACTTTACAGATAAAACCGCGTGTAGGTGGGGAGAAGCTGCATTTGTATGGGCGGGTTGGGGCTTGGCCGTTGAAAAAAGCCATTCAGAGCGCACAAATTTTTCCGTGGCAACGTCATACAATACAAATATTAAGCATAGATAATGTTATGCTTGGTGTTTTTACGCCTAAAGGATTTTGGTTGGTCGAGTCGGCTTATTGTGAAGCGGGTGGATGGCAACCAAATTTAATTGCTTAGTTAAAAAATTCAGGATACAGAAATAATCATGAGCGCAGTGTTGAATCGTAATATTTGTTTTATCGGCGGTGGTAACATGGCTCAAGCCCTCATCGGTGGTTTGATTTCACGTGGTTTACCTTCAACTCGCATTACGGTTTCTGATCCTGTTGAACAAGTTCGTCATTTATTGGCTGAAAAAGACTTGGTGGTGACTGAGGATAACGCATCTGCTATTCGTGAAGCCGATGTCGTGGTCTTAGCGGTTAAACCTCAAGTTTTAGCCCATGTTTTAAAACCATTAAACGGTTTATTTGACGGTAAGTTGATTATTTCAATTGTTGCGGGTGCTGAAATTGCTACGATTGCTGCACTCGCTGGCAGTGATCGTATTGTGCGTGTAATGCCAAATACGCCTGCTTTAGTACAAACAGGTGCGCATGGTTTATATGCCACTGAGGCTGTAGATAAAGAAGACCGTGATTTGGCGAGCCAAGTACTTGCTGCGACTGGCTTGACTTTATGGGTAGGCGAAGAAGCGCAAATTGATGCTGTGACTGCAGTGTCTGGTTCAGGTCCTGCGTATTTTTTCTATATGATGGAAAGCATGATCCGTGCAGGTAAAAACCTTGGTCTAGATGAAAAAGTAGCAACGGCGTTGACGTTGCAAACTGCACTGGGTGCGGCACAAATGGCAATCACGAGCTCAAATACACCTGCTGAATTGCGTAAAAATGTCACTTCGCCGAATGGTACAACCCAAGCGGCACTTGAAGTGTTTGATCGTGCACAAATTTCACAAAATATCCAAGCTGCATTGGCTGCTGCTCAAAAGCGCAGTCAGGAACTTGCTCAAGAGCTGAGTGAAAGTAGCAAATAATCG
The DNA here is from genome assembly GCF_002165305.2 of Acinetobacter sp. WCHA55. Taxonomy (NCBI): domain Bacteria; kingdom Pseudomonadati; phylum Pseudomonadota; class Gammaproteobacteria; order Moraxellales; family Moraxellaceae; genus Acinetobacter; species Acinetobacter sp. WCHA55. Next base: position 2,806,635 of record NZ_CP032286.1, on the reverse strand, counting down.
TTTTATTTAGGAAAGTTCAAGTATGGGTGCAAACTCTGCGCTAATTTTTGGCATCATTATTAACGTTGCAATTTTACTGGTGTTCTTCCGCTTTCTCATGCAGTTGGCAGCGGTTAACTTTTATAACCCAGTGGTGATGTCGACCGTAAAAGCCACAAAAATTGTGGATATGTTTGGTCGTATTTTTCCAAATGTAGCAAAAGGTCGTGTGAACTTAGCGGCTTTAGTACTTTTGGTTTTATTGTATTTACTGAAAATTTTTGGCGTCATGTATCTCTCTGGAGCGATGCCAAATAGTCCTGTGCATTTGGTTATTTTAACTTTTGTGACCATGATTCAAGACTTGATTCGTTTCTGTCGTTACTTGATTTTTGCAACGATTATTTTAAGTTGGGTGGTGATGTTTACGCAGTCACGCTCGCCTTATATTGAGGTGATTCAAGAGCTTGCGGAACCTTTACTGGCGCCGTTTCGCCGTTTATTGCCGAATATGGGCATGATTGACCTTTCTCCAATTGTAGCGTTCTTGGCGCTGTATATTGCTGAAATGATTATGAATGAAGTGGCGATTGTTCTGCTCACTGGTTTATAAGATTGTAGCGAATAAAAAAGGACTCGATTGCGAGTCCTTTTTTTACGGCTGAAATTTTTTAGATGAAGACGTTGATCTTACTTTTAGGAGACAAATAGCTTCCATCCCAGCCTTCCTCCTTGGAGGAGGAAGGCGCAAATGCTTTAGTGGGCTTCATCCCAGTTTCGACCTTTGCCAACTTCAACTACAAGAGGGACTGAAATATTCAAGACCGATTGCATCACTTTAGCAAGCTGTGGTGCCAATTCATCTGCAATAGCTTCATCGACTTCAAAAACCAATTCATCGTGTACTTGTAGTAGCATTTTGGCCTGATCTTTCGGTAGCATTTGATCAACTGCAACCATCGCCATTTTAATAATATCCGCAGCAGAACCTTGTAGTGGTGCATTAATTGCAGCACGTTCGGCCGCTTGTTTGATCATTTTATTGCTTGCCATGATATCTGGCGTGTACAAGCGACGACCCAAAATGGTTTCGACAAAACCTTGTTCGCGTGCAATTTGGCGGGTGCGTTCCATATAGTCGAGCACGCCCGGATAACGTTGGAAGTATTTCGCAATATAGCCACGCGATTCTTCGCGGCTAAAACCGAGTTGACGGGTTAAGCCAAATTCAGACATGCCGTAGAGTAGACCGAAGTTGACTGCTTTGGCCTGACGACGTTGGTCTGACGTGACATCTTCGAGGGCGATACCTAAGACTTCAGCCGCAGTACGACGGTGTACATCTTGCCCATGATTAAAGGCATCAACCAAGGCTTCATCTTGTGAGAAATGCGCCATTAAACGCAGTTCGATTTGTGAATAATCGGCTGCCAATAACACGCGACCTTGCGGTGCAATAAAGGCTTTACGAATTTGACGTCCAATTTCCTCACGCACAGGAATGTTCTGTAGGTTTGGATCGGTCGAAGATAAACGGCCTGTTGCGGTCAGTGCTTGGTGGTAGCTGGTATGCACACGATGGGTATCGTTATTGGCTTGTTTTAATAAGCCATCGGTATAGGTGCTTTTGAGTTTAGATAAACCGCGATAGTCTAAAATGAGCTCGGTAATCGGGTGGTCAATTTTTTCTAAAACGCTTTCAGAGGTACTGTACTGACCGGTTGCGGTTTTTTTGCCACCCTTGAGTCCGAGTTTATCAAACAAAATCTCACCGACTTGCTTCGGCGAGCTAACATTGAAACTTTGTCCTGCCAGTTCTGTGATTTGGTTTTCAAGATTGGCCATGGTATTGGCAAACTCAACACCGAGTTGGTCGAGGAAGTCTAAGTCGAGCTCAATGCCGTTTTCTTCCATGATGGTCAGGACACGGGCCACTGGCATTTCGACATTGTGTAAAATATTGACCAGTTCGGGATGCTTTTGCAATTTGGCATCAAGCACTTCAAACAGGCGATAGGTCACATGGGCATCTTCGGCAGCATAGTGTGCAGCGGCTTCGATCTCAATTTGGTTAAAGGTTTTCTGTTTTGCGCCTTTACCTGCTACTTGTTCAAACGTGGTGGTTAAGTGGCTGAGGTAGAGACGTGACACGTCATCCATCCCGTGACGCGTTGCTACAGCATTGAGGACATAAGATGCCAACATGGTATCGAAATACCAACCTTTGAGTTCAATGCCATGATTTTCCAAGACATGTGCATCATATTTCAAATGATGACCAATTTTTTGAACCGACTCATCTTCTAAAATCGGTTTGATTTGTGCCAAGATCTGTTCACGCTCTAGTTGCACAGGTGCATTTTCATAATCATGCGCAAGTGGAACGTAATATGCATCTTGAGCATCAAACGCGACCGAAAAACCAACAATTTGCGCTAAGCGATAGTCTAAACTGGTGGTTTCAGTATCAAAGGCAAAACGTTTTTCTGTACTTAAACGTTTGAATAATGATGCCCACTGTTCTGCACTGAGCACAGTATGGTAGTTCGCTTGACCCAGTTGGTCATCGACACTACTTTGGACGGCTTGATCTTCCGTATTGATAACGGTTTCAGATTGTGCTGATTTAACAATTTCTTGCGTTGCTTGTTTGTAGGTTGCACTATTAGGATTGTTTGGATGATCCAATGATTGCAACTGCTGGCGAAATTCCAGCTCAGTATACAGTGAACGCAAGGCTTCGGTATTCGGATCTTGCAGTTTGAGATCGTCAAAGGTCAGCCCAGTCTCTAAGTCACAGACAATACTTGCCAGTTGGTGATCTAGAGCAATTCCATCGGCATGTTCTTTGATGTTTTGACCGACTTTGCCTTTAATTTTATCGACATTTTCTAAAATGCCACCAATTGAGCCGTATTCTGTTAACAGTTTTGCTGCGGTTTTGGCACCGACACCTGGAACACCCATAATGCCGTCAGAGGCATCGCCCATTAGGGTCAGATAGTCAATAATTTGGTTGGGCCACACCCCAAACTTTTCAAACACGCCATTTATATCCATCGGCTTGTCTTTAAAGCTGTCTTCTAAGGTGACTTTATCGGTCACCAGTTGAGCCATGTCTTTATCGCCTGTGGAAATCAGCACTTGCTGTCCCGCGGCTTCTGCACGTTTGGCTAAAGTCCCGATGATGTCATCTGCCTCTGCACCTGGGAGCATGTATAAAGGGATACCCAAGGCACGAATTAAGGCATGCAAGTATGGAATTTGTTCCGATAATTCATCAGGCATACTTGGGCGGTCACCTTTATAAATGGGCGACAGCACATGACGGAAAGTCGGTTCAGGGGTATCGAAAATGACCGCCATATGCGTTGGTTGAGTACGACGCATCAGTTTCTGGATGGCAGAAATTGCCCCACGAATTGCATTGGTATGTAAGCCAGTTGACGTGGTGAGCGGTGGCAAAGCATGAAAAGCACGAAATAAAAAGTATGAGCCATCGACCAAGACAAATGGTGGCATTGCAAGATTCCTTATCCAAATAACCTGTTCATTGTACGTGATTTTGCCACAGAACAAAGTGTATTGATGTACCGATTGGCATAGATGGTTACCGTTCAGCGCTTAAATAGTGACGCCAAGCTGATGTATTATTTGAAGATGAGAAAAAGAGATTGAGAACGGATGCAAACTGGACAGCGTGAAATTCGCATGATGTGGTTGATGGGGCTGACCATTGTTGCAATTGCAGCATGGTTTTTGGCCGTGCCACTGTTAAGTGCATTGTGTGGAATCGCTTGGGTCATGAGTGTCATGCACTATGTTGATAGTATTGAAAAGCCCAGTACGACGTTGGCGGAACAACGGGGCATTGCTTTTCAGCCAACGTCAAAAGTGCCGCTTTACCTTGCGTCTTTCATTATTTTAATCGGGATGGTGGGGCAATGGGGCGGACTCATTGGGTTGGGGATCAGTGGTTGGTTGTTCTTTTTCTTTCGCTGGTTGCGTCGCCTAGAATATCTATTGTTATCTGTGCAAGTACAGCCACATCAGGGTATATTCGACCGTTTCCCAGAATTTGAAAACTCTCTCCCTTTACCCACGAAGTCCACCATTCTAAATAACACAGATGATTTAAGCCTCAGTGAGCAAGTGAAACACTGGCTGTGGCAGGGTAATCCAGTCTTAAAAGTTGCAATCGTGGTGCTGTTGATTGGGCTTATTTTATTATTGCGTTTTGCCACCGAGCATTGGCAGTTGAGTCTCGCGGTTAAGCTGGGTCTTGTTGCAGTGGTGAGTGTGTCTGTTGTGGTCTTGGGTTATGTGCTTCAACACAAAAACCGCAGTTTTGCTTTGGCTTTGGAAGCACTTGGACTGTCAGGTTTATTTTTGACCTTATTTTTTGCTTACTACAACGGTGTGATTGCAAGTTTAGCAATTGCAAGCCTGTGCTTTGTGGTGGTGATGGCAGTGACACTTTGGCTTAGTTTAAGACAGCAGTCGATTGAGCTAGCGTTAATGGCGATGGTCATTGCTTATTTAGCACCTTTTACCTTGCCAGTACGAAATGCGACTGCGATTGAGCTGGTGGTCTATTACTTGGTGATTAATATTGCAGTTGCGGTTTTAAGCACGTTTAGGCCGTGGAAAGTTCTCAATCAAATTGCTTTTTTAATGACGGTGGTCGTAGGCGGAGCGTATGCTTTTTATCAAGGTAAAGCGCCTGAGCGAGACATGCTTACCTTGTTGGTTTTAGCACATAGTGCCGTCTTTATTTGGCTGAGTTTTCGTTATAGTCAACTGTTGGCACGTGAGGATTTAACTCAGTTTAAGTTGAAACCGATCTTGGATATGGCTTTGATTTTTGCTGCCCCCATTGTTGCATTTGCTTTTTTGTATATGATGTATTTTGAGGAGATGATTTGGCAGGCTGGTTTTAGTCTAGGCTTTGCAGCGCTCTATGCCATGCTTTATCAACTGCTAAAAAAAGCCCACAGTGTTGAGTTGATTGCGCAAAGTTATCTCAGTTTGACTTTGGTCTTTTTGGCACTGATTCCCCCTATTTTACTGCCTGATCAATGGGGTGTGGTGGGTTGGAGTGTCGAGGGTGCACTTATCTTTATCTACGCTTTGTATCGTACCTCGAGCTTGAGTCGTTATTTGGCAATGGGCTTATTGGCGGTAGCAGGACTGTCGAGTCTGTACTATGTGGTCGAGCTCAATCGTTTTCCAACGGAAGTTTATTGGGCGTTGTGTCTGAGTTATTTTGCTGTGGTTGCCGTTGCCAACAGTGTAGAGCGCTTTAGACAACAGTTGTCTTTTGCCACGATTGCCTTTTTTTGCTTACAACTGCTTTCAGCAACCAGCATGTTGTTTATTTTGCTTTTAGATGAAATCGACAGTAAAAGTCAGGTAACAATAGCGTTGATGATCATTGTCCTTTTATATACAGTGCTAAATGAATGGCTGCTCTACCGCAAAGCCAGTTGGTCATGGCTATTACCCAAATGGATTGGCCTAATTCCGCTCTATGCCATTGTCTTTATTTTCTTGGTTGACCTGAGCCATGATGGCATCATTATGTGGCATTCTGGATTAGACCGTCTATTGTTTGCTTTAACGAGTGGATTACTCACCTTGCTGTGGTTACGCCCACTACAGGGTGTGGAGGATGAGCTGGAATGGGTGAGTTTGGGTGCTTTACTGAGTTTGGCGCTGACCAGTTTAACTCTCATCCCAAGTATGCCATATCTGAGCATCGTTATTTTACCGCTCGCCTTTGCCGTATGGTGTTATGCGCAGCCCACTCCAAACTTGTGGCGAAAGTTTTGGCAGGCACGTAATACCTTAGTGCTTATGCTGTTTTGGATCGTCTGTTCTCAGATTTTTAGCCTGCAAGCTTTTCAGCTATATTGGTTGCCGATATTCAACCCATTCGACTTGATCAGTATTGCGATGCTGATCGGGTTCATTTGGATGCTGAATTTACAGATGAAAGCAGGCTTGGAAAAAAGTCTGGGTGCCATTTTGATGATGTCGAGTCTACTTTGGCTCAGTAGTTATGTGGTGCTACGTGCGCTGCATGTCTACTTCCTAACACCCTATAATGACTGGGAAATGTGGGAAAACGCTTTAGTGCAGCTGAGTTTTACTTTGCTTTGGGTTAGTTTGGCTTTCATTTGCATGCTGACGGCAACCAAACGCAACTTGCGTTCATTGTGGATTTTTGGTGGTTGTATTTTGGTTTTGGTGACGCTCAAGCTGGTTTTATTTGACTTGTCTCATATTGGCACCTTGACCCGTGTGATTTCATTTTTGGGTGCTGGCCTAGTGATGTTGGTGATCGCGTATATTGCGCCGATGCCTGAACTTGAAGAAAAGACCCATTAAATTAGCTCAACTCCTTATGTCTGGATGGATCATAAGGAGCTGCATTGATCTATTTGATATTCGGTTCTCGTTTCAAGGCTTGTGCATTGGCATATTGATCGATTTCTTGATTGGATAATGGCCTTGAAAGCGGATGATCGACAAAGCCCATTTTTGGCACAGGAATTTCGATTTGATTATCTAAGAAACCATTGCGAATACGTTCCTGCATTTCATCGCGCACTTGTAAAAAGTGTTCTTGCTGACACCACACGGCAAACAGTAGTTCAATCGAAGACTCACGAAAAGCGGTGACGGTGACGGCAGGTTTAGGGTCAGCAAGAACCAAAGGATATTTATTAGCCACATCAACCAGCACTTCACGTACTTTGATGATGTTCTCATGGAAGTTAATGGCTAAGGTGATGGGAATGCGCCGTATTGGAAACTTAGAGAGGTTATGAACTGGGGCTCGAATCAGTTGTTCATTCGGCAGTCGTACATAAATGTTGTCTTGAGTGAGTAACTTAACCGAAAGAAGGTCAATTGAAATGACTTCACCTTCAATAGTATTGCCACGAATAAGGGTGATTGAAATAGTGTCGCCAATTTCAAAGGAACCCTCACCAATCAGGAACAATCCACTGATTAAGTTGGATGCAGAGGTTTGGGAGGCAAAACCTAAAGCAACCGTCAAAATACCTGCTGCGCCTAAAAACACACTCAGTTTAAAACCAGCTTCTTTGAGGCTGGCCATCACAAAAATTAGGAAAATAAAGTAAAAAATACCACGTCGCCAGACCAGTCGTTGGTGCGCGTTAAACTTAGTGCCAATGGTTCGGATAAAGGTATTTGAAACCAGACGTGCCAAGAGAAAACCAACAAAACACAGCACTAAGGCAATTAAGATTTCCGTTAATCGTTCTGTATTGATGTTTGTGAAAATGCCCTTTAGGCTACTGGTAATTTCTTGGGGAATATTTGAGTTTGGCATCTGTCCCCCTTAGAAGAATGAATCAAACATATTAAATAATGCACTCGCCGAAGAGCGCGGTGGATGCACATAAATCACTTTGCCTGCATGCGGAGGCGTACGGTTTTCGATACGGATTCGTGGTGGCCGATCGGCACCTTCATGCAAGACTTTAATTTGCGATGTCCAAAGTCGATCCGTACTTTCACTATAAAATAAAGGCAGGGCTGAAACAGGTACGTTCATTCGGTCGAAGCGCAGTTGTAAATGGCTGGTGTTGTGGAACTCAATGGGCGTCACTGCACGAAATGCACGTGGTTTGAGTTGATGTAATTCAGTTCGACCATCGACAGCCGTAGCATAGGCAATTTCACCTGTACGGTGGTTTGGCCCAAACCACGTTTCTTTGGGTAAAATCACAGGAATATCAAATAAGGGGTCGCGCTGACCTTCAATAAAACCCGAAATCCATAACGGGGTGCTGATATACAGCGTCCCGCGCTGACCAGCTGGAATATAAATCGGATCGACAGGTTTAATCACCACTGAACGATCGGCCAAACGTGGCATCAGTTGAATCGTATGGTGAGTTTTTTTAAACATGTAACGTTTAATTTCAACGGGTTGTGGAAAGGCGAAATGTGGGTCTTCTATCGCATGCCATTTTTGCTCATAGTCATACTGAACTTGAGGCCGATGGAACTCTAAACGCCACTCTTGTAGGCCACGGGTGAGGCGAAAAAGTAATGAGCCGAACTGCCACGCACGGGCTTGATTCAACTCAAAATTGTATTCCCCCCACCATTTTAAATTGGGGCTATCCGATTCAAACAGTTCATTCATATTAGGCAACAGCACATTTCCTTATATTGCAAATCAGTGAAAAACAGACTTCACGCTGTCATATGCTTAGAGTACACTCAAAATAATATTTTTCATCATTATTATAATTTTAAGATGCAAGTGCTTAAACAATTACAAATTCCCTATAGTTTTGCGAAGCGTCATGGTGTGCTGTTGCGTTACGAAGGCGATCAAGCCTTTATTGTGCGCCGTGAAAGTACCCCGTTGTTGGCTGTGCAAGAGGCACGTCGGTTTTTAGGTGTGGTAGCACAACATCAGCTGTGTAGTGATGAAGAGTTCCATCAGCTTTTAAGCAGTAGCTATGCAGGGGACAGTGGCGAATCGCAACAAGTGGCCGCAGGTTTAGAAGATCATCCTGATTTACTTAGTTTAGCTGACCAAGTGCCTGAAGCTGAAGACCTGATGGATCAGGAAGATGATGCTCCAATTGTTCGTTTAATTAATGCCTTATTGTCTGAAGCGATTCGTGTTGGCGCATCTGATATTCATATTGAAGCCTTTGAAAAGAAATTATCGGTGCGTTTACGTGTCGATGGGCAATTGCGTGAAATTGTCCAACCACGCCGTGAGTTGGCACCGCTCTTGGTATCACGTATTAAGGTCATGGCTAAATTGGATATTGCGGAAAAACGGATTCCACAAGATGGACGTATTTCACTGCGTTTAGCTGGGCGTGAAGTCGATGTGCGTGTTTCGACTTTGCCATCATCACATGGCGAACGAGTGGTGATGCGTTTATTGGATAAACAAGCGGGTCGTTTGAATATGACCCATTTGGGCTTATTGAAGCCTGATTATGAGCGTTTGACTCAATTGGTGCATCGACCACACGGCATTATTTTGGTCACAGGGCCGACAGGTTCGGGTAAAACCACGACACTTTATGCAGCACTTTCAGACCTCAATGACGGCTCTAAAAATATTTTGACCGCCGAAGACCCGATTGAATATCAACTGGAAGGGATTGGACAGACCCAAGTCAACACCAAAGTTGATATGACTTTTGCGAGAGCCTTAAAGGCCATGCTGCGTCAAGATCCTGATGTAGTGATGGTGGGGGAAATTCGTGACTTGGAAACGGCTGAAATTGCGGTACAAGCATCGCTCACAGGGCATTTGGTTTTATCTACACTGCATACCAATACAGCCATTGGTGCGGTCACTCGTTTAAAAGATATGGGCATTGAGCCGTTTTTGCTGTCGAGTTCTTTGATTGGTGTTATCGCACAGCGCTTAGTACGTACGTTATGTAGTCACTGTGTGACATGGCATGAAGCCGATACTTTTGAAACACAACTGTTTCAGCATTTGAATCCAAAAGCAGAACTTCAGTTACCTCAACCGAACGGCTGTGAACGTTGTTCACATACGGGTTTTACAGGACGGACGGCAATTTATGAAATTGTTCCTGTGGATGATCAAATGCGTCGTTTAGTTCATGGTAATGCTGCTGAATTTGAGCTAGAAGCTTATGCACGACAACATTCAGGCTCTATTCGCGATGATGGTTTGCGCAAAGTATTGTCAGGTAAGACTACACTGGAAGAAGTATTACGTGTGACCAATGAAGCAGCTGAATAATCTAAGTCAAATACCAAGCCGTGGATACGAGGTGTGCGTGTAGTTGTATTATCCTGAAATTATGTGACGCGGTTGTATGACAGTGTCCATTTTACTTTTAGAATGAAAATAAAGAACTTTATAATGATGAATAAATCCTTAGCCTTGTTTGGTGTGTTGAGTGGTATGGTATTTCTTACTCCACTCAGTTTTGCAAAAGATGAAACTTTGAATGTTTATAAACAATGCCATGATGAAATGGAATGGTCTTGTGATGTCATTAGAAACACTAATGACAAGAAAGAAAAAGTTTTTCGTGGTATGAAATCACCAAACATTGAGCGTTTAAATAAAAATTATTATCATGTTCAAATGTCATGTGGTAGTCCATGCCAAATCCATAGTTTTCTATCAAGAAATAAACGAGAAGATGATGCAACTCAAGAATTTATCGCTATTGATAAGAAGAATAATTGTTTAATTGAAACTGATTCTGAACACAATAAGATCACAGCTCGCCAATTAAATTCAAAAAAAAGACATACCTTGATCAGCACTCAGCACCCTATTTTTCAAAATGTCCCAATTTTTGATATTGCCCAATATACTGTGTTTCAAGGCACTTCCTATTTTGATCAAAAAGGAAATTTGATTTTGCTGGCAGATGAAATCGATGATCAAAAGAAATTTAAAAAGATATTTCCAAACCCTTGTAAGTTATAAAATCTCTATCCCAAAGCCATGACTTCGGGATAGAAGAGATGACTTAAACAATCACATTCAATGTCACATCAATATTGCCACGCGTTGCATTTGAGTAAGGGCAAACGATATGTGCTGCATCCACCAATTTTTGCGCTTCTGCTTGCTCTAAACCTTCTAAATGAATATTTAAAGTCACTTGAATACCAAAGCCTGTTGGAATCGGACCAATCCCAACATCACCTTCGATATATACGTCAGGTGTAATTTTTAAATGGTCACGGTTTGCGACAAACTTCATCGCACCTAGAAAACATGCAGAATAACCTGCGGCAAAAAGCTGTTCAGGGTTAGTTCCACCACCTGCGCCGCCCATTTCTTTAGGAACGGTGAGTTTTACATCTAAAACTCCATCAGAAGAGGTTGCGCGACCATCACGGCCACCTGTCGCTTTAGCATGTGCCGTATAAAATACTTTCTCTAAAGACATTGTGATTCCCTGAATATTGTATTTGAGTTCTTATCCTGTCCTAAATTGCAGAAAGAATAAGCAGTTTTTTTGTAAATTTATACAGAGAGTGCTTGTGATTAAGTTGAGGGTTTAGTTAATTAAAAATCAATGATATGGATGTCTATTATTGTTTTTTTTAACCGCCTCAATCGGGGTTTGTTAATGTGAATAAAAACTGAATGTAATCGGAAATCTTATCAATCTGAAAAAGGGATTATAGACTTATACATTTAGTGCGCTAAAGCTACTCAATGAAAGAGCAATAGTGAACAAATATGAAGTTTTTGTGCGAAGAATGACGTTGTGCTAAATGATCACAGCTTGATTAAAACTGCACTAATTTCCGATGTTGCATCAAAGGCATACTTTCACGGATATGAGCTTGTTCAGCCAAGTCAAAAGGTACAGTAATCAACTGTGCGCCCGGGTTAAGAATCAAATCCAAAACTTGACCACGGCTATTGGTTGCAGCTGCATGTCCCCAAGTTTGTCTCTTTTCACCATGCCAGCCTTGTTGTGCGGCGCCTAAAACCTGACATTGACTGTCCATCGCACGGGCTTGTAATAATAACTGCCAGTGCATTTGACCTGTGGTGTAAGTAAATGCAGCAGGTGCCGTCAAAATATTTGCACCACGCGTGCGTAAAGTTAAAGCCAATTCAGGAAAGCGTAAGTCATAGCAAACCATCAAGCCAATATTACCAAAGGGTGTTTTTGCCACAATTACATCTGTACCAGGTTCAAAGAACTTAGATTCTTGGTAACCACCTACAGCGTCGCCAACTTGAACGTCAAACAAATGAATTTTGTCATAACGTGCTTCAGTCCGATCAGGGCTAATGCAAAGACTGGCTGTACGAACACGGCCATCTTCAATCACAGAACCATCTGGACGGAACGGGCATGGGAGAGTACCCGCGACGATCCAGATCTGATATTGATGAGCAAGATTTTCTAAACGCTTTTGAATATCTTCGAACTGGGCCGCAGTCTCACGTTGTTTGCCTGCAGCAAAACAAACGAAGTTTTCGGGGAACACAATAAGTTCAGCACCATTTGCTTTACTTTGTTGAATCAGAGACTCAATGACAATGAAATTTGCTTCAATATCATTTTGAGAATTCATCTGTACAACAGAAAGTAAAGTCATAAATGGGCCTATAAAATTTGTTGTTATGCGTTTTGTTGCTGTGACACTTGATCGAGGCTATCTTGTTCTTTTTGCAACTGTTTGACCAGAGGTTCAAACATATTTTGATTACTTTGATTCAGCTCCATCAGAGTTTTATGTGCATCTAGTACGGTGTTTAACATATTACGATGTGTAATGTGCTCTTCCATCAGCTCGAGGGTACAAACGTTTGGATCGCCACAGTAGTTTAAAATCACAAAAACCTGCCCTAGCCCCATACTGTTGGCTAAGGTAGTAATATCAGAGTTGGTGGACAACATAACAGCCTGGATATTATGGATCTGTTTAAGCTTTAAGCCTAACTTTGCCAAAATGCCTAACACAGTGCTGTCAATGAAAGTAGTTTGAGTTAAATCTACGATTGCACCAACAACATTTGACTGTTGTTCAATACGGTTTAAAAGTTTGTCTAGACTGATACAAGATTGGGCACGCACTTCGCCAATAAGCTTAAAAATATGCGTTCCATTCAAGCTTGCATATTCAACATGACCTGTTGACATATAAATGCCATTTGCAGAGAAGGATAGGAAATTATCCCATAGGGTAAATACTTACTCAAGTATCTAACAGTCTTAGAAACTAGGATATTGTAATAAGTTATTGATAATTTGATTAATTCATTCGACGTAAACTTAAAATGGCAATATCGTCTGCAACATGCTCTGGTGCTTCAAAGGATTGATTTTGCAAATGATAGACCAATTGTGTGAACTGATCATTCAGTCCGCCATTGAAGGGTTCGAGTGCGCCATCGGAACAAATAATGAAGCGGGCATGACGGTTGAGTACACATTCATGCTCTTCAACTTCCAGTTCTTCAGTAAGGCCCAAAGGAAAACTACTGGTATGTAATATTTTAGGAGCTTGATTTGGCTCGAAGATAATAGCAGGGGGATAATGTCCTGCACTTGACCAACGAAGTTGATGTGTTTCGAGGTTTAAGATCCCTGCAATCATGGTGATGTGCTTTTCAATATTCTCTTGAACTAACATGCCATTGAGCTTCTTAATGAGTCCACGTGGTGTTTTGGCACGACCATGAAAAGCCGCCATCCAAGAGGTTAATAAACTACTGGTGACCCCATGACCGGATACATCAGCCAAATAAAACATCAGTTCTTTATCGCTGATTTTCCAATAATCAAACCAGTCTCCAGACAAATAAGCAGAAGGTTGAAAAAACGTTTCAACGGTGTAGTTTTGAAGTTCTATAGGGTTTGGTAAAAGTCGCTTTTGTAACTCTGCTGCGGAAGGCAGATCGCGACTGTCTTGATTTCGCTTATATTGTGCATCAATTTTGAGTAAGGACTGTTGAGGATTGCTGGGGAGTTTGTTCCACATCCAGCCTGCTAAAGCACCGAGTTCCCACGCTTGGGCTAAAGCACGACCTTCATTTTCAAAGGCAAGGACAATGGTGGGCAGTGTCCATTTATAATCTAAATAATCTTGGATATCGGCAATAGCAATAATAGTCGGGTCATAAAGATCAATGTCTTCTATGCGAATCATTTGCACACTTGGTAGTGTGTCTAGCACCTGTTCTAAATATGGAATATGGCGAGAGGGTTGAATGAAATACATAAAAAAAATGGCTTATCCTTAGCATTAAGCTATTGCTTTACTATAACAAGCAAATTACGGCCAGAGAAAAAAAATTCAACACTAGCCGCAATACATTGTTATTCCGTATCTAACATTTGATGCGATTCATTGCTCGATGGAGAGTTAGATGAATCATCATCACCGACATCATCAATGAACATCCCTTCGGCTTCTTGGCCTTTCTTCTCAGCAATAATGAAGTTTTTACGTTGTAAATAAATATCACGAATTGAAGAATATTTATCACCTTGAATCGCACCTTCAATATCAATCAGTTGTGATCGCACATCAATACCACGTAAAGCCTGTTCCGCCCAATATAGGCCTTCTTCATCTTCTAATATGTATCTTTGGGGGCGTGCATAGCCATCAACAACCAAACCAAACCCATCACGGAAAGTACTTGGTCCAAAAATTGGAAGTACTAGATATGGGCCAGATGGAACACCCCAGTAGCCCAGAGTCGTACCAAAATTTTCATCTTCAGTTTCTAAGCCCAAGCGCGAAGCAGGATCTGCAAAACCTAAAGTAGTTACCGTATTAATGGTAAATCGACCAAAGGTTTTTGCAGCGCGGCCGGGTCGGCCTTGTATAAGCTGGTTTACAGCATTCCAAGGTTCGCCGAGGTTTTTACGGAAGCCACTATAAGAGTCACGAATCGGAGAGGGGATCTTTTCTTTATATTCCACTGCAATTGGACGAACGATTGCACGGTCTAAAGCATCATTGACAGCAAAAATCTGTCTATTTAAGGGTTGAAGTGGATCTTTTACATTATCAGGTTGTGCGGCATTGGCATCTACTTTTAAATCTTTTGCTTTAATATTCTTTAATTCTTTAAGCGAAGAAGATTGAGTCGTTTGCGGATCAGCACTGGTATCTATTTCGCTGGCAGCCGCAGGCGCTACATCTTCAGCAAATGCAAATGTTGTAAAGCCTACAAAAAGTAGACCAGCACATAAGTGGCGAATGTGTTGCATATAAAAGAGTTCCGAAACTTTACAATCAGCAGGTGAAATAAAAAATAATATTTTAACTATCTTAACAGCTCTTTATTGCTCATTGTTAAATCAAATTTTAAGAAATGTTAGTAAAAAAGCGCCATTTTGCTGAATAAGTAAACAGTTGAGGAATTTTTTATAAATAATTGAGGAAAAGGGGTTGTGTTGGTTTGGAAATACTGTAGAATGCACATCCATCGGCGGTGATGAAGATTAAAACTTCTGATAAAACAGTAGCTTAGTTAGAATTGATTGAGTTGGGTTTTAGAAAGAGAGTTTAAAATAATTTGAATTACCAGTTGACTTCTTCTTGAAAGAGAGTAGTATAGCCGACCTAGCTTGCTGATGACGAATCAGTAAGAAGATCATTAAGAGATTATGAAGAACAACTTGTGTGGATTTTTACTGATTGATCGATCGAAGATATTTCATTGATTGAATGGTAGAAATTACTCGAAGTTTATTTGAGAAATTAATGTCAGAAAATTGATGAGCCAAGATTTGTAGCCATAAGCTACTAATGATTTTAACTGAAGAGTTTGATCATGGCTCAGATTGAACGCTGGCGGCAGGCTTAACACATGCAAGTCGAGCGGGGGATGTTGCTTCGGTAACTGACCTAGCGGCGGACGGGTGAGTAATGCTTAGGAATCTGCCTATTAGTGGGGGACAACATTCCGAAAGGAATGCTAATACCGCATACGCCCTACGGGGGAAAGCAGGGGATCTTCGGACCTTGCGCTAATAGATGAGCCTAAGTCAGATTAGCTAGTTGGTGGGGTAAAGGCCTACCAAGGCGACGATCTGTAGCGGGTCTGAGAGGATGATCCGCCACACTGGGACTGAGACACGGCCCAGACTCCTACGGGAGGCAGCAGTGGGGAATATTGGACAATGGGCGGAAGCCTGATCCAGCCATGCCGCGTGTGTGAAGAAGGCCTTTTGGTTGTAAAGCACTTTAAGCGAGGAGGAGGCTACTGAGACTAATACTCTTGGATAGTGGACGTTACTCGCAGAATAAGCACCGGCTAACTCTGTGCCAGCAGCCGCGGTAATACAGAGGGTGCGAGCGTTAATCGGATTTACTGGGCGTAAAGCGTGCGTAGGCGGCTTTTTAAGTCGGATGTGAAATCCCTGAGCTTAACTTAGGAATTGCATTCGATACTGGGAAGCTAGAGTATGGGAGAGGATGGTAGAATTCCAGGTGTAGCGGTGAAATGCGTAGAGATCTGGAGGAATACCGATGGCGAAGGCAGCCATCTGGCCTAATACTGACGCTGAGGTACGAAAGCATGGGGAGCAAACAGGATTAGATACCCTGGTAGTCCATGCCGTAAACGATGTCTACTAGCCGTTGGGGCCTTTGAGGCTTTAGTGGCGCAGCTAACGCGATAAGTAGACCGCCTGGGGAGTACGGTCGCAAGACTAAAACTCAAATGAATTGACGGGGGCCCGCACAAGCGGTGGAGCATGTGGTTTAATTCGATGCAACGCGAAGAACCTTACCTGGTCTTGACATAGTAAGAACTTTCCAGAGATGGATTGGTGCCTTCGGGAACTTACATACAGGTGCTGCATGGCTGTCGTCAGCTCGTGTCGTGAGATGTTGGGTTAAGTCCCGCAACGAGCGCAACCCTTTTCCTTATTTGCCATCGGGTTAAGCCGGGAACTTTAAGGATACTGCCAGTGACAAACTGGAGGAAGGCGGGGACGACGTCAAGTCATCATGGCCCTTACGACCAGGGCTACACACGTGCTACAATGGTCGGTACAAAGGGTTGCTACCTAGCGATAGGATGCTAATCTCAAAAAGCCGATCGTAGTCCGGATTGGAGTCTGCAACTCGACTCCATGAAGTCGGAATCGCTAGTAATCGCGGATCAGAATGCCGCGGTGAATACGTTCCCGGGCCTTGTACACACCGCCCGTCACACCATGGGAATTTGTTGCACCAGAAGTAGGTAGTCTAACCGCAAGGAGGACGCTTACCACGGTGTGGCCGATGACTGGGGTGAAGTCGTAACAAGGTAGCCGTAGGGGAACCTGCGGCTGGATCACCTCCTTAACGAAAGATTGACGATTGGTAAGAATCCACAACAAGTTGTTCTTCATGACGATGTATCTGAGGGTCTGTAGCTCAGTTGGTTAGAGCACACGCTTGATAAGCGTGGGGTCACAAGTTCAAGTCTTGTCAGACCCACCAAATCTGACTAACCGGTATTATTAAATGCTGAATACAGAAAAACAGAAACATTGACTTATTGATAAGCTGGGGACTTAGCTTAGTTGGTAGAGCGCCTGCTTTGCACGCAGGAGGTCAGGAGTTCGACTCTCCTAGTCTCCACCATAGATTATAGAATTTAGTAAGTTAAAGCTTATTAACTTCTGTGATTTATCACAGTTTCCTGACCTGACGAAGGCTGGAAAAATCATTAACAGAATATATTTGAGTTGAAATAATTTGTTCATACTCGTTTTAAAGATCGACATTAACAGTGATTTATTACTGATTGATGAAGGTTGGAGAAATGAGTTACTAGCGAAATTAACTGAATCAAGCGTTTTGGTATGTGAATTGAATTGAAGCTGTACAGTGTTTAAGTACACAGAGCAACAAACTGTAAGGAAGTGATGAGGAATCATCATAGACTGTCTTAATCCTACTTGTAGGGATTAACGACTGTTTGGGGTTGTATAGTCAAGTAATTAAGTGCATGTGGTGGATGCCTTGGCAGTCAGAGGCGATGAAAGACGTAATAGCCTGCGATAAGCTCCGGGGAGGCGGCAAATATCCTGTGATCCGGAGATTTCTGAATGGGGAAACCCACCTGTCATAAGGCAGGTATCGTATGATGAATACATAGTCATACGAGGCGAACGAGGGGAAGTGAAACATCTCAGTACCCTTAGGAAAAGAAATCAATTGAGATTCCCTCAGTAGCGGCGAGCGAACGGGGAAAAGCCCATTAAGTCATATAAGTTCTAGTGGAATGCTCTGGGAAGTGCAACCATAGTGGGTGATAGTCCTGTACACGAAAGGGCTTATATGATGATGTCGAGTAGGGCGGGGCACGTGAAACCTTGTCTGAATATGGGGGGACCATCCTCCAAGGCTAAATACTCCTGACTGACCGATAGTGAACCAGTACCGTGAGGGAAAGGCGAAAAGAACCCCTGTGAGGGGAGTGAAATAGATCCTGAAACCGCATGCATACAAGCAGTGGGAGCCGACTTGTTCGGTGACTGCGTACCTTTTGTATAATGGGTCAGCGACTTACATTCAGTAGCAAGGTTAACCGTATAGGGGAGCCGTAGAGAAATCGAGTCTTAATAGGGCGTTTAGTTGCTGGGTGTAGACCCGAAACCGGGTGATCTATCCATGAGCAGGTTGAAGGTTGGGTAACACTAACTGGAGGACCGAACCCACTGTCGTTGAAAAGCCAGGGGATGACTTGTGGATAGGGGTGAAAGGCTAATCAAACTCGGTGATAGCTGGTTCTCCCCGAAAGCTATTTAGGTAGCGCCTCGGACGAATACCATTGGGGGTAGAGCACTGTTTCGGCTAGGGGGTCATCCCGACTTACCAAACCGATGCAAACTCCGAATACCAATGAGTACTATCCGGGAGACAGACTGCGGGTGCTAACGTCCGTAGTCAAGAGGAAAACAATCCAGACCGCCAGCTAAGGCCCCAAAATTATAGTTAAGTGGGAAACGATGTGGGAAGGCATAGACAGCTAGGAGGTTGGCTTAGAAGCAGCCACCCTTTAAAGAAAGCGTAATAGCTCACTAGTCGAGTCGGCCTGCGCGGAAGATGTAACGGGGCTAAAACTATATGCCGAAGCTGCGGATTTGCAATTTATTGCAAGTGGTAGGGGAGCGTTCTGTAAGCCGATGAAGGTGTATTGAGAAGTATGCTGGAGGTATCAGAAGTGCGAATGCTGACGTGAGTAACGACAATGCGAGTGAAAAACTCGCACGCTGAAAGACCAAGGGTTCCAGTCCAACGTTAATCGGGGCTGGGTGAGTCGACCCCTAAGGCGAGGCCGAGAGGCGTAGTCGATGGGAAATTGGTTAATATTCCAATACTTCTATGTAATGCGATGAGAGGACGGAGAAGGTTAAGTCAGCCTGGCGTTGGTTGTCCAGGTGGAAGGTTGTAGGCATGTATCTTAGGCAAATCCGGGGTACTCTATGCTGAGAACTGATAGCAAGCTGTACTTGTACAGTGAAGTGGCTGATACCATGCTTCCAGGAAAAGTCTCTAAGCTTCAGTTACATAGGAATCGTACCCGAAACCGACACAGGTGGTCAGGTCGAGTAGACCAAAGCGCTTGAGAGAACTCTGCTGAAGGAACTAGGCAAAATGGTACCGTAACTTCGGGAGAAGGTACGCTGCCGACGGTGATAGGATTTACTCCTTGAGCTATTGGCAGCCACAGAAACCAGGCCCCTGCAACTGTTTATTAAAAACATAGCACTCTGCAAACACGAAAGTGGACGTATAGGGTGTGATGCCTGCCCGGTGCTGGAAGGTTAATTGATGGGGTTAGCGTAAGCGAAGCTCTTGATCGAAGCCCCAGTAAACGGCGGCCGTAACTATAACGGTCCTAAGGTAGCGAAATTCCTTGTCGGGTAAGTTCCGACCTGCACGAATGGCATAATGATGGGGGCGCTGTCTCCAGCAGAGACTCAGTGAAATCGAATTCGCCGTGAAGATGCGGTGTACCCGCGGCTAGACGGAAAGACCCCGTGAACCTTTACTGCAGCTTGACATTGAACTTTGATCTTACTTGTGTAGGATAGGTGGGAGGCTTTGAAACCGAGACGCTAGTTTCGGTGGAGCCAATCTTGAAATACCACCCTGGTAATATTGAGGTTCTAACTCTGTCCCGTTATCCGGGACGAGGACCATGTCTGGTGGGTAGTTTGACTGGGGCGGTCTCCTCCTAAAGAGTAACGGAGGAGTACGAAGGTGCGCTCAGCGTGGTCGGAAATCACGCGTAGAGTATAAAGGCAAAAGCGCGCTTAACTGCGAGACCCACAAGTCGAGCAGGTACGAAAGTAGGTCTTAGTGATCCGGTGGTTCTGTATGGAAGGGCCATCGCTCAACGGATAAAAGGTACTCTGGGGATAACAGGCTGATACCGCCCAAGAGTTCATATCGACGGCGGTGTTTGGCACCTCGATGTCGGCTCATCTCATCCTGGGGCTGAAGCAGGTCCCAAGGGTATGGCTGTTCGCCATTTAAAGAGGTACGCGAGCTGGGTTTAGAACGTCGTGAGACAGTTCGGTCCCTATCTACCGTGGGCGTTGGAAATTTGAGAGGATCTGCTCCTAGTACGAGAGGACCAGAGTGGACGAACCTCTGGTGTACCGGTTGTGACGCCAGTCGCATCGCCGGGTAGCTATGTTCGGAAGGGATAACCGCTGAAAGCATCTAAGCGGGAAGCCTACCTCAAGATAAGATTTCCCTAGGACTTTATGTCCTCTAAAGAGCCGTTGAAGACTACGACGTTGATAGGTTGGATGTGGAAGCATAGTGATATGTGAAGCTGACCAATACTAATTGCTCGTGAGGCTTGACTATACAACACCCAAACAGTTGGTGTTGTGGTTCAAATCACTGCAAACAACTTGATTTAGTTATAAAGCTAAGTAGAATGTGCAAATTAAATTAACTCAGATGTTCTGTTATGAACGATGTTCAAAGCACTGCTTTGAACGAGTGCAAGATTTGGTAGAAAGCGAGGCAATCATAAGACCTAGCGAGTATCCATAAACAGTTGTGCTGGCGACAATAGCAAGAGTGAACCACCTGATCCCTTCCCGAACTCAGAAGTGAAACCTCTTAGCGCTGATGGTAGTGTGGAGTTATCCATGTGAGAGTAAGTCATCGCCAGCTCATTAATTCAAAAACCCCCTCCGCTTAATGCAGAGGGGGTTTTTTTATTATAAAATGATTAGAATAAACGAATTAATCGGCTAATGGATATATACAATAATAAAAAAAACTAAATAGTCGTAATTATTATTTTAATGAACCTTTCGTTACTTATTTTCTTTTTTTTACTATGAGTTAATTTTTACTATCAACAAAATATTATATTTATATCTAATTTAAGTTAGGCCTTAATTGTTAATTGTTATTTAATTTCATATCAAAAAGCCAAATGTTAATGGTTGGTTTTATTTATTTTTGATGCGAATGAAATCACTAATTTAGACTAATGTTGAATTTTTATATCACTATAAATTGTGTGAATATAACACCAAATTACTTTGGTGAATGACCTCTGTTTGGGCTGAATTAGCACATTATAAAACTGAAGGGCGCTAGTTAAAGTGCAATGAAACAATAGCTCATAGGAGGTGAATAATGTCAGTTAAAGCAGTTAATGTGAATGATATTATTGATCGTGCAAAATTTTCGGGTTTCCATTTTCAAGTTGTTGCTTGGTGTTTACTAATTATTTTATTTGATGGTTATGACTTGGCAATTAATGGTGTGGTATTGCCATTATTAATGGAAGACTGGGGCTTAAGTGCTGTGCAGGCGGGTATGCTAGCTAGTACTGCCCTAGCAGGCATGATGTTTGGTGCAATGATATTTGGCTCTTTGGCGGATAAAATTGGTCGTAAAAAAGTCATTATGATTTGTATTGTGCTTTTTAGTGGGCTTACCTGTGCAGGTGGTTTTGCATCAAATCCAACAGAATTTGCGATTTTACGTTTCCTTGCGGGACTTGGAATTGGTGGAGTAATGCCAAATCTGGTTGCACTGACATCTGAATATGCGCCACAAAAAATGCGTAGTACCTTAGTAACCACAATGTTTAGTGGTTATGCTGTGGGTGGTGTAATGGCTGCATTGTTAGGTGCGTGGTTTACTCCAAGTTTTGGCTGGCAAATTATGTTTTTTATTGCGGGTATTCCTTTGTTGTTATTACCTGTTATTTGGAAGTTTTTACCTGAGTCTTTGACTTTTATTGTGCAACAAAACCGTCAGGCGGAAGCACGTAAAATTGTTCGTCGTTTAGCACCAACAGTAACTGTAAAAGAAGATACAACTTTTGAGTTGCATCATGTTGATGTGCCAGAATCTGCGAATGTTGTGAGCTTATTTAAACGTGGGCGTGCGGTAAATACCTTATTGTTTTGGGTGGCGTTCTTCACCTGCTTACTGACTATGTATGCTTTAAGTAGTTGGTTGCCGAAGTTAATGATGGCAGCAGGCTACTCAATGGATAATAGCTTGATGTTTATGATGGTGATGAATATTGGTGCTGTAATTGGTATTGTCGGTGGAGGAATCTTGGCCGATCGTTTCCACTTGAAACCTGTACTCATGTGTTTGGGTATGATGGGTGCAGTGGTGATGAGCTTGATGGGCTTCCAATCGAATCAATTCCTTTTATATATTTTAGTATTCTTGGCGGGTGCTGCATCAATCGGTTCACAAATGCTGCTTTATAGCTATGTCGCTCAGTACTATCCGCTTGCTGTTCGTTCAACTGGTATTGGTTGGTCGTCTGCGATTGGTCGTATGGGTGCAATCATTGGACCTATTTTAATTGGTAGTTTGTTGGGTATGAATTTACCTGCACACTTTAACTTTATTGCAGTGGGTTTACCTGTATTGATTACTGCTATTGCTGTTGCACTGATTATGAATGAAGATGAATCTGAAAAGATTGGTGCAAGTCAGCCTGTGGTTTCTAAAGGTTAAAATATAAAATTAAAAGTAGCCTCCGTAAGGGGGCTTTTTAATTCAAAGCTGTTTTAATAATGCAATATTTATATTTTTTTTGATGGTAAAATTTTAAAAAAATAAGTGTATGGGTTGAAAATTAAGTTTGGTAAATTTTTAGAGATTATAGGAAGTCAACTAAGTTTAGTTGTTGGGTCAGTCACAGTTTATGTGGGAATTTTAGCAATACTGCCTATTTTATTAGAAGATCATTCTAAAAAGAAGAATTGATAGAAAAGCCATTTAATGAAAAATTAGTTTTGGACAGGGATCAGTTAGAAATACTTTTGAAAAACTATAATTTGACTTCTCAAGATTTACATATCTTATTAGGACGGTTATTTGCTTCAGCTGTTAAAAATAATAATCCAGAATTTTTATCCTATATTAAAAGCCTTTATGAGGATACAAAGAAACAAGCGCCATTTGAAGGATTACCATCGGATGTAAAGTTGCATTTAGAAAGAATAAAAGAAGCTCTTGGTGATCAAAATAGAAATCTTATGAAGCCATTGGCTACTCAATTACAAGATATCAATATAGGTAACAAACGAAAAAATAAAACAATGTGGGTTCTTATGATAGGAAGTTTTATAGTAGGTTTAGTTGGTGTAATTATGGCATTCATTCCTTATATGAGCTCAGAAGTAGAACAAAAAATAAAAAAGTTAATGCTGAGCAACTCTCCTTAAGTGAAGGTAAAACTCTAGAAATGGCTAGATATTATCATGGAGTGGATCTATCAAAAGATTGAAATATGATATTTAATAATATTTAGAATATTTGATGAAGTATAAATTATGAAATTTAATTATCTCCCTGAAATTCCTGAAAACGATGATGAGCTACATTTACCTGAACTGGTGTATTGGGCATCTTTAGGTGAACTTGCTGAAGTAGAAAAAAGTCTCGCCAATGGTGTAGATGTGAACTCGACCGATGATGAAGGCTATAGCGCACTTCAAGCAGCGGCTGAAAATGGCTATCTAGATGTGGTGAAACTGCTGGTTGAAAAAGGTGCGAATGTCCAATACAAAGGTGAATACACTGCGCTTCAACTGGCTGAAATGGCGGAACAAGTCGAAATTATTGAATACTTAAAAAGCCTGTAACTTTTAAAAATGAATAAAAGAGCCTGCTTAATATCAGGCTCTTTTTATTTTATGGCATCTTAAATGGATGAGTTGGATTCAAGTTCTTTTAATATCGCTTGATTAAAAGCGGGAAGATCCTCTGGACTACGTGAGCTGATGAGCGTCCAACCGTCTGCATGACATGAGTGGACGGCTTCATCGACCCATATAGCACCTGCATTTTCCAGATCGAGCCGTATATTTTTATGCGAAGTCAGTTGTTTAGCTTGAATACGTTCAGTGTTAATCAAAACCCACGGCGCATGACAAATCACAGCAATCGGTTTGGCTTGGTTGCTAAAACTTTGGATAATTTCGAGAGCTTTGGGATGATGGCGTAATCGACCAGCATTAACTGCACCGCCAGGAATAATCAGCAAATCGTAGTCGTCATAATGAACATGATCTAAATCGACATCTGGAGGATAGCTTGCCGCTGAATCTGCATCTATTTTGACAGTTCGAACATCGCAAGCTTCAATGGCAGCATGAATACATTCTATGCCCTTGGACTGTAAAAATGGAGAGGCTGAATGAGTTCATCATGCTCTACGCCTGTATTTGAGGTTATGAACAATACTTTTTGAGTCATGTAAATCCCCTAAAAAATGTCTATGCTTTAGCCTAACAAAGCAGAATGATGCAGATGTTTTGATTTAGCGGACTCTTGTAAGTAAGTGCAAGTGACTCACTAAATGTTTCGTATAATTTCTAAATGTGCGACGGGAGGAATCCTTTAGAGCACTGCTGTACATGAAGTCATCCATAAAGTTCGAAACTGGATAGGAAATGAAAAACAATCTGCTCAAAAAATGTAGGTTTTTTGAATTTTCTATGCTATAAAAAATAAAACGGCACAAAAATTGCTTGTAAAGCGTGCTTTAAAAATAGTTGTATTGGTGAGTAGTGTTTTATGAAGTTATCGGTTGGATTGAAAGTTGCGAACTCTTTGTCGCTAACCCCCCAATTACAACAAGCTATTCGATTGCTTCAGTTATCGAGCCTTGAGCTTGAACAAGAAATACAAATTCAACTCGACAGCAACCCGCTCTTAGAAAAAGTAGAAGAACAGTCATCTATCGAAAGCTTATCCAGTATGCAAGAGCAAGAACAGGATAAGAAAGATTTGACCAACGAACTCAACGCAGACCATTTACCCGATGATTTACCGGTCGATACCGACTGGGATGATGTTTATACGCATCAACCGACCAGTTTGGGGGCGGCAGAATTTGAAGAGCGAGAAGATAATCGCCAAGGTCATTTGGGCTTAAAAGAGCATATGCTGGAGCAAATTAATCTATTGCATTTTTCGCAAGTAGATCAGTTGATTGCATATTGCATTATTGATTCTTTGGACGATAAAGGCTTTTTAGACTGTGAGATTTCAGAAATAACGACTTCAGTTCAACATCTTTTAACAAGCATGGACTATGAAGACGAAGTTGAAGATGATGAAGTGGTTGTGGTGCTCAAACATATTCAGCGTTTAGACCCACTTGGCGTTGGGGCACGAAATCTTGCAGAGTGTTTAATGGTGCAGTTAGAAGCCTTGCCAATGCACACGGCTTGTCGAAATGATGCCATGAATTTACTGAAAAATTATGAACTATTGATCAGCAATGAGCTAGTGAAATTAATTAAACAAACGGGTTTAAATCAAGAACAGCTCAAATGTGCGGTTGATTTATTAAAAACGCTAAAAGCACATCCTGGGCTTGAGTTTGAGGATAAAGACTCGGATTATCAAATTCCCGATGTTGTAGTCATGAAGAAAAACGAACAATGGCAAGTGGCTTTAAATCCTGATGTGATGCCGAAACTTCGTGTGAACTCGTTTTATGCCAATATGATTAAACGTGCTGATCAAAGTGAAGATAACCAGTACTTACGCAATCAAATGTTGGATGCGAAAAACTTTATTAAAAGTGTCGATGAACGCCATAAAACTTTACTGAAAGTGGCAACGTGTATCATTGAACATCAACGCGCATTTTTAGAAATTGGTGCTGAGGGGATGAAGCCTTTAGTGCTTCGAGATATTGCAGAAGAAGTAGAATTGCATGAGTCGACCGTTTCTCGGGTGACCACCAATAAATATATGCTGACGCCCCGCGGTTTGTTCGAGTTGAAATATTTCTTTTCAAGCCATGTGGGTACGACCTCAGGTGGTGAAGCATCTTCAACTGCAATTCGTGCCAAAATTAAAAAATTGATTGCTGAAGAGAATGCACGTAAGCCTTTGTCAGATAACGCAATTGCTAATCTCTTAAAAGACGATGGCATTGATGTGGCGCGTCGGACAGTGGCAAAGTATCGTGAATCGTTACATATTCCGTCATCTTCTGAACGAAAAGTCTTGATCTAAAATTTAAAATCTGACTATTCTAGAGGTTCATTATGACAAGATAATGAACCTCTTTTTTCTTTAAGGAATGGCTAAAATGATTTGATGTTTCTATGCGCGCTGGTTGTTTTGCAGTCATTAAATCGTCTTGGCTTTTCCTCATTAATCCTAATGAAGGTGAGGGATAGATATATGCAAATAACAATTCGTGGACATCATTTGAGCATTACCCCAGCTATTGAAGATACCATTCGCTGCAAATTTGCAGAAATGACCAAGCATATTGATCAAGTGAACAGTATGCAGGTGAAATTAACCAAGGATCATCAGGTCGATAAACATACTAAAAAAGGCAGTAGCAATCATATTGCAGAAGCAATTATCCGTTTGCCGGGCATTGAATTTTTTGCTCAGGCTTCAGCAGATGATATGTATACGTCGATTAAAAAATTATCAGAAAAACTAAAAAGACAGCTCGATAAACACCGAAAAATGCAACAGGTTTACCAACCTATTGCCATTTAGTTTGATTTTTATGCAAAAAGAGGTTTTTTTAAACCTCTTTTTTTATATATAAAGTGTGCGGGTTTATGATTTATTTTTCAGATTTATAGTAAAATGGCAGGTTTTTACACCGTTGGTCCTATAAGAGGTCTTTGTGATGAATAGTGAACAGCTCACTGAAATTTTAAAAGCTGCTTTTCCTGAAGCTGAAGTTGCAGTTAGTGGGCAAGGCGGAAAGTTTGACTTACGTATTGTCGACGATCAATTCGAAGGCAAACGTCCTGTTGCACGTCAGCAAGCTGTTTATGCACCATTAAATTCTTATATCGCAAGTGGCGAAGTACATGCGGTGACTATTCGTGCAATGACTAAAGAAGAATGGCGTAAAGCAAGCTTATTCGGAGCTTAAAATTAGATGGATAAATTTTTAATTCAAGGTGGCACTAAGCTCGAAGGCGAAGTTCGTATTTCGGGTGCAAAAAATGCTGCCTTGCCGTTGCTTGCAGCAATGATTTTGCCTGAAACTCCAGTCAAGCTCACCAACGTGCCGCATTTAAAAGATGTCAATACTTTGGTGCAGTTGATTGGTGGCCTAGGCATTACCATGACTTACGAAGGTGACACGGTTACAGCAGATACCTCAACACTGGACAATCAGTTTGCACCGTATGAGCTGGTGAAAACCATGCGTGCATCTATTTTAGTGCTCGGCCCATTGGTGGCGCGCTATGGTAGTGCAAAAGTATCTTTGCCGGGTGGATGTGCGATCGGCTCACGCCCAGTCGATCAACACTTAAAAGCTTTAGAAGCTTTAGGTGCAGAGATTGAAGTTGAAGCGGGTTATGTACACGCTAAAGTTGATGGCCGTCTGAAAGGTGGTGAAGTCGTTTTTGATATGGTGACCGTGGGTGGTACCGAAAATATCTTAATGGCTGCAGCATTGGCAGAAGGCGTGACGACGATTCGTAATGCAGCACGTGAACCTGAAATTACAGACCTTGCGAAAATGCTGATCGCGATGGGGGCAAAAATTGAAGGTTTAGACACTGATACCTTAGTGGTAACAGGCGTTGAAAAACTACATGGCTGTGAATATGCTGTGGTTGCTGACCGGATTGAAACAGGTTCGTATTTAGCTGCTGCAGCTATTACGGGCGGTCGTGTAAAAACCACACATACTGATCCGACGTTGATGGAGTCGGTTTTGGAAAAGTTTGAAGAAATGGGCGCGGAAGTGACCCGTGGTGATGATTGGATCGAACTGGATATGATGGGTAAGCGCCCGAAAGCAGTCAGCTTCCAAACGCTACCACATCCTGACTTCCCAACCGATATGCAAGCACAGATTATGGCGGTCAATGCCATTGGTCGTGGTTTTGCTACTATTTCTGAAACGATTTTTGAAAACCGTTTTATGCACGTACCTGAATTGTCACGTATGGGTGCCAATATTCAGGTTGAAGGTAATGATGCTGTTGTGACCGGTGTAGAGAAACTTTCTGCTGCACCTGTGATGGCGACAGATTTACGTGCTTCTTTCTCACTGGTGTTAGCTGCACTTGCTGCTGATGGTGAGACGCTGATTGATCGTATCTATCATATTGACCGCGGTTATGAAGATGTCGAAGCGAAATTACAAGGTATAGGCGCCCAAATTAAGCGAGTAAGTTCATGAGCGATATGAGAAACGATGATCCAAATTTTGACGTAATGGGCAATTTTGATCATGGTTTAACATTGGCATTGAGTAAAGGTCGTATTTTAAAAGAAACCCTGCCTTTACTTGAAACGGCTGGAATTAATTTACTGGAAGATCCCGATAAATCACGTAAGTTAATTTTTCCAACCACCCATAAACAAGTCCGTATTTTAATTTTACGTGCTTCTGACGTACCTACCTATGTGGAAAATGGTGCGGCTGATATTGGTGTTGCGGGTAAAGACGTGCTTATGGAGCATGGCGCGCAAAACGTTTATGAACCACTCGATCTAAAAATTGCAGTATGTAAACTGATGACCGCAGGTAAAGTTGGTATGGAGCGTCCCAAAGGGCGTTTAAAAATTGCCACCAAATACGTCAATTTAACCCGTCAGTACTATGCAAGCTTAGGTGAGCAAGTCGATGTGATTAAGTTGTACGGTTCAATGGAACTTGCGCCATTGGTGGGTTTGGGCGATTACATTGTTGATGTGGTCGATACCGGGAATACTTTACGTGCCAATGGTTTAGAACCTTTGGAAGAAATTTGTAAAGTGTCTTCACGTTTGATCGTGAACAAGGCAAGTTTCAAGCGTAAGCAAGCATTGTTAAACCCAATTCTTGCACAGTTAGAAACAGCAGTCGCTGAACGTGAAGCGTTAAAAAACAAATAAGTTGATCTTTTTTGTTTAAAGAAACCGCTATCGATGATGGCGGTTTTTTTGTGCTCATTCATTTTTAATATTTTCATAGGATTGAAATACAATAGGATTGAATTTGAGCCAGTTGATTCGAATTGTTAAAAGTATAGACATCACAAGCAGAAATTCGGGATGTCTGCTTGACATCATGGAATTGCGCTTCACCTTGAACAATCACATGAAGGCTTGCTTGATGAATTGCTTGAATATAGAACTCATGCGCGACCGTTGTAAAATAATGTTCGATAGACTGGCAATGTTTTAGAGCTTGGTCGATGCCTGAGAGCTGTCGCTCGCCGATGATTTCCCATACAATATTTTGTGAAAAATACGGCTGAACTTGGTTGAATTGCCCGATGGAAAAGCTTTGGGCTATATCTGTAATCGTCATTAACGTTGCCCTATTCTTTTAATTCTTAAAATCATTCTAGTTCAAAAATAAGATTTCTACTTATTTGCCGATGCGCTTAAAAGTAATTTTTCATTAAACTCTATCTTAAGCTGCAGGATTGTTGCCCACAAAATACAGGAAACAAGGTAAACTAAAGCTTCCGTTTATTTTCATTGTGGATAAATTGATGCGACGTTTATCGACTCAAGATCAGAACTTTAAACAAGTCTTTGCTGATTTGTTGGCTTTTGAAACCGTGAGTGACCCAGAACTTTTAAAAACCGTAGATCAAATCATCGCTGATGTTCGTCAGCATGGTAATGCTCATGTTCTTAAACTCACCCAACAGTTCGATCGACATCCCGCGCATCAATTCTCAGATTTAGAACTGACCCAAGAACAATTAAAAACCGCATTTGATGGTTTGAGTACCGAAGTTCGCGAAGCTTTAGAACTTGCGGCAAACCGTATTCGTGAGTTTCACCAAGCACAAAAACAAGAAGGCTGGACTTATGTGGATGCCTTGGGTAATACGCTCGGACAAAAGGTCACACCACTCGACCGTGTCGGGATTTATGTACCAGGCGGTTTGGCATCTTATCCGTCATCAGTATTGATGAACGCTGTGCCTGCTCATGTAGCAGGTGTGCCTGAAATTATTATGGTGGTGCCTGCACCGAATGGTGAGTTGAATCCGTTGGTATTAGCAGCAGCTTATTTGGCTGGTGTCAGCCGTGTCTTTACCATTGGTGGGGCACAAGCAGTTGCGGCTTTAGCCTATGGCACAGAAACGATTCCAGCTGTGGATAAAATTACGGGGCCGGGCAACCGTTTTGTGGCGGCTGCGAAACGTGCAGTATTCGGTCAAGTCGGTATCGACATGATTGCAGGGCCGTCTGAAATTTTAGTCTATGCTGAAGGTGTGAATAACGCAGAATGGTTGGCGATGGATTTATTGTCCCAAGCTGAACACGATACTGTGGCGCAAGCTGTATTTATCACGCCAGATGCACAGTTGTTAAATGACGTAGAACAAGCGATTGAAGCACATTTACAAGCTTTACCTAAAGCGGAGATTGCACGTACTTCGATCGCTAACCGTGGTGCATTGGTGCTTGTGAAAGACCGTGCTGAAGCAGTTGAGCTGATTAATCAAGTGGCGCCTGAGCATTTAGAGCTTTGCTTAGATGACGCACAGGAAATGGCCGAAGAAATTCGTCATGCTGGTGCAATCTTCATGGGACGCTATACTCCAGAAGCGATCGGTGACTATTGTGCAGGGCCTAACCATGTTTTGCCAACTTCAGGTACGGCACGCTTTTCCTCGCCGTTAGGTGTATATGATTTCCAAAAACGTTCAAGTTTGATCATGTGCTCTGAGCAGGGTGTGAAAACATTAGCGAAAACCGCAGATATCTTAGCGCAGCAAGAAAACTTAGATGCGCATGCACGTTCAGCACGTTATCGTTATCAATAATATAAATTTAGATCCCTCATGTGTTCAGTAATGAATGTTCCTCTCTCTATGGGAGAGGTTAGGAGAGGGGAAAATATTTAATTCAGTTTGGGACATCTTAAACCTTTCCCAAACTCTCTCCTAGAAGGAGAGGGCTTACATAAAAGTAAGTTGAGTACATAAATGAGATAGACAATGTCTAACATTACTACAGAACAAATGCGTTTTTGGAGTCCTGAAGTACGCGAATTAGAACCGTATGTGCCAGGCGAACAACCAAAAATTCAAAATTTATTGAAGCTCAATACCAATGAAAATCCATATCCACCCTCACCAAAAGTGGTGGAGGCTGTTCAAGCGGTCTTGGCAAACTCTGCAGATGTACTGCGTTTATATCCAGATCCAGATGCTTCTGCGTTAAAGCAGGCGATTGCGAAACAACAACATGTTGCAGTTGAAAATGTCTTTGTTGGCAATGGTTCAGATGAGGTCTTAGCGCATATTTTTAAAGCTTTTTTTGTGCAAGAGCTGCCTTTACTTTACCCCGATATTACCTATAGCTTCTATCCTGTTTATAGCCAATTCTTTGGGGTCAAAACCAAAATTTTGCCACTTAATGATGACTTTGAAATTGTGGTGGATGACTATAAGCAAGCCAATGGTGGCATTATTATCACCAATCCAAATGCACCAACCAGTATTGATATCGGTTTGGCAGCTATTGAGGAAGTACTTCAAGCCAACCCAAATTCAGTCGTGGTGATTGATGAAGCATATGTGGACTTTGGTGCTGAATCGGCAGTCGGTTTGGTGGAAAAATATGAGAACTTGGTGGTATGTCAAACCACATCTAAGTCTCGTTCACTGGCAGGTTTACGTGTTGGTTTTGCGATTGCTCAGCCACATTTAATTGCGGCGCTTGAAGCGGTGAAGAACAGTTTTAACTCTTATCCGATGGACCGTTTTGCGATTGCTGCTGCGGTTGCTTCATTTGAAGATCAAGCTTATTTCGAAGCACAAAATCAAAAAGTGATTCAGAGCCGTGAACATTTGGTTGAACAATTGACAGCACTGGGCTTTAATGTTTTGCCATCGAGTGCCAACTTTATCTTTGCATCATTGCCTAGCAAAGATGCAGGTGAATTAGCGGCTGAATTACGTGAACAAGGCATTATTGTGCGTTATTTCAATAAACCGCGTATTAACCAGTTTTTACGTATCACGGTTGGAACTGATGAACAAAATCAACGCTTAGTCGATACATTGAAAAATGATATTTTAAAATAAACGTCAAAGACTTTAATTGTTAAAAAAGTGAACGTTCATTGATGTGAAGGTTCACTTTTTTTATTTTTGTGGCTATTTCGTGTCCGTTTGCACAAAGGTATTGAGTAAATTAAGCAGTGCTGAGACTTTGTCAAAGCATTCTTGATATTCAGCCTCATACTCTGATGCAATAGTGATTCCACCACCCGCCCAAAGCGAAAGCTCATCTTGAAATTTTTGAATAGAACGAATCAGAATGTTCCAAGACCCCGTCCCATCGAAATTAAAATAGCCCATTGAGCCACAGTACGCTCCACGTGGTGCACCTTCGAGTTCTTCAATAATTTGCATCGCTCGAATTTTAGGTGCTCCTGTAATAGACCCACCAGGGAGTGCCGAGAGTAGCACGTCAAAGGGATGAACTTTTGTCTTCAGTGTTGCTTCGACTTCGCTGACCATATGATGGACTTGATTAAAGCTTTCAATATTAAATAGCTTAGGTGTTTTAACTGAACCTGTTTCCGCATAAACACTTAAGTCATTACGCAGTAGATCGACTATCATCACATTTTCAGCTTGGTCTTTTTCCGAAGCCCTCAAGCGTTGTTTAGATTGTTCATCCAAGACTGGATCTGCAAAGCGTGGCATAGTGCCTTTAATTGGCTTAGTGATGATTTTTCGATGAGCTTGAAAATCAATAAACAACTCAGGTGAACAACTTAAGAGTTCAAAATCATCGATACGGAGATAGCCAGAGTAAGGTGCATCGGTTAATTGCCAAAATGCTTCGACCACACTTAGGAGTTGACCGTGTGCCTTGGTAGTGAACTCTTGTGTGAGATTGATTTGATAACAATCCCCAGCTTTGATGTATTCCTGTACTTGCTGAAAGGCTTGTTTGTATTGGGTTTCAGTCCAACGTGCTTGGCAGATCGACTCGAGTTGGAGTGGATGGATTAAGGCAGCAGGCTGTAATAAATACGATTCAATTTTGCGATAAATTTGTTCGGCTTGTGAGTCACTACTGCAAAATAGCCAGCCTGCATCAGTCCATTGTAAATAACTGCTGTATAACCCTAAGAATAGACTGGGCTGAGACTTAATTTGAACCTGAACATGCTGCTGGGCGGCATAGTCATAACTGACGAATCCAATGAGTCCACCACTAAAAGAGGCTTCTTTTTGTGCTGAGCTTGGCTGAATATTGCTGGAAATATCTATTTCTTGGTCATCAGGGATGTAACAAAAATCCTGTGTGCGTTGAAAGAAAAAGTGCTGGTTTTTTTGAAAAACTTGATAACGCTCGGGTAAAAAAGCAATGACAGGTGCATCGACATTTTGTAAATAGACTAACTGTGTGAGCTCATTCAACGCCTGTAGTATATGAGATACAGAGCGGGTTGAATCACAAATTATCTTTTTAAATGATTGGCTTAGAGTCATGCTAACGCAAATAGGATTAAAAAATTCAGGCTATTTTACCGCATTGTACGTGTACGCATAGTGGAAATACCGTTTATCGGTAAGCGATAGATTGCGACCAACAGCAGTTGATCAAAAAATCACTCGCATATAACGTAGTTCAGGCAATGAAGTCACTCAAGGATAGATGTTAATACTGGGTCAAAATAAAAAAAGCAGTAGTTAATATCGAGTGATTGGTATCACAAAAATAAAGCTCTTAGGAGAGGAACAAGATGAAAATTATTACTAAACTTGCTTTAGTTTCTTCAATGGCAATCAGTGCAAATGCAATGGCAATGCAAGCAATGGATGACGCTTCGCTCAGTGCCGCTACAGGTCAAGATGGTTTGAATATCGGTATTGGTATTTCTAAAATCGAAATCGGTAAAGTCTTCGTTCACGATAATGATGGTCTAGCTGTTGCAAATGGCGGTACTGCCACGGCTGGTGCTATTGTGATTCAAGGTAATGGTAAAACTGGTGATCCGTTAGAAAATCACGGTATTGTGATTGGTGCAAACTATGACAATTCTGGGGCATATTTACTTCCTTCTCGTAACTTAGCTGACTTGAAAATTGACACAGATGCAAACGGTGGCAATGCATTTATTAACATTGCAGCTCAAGTTTCAGGTTTAGATATTAAAATTGGTCAAATTGGTGTAGTTGCTTCGGCTGATGTTCCTGCAACAGGTGCAACTTCTATCCGCCGTGGTGGTACAGGCACGGTGAATCCGATTCTAAGTGGTCTATCACTGAAAACAGGACCAATGTCTGCAAACATTCAATTGGGTGCTGCACCGCAAGGCGCAATGATTCAACTAAGCGCAACCATGGTTGGTGGTTTAGAAATTAAAGATCTAGGTATTTTAGATAACTCAACCAAAACAGCAACACGTGCTGCAGGTGAAATCTTTGTTGAAAGCATTAAAGTTGCAGATGCAAATTCTCTCGATTTAACACTGAATCAAAAAATTAGTGTGATTGGTGAAGAGGGTGCAAGTAAAGGTTATATTCGTATGATTAGCACAAGTGGCGCACACGATACCTATGTGAAAGGTGTGCATTTGGGTAGTCGTGATGCTGCATCTATTGGTGATGTAGAAGTTCAAGGCATGCAAACTTACTTTAGCCCTGCTGCTGGTGTATATATGCCAGGTGCTGTGATTACTATTTCAGGTCACTAAAATTAGGCTTCAAGAAAGCGCGTGAATTCACGCGCTTTTTTTCAAAAAATATATTCATAAAAAATGCAAAAAAGACTATTTTTTTTAGATAAAACACAGTATCTTCTTGAATGTATGGATATAGAGTATTAACTCTAAAAACAAAAATGGGCGGGATGCCTATATTATTAAAAAAAGTAAAAAGCTATGTTAGAGATCGCATTGGGCTCAGCAATGATGTATTACTTTGCCACCGAAGCCTTTGATATTAAGAAAAAACCTGCGGAAGCAGTTT
Source organism: Acinetobacter sp. WCHA55 (assembly GCF_002165305.2). NCBI lineage: Bacteria > Pseudomonadati > Pseudomonadota > Gammaproteobacteria > Moraxellales > Moraxellaceae > Acinetobacter > Acinetobacter sp. WCHA55. Next base: position 2,771,707 of record NZ_CP032286.1, on the reverse strand, counting down.
ACTATACTGAAGTTCTAGACTCTCGGAATGCATCTTTTACCAGAATGCATCATGAACCTGTCCTAATTAATCCTGCTGTAGAAGATCAATTTCGAGGCATTGTCCGTCAAGCTTATGACTATAGTTGTGGCTCAGCAGCACTGACCACCTTAATCAATGGTTATGTCGGTGCACAACTTACCGAACAACAAACCATGGATGGCTTGCTTCGCTATGGCGAATATGAGCGAATTATTGAGCGCCGGAGTTTTTCTTTATTGGACATGAAACGCTTTGTGACTGCACTTGGTTTAGAAAGTGGAGGTTACAAGGGGGAATTTGAGGATTTGGTCAAGCAAGGTCAACCTGCCATTGTTCCAATTTCTTATGCTGGTTTTAAGCATTTTGTGGTCTATAAGGGCTATAAAGATGGTCGAGTCTATGTTGCCGATCCTGCTTTGGGAAATATTAGTTTTGATGAGCAACGTTTTAAGGATGTTTGGGAAAATAACACGTTGTTTTTAATTAATGTTCCGCTAGAGCAGCGAAAAAATATGCTGGCTTTACAGGAAGCTGATCTGCGACATGTCGATGATGCTACGGTCAACCGCTATGCACTTGTCGATATTCAATATCCACAACATTATATGGAAAAAATAGCCGATCGTGCATCCACAATTCGCCTAGAGCGTAATAAAAATAAAGAGTCGGAATACTATGGACAACCGACGTACAATTTTCTCAGGCTTTATTATAAGAACAAATAAAGTGTGAAAAAAATAAAACAAGAACAAAGGTGTAGCTAAGGGACAATGATGAAGACATGGATGAATAAAACACTGCTCGCAATGAGTGTGCAGATGATTCTTGGGGTGGCCTATGCTGCGGAAGAACCGAGCTTAGGAGGATATGAAACTGTTGAGGTAGAACAAGCTACTGAGCAAGTACAAGATCAAGTGGGATCGGATCAAACCACTGTGCCTGCACAGCCAGAAAAGCCAGCATCTGTAAACACTGGAAGTGTTGAGCAAGCAGCGTCTTCTGCGTTGCAACAGCAAGAGGGTGATGCAACTAAAGAGACCAACTTGGAAGAAGTTTTTACCTCAAATGAACGTCAGTATTCATTAATTAAAGAAGGTGAGATTTCATCTTATTATGACATTGATTATACCTATTACCGAGATACTCAACTTGATTTAGAGATGGCACAAGGTCAGCTCTATCAACTGCGGGTACAAGAAAATGCAACACACAGTCTAACCAATACTTTTACGGCACAATATGGTTTAAAAGATAACTTAACGTTAACAGCATCATTGCCTTTGGTTGCCAAAACTGACTTATTAAAAGATACCTCTACAGCGGGTCTTGGGGACATTTCCTTTGGTGCACGTTGGGAACCGTTTCCACTCAAGGCTGGTCGTTTGCCTTTGATTTTGTTTGGTAACGTTTCCACCAAAACAGGGGATAGTCCTTATGAAATTAATGCTACTTCAGACTTAGCAACAGGCAAGGGATATTATTCAGCAGGTGTTGGGGCAAGTACGCGAAAATATATTGATCCCGTGGTGCTGTTTGCATCGGTGTCTGCAAACTATGGTTTCAAAGAATCGGGCTTAGATCAGCGCCGTGGAAGCCGTGTGATTGAAGCGTTTGAACCTGGGATTAGTGGTGGTTTTGCTTTCGGTTTTGCTTATTCCTTTAACTATGATGTCTCGATGACGATGTCATACCAACAGAGTTTCAATACTGGGGCTGAATTTACCTATAGCTCGGGGGAAAGTTACTCTCCAGCAGATCAAACCAGTTCAACTTTTGCGATTTCTTTAGGTGTACGTGTTTCACCTGAAACGATTGTGAATGGGACGGTTGGCCTTGGTTTAACAGAAGATGCACCTGATGTGTCATTAGGGTTGTCTTTCCCGTTAGATATTCTTGGTTTTGGAAAAAAGCTTAAATAATAGGGGAGTCGTATGAAAAATATCCGACTGAGCCCTTTGGTGTCTGCCATATTATTAACGGGCTATTCTAGTGTTACCTTTGCTGCTTTAGGACAAAACTTATCAGTTGATATTCGCTCGTTGGCTATGGGGAATGCGGTCACTGCAGATCCACCTGGGATCAGTGCGATTCATTTTAACCCAGCGGCATTGACCAAAATTGAAGGTTTGCAAACGGATGTGCAGGGTATTCTCGCTGATTTTAATATCGAGCGTGAGTTCTCTGTTCCAGCAGGTTATAACGTTTTTGGTTATTCAGATGATCCGATTGTTTGTAATGATGGGCCTGAAGTTGATGCTGATATTTGTACCGACTTTAAAGGCCCCGTCCGTGGTGATGTCGAATACCCGAGCTTATATGTACCCGGTTTGAAGAAAATGGTGGACTTGGGTAAAGGTATGCCTGTGGCTGCCCCGACTGCGGGTATAGCATATAATCCACCGGGTTCTAAAATGACATTTGCAACGGCCATGTATGCGCCATTAATTGCAGGATTTGGGGCGGAAGATGGTAATCCTGGTAACTTTATGGGACAACAAGTTGCGCTAGAACGGATCACCTATTTATCTCCATCTATGGCCTACCAAATTAATGATCAGCTTTCCATTGGTGGTTCAATTGGCATGTCTTATCAAGCTTTGGCATTAAAAAATGATCTACGGTTTCCCAATGAGTTAATTGGGATGCTGCGTATGATTGATGATGTAGTCTGTACTCCGTTTAAAGAAAACTCTGATGTGATTACGGACATACTCTTGTTAGGGATGTGTAATGCTGAAGAGGGGATGAATCCTTTTGGACGCTTTGGTCAACTCGAACTTTCAGCAGAACAATCACTGAGTCCAAGCTATAACTTGGGTGTGCTGTGGGAGCCAACAGAAGATTTTAGTTTTGGGGTAGTTTACCAAAGTGCAGCCAAAATGCGGATGAAAGGTAAATATTACATAGACAATTCTAAAGCACCACAAGAACTCATTAAGGGATTGATGTCCTCTCCAACAGGGCAGATTCTGGCTGCTGTTTTAGGTTTTCCAAGTTCTGTACCAGCCAGTGAGTCGGGCTTGGTATCGATGGATTTAGAGTATCCAGCACATTTCCAAGCGGGGATTAAGTATAAACTTTTACCTGATTTACAAGTCAATGTTGATGTGGGTTGGACCGACTATAAAGCATGGGACAAATTTAAATTTGAATTTGACCGTCAAGTTTCGGCGCTCAAAATTGCGAAATTGCTCTCAGCTAATATTTCAGACAGTAGTTTGGCCCTACCTTTGGCTTTTGAGTCACCGTGGAACTACGGTATTGGGATTGAATATTCAGCAACAGATCGTTTAAAACTCCGTGCAGGCTATGAACCACGCACCAGTGCGATTCCTGATGATAAACGTAATACGATGGTACCAATTAACAATGCGCGCTTGTTTGGTTTGGGTGTTGGTTATCGTTTTGATGCAGATACTGATTTAGATTTATCCATTGGCTTTTTGCAAAGCCGAGATAAAATTCCTGCAAATTCTAGTAGCTTAGCGAACCAAACTGGGGTAAATAATATTCTATTAAACCCATATGCTGGCTTAAATGTAAAAACAGATACAACCATTACGATTTTAGGGTTGAACTATAGAACACGGTGGTAAGCACATTGAATACAATAAAAAGGATTTTATTGCCCTCATCACTATGCTTATTGGGTTGGATTTCGAGTGCAAGTTTTGCGGGAGAGTTCTTTACGATTATTGGTCCAGATGGTAGACCGATGGTGGTACAACGCAAAGCCAGTGAGTCTCCAGTAAAGCAAGTGAAACAGGACCATAAGCAGCAAGAAAAGGGAGCGCGTGAAGTCTCTGAGCTTAAAGTACCAATACCGATACCCGCTAAGGAATCTGTAATGCAAAAGAAGCCTGTAACCGAAATGCAGGCTCATTTACCAGATACAAAGCCTATGCCCGAAGAGACACTTTCTGCTGAGAAGAAAGTCACTTCTTCTACAGTGATGCAGCCTGAGCGTCCATTAAACAAAACTGAAACCAAGGTGCTGGTTCAACAAAAAGTGATTGAAACCACTCAGCAGATCCCGCAAGCCCCAGTGAGTAGTATTCAAACCATTAAGTCTACATCAATGCCTCAAAGCATAACTCATACGAACCCACTAAGTGCAGAAAAACCAACGGCATCTTCAAGTATGTTTAGTCAAATGGATGGAACTGATTACGTTCGTAATGAATATTTAGAAGACCGTGAATTTAACTTAGAAGGCAAACGCCGTTTTTATACGATGCCTGAAGGAGTGATTGATCATAAAACTGGAGCGACTCGTTTTCAGGTCATTGAGCGAGAAAAAGGAGTCAGTAAATCTGTCCTTAACGCTATGTTTAAACCAAAGCAAAAAGAAAATTTAGCCCCGATTGCCTTAGCATCGACCTATTACCGAATGTCACAACAAGACACGATCGCTAGCTTAGGACAAAGCTGTTTTAAGGATAAAAAGCTGAAAAAAGCAAAAAGCTTACAAGTCAATCACGATATTAATGTTTGGCCGAAAAAGCCGATAAAAGAAAATTTTGAATTTGAAATCATAAAAGTGGACAGCAATATTCAAAATATTCAATTAAATTCGTATGCATCCACACAAAATGATCCTACATTTTATTGGCCTTTTGCTGTGTTCTTAGACCAAAATGCCTGTGTCCTTGAAGGGGCAGGTGGATTTAAAAATGATGAAAACTTACCTTCTATGCTATCTCATGAAATGATTGCAGGTATTTTACATGTACCTGAACAAAGTCATTATTTATTGTTGACACCACTCTCTTCTGCTGTAGATGTCGAACATAAAGTTCTAACCAATCACGGTCAGTTGAAATTAATCGCAATTCGCTAAAAATAAATAGAGTATGAAAATGAAAAAACAAATTTTATGGCCATTTACCTTGTCGACATTGGTTGTTGCCTTAGCAGGTTGTGGTGGTGAAAGTGCCAATGTGAATCCTGAACCGAATCAAGTGAACTCTGTTAACGGAAGCTGTTTACTGAAAGATAAAAACTGTGTTGAGTTTGCCTTGGATTATCCAGTTGATGGGATTAACTTTGTCTGTAGTAGTGATCCTGATAATACGTATATAACCTTGATGGAGCCGAAAACAAATGCGGCAACAGGCCGCTGCTCTGAAGGGGACAAAATCCACTTCTTGTTGACTGGAAGTTCGGATAAACAAGTCGAACTCGGTACAGTTCCTTTATCTGAAATTGGTAATATAAGTACAGTTTCAGCTTCACTACCACGCCTTAGTATTTTAGACATGGCAAAAGGGTTAAATGGTGGAACGGCTGCAACCAGTTTGAGTCCAAACGACAAGACTGTAAAAATTGCGATGGCTTTGGCGAAAATTTTTCAAGCTTTAGGTCTAGAGCGCGGTGCAGGGGTCGTTGGGGATGTACAACCTTTTGGTATTTTAGCTTCTAAGAAAGCAGACTTATCTCTTCTCTTGACATCGATTAGTGCTGAAGATTATGCATCAGGAGCATACGTAGAGAAAATCAAACCTTGGATCGATGTCAGCCAAATTAGCAATGATGATGCTTTTAACGTGGTCCAAACATTGGTGCTCATGAATAACTCTGCCACTTATCAAGCGGACTTCCCGATTTTTGCAAATGCACTATCGGAAAATACAGGAATTGGTTTACCACAAGGCTTATATGGTTGTAATGCTACAGACTGTAAGACCAGTCCTGCTAACCTTCGTCACTTAATTGGAAGCTTTATTATTCTTACGGATCGACAAGGTTATACCTTTGGTTCAGGTGTACAGTGGCGTGGACCATTAAAAGAACAATTAGGCAGTGATTTGGCAACCAGTGTGACGGTCGATTTACTGAAAAATATTGAACCTGCCAAAATGAATGCGTTAGCACAAACGTCTTGGATTAATCCCTTAACCAAAAGTATTCAGCAACCGTTTAAGTTTAATTTGACAGATCCAAATTCGGATGATTTCACCATTACCCAAGGCAAGCTGTTTAATGATTATCTAATTGCAGGGACGGAAAAATTTTATAAACAATTAACTAAAGATCCAAATGCTAGCCCGTCATCCTATGGTTTATGGCAGCAAAACTATGGCACGGATACCTTCAAAGGCTCATTTGACGCCTTTAAAATTTTTCCAATTGGTTATTTAGATAATGATGTATTTAAGTCTAAGAGCAATGTCCCGTCTGGGCAGAAGTATATTTTCCCACTGTATGCTAACTTAACTTTTAAGGCAAAAAACTCTAGCGATACTGTAACTCTAGGGATTGCAATTGATGAGTCGGGAGATATTCGTACGGATATGCAGTCTGCGAGTAATAAAATGACGGCATGTACACCGCTAGTAACAAAGGGTGCAACTTTAACGACAGCTAACAACCAAACACAGTATCGAATTGGGACTCTGGGTGCGACAGATACTTCAAATAAAGCTGTGACTTTCCGTATCCTCTTAGCAAATCCTATCTTTGATAAAATTGATGGCGTAGTTATTGGTGCAAATACCAATATTGTGAGTGATGTGAATAGTGAAGGGCAACAAACCTCTACAGTGATTGGTGGGGCGCGCATTAATCTCGGTAATTTATTGTCCGCTAATGTAAATGAAAGTGCTTATATTTCCCTCAGTGACTTTTCTGGTGCAGGGGTAAAGTGGACCAATATCTATAAGGCATATTTAAGTAACTATTATGAAAAAAATAGCATTGCCAATCAAGCAGCCGCGGACTTCCGTGAGGGTGATGTTTCAATTGACATTGCTGATTGCTATAAAGTATTAGCAAAATAATATCGCTATAAACACAAAAAAAGCCCATCATCGATGGGCTTTTTTTGATATTAGGCAACATTAACCTGTGTGGTCTAAGCGTGTACCTAGGGTTTCGAGATGAAGATTAAACTGATTACTTTTACGGTCGGCAAAATAGTGACGTAAGGTATGTTCGACACTTGGGAAAGCCAGTTCTGACCAAGGAATTTCATCTTCTTCAAATAAACGACATTCAATGCTTTCTTCACCAGCACCGAATTTTCCATCCACTAAGTTCGCTTTAAAGAGCACATAAATTTGTCCGATTCGCGGAATATTGTACATGCAATACAGCTGTTCAATTTCAACTTCCGCCTCAGCTTCTTCACGGGTTTCTCGTGCAGCGCCTTGTTCCATGGTTTCAAACAACTCCATGTAACCTGCTGGTAAGGTCCATAGCCCATAACGCGGTTCAATGGCACGGCGGCATAATAATACTTTATTTTCCCAAAGTGCGAGTGCGCCACAAATCACTTTAGGGTTCACATAATGAATAGAACTACAAGAGGTGCAAACACGACGCAATTGATGGTCGCCAAGAGGGATTTGTTCTGTTGTTTTTTGTCCGCAATTGCTGCAAAAGTCCATATTCATCATCAATGATAAAGTTCAGACTCAGCATAACTTAAAAATTAAATTTTGGCATCATTTCTCTTTTTTCAGTATCAAATTCAGCTATGATGAAAAAAAGAATGATGGGGACGACGTTCAATGGATGAACATTCATTAACACGCATACTGCAACAACAGTTACGGTTTTCAAGCAAAATTAAATCGGCAGATGCAGCTGTGTTAATCGCAATCACCAATGAAGAGGATCCCAAAGTTTTACTGACCCGCCGCTCTGTTTATCTATCTAATCATGCTGGCGAAGTGTCTTTTCCTGGCGGAAAAAGAGATCCACAAGATACCAGTAATATCGTGGTTGCCTTACGTGAAGCCTATGAAGAAACCGCGCTGAATCCTTTTGATGTGCAGTTGCTCGGTGATTTACCGATGCAAAAGGCCCGTAATGGCATGCTGGTCAAACCTGTGGTCGGGCTAATCCCACCTGAAGTTGAACTGGTTGCTCAGCCGGCAGAAATTGATCGCATTTTCTTTGCATCACTCAAACAGCTGATGGAAGTACCTGCTGTGCCTTATGAAGTTCGTTTTGCCCATCAATCCCTCTATTTTCCCAGTATGCGGGTGGAAAATGAAATTGTTTGGGGGCTGACAGCACGGATGTTGGTTGCACTATTTCAATATGGTTTGAGCTACCATAAAGAGTGGCCATTTTTAGTCAATTCACCGACTTTTCGGTTCCCTAAGTAAGCTGAGTATTTTAAGGAAAAAATATGTTGTACAAATTTAAAAGTCATGCCCCAAAAGCAATGCATCAACCATGGAATGGTTGGATTGCGGAAAATGCCACAGTGATCGGTCAAGTCGAATTGGGGCAGCAAGTCAGTATTTGGTTTGGAGCAGTCGTACGTGCAGACAATTGCAAAATTCGTTTAGGTGACTTCACCAATATTCAGGAAAATGCGGTTTTACATACTGATGCTGGGATTGAAATGAACATTGGCAATTATGTCACCATTGGGCATCAAGCCATGTTACATGGTTGCACTGTGGGCGATAATAGTCTGATTGGGATTAATGCCGTAGTTTTAAACAATGCAGTGATTGGGAAAAATTGCATTATTGGTGCGAATGCGCTGATTCCTGAAGGTAAAGTCATTCCAGATAACTCCCTCGTCATGGGCTCACCGGGTAAAGTCGTCAAAACTTTGGATGAAACGGCCGAGGCTCGTTTGAAAATGAGTGCAATGCATTATGCAGAACACTTTAAACAATTTATCGATTTAGAGCCGGCGCATTTATAAGTTTATTTTTTTCCCATTCAGCCTAGATTTTTCTAGGCTTTTTTAGCTCTGCTCTGAGAACATCTCGCCTAGTGCTTTTGAGTGGAGTATCATAGCCACGTTTTTATAGATTAAATCATTAAGGTTGTGCATGAAAGTGCTGGCATTGGAATCTGCAAATGAGCAGTGTTCCGTCTCTATTGTAGATGAAAATCAAGAACTTTTTTTTCAATTGGATACGCGCGCAAAAGCACAAACGCAAACGATTCTCCCAATGATTGAACACGGTTTTCTACAGTTGGGGATAAAGACCGAAGATCTGTCTTGTATCGCTTTTAGTCGTGGTCCTGGTTCTTTCAGTGGCGTTCGTATTAATGCCGCCGTGACTCAAGCGTTGGCGTGGTCGAATGATTTACCTGTGGTTCCTGTCTCAACCTTACAAGCGCTCGCACAAGCTGCACATCGTGTGCATGGTCTAACCACAGTCACAGCAGTTTTAGACGCTCGCATGAGTGAAGTATATATTGCAAGTTTTCAATTAGATGCAGATGGCATCATGCAAGCCGTCGATGAAGAACAGCTTTTAAGCTATGCAGCGGCTACAGAATGTACACCGTTTATTTTAGTTGGTTCAGGCGCAACCTTAATTGACCCATCACAAATACAATACAAAGATTTAAGTGCAACTGCGCAAGATATTGCCACAATTGCGCGCAAGAATGCACAGCAACAACACTGGGTGAGTGCTGAACTTGCACTTCCAGTCTATTTACGTGATAACGCTTGGAAAAAAATCCCAGAACAGGGCAAAGCATAATTAGGGTTTTTTATGGATCTTTTACTGCTGCTCAAAGCGGCAATTATGGGTATTGTTGAAGGTATTACTGAATTTCTACCCATTTCGAGTACTGGACATTTAATTTTAGCTTCAGAACTCATGAATTTCTGGACCAAAGAAAAAAGTGATGTCTTTGTGATCGCCATTCAAATGGGGGCAATTGCAGCCGTCATTTATGAATATTGGGCACGTTTGTGGGGTGCGGCAACAGGAATTTTCAGTGGCGAACCCCAAGGTCGCCGTCTCGGGATTGGACTCATTTTAGCGTCGATTCCTATTGTGCTGATTGGTCTAACATTTGGTCAAACGGTGAAAGAGCTTTTATTTAATGATATTGCCATTGCGATCGGTTTGATTGTGGGTGGCTTGATTATTATTTGGATTGAAAAGCATCCACCACATGAGCGCGTCCATGAAGTTGAAGATCTGAGTGTGAAAGATGCGATTTGGATTGGTCTGATTCAAGTGCTGTCTTTAATTCCAGGGACATCACGTTCGGGGGCAACTATTATTGGTGCGATGTTCCTAGGTGTATCACGCAAAGCAGCCACTGAGTTTTCATTCTTCTTGGGTATTCCAGTAATTATTGGTGCGGGTCTGTTAGATTTGTACCAAAGTGCACATGTGTTTGAAGGACCACAAGATTGGATCGTATTGGCAACAGGCATTATTGTTTCTTTTGTTTCGGCTTTACTGTTGATTCGTGCTTTAGTTGCTTATGTGGCGAAGCGTGATTTCATGATTTTTGCATGGTACCGCATTGCTTCAGGCTTAGTAATTCTATTGTTTGCCTTTACGGGTTGGAAGTTATGGTAAGCCCAATGCGCTTATATGTGGAACAAGAGCATTTAGAAAAAGCACAGTACTATGTTGCTGTGCTTTTTTCTCGTGGTGTCGAGGTCAGCATCGAAGTCGCCGAAAAGTTAAATGCACGTTTTTTCCGTTTTCATCCTGAACTGGGTTTATGTGCCGATGCTGAAGGGCTTTGGCTTTGTGCCAATGGCATGAAAATGCAGCCAGATTGGAAAGCAGAAATTCCACGTTTAAAGCGTGCGTCGTTAAAGTCTGAAATGATTGCGCGTGCTTGCCACTTGACTGAAAAACCTAAGCTCATTGATGCAACGGCAGGGCTTGGGCATGACTCACTGCTCATGGCATATTTGGGAGCCAATGTCACGTTGGTAGAACGCCATCCCATTTTATTTACCTTGTTAGAGTCAAGTAAGGAACAGGCTTTACAGGATGCATTCTTAAACCCTGTGGTGACTCGAATTGGCTTGGTTTTTTCAGACTCCGCAGAGTATTTGCAACAACAAGCAGAGCAGGGCAATACGGTCGATGTGGTTTATCTGGACCCGATGTTTCCACAACGTGATCAAAATCAGCAAGCAGTGAAAAAACAGGCGCAAGTGAAAAAGCAAATGCAGCTTTTACATATGTTATTGCCTGAAGATGGCGAAATGGATTTGGGTGATCATCTACTTGGTTTGGCACAAAAAGTAGCCAAACGGGTGGTGGTCAAACGTCCTCGCTTGGCCGTGTTTTTGGCAAATCAAGAAACCACTCATCAGTGGTTGGGGGATGCATGCCGTTTTGATGCCTATTTTCAGCATGAACACTTAGACTGAAGTGGAAGATTGCTTCAAAAGTATGCAAAGATTTGTTATACAGTTAAAAACATCATTGATAAAATGCTGATCAAGCATAAACTTAGTGTGTCCCTACGCAAGTCACAATTTAATTAGAATCTTATGATCGACTTCAAACCCTCCATCAACTTTTGGCATGATTTTAAAAGCAACCAAACTGCGGGGATGTGGTTGTTTCTAGGTTCACGACGCTCTTTGCAAATTGTCCATCCTTCGATTATGCAACTTATTTTTTGGGGGATTTTAGGCGGCTCAGCCAATACTTTATTTAGCTGGTTGAGTGCAGGAGAGATCGGCGACTTTAACCCGCAAGGTTTGGTCAGTTATGCGCTTTGGCCTTTTATTGCCCTCATTGTCGGGATTTTTCTGTCTCAACGGGTGAATAATCCGCGTTTGATGTTGGTGCCTGCACTCCTTTGGTTAGTGTTGGATACGCATATCGCGTTATTACAAAGTTTTATCCAATATTTAGGCATGATTGATGTCCTGCCGTATTTCTTCTACGACTACTTGCCGAATGTGTTCATGGTACTGTTTGTTTGGCAGAGTTTGGCGGTGGTGTGGGTGTTTTCACGTGAGCTGAAATGGCCTTGGTGGGAGCGTGCACTGATTGTCTTGGCCACGCTGTTTACCCTTGTGGTTTGGCAAATGTCAGTGACCAGTCAGCCGATTTGGAAGGTAGAAGAAACACCACCGACCTTTGCAGAAGATGCTTTCTATGCACAAAGTCGCTTACTCAATAAAGCACTCGAGTCTGTACAATACGGCGAATTTGCACAATCACATTGGTACTTCCTTGGTGTGGCAGGAGCGAGTTATCAAGATGTATTTCGTTCGGAGGTTGAGCGAATCAAAGAACAGTTCGACACGCGTTTTGGTACGTTGGGCCGTTCGATGATGTTGGTGAATAACCCTGCAACACGGACAGAAATTCCGATTGCCTCTAAACACAGTATTGAAATGGCACTGCGTCGTATGGGACAGCAAATGAACCGTGAAAGCGATGTGTTATTTTTATATATGACTTCGCATGGTTTACCGAACCAATTCGAAATGGAAAATGCACCTTTAGACTTAACTCAGGTCGACCCGAAATGGTTACGTGAAGCCTTAGATGCCTCGGGTATTCGCTGGCGTGTGATTGTGATTTCATCGTGCTTCTCGGGAAGCTTTGTACCAGCACTGCAAAATGACAATACCTTGATCATTACTGCTTCGGCGGCAGATCGTCAGTCTTTTGGGTGTACCAATGAAGCCGATTATACTTATTTTGGACGTGCGTTCTTTGATCAGGCGATGCGTGAGCAAAACAGCATAGAAACGGCGTTTAGCCAAGCACAAAAAACTGTGAGCCAATGGGAAACAGCACAAGGTTTTGAACCGTCAGAACCGCAGTGGTCGATGGGTAAAAATATGGAGCTGATGCTTCCTCAACTTGAACAGCGCTTGTTTCCACCTAAAGCTGTTGCAAACCCTTAATTCAGATTTAAAAAGGAACTCTGATGGAATTAGTACAATCTAACCGTAGTTTTGATGGTGAACAGCGTATTTACCGATTTAATTCCATCAGCCTTAAAGGCGAGAGCAAGTTTGGTATTTATTTACCCGCTCAAGCGCTAGCAGGGCAAGCATGTCCAGCCTTATTTTACTTAGCGGGTTTAACCTGTACCGAAGAAACCTTTGCCATTAAAGCGCACGCACAGCGTTTAGCAGCTCAGTTAGGTCTGATTTTGGTAACGCCTGATACTTCTCCTCGTGGTGAACAAGTTGCGCAAGGTGATCATTGGGATATTGGGCAAGGAGCAGGTTTTTATATTAATGCCACCCAAGTGCCGTGGGCTGAGCATTTCCAGATGGAAAGCTATGTCGCTGAAGAGCTGTATGATCTCGTGATTCAGCAGTTTGCCGTACAAGCTGAGCGTATCGGTATTTTCGGACACAGCATGGGCGGTCATGGCGCCTTAACTTTGGCCTTTAAATATCCTGAGAAATTTAAGTCGGTGTCTGCTTTTGCTCCAATTTGCGCACCAAGCCAATGTGCTTGGGGCGAAAAAGCATTTTCAAACTATTTAGGTTCAGACCAAGCTGAATGGCTAAAGCATGATGCAACTGCTTTAGTACAAACAAAAACTGCTCAATTTGCCGATATTTTAATTGATCAGGGTTTGAGTGATCAATTTTACAGTCAGCTTAATCCTGCATTATTTCAGCAAGCCTGTCAGGCTGTGGGTCAGCCACTAACCCTTCGTGAACATGCAGGCTATGACCATGGTTATTACTTTATTCAAAGTTTTATTGATGACCATTTGCAGTTTCACGCGGTACAGCTTGAATCTTAACTATTGATTTGTCATCTTTATTCTTAATTTTTGACTAGAAATCATCCAGTACTGGCATTAACATGGTTGGGTGATTGATTTTTTGTTCTTAAAAAATAAAACAGTAAAATAATAGATAGGGTATACATGCAAAACTCTGAGGCATCATTGCCACCTGTAGAGGCTTCTTTTGAAGCAAGTTGGCCACCTCCACCAGCCGTTCCCACGGATGAGCCAAACGCCTATTTGGGACAGACTTTTCGTTTCCAATTCCGTGGTAATGCCCGAGAATACTTTGGCATTTGGATTGTAAATATCTTATTGACCATTGTGACGCTGACTTTATATGCTCCTTGGGCGAAGGTTAGACGCTTACGCTATTTTTATGGCAACACAGTGTTTTATCGCCGCAAGTTTGATTTTACGGGTGTACCTACACGTATCCTGATTGGTCGAATTATTGCTTTGGGCGTGTACTTTGGCGCTTCAGCTTTGGCTCAAGTATCTTGGCAAGCTTCTTTAATTGGTTTCCTCATCATATTTCTACTTGTACCATGGTTGGTACGTTCTACTATTCGCTTTCGTGCCAGAAACAGTAAATTTGGTAATAGCCGCTTTTATTTTACAGGCACGACCAAAGAAGCCTATATCTTGGCGCTGAAAGGCATTTTGATTTACATCTTTACCCTCGGGATTTTTTTCCCAGTGCTGTTTTGGTATTTTAAAAAATACACGCTGGATAATTTACAACTCGGGCAGTTACGTTTTGAGCTACATGCCGATTGGCCGGACTATATGCGTGCCATGTATGTGCCCGTATTTTTGTTTATTGGAATCGTGTTTGTTTTAGGGTTATTTGTTGCCTTTACTCTTCAAGTGGGGAGTAATTCTCCAACCCAGTTTGGGATCATCGTGGCAGTGATTTATATGATTGCTGCTTTTATGATTTGGCCGCTGATGATGGCGCGTATTTTTATTACCACATGGAATAAGGCTACTTTGGGGCGTAGTCCTTTCCAAACGGACTGTGGTCAGATGCATTATGCATGGATTGTGATGACCAACTGGATTTTAAAAATCCTCTCGCTTGGTTTGTTATCGGCATGGGCTGCGGTACGTTTATATCAGTATCAAATTGAGTCATTAACTTTAACTCTAAAAAATGATCCAGATCGTATGTACAATTTGGCTCAAGATGACCCGAATGCTATTGCTGAAGAGCTGAGTGATATTTTTGACATCGATATTTCGCTGTAACGAGGCTTAAATGCAGGAACAAAACATCACCTTTTATGATGGGCAGATTTCTAAGCCTTATCCAGCCACGATTGCACCGATAGATAGCGAAACGGTCTTGATCTGTTATAACCAGCAGCAACGTCGTTATTACTATGCCGATATGCAGTTGATTGGGGCATTGGGGCAGATTCAACCTGTGATTGAATTGAAAGATGATGCACGGATTGAATTTCCACAAGCATTGCCTGACTGGTTTGAGTTAAACAAAAAGCATGTACAGCATTCGATTTGGAAATTAGAGCGCTCCCCTAGCCTGATTCTATTTAGTGTGGTGTTTGTTGTGACTTTCATCTTCGCCATTTTAAGGTGGGGTATTCCCAGTGCGGCGCATTATGTCGCGATGAAACTGCCTGAGGATACTATTCATCAACTGGGAGATGAAGCACAAGAACAAGTGTTCAATATGACGGCACCTTCGACTGTACCCGTATTACGTCAAAAACAAATCATAAAAAGCTATCAAGACCTTGTTGCCAATGGTCGGCCTGCCAAAGTCTTATTTCGTTCAGGTGGACAAATTGGAGCCAATGCTTTAGCTATCCCAAACAATACGATTATTTTGACCGATGAGTTGGTCAATCTTGCCAAAGATGATCATGAAATTATTGGGGTTTTAGCGCATGAGCAAGGGCATTTGGTTGAGCGACATAGTCTACAACAAGCGTTATCTAGTTTAGGTTTTAGTGTGCTGTTGATTGCAGTGACAGGAGACAGTTCGTCCTTATTTACTTCGGTACCAGTCGCTATAGTCGGTGCGAGTTATTCACGCAATTTTGAAAGTGATGCGGACTTGTATGCCATGCAAGTGCTGGATAAAAACCATATCTCCAGCTTACATTTGGCAAACTTTTTAGCGCGTATGGAAGCCGAAGCACGTGGCGAAGAAGAAAAACAGCCACAAGAGAAGTCTGAGAAGGGGGAGGACGGTGGTATTGGTTCAATTTTCCGAAGCCACCCTGCGACCCAAGAGCGTATTGCGGCTATTCGCCAATTTAACCAACAGCAACGGTTATCAAACTAATTCAATTCAGCCGCTGACTTAAACTTGTGTCCACGTGGCTGTAAGTGGTTGTTGCCCCATACGAATCAGATGATCTAAGACGACGTGTTCTAAGTGACTCAGTTTATCTTCACTGGCCTCAATGCTGACATGTAAATGCTCGGCTTGAGGGCTTAATAACACGCGTGCTTCAGGCATGATAATACCAAATGTCGTTGCTTCTTGTTCAATATCAAATTTGTGTTTCCAGTGATTCACCAGTCGTTTTGCAATTCGAGCTGCATCTGTCGTGACAATATCTGCTGTACTTTTCATATTTACCTCGTTGATTGATCTATCAACATAGCAGTTTCATCGCAAATGGAAAGTTGAATGTTGCAACGCTACGTTGCAAATTTAGAAAGCTTAACGCTTTCTTATTTCACAAGTCCCAGTTCAAAAGCTGAATTTGCTATAATGGCTTTATTCCCTTTTGTATAAGCCAGGTACACGCATGTCCAAGCCTTATTTAATTGCACCATCTATTCTCTCTGCTGACTTTGCCCGTTTAGGTGAAGATGTTGAACATGTGCTTGCAGCAGGTGCAGACGTGGTTCACTTTGATGTGATGGATAACCACTATGTGCCAAACCTGACTTTTGGTGCGGGTATTTGTAAGGCACTCAAGAACTATGGCATCAAAGCCCCGATTGATGTGCATTTGATGGTAAAACCTGTCGATCGCATGATTGGTGACTTCCTAGAAGCAGGCGCGGATATTATTACCTTTCATCCAGAAGCCTCTGACCATATTGACCGTTCTTTACAATTGATTAAATCAGGCGGTGCAAAAGCTGGTTTGGTCTTTAACCCAGCAACACCGCTCCATTATTTAGATTATGTACTGGATAAAGTCGATCAAATTTTGTTGATGAGTGTGAACCCAGGTTTCGGCGGTCAAAAATTTATTCCGATGACTTTAGACAAACTCCGTGAAGCACGTAAAATTATTGATGCTTCAGGGCGTGATATTCGTTTAGAAGTTGATGGTGGTGTGTCACCTGCAAATATTCGCGAGATTGCGGAAGCGGGTGCAGATATGTTTGTTGCGGGTTCAGCTATCTTTGGAAAACCAGATTATAAAGCTGTGATTGATGATATGCGTGCAGAGCTTGCAAAAGTCGGTGCGGTAAAGGTTTAAGCTCAAAGGTATAAATACATAATGGGTTGTGGATAACTTTGTGGGTAAGATGGTGGATATCTATGTTGATAACGATATGGATAACTTGATTAATATTCAAACGTTTACACAGCAATGGTTTAGTATTTAGACATTAAATGTATAAAAAGGACTCATTTGAGTCCTTTTTTATGTCTTGAATAGTTGATTTTCATTGGTGCTTTATTCAACTTTGCTTAAAAATGGCACTGTTTAAAAAATAACTTTCTTGTTTAAATCTATTGGAGGACTAAACCCTCACAGTCATTGAATTTAAATTTATAATCTTGTGTATAAACCATTCTTTGCTTATCCTGTAGATTGGGATCAGCAACAAAAGGTGAGGCATTTACATGCAAAGAGCGTTTTGTTGCGTTGAAATATCATTCTTCACTGACTAAATAGGATTGATTGTGCGCTCATTGCTCAAGACACATTCTTGGTTTGTCTTACTCATTACCTTGGTAATGGGGTGGAGTGGTATTGCCCAAGCTTCGGTAGCGCCGATGCATCAAATGATGCAGCTGAGTATGCAGGCTGCAACCAGTGAGCAAAGTTCAGCGCATGCAACAGGCATACAAACCATGCCAGACTGCCATCAAGCGAAATCATCGAGTCCAGTCTCTGGATATCAAATGCATATGGCTCAAGCCGACATGGCAGCAAAGAGTAACTGTCATGTGTCGGATGTTATGCAAAGCAAGCAAGTTCAGTGTCAGGAGTGTGCACAGTATCACTGCCAAACGACGCTGACGCTTTTAGATGTTGAACCCCTCGTATTGGTTCAGCTTGAAGCTGCTGTAGCACAATCAACCCCTCATTTCCGCTATCACGCTCAACATTTAGTGGGCTATTGGCAAGAAATTCTACGTCCTCCTAAAGCCTAATCCTGATTTTTAAAACTCTATTTTAAAATTATTAGGATTTAGTCATGTCTATTCAATTTAAACAAAGCCTCATCCTTGGGGTGTGTCTGATGTCATCTTCTTGGAGCTTTGCCGCAGTCAAAGAATACCAATTGGTGATTGATGAAAGCCCAGTTAACTTAACGGGAAAGTCGCTCAAGCGGATTAGTGTCAATGGGCAGTTTCCAGCGCCTTTGCTTGAGTTTGAGGAGGGTGATGATGCAGTCATTCGCGTTAAAAATAACCTAAAAAATCAAGACTCATCAATCCATTGGCATGGTTTGCTTTTGCCTGGGTTGATGGATGGTGTCCCGGGTTTTAATGGGTTTAATGGCATTCAGCCGAAAAGCGAATTTGTCTATAAGTTCAAAGTTCGCCAGAGTGGAACTTATTGGTACCACGCACACTCGAAGGGACAAGAACAGGACGGGCTGTATGGCGCATTGGTCATTTATCCTAAAGATAAAAAGCCTTTAGCTCAGTATGAAAAAACCGAGCGTGACTATGTGGTGATGCTATCAGACTTCCATGAACAGAGCAGTGAACAAATTCAGAAGAATTTGAAGATTTCTGCCGAGTATTATCAAAATCAACGCGAAACCTTAGGTGATACTTGGAAGCAAGTGCAACGTGATGGTTTAAAAGCTGCGTGGAAAGACCGTTCGATGTGGAATCAAATGCGTATGTTGAAAACGGATTTGTCCGATGTCACGGGCTATACCTTCCTTATCAATGGTAAAACGCCTGAGCAGAATTGGACAGGTATGTTTAAGCCAAATGAAAAGGTTCGGTTGCGTTTTATCAATGCCTCCGCCATGTCTTTTTTTGATATCCGTATTCCTCATTTAAAAATGACCGTGGTCAGTGCAGATGGTCAACCCGTCAAACCCGTTCCAGTGGATGAGTTTAGGATTGGAACGGCCGAAACTTATGATGTGATTGTGGAACCGAAAGCAGGGCATTACCAAATTGAAGCAGAGTCGATTGACCGTTCAGGCTACGCGATTGGAACTTTACACAATGAGTTGATGCCAATGGCACAGAGCATACATATGCCCGCGCCGCGTCCACGCTCACTGTTGACTATGGAAGATATGGGACACGGCTCAGAACATACAGGTATGGATCATTCAAAGATGAATCATGAAGCGATGGCTGAAATGGATCACTCGAAAATGAACCCTGAAGCGATGCCTGAAATGGATCATTCGAAAATGAATCATGAGGCGATGTCTAAAATGGGTCATTCGAAGATGAATCCTGAAGCGATGTCTGAAATGGATCATTCGAAAATGAATCATGAAGTAATGCCTGAAATGGATCATGCGAAGATGAATCATGATGCAATGGCGAATATGGATCACGCTCAACACAACACGAAAACAAGTTTGGTACAAGAAGCTGTTACACCAGTTTATGGTTGGGCGAATGCTTCTACGCCTAAAGGCGATAAGGCATTGCAATATAGTGATCTCAAATCCTTAGAACCCCAAAAAGATACCCGTGAGGCAACGAGCGAGTTGGTGATTCGTTTGGGCGGAACTATGGAGCGCTACCTGTGGACCATCAACGGAAAAAAATTTAGCGATGCTGAACCGTTAAAAGTGAAGTATGGCGAGCGTATTCGGATCAAATTTATCAATGACAGTATGATGGCGCATCCGATGCATTTGCACGGGATGTTTATGCAACTTGAAAATGGGCAAGCTGCCGTTGATATGCCGAATAAGCACACGTTGATTGTACCACCAGGTAAAACAGTGACCGCTTTATTGACCGCAGATGAGTTAGGCGAATGGGCCATTCACTGTCATCTGCTTTACCACATGAGCTCAGGCATGATGAATAAACTGATTGTGGCCAATGTCAGTGACGCTCAAGTGTCCACCACCCCAATTCAAGGGCAAAAAGCAGCAGTT
Organism: Acinetobacter sp. WCHA55; assembly: GCF_002165305.2. Lineage (NCBI taxonomy): Bacteria > Pseudomonadati > Pseudomonadota > Gammaproteobacteria > Moraxellales > Moraxellaceae > Acinetobacter > Acinetobacter sp. WCHA55. Next base: position 2,751,913 of record NZ_CP032286.1, on the reverse strand, counting down.
CAAGCTGAGCCAAAAGGAGATGAACATGCGCATCACTAATCTTTTTTCAGGCTTTACTTTAGCTGTTACTGTCTTATTTTGTTCGTTTGCTATGGCTGCTGAAACTCATGCACAGCACGAAAAACAAAAAGCCAAATCAACAAGCCAAGCTCAGTCCAAAGAAATGGCGCATGAGCATCATCAGCATCGTGCCGATGAGCATGCTCAGATGCTGAAACAGAAAAATGCGGTGGGTCAGCCTTCATCGGAGAAACACGCTCAAACTCAACCAAGTAAGCAGCCGAATGCTCAGAAAGGAGATCATCATGCGCACCATTAATCTTTTTTCAAAAAGCATATTGAGCAGTTCTTTAGTGTTGATGAGTGCTGTAGCTATGGCGCATGAAGGGCATGATATGCCTGCTGAAGCAAATGAAAATATGTCCATGACCACTGAGCCTGTGATGTCACAACATGCGCAGCATCAGGCGATGACCATTCCAACTCAAGTTGCTCCGCAGTCTAGTGCACAACATGGGCAGCAGATGAATCATGATTCAACAGCACATACACACGATCACCGTAAAGAGCATGGTGCACAAATTTATGCAGTCACCACCGTTGATAACAAGTGGTTGTTGAATGAAGACGGCGATGGTGGTTTAAAGTCTGAGTTTGAAACCCGTATCGGGACAGATGAAAATAAGCTGTTTATCAAAGTGCATGCAGAAAAGCAGGAATCGCATAAGGCTGAGTATGATGCCAAACTATTGTATAGCCGTATGATTTCAGACTTTTGGGATGTACAGGCGGGTGCACGTTACCGAGTTGAAAAAGTGCAGCGTGAACAGCATGACTGGGATACGGAAGAAAAAGTGGATGGGGTACTTGGCTTACATGGTTTGGCGCCGTATTTCTTTGAAACCGATGCCTATGTGTATGCTGGTGCAGACAACTATGCCGCATTTAGTTTGGAAACTGAGCGGGACTTGTTATTGACTCAAAAGCTGATCTTTAAACCTTATTTAGATCTGAATCTTATTTTTAGTGATGACTCTAAATATGCCAAAAAATCAGGTCTTAGTAGCGCAGTCGTCGGTCTTGAGACGCGTTATGAAATCAGCAAAAAAGTCATGCCTTACGTGGACATTGCCTATGAATATGGCAAAGGTAATGAAGCGACGGCTTGGCAAGCTGAAAGCGATGAAGAGAAAGGTTGGCAGTATGGAATGGGTATTCGCTTTAAGTTTTGAGTTGAATGTTTAGGTTTAAAGTGAATACCTGAGATTGCACTAGATTTGTGCTGAAAGAGGGGTGATCTGCTGGTTTAGATCACTCCTTTTTCAATTTAATGATTTTTAAGTGTAAAAATAACTCATTTTGGTGCGTATTTTGCTATAATTTAAGGCATATTCAGGAGGAACGACCTCCCTCATATTGAGAAAATTCGTCAGGACGACCTGACTCTAGTGAAGTGGAGTTGGTAGTATGGCTTGGGTTTTTCTTATCTTTGCGGGTCTGTTTGAAATCGTTTGGGCATATTCAATGAAGCTGTCTGAAGGGTTTAGCAAACTTACACCCAGCGTTATCACCATTGTGTTCATGATTTTAAGTTTTGGTTTACTGGCCTATGCAATGCGAACATTGCCGCTAGGGACTGCGTATACCATTTGGACTGGAATTGGTGCGATAGGGTCTTTCTTGGTGGGGATTTTTATTCTAGGTGAACCCGCAACGGCTATGCGGATGTTTGCTGCGGTGCTGATTGTATCAGGTCTGATTTTGATGAAACTTTCATCAAGCTAAACTCATTTAAAAATGTCGAGCTTCAAGCGAACCTTCGTTTGGAGCTTTGTTGTTTCTGTATTCGATAGAAGGTGGGTTAAGTATGGCATGGGTGATTTTAATTGTTGCGGGTTTGCTCGAAGTGGTTTGGGCCTATGCGATGAAAGTATCGGATGGTTTTACTAAACTGACGCCGAGTATTTTAACCCTCGTGTTTATGGTAGCCAGTTTTGCGCTGCTGTCTTATGCCATGAAGACCTTACCTTTGGGCACGGCCTATACGGTTTGGACAGGGATTGGTGCGATTGGTTCATTTTTGGTTGGAATTTTGATTTTAGGTGAACCTGCTAATGCCATGCGGATGCTCGCAGCGGTTTTAATCATTTCTGGGCTTGTACTGATGAAACTTTCATCGTCATAATGTTGCTACATAGACAATTTTTGTGGTGAAGCATGCGCTTATTTTTTAAATATATGCCATCTCCTGTCGGGGTACTGAGACTGGTGGCACATGATCAAGCCTTGGTTGCCGTATTATGGGAAAATGAAAACCCAAAACGGGTACGTTTAGCTGAGTTGGTCGAACAGAATCAGCATCCAATTTTGCTGGAAACGGAACGGCAGTTGAGCGAATATTTTACGGCAAAGCGTCAGAGTTTTGATTTGCCTTTGGATTTTGCGGGGACAGATTTTCAGAAGCAAGTTTGGCAGGCTTTATTACAAATTCCGTTTGGTGAAACCCGAAGCTATAAAGAGATTGCACTACAGATTGGCAATGTCAAAGCTGTTCGTGCAGTGGGTGCAGCCAATGGCAAAAATCCGATTTCAATTATTGCGCCGTGTCATCGGGTGGTGGGGGCGAATGGAAAGTTGGTTGGTTTCGCAGGTGGTCTGGACAATAAAGATATATTATTAAAGCTTGAGAAAATTTCGAATTAAGCTTGTTTTCAGAGTTTTTACGCTCGTTTTTTAGTTTAATAATTTAAAAATCATAATCTTATGTTTTAATCTATCTTCTTTTGAAGAATGGTGTCTCTAACTCAAACAACGATGAATAATATGATGAGTCAAATTGTGGGGAATGTATTTTCAGAGCTATGGTGGATGCTGCTGATCTTGTTTGGGATTGGCCTTTTAAAAGCGTTTAAGCCTTATCTGAAAGGAAAGTTTGGGGAGTTTGCGGTTCAAGCGCATGTAAAACTATATTTGGATGAGCGTTATAGTCTAATCAACGATGTGACTTTGCCTGATGAGCAGGGTGGAACGACGCAAATTGACCATATTGTATTAAGTCCCTTTGGTGTTTTTGTAATTGAAACCAAAAACTACAAGGGTTGGATTTTTGGTGGTGAACGTCAAAAGATGTGGACGCAGAAAATTTATAAAAAGAGCTTTAAATTTCAAAATCCGCTACATCAAAACTATAAACACGTCAAAGTCCTGCAAAGTGTGTTGCAAGATATTGTTGATGTAAACTATATCCATTCTGCTGTGGTGTTCATGCCTGAATGTGAGTTCAAAACTGCGATGCCCAGTACGGTATTTAGAGGTAAAGCATGGGTCGACTATATAAAGACCTTTAATACAGAGGTGATTCCAGCAATGAAACTGAAACGGATTCAGCTTCGGATTGAAAAAGAAGTGCTAGAAAAGTCATGGAAAACCAACCGTGAGCATGTGGCACATTTAAAACAACGTCATCAAGACAGTTAAACAAAACCCTGCATATGCAGGGTTTTCTACTTAAAAACGCTTTGGAATTTTCTGACCGCCTTCAACAGGTGTTTCTGCCTGTTTTAATACGCCAAAGAGCCATGTTTCGGCATGATGTACTGCGACTTTAACACTGTCACCTTGTGCCAAACGACCGGCAATAAAACTCGCCAGCGAACAACCTGAACCGTGATATTCACCGGCTAAACGTGGGCAGCGAGTTTCAGAAATGAGCTCGCCATTCACAAACAGAGCATTGCGAATATAGTCTGGTGTGTCTTCATGACCACCTTTCACTAGTACCGCTTTGGCACCCATTTCAAACAGTTTTTGTGTTGCAGCAGCTAAATCATCGAGACCTGTTAACGCCCGTAGCTCAACTGTATTTGGGGTAATAATGTCTGCTAATGGGATCAGTTCAACAAAAGCTTTGACCAAGGTTGCTTGATCGCCCAGTGAACCTCCACTGTTCGCCACTAAAACAGGGTCGAGCACATACTTGTACTCAGGATGTTCACGTAGAAACTCAGCCAGTGCTGCAATATTATCTGTGGTGCCTAACATGCCAGACTTTACGGCTTTAATTGGTAAATCACCGACCACAGCGTTTGCCTGAGCGAGCAGCAATTCTTTTGACGTTGCTTCAAAGCCAAACACTTGTTGCGAGTTTTGAACAGTGAGTGCTGTACACGCAATGGCTGCATGCGCACCACTTTGACCAATCGCTTCGATATCGGCCTGTAAACCAGCACCACCTGAAGGGTCTAAACCAGAAAAGCACAGTACGGTTGCGCGCACAGAAATATCCTTGTTGCGAAAATTTGCGATAGTATAGGCAACTTTGGCAGAACTCTCGATAGTATTTTATTTAAAGCCCAAGAAGGATCAGCTGTGATTAAACATATTTTGCTAGATTTAGATGGAACCTTAACAGATCCGAAAGTTGGCATTACCACCAGTGCGCGTTATGGTTTAAACAAAGTCGGACATCCTATTGCTGAAGATTTAAATATTGACTGGATTATTGGACCACCCCTAAAAGCGTCTTTGGCAAAACTCTTAAATGTTGCAGTGGACGATGTTTTGGCGGAGCAAGCTCTACTGGGCTATCGTGAGCGTTTTGCGGTGAAAGGTTTATATGAAAACCATTTATTTGCCGATGTTGAACCGACCTTAAAAAAACTAACCGAGCAGGGTTATCACTTGTATTTGGCGACAGCAAAACCAGAAGTCTATGCCCGTCAAATCTTAGAGCATTTCAATTTACTACAATACTTTGTACACCCCTATGGCAGTGAACTGAACGGTGAGCGCACCAATAAGGGAGAGTTGATTGCTTATATTTTAGAAAAAGAGCAGTTAAAAGCAGAAGAATGTCTGATGGTTGGCGATCGTGAGCATGACATTTTGGGAGCACGTCGTAACGGTATTGACACCATTGCGGTGGAATACGGTTATGGTTCTGATCAAGAGTTGACGGAAGCCGCACCAAAAGCACGAATTAAAACCTTTGCCGATGTCTTGGACTTTATTTAATTCAGATAGGATTTAATGCGGACAGGATTTAAATAATGCCTTTTTAGACTGCGCACTACTGTCTACATTTAAACAGTTGTGCGCAGTGATTAAAAAAATTAAAGTCCCAACATACGTCTAATTTCATTCGCTAACAGTGCAGGATTGGCCTGATGATGTGGAATGGTAAGGCTGTTGAAGCCATCACCACGAAATTTACGATCCACTTCCAAAAGCACATGGGTTTGATGTTGCTCTGCCACAAAGGACACTTCAACTTCATTGATACTATTGAACAATTGCATAGGTCTAAATTCAAGTTCTTGATAACAACCAATACTGGAGTAGAAGCCGTTGCCACGCAATTGGCCTTTTTCAACATCGACGGTCATCAACTGAAAACCGCATTGCTGCATGGCTTGAATAAATGCCTGCATGGTCGGTGTCGGTAAGATCTGTAAATAGTCTTTGTCAGTTGCATCGAGTCCCCAGTCCACATCTAAATGCGTATGTAACCACACTCGGGTTTTATTGATGCGACAAGGCACATCTGTAATTGGCGTTTCAAAGGGCAGTTGAATCGAAAAAGGAAATGCATGTGACTGATGGGCTTGTAACTCAAAAGACCCGCTAATGTGCCATTCGGCAATACTTAACGCGCTATTGTATTCAGCATCATCTGACTCAACCTCGGCTGTGGTCATGAGCTTTAAATAAATACCGTTGATAATTTTATTAGATGCTACACCTTTAAAAATAACCTCACCCTGAATGGCTTGACCCGCTTGTGGCGCGGTGGTGTGTAGACGAGTATCGACTTGAATGCCTTGTAAGCCAAGACTAGACATAAGTTTGTTAAACATGATGCAGAATTTCCAATAGGGAATCGATAGATTTTAAACATTTAAAGTGAATGCATTTTTAAAATGCATATTTTTAATAAGCTTTAGCGAATGTCCAAATAAAAACTTTCTTTGACTTCTTCCATCACAATATAACTGTGCGATGACGCTGAAGAGGGCAGTTTTTTTAGTAAATCACCCAATAGGCGTCGGTAGGCACTCATTTCTTTTAAACGGGCTTTGACCAAATAATCGAATTCACCTGAAATCAGATGGCATTCTAAAACCTCAGGAATTTCGACCAAGTCACGCGCCACTTGATCAAACACATCGCCAGACTTAGCTGACAGCTTAATTTCTAAAAATACCAATAAGTTTCGATCGACCAGTTGCGGATTGAGGCGTGCGTAGTAACCCATGATAATACCATCACGCTCTAAGCGTTTGACGCGTTCCGAACATGGCGTGGTTGAAAGGTTAACGCGAGAAGCCAATTCACTAATCGCAATTCGTCCATCGCGCTGCAAAATGTCTAAAATTTGCTGATCAATCCGATCTAATTTACGCATTATAAATTTCCTATGTTTAGAATTTTAGCGCGACAAAAATGGCGATTTACCTAGATTATAATGATAAAAACAGTGAAAAAAACTATTAACCTAAAAATATACTAGTGAAATAAACTAGTGTGTGTAAGGGATCAGTCATGCGTGTAATTGTCTTAGGTAGTGGTGTCATCGGTGTTGCAAGTGCATATTACCTTGCACAACAAGGCGCAAGTGTTACGGTTTTAGACCGTCAAGCTGGTCCTGCTGAAGAAACTAGCTTTGGGAACGCAGGGCAAATCTCTCCGGGTTATTCTACACCGTGGGCTGCACCTGGTATTCCGTTTAAAGCCGTAAAGTGGATGTTCCAACATCATGCACCCTTAGCCATTAACATTGATGGTAGCATGTGGCAGTTAAACTGGATGGCGCAGATGTTAAAAAACTGCAATCCACAAAGTTATGCCATTAACAAAGAACGTATGACGCGTGTTGCTGAATACAGCCGTGACTGCTTACGTGAACTACGTAAAGAAACTGGCATTCACTATGAAAACCGCGCGAAAGGAACTTTACAGGTTTTCCGTAATGAAGCTCAATTGGATGCCGTACAACGTGACATCCAAGTGTTAAAAGAATGTGGCGTCGACTACGAACTATTATTAAAAGATGACTTAGCCAAAGTTGAGCCAGCTTTAGAATATGCCAAAGACAAACTGGTCGGTGGTTTGCATTTACCGAATGATGAAACAGGTGACTGTTACCTATTTACCAATGCTTTGGCAAACCTTGCAAAAGACATGGGTGTAGAATTTAAATTTAACCAAAATGTTGAAAAACTAGTGGTTGAAGGGGATGAAATCAAAGGCGTGGTGGTGGATGGTCAAGTGCTTACAGCAGACCGTTATGTGCTTGCTTTTGGTAGTTATTCACGTGATTTCTTGAAGCCATTGAATTTGAATTTGCCTGTATACCCTGTCAAAGGCTACTCACTAACCATTCCAATTGTAGATCCTGCATTTGCGCCACAGTCTACGGTTCTTGATGAAACTTATAAAATTGCCATCACGCGTTTTGACCAACGTATCCGTGTGGGGGGGATGGCAGAACTGAGTGGTTTCAACCACGGTTTAAACCAAGATCGCCGTGCAACTTTGGAGATGGTGACTCAAGACTTATTCCCAGGCGGAAACTTAGCTGAAGCCAGTTTCTGGACAGGTTTACGTCCAATGACACCAGACTCAACGCCAATCATTGGTGCGACTCGTTTTAAAAACCTATTCTTAAATACAGGACACGGCACCTTGGGTTGGACCATGGCATGTGGTTCAGGCAAGCTTATTAGTGACTTGGTGATGAATCATCAACCAGACATCAGTACTGAAGGTCTCTCTATTCAACGTTATCCTTCAGCAGCCTAATTCGTTTTAGGCCATATTGATTCAAGGAAGAAAACAATGCCACGTCCAATTACTGCAGTGATTCATAGCCAATCACTGCAGCATAATTTAAATGTTGCTCGCACTAAAATGCCGAATAGCCAAGTCTATGCGGTGGTCAAAGCCAATGCTTATGGTCACGGTATTGAACGCGTCTATCAAGCGTTCAAATCTGCCGATGGTTTTGCGCTACTCGATTTGGCAGAGGCAAAACGCATTCGTGCTTTGGGTTGGACAGGCCCAATTTTGTTACTTGAAGGTATTTTCTCAGAGCAAGATCTATTTGACTGCCATGAGCTAGGTTTAAGCTTCAGTATTCATAGTGAATATCAACTTGAATGGTTAGCGCGTTTTCCTTTAGAGGCAGAGTTCGATGTTTATTTAAAAATGAACAGCGGCATGAACCGTTTAGGTTTCCGTCCTGAACAGTACCGTCAAGTGTGGCAGCAGCTTTCAAACTTGCCTCAAGTTCAACGTTTGACCCATATGATGCATTTTTCGGATGCCGATGGTGAGCGTTTCGGACGTGACGGCATTGCACATCAATGTCAGTTATTTGATGCCATTACCCATGATCTACCAGGTGCACGTTCAGTCAGTAACAGTGCAGCCATCTTACGTCATGAACAGTTGCAGTCGGATGTGATCCGCAGCGGCATCATGCTCTATGGTAGCTCACCAGATTATCCAACCCATTCGATTCAAGACTGGGATTTGCAACCCGCCATGAGTTTGCGTAGCGAGTTGATTGCCATTCAGCAGTTAAAAGCAGGCGATAGTGTCGGTTATGGCTCAAAGTTCATTGCTGAAAGCGACATGCGTGTGGGTATTGTGGCTTGTGGTTATGCCGATGGTTATCAACGGATTACCGCAACAGGTACGCCTATTTTAGTCGATGGACAACGCAGTAGCTTGGTCGGACGGGTGAGCATGGACATGTTAGCGGTCGATTTATCTCACCTCCCAAATGCCCAAGTTGGCAGCGAAGTGGTGCTGTGGGGTACTTCGAAACAGGGCACTGTGCTTAGCATTGATGAAGTCGCAGCAGGTTCAGGCACGATTGGCTATGAGCTGATGTGTGCTGTTACTGCACGTGTCAATTTTATCCAAGATTAAATTTTATTTTTATACAGTTTCATACAAGGAAAGACCTATGTCACATTCAGACATTCAAAAATTCAACACCAACGAAGTCATGAGTGCAGTCACTGTGTTTAATCAAGTGGTGTATTTGTCAGGGCAAGTGCCAAAAAATACCGACAATGATGTCGCAGGTCAGACCCGTGAAATTTTAGCAACAATTGATGAGCTTTTAGCTTTGGCAAATACAGATAAATCACGTTTGTTATCTGCTCAGCTTTACATCAAAAATCTCTCTGATTTTTCTACAGTCAATGCGATTTGGATTGATTGGATGAACGGTTGTGTAGCACCTTCACGTGCCACGATTCAGGCTGATTTGGTGAATCCAAACTGGTTGATCGAAATTGCAGTAACGGCCGCACAAAACTAATTTTTTAAACTCTCCCCGTGTGTATCAGCCCTTTGGCCCAGGCTGAATGGCTGATCAGCGTATAAATACCGCCCGTTAGGAAAACGAGCACTGTATGAACTTGGTTTATACGCAAAAAAGGACTTTAACAGGATGTTAAATTATGACGACTACCCCACAAGCTGACGGTGCAAATGCATCATCGCATGAATTACAACGGAAATTATCCAACCGCCACCTGCAATTGATTGCCATTGGTGGTGCGATTGGTACGGGCCTGTTCATGGGTTCGGGCAAAACCATCTCTCTTGCTGGTCCTTCGATTCTGATCATTTATATGATTATCGGGACCATGTTCTTCTTCCTCATGCGTGCATTGGGCGAAATTTTATTGTCCAATTTACACTATAAGTCGTTTATCGACATGGCTCATGATTTGATTGGGCCAGGTGCGGGTTACTATATCGGTTGGTCCTATTGGCTCGGTTGGGTCTTGGTCGGTATTGCGGACTTGGCAGCCATTATTAACTATCTCGGCTTTTGGCTCCCGCCAGATATGACCTTTACGCCTATGGGACAGGCTTTAATCAGTGTCGGCTGTGTGCTGTTTGTCCTTGGGCTAAATTTGCTGACTGTGAAACTCTTTGGTGAAATTGAATTTTGGTTTGCTTTAATCAAAATTTTAGCCATTTTAGGGTTGATCGTGATTGGTGGCTTTATGGTGTTTAGCCATTTCCAAGTACCAGGTGGTTCAGTTGCAAGCTTCAGTCATGTTTGGTCGCATGGCGGGATGTTCCCTCAAGGCGGCAGTGGCTTTTTAGCAGGCTTCCAAATTGCACTCTTTGCCTTTGTCGGTGTAGAGTTGATTGGAACCATGGCTGCTGAAACCAAAGACCCTGAAAAGAACTTACCGAAAGCAGTGAATGCGATTCCAACCCGTATTATTTTATTCTATGTGTTGTCGCTATTTGTCGTGATGTCGGTGACGCCGTGGAATCAAATTCCTGCGGATCAAAGCCCGTTCGTTTCACTATTTTTACATGCGGGTATCCCAACTTCAGCCATCATTATGAACTTGGTGGTACTGTCTTCAGTGATGTCTTCCATGAATAGTGGTGTGTTCTCTACATCACGGATGCTGTTTGGTTTGGCAAGAGAAGGGCAAGCACCACAGAGCCTAGCTCGTCTGTCAAAACGTGCGGTACCAGCAAAAGGCCTATTCTTCTCATGTGCCTTTATCATGGCAGGTGCGGCGCTACAGTACTTTGTGCCGAACACGGTTGAAGCCTTTACATTAGCCAGCTCATTGTGTGTGATTCTGTTTATCAGTATCTGGAGCATTATTATGGTGTGCTATATCCGCTACCGTAAATTGCGTCCTGAGCTACATGCAAAATCGACCTTTAAAATGCCGGGTGGTGTTTGGATGTCTTATGTGGTCTTAATCTTCTTATTCTTCACGTTGGTTATTTTGAGTTTAGAGGCGGATACCCTTCGCGCATTGATGATCAGTCCGTTATGGGTGATTATTTTAGCCGTGACCTATCAACTGCTGTACAAACCGCGTATGAAAAAACGTCTGTTAGAACAGCAACTGGATAACTAAGTAAATTCATTCTGTATTTGTGATATTTGAAAGAAAGTCCTGCATAAGCAGGGCTTTCTTTTTGCTTGAGCTGAATCAATGGATTCTAGTTCAGTGTTAGATCATTGTATGATTTTATATATAAAAGCTGTTTAAATCAGGCGGTTTCACTTTTAATGAAGCACTTTAAAATTTTAATAATGATTTATGCGTAATTATAAAATTGACATCCTGCGTGGCGTGTCCATCCTTTTGGTGCTGATTCACCATTTCAATATCCCTTATAAACTGCATGATACCTTTCTCGGCATCCCCATTGGCGGCGAAAGCTTAAGTAACTTGATTGCAAGAAATGGTAACTATGGTGTGACCATGTTTTTTGTCATTTCTGGTTTTTTGATCACCCAACATACTTTGCAGCGCAACGGTTCTTTGGCGCAGATTCAGTTGAAAGATTTTTATGTTCGCAGGATTGCCCGGATTATGCCGTGTCTGGTGTTATTGATCGCAATGGTTAGCGTGCTTGGGAGTTTAGGGTTGAACCCATTTATCAATCAGGCGCCCAATGGCGTAGAGGTGTCCTATGCTGTGACTGTTCTTTCAGCTTTGAGTTTCTGGATGAATCTACTGATTATTGAATATGGTTGGGTGAACTATGCTTTGGGCGTATTGTGGTCTTTATCGGTTGAAGAAGTCTTCTATTTAGCCTTTCCTGTCCTGTGTTTAGCACTGGGTCGGGGCAAAGGCTTTATTGTTTTTCTGCTCGCCGTCATCGCGTATGCACCGTATTTTCGTGCCCTCCATTTTGGTGAGGAAAGTGGGGCTTATCTGTATCACTATTTTTCTAGCTTTGATGGAATTGCGATTGGCTGCCTCACCGCAATGTATGCGCAGCATTTCAAAGGAACTATTTATAATCAAAAAATGATTGTTGCAGTAACCGCGTTTCTAATGACCGCTTTATATGTTTATGCACCCATCAAAGAGGTGAGTACTTGGGGCATCAGCGTATTTGCGTTACTGACGGCATTACTCATATTTTGCTTTTCTCAAGAGCCGAAAGCTAAACCTGTTTCACACATGGCACGGAGTTTGGTCTGGATTGGGCAGCGCAGCTATGAAATGTATCTGTTTCATTTGATTATTCTTGGCTTAATGAAAGTGGTGTATTTCCCAAAAGCCACTTTAGCGGCTGAAAAGTTGATGTTGTTGCCTGTTTATTTTATCGCGGTGTTTATTTTGAGTTGGGCGATTGAGAAATATTATTCGACCCCGCTCAATTTAAAAATTCGTCAATTGGGGATGCGGTCATAGCGTGGATCTTGAGTTGTACTGTTGATTTTTTACAGACATTAAAAAGCCCCGAATCAATCGGGGCTTTTTAAGTGTGGGATTTTAAAATGTCGGTTTAACCACGACTAAAATCACCACAGCAAATAAAATGAGGGTCGGCATTTCGTTAAAGAAGCGCCAAAATTTGTGTGACTTGTAGTGCGCATGACCAATCAATTTCTTACGGTAATAACCGCAAACAAAGTGGTAGATCACCAATAGTCCTACTAAACCAACTTTAAGATAAAACCACAAGGCATCATGGTAGTGACGGGTTGCATCGCCCCAATCGACCAAAAAGTGTGCCGTAATGAGTGTGGCAATCATGGCAGGCCACATTATGCCACGGTACAACTTGCGCTCCATCACTTCAAAGCGCTGATGACTGACGGCATCTTCACTCATGGCGTGATAGACATATAAACGAGGGAGGTAGAAGAGCGCAGCGAACCAACAAACGACTGCAATGATATGTAATGCTTTTACCCAGAGGAAAGCATCAGAAGGAGCATCCATCAATTCACCCTATTAAAGGGCAGTGTGGAAAGTTGATCATTCACTGCATCGGCAATGAATGATCAAGATTTCTTAAATTAGCCTTCCCATTTTTTAAAAATGAGACAAGCATTTACACCGCCAAAACCGAAACTGTTACTCATCACAGTATTCAATTTTGCATCACGTTTTTCAAGTACGATGTCAAAAGGTTTTGCGCCTTCATCAAGTTCAGTCACGTTGATGTTTGGTGCAATAAAGTCATTTTGCATCATTAATACAGAGTAAATCGCTTCTTGTACACCTGCAGCACCCAAGCTGTGACCTGTCATTGACTTAGTCGAGCTGAGTGGAGGAACTTTACCTTCACCAAAGGCACGTTCCATTGCCAATAATTCTGTAATATCACCTGCTGGTGTAGACGTACCGTGTGTATTGACATAGTCAATGCTGTCTACACCGTGTTGTTTCGCTTCTTCAAGTGCCATAAGTACACAACGTGTTGCACCTTCACCAGATGGTGCAACCATGTCTGCACCGTCACTGTTCGCAGCGTAAGCAACAACTTCAGCCAAAATGTTAGCACCACGTGCTTGAGCGTGTTCAAGTGACTCAAGTACCACGAAACCGCCACCACCAGCAATAACGAAACCGTCACGGTCTGCTGAATATGGACGAGATGCAGTTTCAGGTGTGTCATTGTACTTCGAGCAAAGTGCACCCATCGCATCAAACAATAAGCTTTGTGACCAGTGATCTTCTTCACCGCCACCTGCAAGCATTAAGTCTTGTTTGCCGAGTTGAATCAAGTTGTAGGCATAACCAATGGCATCAGCAGACGTTGCACATGCGCTGGTAATGGTGTGTGCAACACCTTGCATTTTAAAAGCAACGCCAACGTTTGCTGTAATCGTATTCGACATATTACGTGGTACGAAGAACGGACCAACTTTACGTGCGCCTTTGGTGTCTAATAATTCTTTCATTTCAACTACAGATGCAGTTGAACCACCACCTGAACCACCCGCGATACCATAGCGTGGGTTGCCACCAATTTGCTCTGCTGTTAAGCCTGCGTTTTCAACCGCAGCAACCGCAGCATTGTATGCATACATGGCACAAACACCCATAAAGCGTTTTAGCTTACGGTCGATACCATCAAAGTCTTGTTCAGCAGCAGCACTGATATGACTTTTAAAATTGAGTTCAGCATAGGTTGGGTTAAAACGTGTCCCAGAAATCCCGTTTTGTAATGCATGAGTAACTTCTTCCAAAGTATTACCGATACATGAGTTGATACCCATGCCAGTGATTACTACACGTTTCATTTAAAGATCCCTTATATGGTGGTTTTGCAGAGCTACGCTTAAAGATGAATCAACAATTTATTTCTAAGCCAATTGCAACTCTTATGTTTTTAATGCAGATCATAATAGCAGAAAGAATTTTTAATTCTTATGGCAAATCCTATGCCAATTTGACTTGTCTTAAAATTGGGAGCAGAGCATTTCAACTTTACTAAAAGACACATATTGTTATTGAGATAAATGCGTACTACACCTAGTATTTAGCTAGAAATGAAAGATTATAAAGTACGGGGTACGGAATGGCGGATTCAAACAATAAACAGCGCAGTGGTTTCTTTTCAAATGCCTTCGGAGTGGCTAAAAAGCTCAGCCATACAGGTCTAGACATATTAAACCAAGTAAGCCAAGATACGACTTCAGCACTGACCAATGCTACAACTGGTGATCGTGCGGGTACAAAAACAAAATCGAAAAATAAGCGTTATGAACACCCGCAGCAAGTCTTGAGAGACCACCTGCCGACAGTATCACGTCATTTATTGGGACGTCATTATGTCAACGCAAATCGAGTCGCGCATTTTGTGTCACCACAACTTTCAGATAAGGCCGCAGATTATTTTTTTAGTCAGCTTAATCAGTTTAGCTCGAATATGAGCTCGGTCGATGCCGTTTTAGATGAAGCGGGCGTGCGTGATTTAGAAATGCTGACCCAAGATGTCGACCGTTCAAAAAGGATTAGTCAGGCACTGTCCGAACAAAATAAAATTATTGCTATCTTGCAAGGCGCACTGACTGGAGCAACAGGTTTTGTGGGTTCAACCGTAGATGTACCCGCTTCCTTAGTGATGTCGTTACGTATGATTTACCAAGTGGGGCGTTCTTATGGTTTTGACTTAACTAAAGAATCTGATCAAGACATCGTCCAGTTTATTTTTAAACAGATTGATCTTGGGCTGATTGCGGAAAAACAAACCTTGTTGATAGCGATAAAAGCGATTTCAAGTACCTTGCAAACACATGATGTCTCTCAGCTACAACAGCTTTTAGGTTCAAGCAATGACATTGAGGCCTTAAAGAAATGGTTGACCAATGCCGATGGTCAGCTGAAATGGGGACAGTCGATTGCTAACCTATCGCTACTGAATAAGCTGGCAAAACTCACACCAATTGCCAGTGCAGGGGTGAGTGCAGCTTATAGTTGGCGCCTTGTTGATGATGTACACCAAAAAGCACAACTGGTTTTTTCACAAGCCCGTCAATATATCATTCAACAAAAAGATACCAGTCTGAGTGCTTTAACTGCATATGAACGCTCACTTGAGCTTTTGGTGAAAGCCTCGCCACGACTGCTGTCACAGCGCAGTACATCAGAGACCGATAGTCTAGATTTAAAGCTTGGGACTGAAGTGGAGTTAAATGGTCATCAAAGTATTGCTAAGGTTAAAATCCAGAAAAAATCCGACAAAGTCACAGAGCCTGTCGCAACTGAAGAGCAAGTTCAACAAGGTCTGGAACAGCTCGCAGATCAAATGGTTGAGCCTCATGATGCTGTCGCACCCCAGCAACCAGCCTTACACATGGAGGAGGATCTTGCAGACTTATATTCAGTGGATGAGGTTGAAGAGACCACACAGAACAATAATGAGTCTTTTACGGAAAATGAACCTGACACAGCTTCAAAAATTACAGCGCAACCTGCTGTAGAGCTGACTGAAAAAAAGGTTACAAAAAGACGAAATGTTCCAAGTAAAAAATAAACCCTTTAAAATAGATAGAAATTTGTAAAAGCCCTGATTTGGTCAACATTACATATGGTTTGAAATGTTGACCATTTTTACGTCTTAGCTTACAATTGCATGCCCTCAAAAAGTCGTCTTTTTTTGGGTTTTTTATTAACGGGAGAATTGCCAAATGGCAACAACAAATCAGTTGATCCGTAAGGGTCGTACGACTTTAGTTGAAAAATCTAAAGTTCCTGCGTTGAAGGCTTGTCCACAACGTCGTGGTGTTTGTACACGTGTTTACACAACTACACCTAAAAAACCTAACTCAGCAATGCGTAAAGTTTGCCGTGTGCGTTTAACTTCTGGTTTTGAAGTTTCTAGCTACATCGGTGGTGAAGGCCATAACCTACAAGAGCACAGTGTTGTTCTTATTCGTGGTGGTCGTGTTAAAGACTTACCAGGTGTACGTTACCATACCGTTCGTGGTTCTTTAGACTGTGCTGGTGTTAAAGATCGTAACCAGTCTCGTTCTAAATACGGTACTAAACGTCCTAAGAAATAATCTTTCGAGATTAACTTCTTAGTTCGCTAGAACTGCAATCCTTTATCGTCTCGCTTGTCTGATTTCTGCATTAATTTTGTGAAATTCAAGCGACGTGTAGTAAGGCCAGCGAAAGCACATGACACTTTGTGCTACGGCTGGATTAACCTGAAGTGTCATATATATAGGTAGTTTAAAATGCCAAGACGTCGCGTAGTTGCTGCTCGTGAAATCCTTCCGGATCCTAAGTTCAGCAGCCAAACAATCGCTAAATTCATGAACCACGTAATGCAAGATGGTAAAAAATCTATTGCTGAAAGTATCGTTTACGGTGCTTTAGACCGCGTTCAAGAAAAAAACAAAGTAGACCCAGTTGAATTTTTCGAGACTACTCTTGAAAAAGTTCGTCCTATGGTTGAAGTAAAAGCACGCCGTGTTGGTGGTGCTACTTATCAAGTACCTATGGAAGTACGCCCATCCCGTCGTACTGCTCTAGCTATGCGTTGGTTAGTAGATGCTGCTGCTAAGCGTTCTGAAAAAACTATGGCTTTACGTCTTGCTGGTGAGTTGCTTGATGCAGCTGAAGGTAAAGGCGCAGCGGTTAAAAAACGTGATGACGTGCATCGTATGGCTGAAGCCAACAAAGCATTCTCTCACTACCGCTTCTAAGCGACTAAAACAGCCCCTATTCAGGAGGGTGATAGCTTGGCTACGTCAAACTGTCATCGAATCGCTTTAAGCTGTTCGTCAGCTTAAAGCGCCTGTTTTAAACAACAAAATTTAGGAATGCAAGAAATCATGGCTCGTCAAACCCCAATTTCTCGTTATCGTAACATTGGTATTTCTGCGCACATTGATGCTGGTAAAACCACGACTACAGAACGTATTTTGTTCTACACAGGTGTATCTCACAAAATTGGTGAAGTACACGATGGTGCAGCAACAATGGACTGGATGGAGCAAGAGCAAGAACGTGGTATTACCATTACTTCTGCTGCTACGACTACATTCTGGTCAGGTATGTCTAAACAGTTCCCTGAACACCGTATCAACGTAATTGATACACCGGGACACGTTGACTTCACAATTGAAGTTGAACGTTCTATGCGTGTTCTTGATGGTGCGTGTATGGTTTACTGTGCTGTAGGTGGTGTACAACCTCAGTCTGAAACTGTATGGCGTCAAGCGAACAAATACCAAGTGCCTCGTTTAGCATTCGTGAACAAGATGGACCGTACTGGTGCCAACTTCTTCCGTGTTGTTGAACAAATGAAGACACGTTTAGGTGCATCTCCAGTACCTGTAGTAATCCCTGTTGGCGCTGAAGAAAACTTCCAAGGCGTAATCGACTTGATCGAAATGAAAGCGATCATTTGGGACGAAGCTTCACAAGGTATGAAGTTTGAGTACGGTGAAATCCCGGCTGAACTTCAAGCTACTGCTGAAGAATGGCGTGTAAACATGGTTGAAGCTGCTGCTGAAGCTTCTGAAGAGCTAATGGACAAATACCTAGAAGAAGGCGATCTTTCTAAAGAAGACATCGTTAATGGTCTACGTGTTCAAACTTTGGCTTGTCAAATTCAACCAATGCTTTGTGGTACAGCGTTCAAAAACAAAGGTGTTCAACGTATGTTGGACGCAGTAATTGAATTCTTACCGTCGCCTACAGAAGTTAAAGCGATTGAAGGTATTCTTGACGATAAAGCTGAAACTAAAGCGATTCGTGAAGCATCTGACGAAGCTCCGTTCTCTGCACTTGCGTTCAAAATCATGAACGACAAATTCGTAGGTAACTTAACTTTCGTACGTGTTTACTCTGGTGTTCTTAAACAAGGTGATTCTGTTTATAACCCAGTTAAAGCTAAACGTGAGCGTATCGGCCGTATCGTGCAAATGCACGCGAACGATCGTCAAGACGTTGAAGAAATTCGTGCGGGTGATATCGCTGCGTGTGTAGGTCTTAAAGACGTAACTACAGGTGATACACTTTGTGATGAGAAAAATGTCATTACACTTGAGCGTATGGAATTCCCAGAGCCAGTAATTGCATTGGCTGTTGAACCAAAAACTAAAGCTGACCAAGAAAAAATGTCAATTGCTTTAGGTCGTTTGGCTAAGGAAGATCCATCATTCCGCGTTCGTACTGATGAAGAGTCAGGTCAAACAATTATTGCTGGTATGGGTGAACTTCACCTTGACATTATTGTTGACCGTATGAAGCGTGAATTCGGTGTTGAAGCAAACATTGGTAAACCAATGGTTTCTTACCGTGAAACGATCAAAAAGTCAGTTGAACAAGAAGGTAAATTCGTTCGTCAAACTGGTGGTAAAGGTAAATTTGGTCACGTATACGTACGTTTAGAGCCAATGGATCCTGATGCTGGTAAAGACTACGAGTTCGCTGAAGAAGTTGTTGGTGGTGTAGTTCCTAAAGAATTCTTTGGTGCTGTGGATAAAGGTATCCAAGAGCGTATGAAGAATGGTGTCCTTGCTGGTTACCCAGTTGTTGGCATTAAAGCTACATTATTTGACGGTTCTTACCACGATGTCGATTCGGACGAATTATCGTTCAAAATGGCAGGTTCTTACGCATTCCGTGACGGTTTCATGAAAGCAGATCCTATCTTGCTTGAGCCGATCATGAAAGTTGAAGTAGAAACTCCAGAAGACTACATGGGCGATATCATGGGTGACTTAAACCGTCGTCGTGGTATGGTTCAAGGTATGGATGACTTGCCTGGCGGTACTAAAGCAATTAAAGCTGAAGTTCCACTTGCAGAGATGTTTGGTTACGCGACTCAAATGCGTTCTATGTCTCAAGGCCGTGCAACATACTCTATGGAATTTGCTAAATATGCTGAAACTCCACGTAACGTGGCTGAAGGCATCATTTCTAAATTCCAGTCTGGCGGTAAAAAAGGTGACGACGAGTAATCTTTCGATTACTATAAGCCCAAACTAATTCATAGTTAAAAACCAAGTGCTCATGCAGTGATCCTGCATGAGTAGTTTAAAAAGGAAGATCTCATGGCTAAGGCTAAGTTTGAACGTAATAAGCCACACGTTAACGTGGGCACAATCGGTCACGTTGACCATGGTAAAACAACTTTAACAGCTGCAATTGCAACTGTATGTGCGAAGAAATTCGGTGGTGAAGCGAAAGACTACGCTGCAATTGACTCTGCACCAGAAGAAAAAGCACGTGGTATTACAATTAATACTTCACACGTAGAATACGATTCTCCAACTCGTCACTACGCACACGTAGACTGCCCGGGCCACGCCGATTATGTTAAAAACATGATTACTGGTGCTGCTCAGATGGACGGCGCGATCCTTGTAT